>JAJEAR010000002.1 GCA_022822665.1 Alphaproteobacteria bacterium | reverse complement strand
GCTTGGCAAAGGACGTGGAGCGGACCTTGGCCAGTTCTCTGGCCTGGGTCCAACTGGCCGCGTGCCGGTTCCTGATGCGACGGGTGGCGCGGGCAATAACGTAATTATTACAATATGTTAACTAATTATGATTCAGGCTCTGAGGAGGACCCTACCGCGCCTCGACGAAAGCCAGCACGAGGATCGGAGACGCTGCGCTCACGGGGACCCGCTGCACCCTGCCGCCGGGCGCCGTTGTGCTGTGACCTCCACGGGCCGGGGGCGGTCGGACGATGCCCGGCACGCTCCCGGTCGCCACCTGCCAGAACGGTTTCCAGCCTGCCGCCAGGCCGGGGCTGGACCCTCCGTCCTTCGGTGGTCGCCGGGCGCTTGTCTGCCGGGCCGCTTGCCTTCCCGCACCGTCCGGGAGGGTCCCGCGACGGCTCCGGGGAACAGGGAGGCAGGACACATGACCAAACAACGCATCACCGATCTCATCGTGCTCGGCTTACTCCTCGGCGGGTTGTCCCTCGCATGGGACGACGCCGCCGACAGCGCCTCACGGATCGGCAAGTTCATCGCCGGGAAAGGCGACCTGACCGTGCCGATGCGGGGATCGCAGGGTGTCGGCACCTTGGGCATCCGGGGCTGAGCCCCGGATGCCGTCGGCGTCAATCGTCTTCAATTTCAAGCGCGTCGTAGACCGGGTCTCTGTAAGGAGATCTGGAATAGAATTGCTCCGGATCACCGTGTCGCGGAAGGTACTCGATCTCGCCGGTCATCGCGTAGTGCATGCGTTCCGAAGCTCGGAAGGCATCCAGCGCGGGCCGCTCGGCCTCCTGCCGGTTCCGTTCGAGCGCGATGTTCCGGATGCCGCCTTCGGCGACGATCCGATGCGCGAGCCCGGTCAGCTCCTCGACGGCGAAGCGGGCGATGTCGCGGTCGGCGAGACGCGCGGCTTCGCCCAGCGTCCAGCGATCGACCGCCGGGAGCTGAAGCAGCAACGGCACCGGAACCTCGTCGGGATCGTCGTCGCTGGCGAGCGCGCCTTGCGGCGCGTCCAGCGCCGCGAGAAGCCGCTCGCGGGCCTGGGCGTAGCGCCTGCCCAACGACGCGGCCTTGTCCACTGGCAGAGCCGCCAGCCGGGCCGGATCGCCGTTATCGGTCAGATCGGCGATCTTGACCCGCAGCGCGCCCCGTGGGCCGCGCGTGGCCAGCGCCTCGATCCGCTCGGCATAGGTCTGGGAGCTGTCGGGGTCTTTGGTGACCGCTTCCACAATCTCGATCACCTCGGGCGCATAGCCCCTGCCCCGCAGCTCGGCCGCCGTCACCGGCGTATCTTCGAGCGCGTCGTGCAGCCAGGCGGCATGGCGCTCGACTGGTGTCGCGCGCGGAAACAGCCGCACCAGGTGACGGCTGACGCGGATCAGATGGCCGATATAGGGCTCGCCTGCCTTATCGGTTTGTCCGGCGTGAAGCGTGCCCGCGAAAGCCGCCGTCTCTTCGAGGCTAGGGTGCCCCGGCAGACTGGTCGGATCGAGTTGCAGCACGGGGTTCGACATCGCACGGCCTTGTAAATTCACAAACCTGAACCGTTGAATACTACCACAGAACGGCCGCGACCGGTCCTGCATCGGTCAGCGGATGTCGTTCGCCTCCGGCACGTCCTTGACCGAGAGCGTGCTCAGCTGATCGCGTGTCAGCTTCTTGGATGCGCCTGCCAGCCGTTCGGCCTGACGACGAAGACAGGTCTCGAACAGGTTGCGCACGGCGCGCCCGTTGCCGAACCGGTCGCCGCGCGCGGTGTGGATGGCGTCGAGCGTCGCCGCCACCCGCTGGGCGGCGGGCTCGGTGAGCTGAACGTGCATCTCAGCGCAGAAGCGCCGGAAGATCGCGACCAGCTCGTCTGGGCTGTAATCCGGGAATTGGATCGCGGTCCGGAACCGCGAGGCAAGGCCCGGATTGGCTCCCTGCAGCATGGCCTGCATCGGCTCCTCGTAGCCCGCGAGGATCACGACCAGCCGGTCGCGATGATCTTCGAGGGCGCGTAGCAGCTCCTCGATCGCTTCGAAGCCGTAATCGTTCTCCGACTTCGGCCGATAAAGCCCATAGGCCTCGTCGATGAACAGCACGCCGTCGAGCGCTCGCTCGACGACGGCGCGAGTCTTGGGCGCGGTCTCCCCGATATAGCGCCCGATCAGATCGGCCCGCGTGACCTCGACCACGCTGTCGGTCTTCAGCAAGCCGATGCTGTGATAGAGCGCCGCGACGATCCGGGCGACGGTGGTTTTACCGGTGCCGGGGTTGCCGGTGAGGACCAGGTGCAGGGACATGGACGGCACCGGCAGACCATGGCGGGCGCGCTCGGCGCGGATTTCTGCCATGGCGACGAGGGCTTTGACCTCCGCCTTAACGCTGTCGAGCCCGATCAGGCTGTCCAGCTCTCTCCGCGCCTTCGCGGCGCGGGGAGCTTGTTTTGTGTTCCCGGCGGCATCTTTGGTGCTGTCTTCGGATGGGGGCGGCGTGCCCTGACGCGAGGCGCGCCTCAACCGGGCCGTCAGGTCTTCGACCTTCCCGTTCACGGCGTCCGCTCGGCGCTTGAGACGCGCCTCAGCCTCTTTGAGGGCGGTGTCGAGCCAGCGGTTGTCGGCCTCGGCCCGCTCCGCGCGCGTCTGCCAGTGGCGGATGACCTCGGCCGCCGCCTGCTCATGGGCGTCGAATTTGGCTTGCAGGGCAGCCAGGGCGGCTCTCGGATCGGCGGTCATGGGCAGGCTGTTATCGCGGGCAATCGGTGATGTCGGTCAATTTTGGGTGGGTGTCGCAAGACTTTGTTATGTCACCGCAATAGATAGGGTTTATGAACCCTTTGGATACGCATTTTGTGCCCAGGACGGCGTTTTCCGCGCCATTCGAGCGGGCGCTTGCCCCGCCATCGCGCGAGCCGGATCGCGGCCCGCTCTATCGTCGCTTTGTCTTTGCGCCGTTCGTGCGACCCTATCGACGGCTCGCTGAGAAGGACCGGGCGAAGGTACTGGCCCGATCGATCTTTGCCGTGCTCGATCCGTTCATCGTCATCGGGCCTGTGGTCCTGCTCGCCACCTGGCTGCGGCTCCTGCCTTCGGCCCTTCGCTTCAATAAGGGCGGCCGCCGTGCCTCGGCTGCTACGGGGCCGGCGGAACGCCGGGCGGCCAAGTGGAGTCTGATTGTCGGCGCGGTGTTGTTGGCTGGATTTTACGTCGCCTTTGCCACTTACTACCGCCGTGACACCGATTGGGTGCCCTATGATGTCGTGGTGGTGGTGAAGGCGGTGGTCGGCCTGCTGATTGCCAAAGCGTTCGGGTTCATCGGCAATCGGCCGCCGTCGCGCGGTCCGACCTCCCATGGTTCGGCGCGGTTCTTCGACGATTTCGACCGGCTGTTGACCCCGAAGGGTCTGTTGATCGGCCGGGCCGGGGCCTCTCTGCCCCCGGACTATGCCGGGCGCATCCTGTCGAACCCGGACCCGCGCCACATGGTAACGGTCGCCGCCAACGGGGCGGGTAAGGGCGTCTCGGCGATTGTGCCTAACCTCTTGACCTATGAGGGCTCGATGCTGGCGATCGACCCGAAGGGTGAGCTGGCCGCGATCACGGGCCGCAGGCGCGAGGCGCGCGGTCAGAACGTCTATAGTAGAGTCAGGGAGAGGCGCGCCCTGCGTTAGGTGAGGGGAGTAGCTGTTGTCCGGCGGCTTTCGCTCTTTGCCGGTGCCTCAGTCCTCACCGTGGCCACGTTTCCTCATCCCTGCTCATCAAACCGGACGTGCGGTT
>JAJEAR010000006.1 GCA_022822665.1 Alphaproteobacteria bacterium | reverse complement strand
GCGCACAGCAAGCGGGCCTGCGAGTTGCGGGCCAGCGGGCGGTACGGGAAGTATCTGCGAACCACGGGCGGTGGGCGGCTTGCGATCGACCGGGCCAAGGTCAAGGCGGCCGAGCGGATGGACGGCAAGTTCGTGGTGTACAGCAACGACGACACGCTCAGCGCCGAGGACATGGCGCTCGGCTACAAGCAACTGCAACGCGTGGAGCAGGCATGGCGTCAGCTCAAGAGCGGACTGAGGCTTCGTCCGGTCTGCCACCACGCGACGCATCGCATTCACGCCCATGTGGCGCTGACGGTGATCGTGCTCTTGCTGGAGCGGCTGGCCGAGCACGCGTGCGCAGCGACGTGGCGGCGGATCCGGGACGATCTGAAGCGCGTGCAAAATAAATCCTGATAGATCATTGTAATTTGTCTGTTTGATTACCATATTTATAATAATAGTAAATCACTTTCCGCCATGAGGTAACGACACGCCACATGGTCAAAAGGAAATTGGGGTGACGCAAGGCGAATTCGTCGGCAGAGTCGAACACTCCAGGCAAAGACACTCCCGACAATAAGTCAAAAGCTGCTCCAGCAGCCGATCAGCCGGCTGCACTGCCTGACAAAGTGCCGGCCGAAGTCGCGCCGGTGCCCAAGTTCCACCAATCAAAACGGAGAAGGCTTGGGCCCCCTCCGTGACCGCTCGATTGGACGGTAAGGCCGCCAACCAGGAGGCATACGATGACGACACGCACGAGCAAAAAGACAGTGACTTTCAGGAGGCCCTTCGTCCTCGGCGGGTTCGATGAGGTGCTACCGGCTGGCGCGTATAGCGTCGAAACGGATGAGGAGCTTCTGGAAGGTATCTCGTTTGCCGCCTACCGGCGGATATTGACCGTGATCCACCTGCACAGCAGATCCGGTCATCCTGGCCTTACACGAGCGCTGACAATCGATCCGAATGAACTGGACGCGGCTCTGGAGCGCGACCGGGCGCCTAAAGATGCTCCGGTTGGTCGGGATGCCCGTCAAGAGGCCCCGATAAGGGCAACGCAAGCACACCAGGGAGAGACCGACCGGCAAGCCATGGATCGAGCCGAAGACGAAGGGATGATCGTTCATCCAGTGCAAACAACTGCCCCGCGCCGCGAACAAGAGGCCGCGTCGTGAGCGTTAGGCCGGTCAGCGCAATGCAAAGACCTGAGCGTGGGCTCAAACGTTTACAAGAAGGAGCATTCCAATGCCATCTCAGAACGGTAACGGCGGCCAGAGTGGTCCCTGGGGTGGCGGGTCCAAGCTCGGCGCCGATCTTGAGGATCTGGTCCGCCGGGGGCAGGGTCGGCTCAAGCAGATCATGCCGGGCGGTGGTACGCGCGGCGTAATCATCCTTGCGGTACTTGCTTTGATCGCCTGGGGCGGATGGTCGGCCTACTACACGGTGCCGAGCGATTCCGTCGCCGTCGTGCAGCGTTTCGGCAAATATCTCAAGGACGTTCCGCCGGGATTGCACTTCAAGCTGCCGCTGGGCATTGATGCGGCGACAATCGTCCCCGTCAAACGGCAATTGAAGCAGGAATTCGGGTTCACGACGCCGGGCGCTGGTAATTCCCATCAGAGCCCACGTCCCCGCGAGGGACAGCGGGAAACGCAGATGGTGACGGGCGACCTGAACGCCGCGCTGGTGGAATGGGTGGTCCAATACCGCATCTCGGACCCCGTTAAGTTCCTCTTCGAAGTTCGGGAACCGGGTGAAACCCTTCGCTACGTCTCCGAATCCGTCATGCGGGAAGTCGTCGGCGACCGCACCGTGGACGAGGTGATTACCATCGGCCGACAGGAAATCGAATCCGAAGCGTTGACCAAGATGCAGGCGCTATCGACCAAATACGCGATGGGGATCAGCATCGACCAGGTGCAGTTGAAGAACATCAATCCGCCCCAGCCGGTGCAGGAGTCGTTCAACGAGGTCAACCAGGCACAGCAGGAAAAAGAGAAGCTGATCAACGAAGCCCGGCGCGACTACAACAAAGTGATCCCCCTGGCCGAGGGCGAAAAGGATCAGCGGATTCGCGAGGCAGACGGATACCGGCTCAAGAGGATCAATGAAGCTGAAGGCGATGCCGCACGGTTCAGCGCCTTGTTGGCCGAATACAGCAAGGCCCCGGAGGTCACGCGCCGCCGCATCTATATCGAGACACTGCAGGACGTTATGCCGGGCCTACGCTCCAAGATCATCGTCGACGAACAGACGCGCAGCATTCTGCCTCTGTTGAATCTCGACACCCAGAATGGAGACCGGCCATGAACAGGACCATGCTAATAGGGATCCTGGCGGTCTTGGGCATCGGGACCTATGTCTCGATGAGTTCGCTCTATACGGTGAGCGAAGTCGAACAAGTGATTATCACCCAGTTCGGCAAGCCGGTCGGCGCTCCCGTGACGACCGCCGGTCTCAAGGTCAAGCTGCCCTTCATCCAGGACGTCAACCCGATCGACAGGCGGGTTCTCGAGTGGGACGGCAGTCCCTCGGATATGCCGACCAAGGACAAGCTCTACATCTCGGTCGACCTCTTCGCCCGCTGGCGGATTACAGATCCCCTCCAGTACTTCCTGCGGCTGCGCGATGAACGCAGCGCGCAGTCCCGCCTGGACGATATTCTAGGCAGCGAAACCCGTAACGCCGTCGCCAAGCATGAGTTGATCGAAATCATCCGCACCACCAAGGATCGCGTGCCGCTGCGCGACGTCCTCCTGACCGACGCGGAACGGGAGCAAGACATTGGGTCACTGGTGCCGATCCAGAAAGGGCGCAAGCTGGTCGAGCAGGAGATCTTTGCCGCGGCTGCCGAGAAGGTGCGGGTGTTCGGCATCGAACTACTCGATATCCGATTCAAGCGGATCAACTACAATGAAAGCGTGCGCCCGAAGATCTACGATCGGATGATCAGCGAACGGCGGCAGATCGCGGAACGCTTCCTGTCGGAAGGCAACGGCGAGGCCGCCAGGATCCGTGGCAATCGTGTGCGTGACCTGAACAAGATTCAGTCCGAGGCCTACCGACAGGTAGAGGAGATCCGGGGTGTAGCGGATGCCAAGGCGACCGAAATCTACTCAGAGGCCTACAACAAGAGCCCCGAAGCGGTGGGGTTCTATGAATTCACACGGACCATGCAGGCCTACAAGGCCATCATCTCCGAAAACACCACCCTGGTCCTTTCCACGGACAGCGACCTCTTCAAGTTTCTGAAGGGTATGGCCCCGGATGGCGGCGTGGTTCCAGCCCCAGATCAAAATTCGGTGACCACCGATGACCTTACGGAAAAGTAATAGGCGTGTGACCTTCCTGCGGCCCTTCATCCTAGATGGGCTAGAGGGAGTGCAGCCATCCGGCACCTACAGCGTGGAAACGCGTCAAGAGGACGCCGGAGTTTTCTCGTTTTTTAAAGCCAAATCCACGTCAACATGGATTCGGGTTTGCCGGAACCCTGGGATTGCCGGCGTTCTCAATATGGTAAAAATCGACCCTCTCGATCTCCAAGCGGCCCTGGTGCGGGACACTATGCCGGTAGAGTAGCAGAGACAGAATTGCATAGGCGCAGATGATTGGCGCCGAATACTGGCAGCTTACTTGTAAGCGCTGCGAGCGCCCGACCTACCGTCCGTATTCCTGCTGACGTTGGATGATCCTTTCACATGGGAGGGTCATGCGATGCAAGACCGGGATCGGGGCGACTGGACCCGGGGCGCTGGGGATAAGGGTGGCGACGAGGCTGGGGAGGCTGAGGCCTCGCGGGCTTCGCAGCCCGATGCGCGTCGCCAGCACTGGTCTGCAGAATCCTGCGCATCTGACCGTGAATTCTGCGTGACTTGACGGGCGAACCGTCCCGGAACGGGGTGGGTTTCCCACGGGGTCCACGCGCGCAGCGCGCCCCTTCCTTGCCACTGTGCAGGTGTCTGATCCAGGGTCCTCCTTTCGGTTGTGTCGAGTGACGGCCGAAGGCCGAGGGAATGTCAACCCCCACGTGCTGTCCTGGTGTTGGGGGCCGGACAAGGACCCCCCGGGTCATGGTCCGGTCCGGCCCCCATCGCGATGAGTGACCACACGCCGAAGGCGCCTCGCGTCGTCGCCAGACGACGCGAGGTCAGGCGGTGGTGTCCTGAGGCTGGTCGATTGGAGGCAGGGTGTGCTGCTTGCGTCTGTCCACACGACCGCGCGCTACGCACACCTCGCCCGAGACACAGTGAAGGCTTCTGCCGCTCGGATCGGCGATAGCATCGATCATGACCTGGATACTGCATAGCACGCTGCGGAAATCCCCGCTCGAGACCACCAGATTGTCCAGGTTCTTGTCGGCGGAGTCTTCAGGCAGTAGGCCGTGCAGATAAACCAATCCATCCCAGCGCTGCTTGGGGACGGGTAGCAACGGGGCTTCGAATCGTTCCGCCGAAGCTCGACCGTTCGCGATGACATGCTCGAACAGCCGGTCGAAGTTGGTCGTGATCAACCGGGTGCGCCGCTCACGGCATTCCGCCAGAGTCAGCAGCGCGTCGTGCGTGGCAGTCGCATTGGAGGCCGAAATGTCCGGATCGAGGATCTCCGCGAGCTTCTGACGTACCGCTCGACGTCCACCGACGAAGTTGGTCTCAAGCAAACCCACGGCCGTGTCATATAGCTTGGCCTTGATGGCTGCGGCTTGCACCGGATCCGGGACAACCTCCAGGCGGGAATATAGTTCTTCTACCAGCTCGGCAAATCCCGGCAAGCGAGCAGGATAGGAGATTCCAGCGCCACAGAAGAAGGTTGTGTCCCCGGGGGTGGTGTAGCAGGCTAGGCTTCCGCTGGTGGCCTCAGGTCAGTGGCCCGCCGTAGCGGCGGGCCACTGACCTGAGGTGGGGCCATCGCGGATCCGGTAAGGTTTGGGTTTGGAGATCCACCTGACCGGAGAACACCACGATGACCACCGATAACATGATGGCCCTCTGTCCGAAAACCGCAACTCCTCGCGCATCCGCACCCAGCCGATCCGCGCCCACGGATCGGGCGCACGGACCGAAACGAATGCGAGCACAACCCGCGCCTTGATTGCGTCGCAATCACTGCGTAAGGTTCGCTCCGACGCGGCAGCGGAGGACATGGACGTGGCGAGCATCACGATCCGTAATCTCGACGACGACGTAAAGACGCGGCTTCGCACCCGGGCGGCGGGCAACGGTCGTTCGATGGAAGAAGAGGCGCGGCTAATTCTACGCGAGGCAGTCGGGCGGGAAGCCGAGCCGAAGAACCTTGCGGCCTTCATCCGCGAGTGCTTCGCGCCCTATGGTGGCGTGGAACTCGAATTGCCGCCGCGTGGGCCGATGCGCGAGCCGCCGCAGTTCGATTGAGGCAGCGATGATGGTGGTGGTTGACACGAATGTTCTTTCCGAATTGATGCGGCCCGCGCCGGATACCGTAATCGCGTCGTGGGTCGCTGAGCGTGCGACATCGAGCCTGTACCTTACGGCGGTCAACGAGGCGGAATTACGCTTCGGCCTCGCGATCATGCCGCAGGGGAGGCGGCGCGACGGATTGGCGGAAGGTCTGGAGCGGATGTTACGCAACGGCTTCGCCAACCGCGTTCTTCCATTCGACAGTGCCGCCGCATCCGCTTACGCGGAGATTGCCGCCGCCCGGCGTGCGATGGGCAGGCCGATGCCGGAAGCCGACTGCCAGATCGCCGCCATCGCCCGCTCGCGCGGCATGGCGGTGGTGACGCGCAACGTGCGGGACTTTGCGGACACGGGTATCGACGTGATCGACCCGTGGACGGACGAGTGAGTGCATCGCCAGAGGCGTCGGAGCATCCGGAGCCGTCGCCCGTGATGACGCCGGGAGCGTTCATTGCCAAGTGGCGGGCGTCGGAGTTGAAGGATCGCTCAGCATCGCAGGAGTACTTCACCGACCTGTGCCGCCTGCTGGGCGAGCCGACCCGGCGGGCGAGAGAGGTACTGGTTCGGGCGCGGCGCACGGAGGACAGCGGCGAGGACGGCTAGCCCGCAAAGATCACCAGGGGGAAGAGGGCACGCCGGACCGGGGACGCTGACGGTCGATGGCCGGGCCCGAGTTCGAAACGACCCGGCCGGACGCCGGGGCCCGCGTGTTCCGCGGTTCCCGGCGCGGACGGTCGCGTGAACAAAACGGAATCAGGTGCGAACCGTCTGCCACGTCCCGCAGGTCCGGACACACCCGTGGTGTGGCCAGGTACCCTGGCGTCTGACACTGGCACCTGATCCGGTACGGAGGTTACGGCGAGCGGGCGGCGGCAGCGCGGCGCAACGCCAGCGCCACCTGTGTGAACAGGTGCTGGCGCGGATAGATCGAGGACAGCGAGAACAGGATCCTGCGAACGCTGAGCCTGACCTGGCAGGCGATCTTCAACAGCGTCACGCGGATCGTCCCGTATTGGGCCCGTGCCTGTCTCGTCCCGGCGAGCCCGACGTCCCGGATGATCTACAACAGGATCCCCGCGAACACCGAGAAGTACAGCCGCAGCTGATTGGCGCGCATGGTCGCTGTCGAGGTGCGATCGGCGAACAGGTCCAGTTGCTGCTCCTTGATCCTGTTTTCCATCTAGCAAAAGAAATGCCTACAAAGTACTTACAAGGCACGTCACCACCCATATCTTGGGGTATCATACCTTGGTTGCACTTGATCGCTGGTTTCAGCACCACCGGGACCATGAGAGCGCAGAATCCTTTCAGCAGTCAGACCGCACTTCATCGCCAGCGTGTGCTGCGGCGTCTGACGCAGATCATTCTGAGCCATCTGCAACAGGATCACGGCGATGACACCGGGTCTCACGGGGTCTGGCCGTCACGAAGGTCGGATTCGGAGCAGCCACGTCCGTCGCAAGGCGATTGTCTATGTCCGACAGTCGACCCCCGGACAGGTTGAGCGCCACCGCGAGTCAACCGCGCTGCAATACGGTTTAACGAACCGCGCTCACCAGCTCGGCTGGGCCGGTGTCTGCACCGAGGTCATTGACGATGATCTTGGCAGTTCCGCCCGCAAGGCGGGCACCCGTTCCGGGTTCATGACCCTGATTGCCGAGGTCAGCCTTGGCCTTGTCGGGATCATCATCAGCAGTGAGGTGTCCCGGTTTGCTCGCAACCTGTCGGAGTGGGGGCGATTATTGGAGATCTGCGACCTCACTGATACGCTGATCGCCGATGCGGAGTCACTGTATGACCTGCGGCGTCCCAATGATCGATTCTTGCTAGGACTTTAATGTGGGGCCCCACATTAGAGCCCCAATAGGAGACGGTCGTTGGGATGACGAGGATCGTAGACGCCGTCCTGGTCGATGACGCGTGCCTCGACGAGACCGCAGAGTTCGAGGATGTGATGCCATTCACGTCCGTTTCGAGAAATGCGAGACGCCTCGAAACAAAGTACCGCTCCGACCTGACCGGCGCACAACCAGGCGACGAGGCGTTCATACCCGGGCCGTACAACTGTGCCACCGGCCGAAAGCCCCAAATCCTCATCGATAATCTCGACGGTTCCGAAACCGTGGCCGCGCGCGATGTTCACGAGATCGTACTGGCGGCGCTGGCTCTCGAGATTGGCGCGCACCTGCGCGGGCGTCGACTGGCGGACATAAACCACCGCCTTGCGCGTCAGTACCGACCGCGGCAGGGAATCAGACGCGCGCATCGTCATCCTCCCTTGCCGAATTGTTCGAGGCCTCCAGCAACAACCCGGCCAAGGCGCCGAGTACCGCGCCCCGTTCGGTCGGGCTCAACCCACGCAGCTTCGGTGCATCCAGCGCCATGCTCAGCTGCTGAAGTTCGGTGGTTCGTGCCGGCAGTGTTGGCAGAGACGTCATCACGATTCTCCTCGATGACGGTATGGTCATCGAAGGAGCTTTGTCTGAAACCTTGCGCAACGAGAAGCTCATGGAGAGCGGCGAGGGCGGCCAAAGATGCCCGGGGTGCGCCGATCTCCATACCGGCGCAGGCCGTCGGATCGAGCATCCAGATCGCTATCTTGGTGACCACTCCGGGTTGCAACTCGACTGCAGCGAGAGGGCCATCGGCCCGGTGCTCAACACACTCAAGGCGTACGCGGCGCCCAAAGTGGGCATGCCAAGGATAATGGATGACGCAATCCTGCCCGACATGGGCAGAATGAACGGACGATGAAGCTCACCGCGAAAAATGCGTTGTTCGCCGGCCACGACGAGGGCGCTCGCTCCTGGGGCCGCATCGGCTCGCTCATCGAGACGGCGAAGATGAACGGCGTCGAGCCCTACGCCTGGCTCAAGATCACGCTGGAGAAAATCGCCGCCGGCCATCCAAACAGCCGCATCGACGAACTCCTGCCCTGGAGCTTCAAGTCCCCGTCAAGCTGAAAGCCGGGTGCCTCCGCCGCACCGCATACGATTCAAAGCAAATACTAAACCCCCATTTTTCAATTGTACCCATCACGATTGATGGTCACAGACAGTGGGCCGGCCACTTACGGTCGTCGGCGAGGTTCCGTGGCTTACGCCGTGATCGGCCGGTTCCGGCGCGGGACGTGTATGAGAGGACACCGCCGTCCACCCCGGACAAGGAGAGAGACCGATGAAAGGGATCGTCGCTCGCATCGCAGGGGCTTTCCGCCCCCCAACGCAACCGCTTGGCGTGGCCGCGCCGCGCCGGGCGAACGCCTTCGCGCTTGCCGCCGCCATGGCCGGGATCGCTGGGCGGGCCCGTTTCGGGCCGATGCGAAAGGCGGGCCTGCGAATCCTGGGCGCAGTAGCGGCCCTGCCGCTCCTGACGCTATTCGCCATCGATGACGCCAGCGCTGCTTGCGAAATAAGCAAGAGAGTCTCGAAGAGTAACGCCGGCTGTCTGTCTGCATGGTGGGACAACTCGCCCAGCTCGTCATGCTGGGGCACCAAGGGCGGCGCTCAGAACAAATGCGCACTGTATGGAACCGTTCAGGTCAAGGTGGACCTGAAAGCAGCCAGCGACCTAAATGTTGCCCTCTCGGGCCCCCACAAGTGGAGATATACACAAATTGCAGCACGGATACCCGGAATATCCACTGCTGCATGGACCAATCGGACCTGTGCCACAAGCGGCAGGTTGAGCCCAAGGACGGGAAGATCCGCAGGTACACCGGCACGGGCACCAACACCGAATATGTCGATGTCAGCAGCCACCTTGCGCGCTATCTGTACTGCGAGGAGCATCCCGACGACATCTACTGCGAGGTAGATCCGAAACGCGACGCGTTCGACGATCCCGAGATTGCCTTCAACTGCGGGGACCATTATTGCACCGTCGACGACTGCGAAGAGAACTGGAAGCAAGCTTCGGCGGATGAATCCTGTTACGAGGAGAGATTTTCCATCAGCAAACCGGTCGGAACCACCCAGACCTGCACGGTCAACACGCTTTGCGAGGACTCCAAAGGCGCATGGGGACGCGTCATCTTCTTCGGCGACGTCAGTTATTTCGACAATCTGAGCAATTGCAACGGCCAACTGTCCGCGGATGAGTGCTGACGGTCGAAACGGCAAGCCGGGCCCGCTTTCCGCGCCAGCGGGAGCGGGCTGCGAATCCGGGTGGAGCCGCGTTGCGCCGAGTGCTTCGGGAAGGCGGCGGAGACGGGATCGGTCCGCCAACGCCGCCGGGCGGGAGCCCGAACCGGGCCCGCGCTCGGGGCCGGCCGGGTTTTCGGGCGGGCGCGGCTCCTCCCGTTCGCTCCCTTTCCATCATGCTCGAATACCCCCCATATCGTCACGCCTGGAACAAGTCCGGGCGTGACGATATGGGGCATGACTGAAGGAGGGATCGGGGTCCGGGGCGACAAACAGGGGGTTCGGGGCGACAGTCGGGGGCCTGCGCCGCGACGCCGCCGGAACCGGATGCATAAATCCAGCAGGCCGGGCGGGAGGGGGAAAACCGAACGCCCTCGACATGAGTCCTGCATTGCGCGCCCCGGCATCGGGCTCATGAGCGCGCGCGGCGCCATCGCCGGGAGCCGGGCGCTGGGGGCGGTCCCGGTTCCTGTCCGCCGCCCCGCCTCGACGCCATGGCGACTCCCGACGGCGCTGTCTCTCGTCCTTTCGACCCTCCTTCTCGTTACGATGGCGGCGAGCGCCGACGCCGGGGGCCGGCAGGGTTTCGAGGACGTGACGGCGGCCCTCGGGCTCGACTATCCCGTCCGCGTCCTTCCGGACGACGAAGAGTATGACGACATCCCCCGGCACATGGAGGCGGGCGGGCTGGCCCTCGCCGACATAGACGGGGACGGATTGCTCGATCTTTATGTCGCCCACGGAGGCGGGGAGAAAGGCCGGCTGTTCCGCTATGACGGCAGCCGGTTCGCAGCGCGTCCGGGCAATGGCGGGATCGAGCCGGCCGCCATCGATCTGGCGGGCTACTTCGTCGATCTCGACGGGGACGGCCATGCGGATTTCGTCTCGGTCAACCCGGAGGGGCCGGAAGCGTTCCGCAACGACGGCACGGGCCGGTTCGCGCCGGCCCCCAGCCCCTTTCGCGTCCAGCCCTGGCGCAACACGCACTCGATGGCGGCGGCCGACTACGACAACGACGGCGACCTCGACCTGTTCTTCGCCCACTGGCTGAGCGTCTGGAATGCGTTCAAGCCGCCGTCCCACTATTTGTGGCGCAACAACGGACGCGGGCGATACGAGGACGTCAGCCATATCGTGCCTATCCGCTCCGGCCGTATCCCTGGCGGGGAGCTGGAGAGGGAAGTCTCTTTCACGCCGACGTTTGCGGACATCGACGCGGACGGCGATCCCGACATTCTGCTGGCCAGCGATTTCGGCGCCAGCCAGATCCTCCGCAACGAGGACGGGAAGAGGTTCACCGACATCGCGGGCCACGCGCTGACGGACGAGAACGGCATGGGCGCCGCCGTCTTCGACCTGGACCGTGACGGCGATCTCGACTGGTTGGTTACAAGCATCGACAGGACCGAGCGCGTCAACAACCGCGAGCCGACGGGAAACCGCCTCTACCTGAACGTCGGCGGCGCGGATCGATTCGTGCACGTGTCCCGGTTCGCGGGCGTGCGCGCAGGCGGCTGGGGCTGGGGCGCGTGCGCGGCCGACCTCGACAATGACGGCCATACGGACCTCTTCCACACCAACGGCTGGTTCGAGAGCTCGCCCGGCTCCGGCTACGGGAGCAGCAAGGACTTCGCGGAGTTCGAGAACGATCCCTCGCGGCTCTTCATGGCGAACGGCGACGGCACCTTCCGCGAAGTCTCGGCGGCGCTCGGCGTCGACCATAGCGGGCAGGGCCGCGGCGTGGTCTGCGCGGATTACAACGACGACGGCCGCGTGGACATCTTCATCGCCAATCACAACGCGGCGCCCACCGTTTACGCCAACAGAATCGACAACGGCAATCACTGGCTCGCCATCGACCTTGTGGGGCAGGGCGCGAACCCGCACGCCATCGGCGCCCGCGTCATCGTCCACGCCGCATCCGGCAGCCAGACCCAGGAGGTGCGGCTCGGTACCGGCTATCTCTCCCAGGGGCCGCCGACGCTCCACTTCGGCCTGGGCCGGGTAAACATGGCGCATGTCGTCGAAGTGCGCTGGCCGGGGCCCGGCGGCCAGGTCAGCTATCTGCGGGACGTAAGCGCGAACCGGCGCGTGGTCGTCCGCCAGCCGGCGCTTGAGGGTAGCCCGCTCAGTGTCGTGCGCGGCAGCGGCGGGGGCCTCTACGCCGGTGGCTCGACCGTCTCCATCGAGGCCGAGCCCTCGCGCGGGCGCTACCGCTTCAGCCACTGGAGCGCGGAGGGAGGCGGCGCGCTGGGCGACGCTCGCGCGTCGGCGACCGCTTTCACCTTGCCGGCCGGCCCCGCCACCGTGTTCGCCCACTTCCTGCCCGGTCCGGCGCTCTCCGACACGCGCGTCTCGGTCGCACGGCGCTGGATGGAGGTGCTGCTGCAGGCGATCCGGGACGATTTCGCCCGCCCCACGGTCCACGCGCGCAACCTGTTCCACCTTTCCGCCGCCATGTACGACGCCTGGGCCGCTTATTCGACAACGGCGCGGCCTTACCTGTTCGGCGATGCCGATGCGTCCTGCCCGCGTCCGGCGCATCCGGATGCGGGCGAGGTCCGCGGCGCGCAGGAGGCGGCCATCAGCCGCGCCGCGTGGCGGCTGATCCGCCACCGTTTCGAGCGGTCGCCGGGCGCCGCCGCGACGCTGCGCAACGCCGACACGCTGCTGGCCGCGCTCGGCTACGACAACGGCCCGCAGACCGGCCCGGCGGCAGCCCTCGGAGACTGTCTCGCAGACCTCTACATCGCCCGCGGGCTCGAGGATGGCGCGAACGAGGCGAACGACTACGCCAGCACCGTTTACCGGCCGGTCAACAATTACCTCGATCCCGCGTATCCCGGCGATGGCGGTCTGACCGATCCGGACCGCTGGCAACCGCTGGCCCTTCGCTTGTTCGTCGATCAGGCGGGCAATCCGGCAGACGGAATTCACGAGTTCGTGACGCCCGAGTGGGGCCACGTCACGCCCTTCGCGCTCTCCCGCGACGACCTCGCCGTCCACGAGCGGGACGGCGCGAGCTGGCCCGTCTATCACGACCCCGGCCCACCGCCCGCGCAGGGCGGCTCCGGCGCGGACCTGTACAAGTGGGGCTTCGCCCTCGTCGCCCGCTGGTCGGCCGCGCTCTCGCCCGACGACGGCGTCGCGATTGACATCGCGCCGTCCGGCGTCGGCAATCTCGGCGCCCTGCCCGGCAAGGAGAAGGACTACCCCGCCTTCTACGATGGCAACCCGCACGGGCCCGGCCACGCCGTCAATCCGGCCACCGGCGCGCCCTACGCGCCGCAGATCGTGCCGCGCGGCGACTATACCCGCGTGCTCGCCGAGTTCTGGGCCGGCGGGCCCGATTCCGAGACCCCGCCCGGCCACTGGTTCGTCATCCTGAACGCCGTCAACGACCACGAGGAACTGGTCCGTCGGATCGGCGGCGAGGGGCCGGTCCTCGATCCGCTGGAATGGGACGCAAAAGCGTATTTCGCTCTCGGCGGCGCCATGCACGACGCCGCCATATCCGCCTGGAGCATCAAAGGCCGATACGACTATATCCGCCCCATCTCCGCGCTCCGGTTCATGGCCGGACAAGGCCAGTCGAGCGACCCCGGCCTCCCCTCATTCTCGCCGGACGGCATCCCGCTGGTCGCGGACCTCATCGAGCCGGTCGGCCCCGGCGACCCCCTCGCCGGCGAGGACGGGCGGCATGTCGGCAAGATCAAGCTGCGCGCCTGGCGCGGCCCCGATTACGTGACCGATCCCGCGACAGACGCCGCCGGCGTCGGCTGGATCCTGGCCGAGAACTGGTGGCCCTACCAGCGGCCGACCTTCGTGACGCCCCCCTTCGCGGGCTATGTCTCCGGCCACTCCACCTACTCAAGGGCGGCGGCGGAGGTGCTGACGGCGCTCACCGGCGATCCTTTCTTCCCCGGCGGCATGAGCGAATTCCGCATTCCGGCCAACGACTTCCTGGTCTTCGAGCGCGGGCCCTCGGTCGATATGGTGCTGCAATGGGCGACCTACCGCGATGCCGCCGACCAGAGCAGCCTGTCGCGCAATGGCCGGCCCCGAAAGCCCGCTTTTCCTCAGCGCGTAAATCTGGCATCTCTCTTCATGGGTCAGGTGGTGGTAGCTCGACAGCATGACAGTCTCCCGGCTTCGACACTGGGACTGTCGCTGCTACCTGGCCCTCACGCAACATGGTGTGCGCAAGAAACAGATCTCCACCACCGGTGGTGTTGCACTTCAGAGTGGCACGGGGGCTACCAAACCGGGATTTTCCGCGCACCGGAGCTTGCCTCCAGCATGGAGACATGATAACAATTTGCTAACCGATGTCCGGAGGCGAACCCATGGTGACGATCAATGTGCGGCGGCTGGACGACGATGTGGTGGACCGCCTCAAGCAACGCGCCGCGCAGAACAACCGCTCCCTGGAGGGCGAAGCGCGCCACATCCTGCAATGCGCGGCCGACGACGATATGGCGGCGAAGCGCGCCAGGTTCCTGGAGGCTTCGCGCCGACTGCGGGAGAAGACCAGGGGCCGCAAGCACACCCCGGCGGAAGTACTTATCCGCGAGGACCGCGACCGCGGCCATCGCGACGACTTCTGATGCGCTTTGTCGTCGATGCGAGCGTGGCGGTCAAATGGCTGGTCGCCGAAGAAGACACGGATATTGCGGACCGACTGGCGGCGAGCGGGCAGGAACTTCACGCGCCGCGCCTGATGGCTTCCGAGGCTGCCAGTGTTCTGTGGCGCAAGGCGCGGATGGGTCAGATCGAGCGCGCCGAAGCCGGCGCCGCCATGGCCTTGCTTACCGACATGCCGGTGCGCTGGAACGACGACGAGACCGTCGGCGCGGACGCGGTTCGCTTGGCGCTGGCCCTCGACCACCCGGTTTACGACTGCGTATATCTCGCGCTGGCGCATCGCATCGGCGCGACGGTGGTGACGGCGGATCGCCGATTCGTGACGGCCGTTGCACCGACCGAGCATGGCGAGTCCGTGGTGACGCTGGCCGATTACGCGGAAACGCGATGATCGCGAGAGTTTTTCGATCATGGTCCTGTCCACGCATGCCCGGCCAGCCAGTGACAGGATCGGCTATGAGGGGACAACTCATTGATTTTACATAGGAAAGATGCCTTGCGAAGCGTTTGATATCCCTTGCTAGCAGGTTCAAATCTCCCTTGCAGGGTCACCGAATCCGGGAAGGTGGGAGCGATGCGGCGTGACGAAAACGGTCGCTGAAGATGGTTCATGCCGATCTGCAGCGGAACGATTTCGGCGAGCTGTTCCGCACGATGCAGGGATCGGGGCGCCTCGACGGGATCGGGGAGTTGTCGGTCTTCGCGTCGGGACCTCGTTTCACCGGCCGATATTCCCGCCGGCGACGCTCAACCCCGGCCTCCCGGCCACGGCGTTGCACGACATCGATGCGGTTCCGTGCGCGATTTCGGACTACGTCCACATGGTGGGCGCGACGGGAAGCAAGCGGGCCGCCAGGGTGGAGCAGGGTCGGGTCGACCGGGAGGGCATCCTCACCAGCCGGGCGCGGGACCTGGCGCCGGGCGGTCGGCTGATCCTGGTGAATTTCGGGATCGACGAGGCGGGTCGCTACCTGGGAGCTACCGGGGGCGTGAACATGTTCGACATGTTCAACACCCTGTGGGCGGAGCTGCGTGACGAGGGCGTGATCACCGGCGAGGAGTACGCCGCGACCA
>JAJEAR010000077.1 GCA_022822665.1 Alphaproteobacteria bacterium | reverse complement strand
CTGGTGGAGGTGCTCCACGTCCCGACCGAGGCGGAGCTGGCGGAGACGCCGCGTCGTATCGAGGTGGCGCGGCGGGTGTTCTTCCGGGCCGACGCGGAGGCCGACTGGGGCGCGATGGAGCCGGCGGTGCCGGACCCGGTGGCGATCGCGGTGACGGTGACGGCGACCGACCCGGAGGGCCTCTCGGCCTCGGTGGAGGGCGTGTTCCTCACCCACTGGGCGGCGCCCAGGGTCGAGTCGGTGGCGGTGGCCTCGAACGCGGGCAACGACGACACCTACGCGCTCGGCGAGACCATCCGCGTGGCGGTGAGGTTCGACGAGCGGGTGCGGGTGGACACGTCCGGCGGCGTGCCGCGGCTCGCGATCGACATGGACCCGGCGGACTGGGGCCGGAAGTGGGCGTCCTATGCGAGCGGGAGCGGCACGACGGAGCTGGTGTTTGCCTACGAGGTGGTGGAGCCCAACTACTCGGAGCAGGGCATCGCGGTGCTGGCGGACACGCTGGAGCCGAACGGCGGGACGATCCGGCTGGACACGGTGTACCGGTCGGCGCCGTGGATGGACGCGGACCTCGCGCATGGCGGGCTCGGCCACGATCCGAGGCACAAGGTGGACTGGGGTCTCGCGCCGGTGCCGGTGGGGGCCGCTCCGGAAGTCACCGGCGTGGCGGTGGTCTCGGACGCGGGCGCGGACGACACCTACGGGCTGGGCGACGTGATCCGCGTGGCGGTGACCTTCGACGCGGCGGTGACGGTGACGGGGTCTCCGGGCCTCGCCATCGACATGGACCCCGCGGCGTGGGGCGAGAAGCGGGCCGCGTACGAGAGCGGCTCGGAGACGGCGACGCTCGTCTTCGCCCACACGGTGGTGGAGCCCAACTACTCGACCGAGGGCATCGCGGTGGCGGCGGACTCGCTGGCGCTCGACGGCGGCGTCATCCGTTCGGCCTCGGGCGCGGACGCGGGGCTGGCGCATGCGGGTCTCGGGCACGATGCGAGGCACAAGGTGGACTGGCGCCCCGAGCTCTCGGTGGCGGACGCGGAGGCCAACGAGGGCGCGGACGCGACGGTGGACTTCGAAGTGAGCCTGAGCCGGGCCTACACCAATGCGGCACACTCGATCACGGTGGACTACGCGACGGCCGACGGCACGGCGACGGCGGGCGCGGACTACACGGCGGCGTCGGGGACGCTCACCTTTGCCGCGGGCGAGACGTCGAAGACGGTGCGCGTGGCGCTCCTCGACGACGCCCTCGACGAGGGCGAGGAGACGTTCACGCTGAGATTGTCGAACGCCACGGGCGCGCGGATCGCGGACGGCGAGGCGACCGGCACGATCGTGAACTCCGATCCGCTGCAGAAGATGTGGCTGTCGCGGTTCGGGCGCACGGTGGCAGACCACGTGACGGGAGCGGTTGCCGAGCGTCTCTCCGGCCCGCTCGCGGGCACCGAGGTGACGGTGGGCGGCCAGACCGTGAACCTTGCGGAGATCGGGGACGAGGCCTGGGCCGGGCAGACCCTGACCTCGCTCGCCCGGATCATGGGCGCGCCGCAGGGTCCGGTACCCGGGGAAGACACCGCATCCGGGTTCGGGGCCGGTCCCGGCACGGGTGCCGTCCCGGCGCTCGACAGCGCGCCTGCGCGGTCGATCACGGGCCGCGAGCTGCTGCTCGGCAGCGCCTTCCACCTCGCCACGGATGGCGACCGCGGCGGTCCGGGCCTGGCGGCCTGGGGCCGGGTGACGGTGGGCGGCTTCGACGGCGAGGCGCCGGCCGATGGCGGGACCGTGCGCATCGATGGCGACGTGACCACGGGCATCATCGGCACCGACGCCGAGTGGGACCGCCTGCTGGCGGGCGTGGCGGTCTCGGTGAGCGAGGGCGAGGGCACGTTCGATCAGCCGGGCGTGGACTCCGGGACGATCGAGAGCACGATGACCACGGTGAGCCCCTATGCACGGGTGAGGGTGAACAAGCGTGTCTCGGTGTGGGGCCTGGCGGGCTACGGCACCGGCGACATGGCCATCGTGCAGGCGGCGAACGACAGCCAGCCGGAGCGGATCACGCGGACCGACCTCGAGATGCGCCTTGCAGCCCTGGGCGGCCGCGGCGCGCTGCTGCAGGCGGACGGGGACGGCGGCTTCGACCTGGCGCTGAAGGCGGACGGGTTCTACGTGGAGACGACGTCGGAGGCGGTCTCGAACGAGGGCGACACGAGTGCGGACGCGAGCCGTGTGCGGCTTGCGCTCGAAGGCAGCCGGGCGTTCGAGATGGGCGACGGCGTGCTGACGCCCGGTCTTGAACTCGGGCTGCGCCATGACGGTGGGGACGCGGAGACCGGCGCCGGCGTCGAGCTCGGCGGGCGCGTCTCCTGGGCGGACCCGGAGACGGGCCTCGGCATGGATCTGAACGTCCGCGCGCTGATCGCGCACGAGGACTCGCACTACCGCGAGTGGGGAGCGGCGGGCGCGCTGCGCCTGGCGCCGGACGAGCGCGGACGCGGCCTCTCGTTCAGCCTGGCGCCGACGTACGGGGCGGCTGGGAGCGGCGTCGAGCGGCTGTGGTCGGCGCCGGACGCGCGGGGGCTCAGCGGCGGCGCGTTCGAACCGGAGAGCCGTCTGGAGGGCGAGTTCGGCTACGGGCTGGCGCTGCTGGACGGCCGCCTCACCGGCACGCCGAACGTGGGCTTCGGACTCTCGGGCGCCGGGGCGCGGGACTACCGGATCGGCTGGCGGCTGACCTCGGTAGTCGCGGGCGATCCCGGGTTCGAGATGACGCTCGAGGCGACCCGCAGGGAGCACGCCAACGACAACGGCGCGACACCGATCGAGCACGGGGTCATGCTGCGCGCAGGGATCCGCTGGTGAATGTCAGGCGAACTGCGACGTGGTCAGCCGGTGAAAGGCCGGCGCAAGGAAAGATGCAACCGGGCGTCATCGCCGCGAGCCGTACGCAGGAGATCGCGGGGCATCAGGCGAAGCGGCGACAGCGGTGCGGGCGGGCAGGACTGTTGAGCGTCGATGCATCGTGGTCCGGAGTGCCGGGACGAGGTTCTCGCCCGATCCGTCAATCGGGCGACACGACAGTCCAGTTGCCGGCGTTCGCCGCACCTGCAAGCCGCCCGTCGTAGCACACGAACCGGTGCAGGGACTCTCCCAAGAGAGACGCCGTGGCGAGGTGGATCGCGTCAAGGGTGCGAAGGTCCGCCGGGTCCATGGTCGCCGCGCGGGAAAGCACCTTCGCGTTGATCCGTACGAGGTCGATGCGGGAGAGTACTTCCCTGGCCGTGCGCAGCGCGGAGGCTCCATGCGGCGTGATTGCCCGCGTGACCTCGACCCCGGCGAGCACACTCGACACCAGCGTGCGGCCACGGAGATATCGCCTCAACGCGGCAGACTCACTTCCCGCATCACCAGTTTGACGATGGCCGACGCTTCGACGTAACAGACGCGTTCAGCGTTCATCGCTGCGCAGGTCGGGCGGAACGCGGCTCAGCACCGGGAGCGAGATCGACAGGCTCGGGAAGATCATCTGTCGAACGGGTCGCTTCATTCAGATCGCCCGCCGCGCGAAGCCGGTCGAGCGGCGATGCGTTCGGAATGGAGGTCGGGAGGACGACCGGACGTCCACGATCGGTCACCTCGAATATCTCGCCTGCCGCAACCCGCCTGAGGTAGTCGCTCGCCCTTTGCCGCAATTCACGGATTCCGATCGCATCCATAGTGCTACTTGTGGCTCTGCCCCGGGCAAGGCTCAACACGCGGCGTGACACGGCAGGGCCATGCCCGCTGGAGGATGGCGCCGGATACTCCCGCATGCGGCAGGGGATTCAGAACTCCACGTCGTCGTTGAACGGTGTCGGCAGCCGAGATGGTCCGAACTCGACAAGAACGAGAACCTTGCATCACTTACGCCGGCGGCAAGGACAGGAACGAGACCAGCTTGCCTGGCTCCCAGGCCCGCGGATGGCAAGGTTCGCCGGGAAGGCCGGAGCCGTACCCGAAGAGACATCGGGGCACGCCGTTCCCGTACTTCCACGCCGGTCCAACGACCTGTCGGAGCGCTGTGCCGACCGGGCCGGGGTTCATCCGGTCCGCTGCCGGATCGCCGGCTACCGTGCTCCGAGCATCGTGGCCAGGTCAGTCGAATTCGATCCCGTCGCCGAGAGGTCGAGGTCCGCTTCGATCAGTTCGAGATGGGTTCGGATCAGCGCTTCGGCCCGATCACCATCCCTGGACCTGACAGCATCCAGGATGTCGGCGTGCTCGTGCTCGGGGCAGTTCGAGGTGCCCATGCTGCCAAACAGTCCGATGATCACCGAGGTCCGGGTCACCAGCTCTCGCAACATCCGGGTGACGACATCGTTGCCGGTGGCCGCCGCCAGGCGCACGTGGAATTCGCCGGAGAGCCGGATGGCCTCGCGCCTTTCGCCTCCGTGCCGTGCCTCTTTCTCGCGCTCGATGTGACGCGCCAGCGCGTCAAGGTCCGCCGACCGCGCGCCGCTCGCCAGCTGGCGCACCACGCTTGGCTCGAGCATCATCCGGGCGTCGAAGACATCGCGCGCCTCCTTGGCGTCCGGGCTGGCCACGAATGCGCCCCGGTTCGAATGCAGGTCGACGATGCCCTGGCTGGCGAGCAGAAGCAGCGCACGGCGGACGCGCATCCGTCCAACCTCGAACGCCTTGCACAGCATCGACTCGCTGAGCTTCGTCCGCGGTGCGAGCCGCTGCTCCATCACGGCTTCGTAGATCCGCTCGACGATCTCCTGCTCGGTTGGGCCGTCACGCTCCGGAAGCCTTTCCGCATTGTCCATCGACGTCATGTAGCTCCCGCCTCACTGAACGTCGGGCCCTGGATCGCCGGGCCGACCACGTTCGATCCTTGTAACCCTCTTTCGGATTGTCAGCAATAAAGCGTTCTTTTCTGTTGACAGGATTGTGAACAATCTCTTGAGTCACTTCCGTTCAGCTTCGGCGAAACCCGAATGCGGCACTGGAAAGGAAGGAGTGCACTCATGTACAGACGCACCATAATAAAGGGCGCTGCCGTGGCTCTGGCATCGCTCGCGCTCACCACCGCGGCCCACGCCGAGAACGACACGCTGAAGATCGGCTTTGTCGGCGTCACCAGCGGTCCGGCGGCGGCCTGGGGCATCTCGAACGTCCGCTCGATGGAAACCCGCGCCGCCTGGATCAACGAAATCGGCGGCGTGCAGATCGGCGACAAGACCTACGATATCGAGATCGTCACGTTCGACGATCAGAAGGACCCGAAGCGGGCCATCGCCGGCATGGAGAAGATGGCACAGGAAGGGATCCGCTACGTCGTTGGTCCCAACGTCGACGACGGGGCCGCCGCGGTTCGCCCGGTCGCCGAGGCGAACGGAATCGTCTACTTCCCCTACGCCTTTCCGAAGGAACTCTACAGTCCGCCAGCCTCGAACGCGGTTCTCGGGATGGTGGCCAACTACCAGTCGGGCCCCGCCATCTACAAGTATCTGATGGAGAGTAAGGGGGTGAAGACCGTGGCCTTCGTCGCGGCCAACGAATCGGATCCGCTCAGCCAGCGCGACGGCGGCGTCATGGCCGCAAACGCACTGGGGATGGAGGTGGTATCGGACAACGTCACCTACCAGGTCGACACCTCCGACTTCACCCCGGTGATCACCCCGGTCATCCGGACCCAGCCTGACCTGCTGGTGCTCTCGGGCGTCTCGCCGGCCCATGCTCCGCAGCTCATCCGCTCGGCGCGCGAACTCGGCTACGAGGGCCTGATCTCGACCGAGACCGCACAGGATGCGACCGTGCTGCGCGAGGGAGCGGGCGAACTTGCCAACGGCTTCATTTCAGTCGGCGGCGCGTCGACGCCGGAGATCGCCTCGGACGCGATGGTGGAGTTCGTGGATCGTTACACCAAGATGTTCGGCGAATACAATGACGAGTCGAACACCAAGGTTTACGCGCTTGAGTACATTCTCGAAACGATCAGGGCCAACCCGCAGGCGATTGACGACGTGGAGGTCTTCAAGGCGGCCATGGACGATTTCGAGGCACCCAACCCGTTCATGAAAGGCAATGCGGCCTTGAAGTATGTCGGCATGACCTCGTTCGGCCAGAAGCGCCAGGTCGCGGTGCCGCTGGTGGTCAACGTCTACCGTGACGGCGCGTTCGAGACCCTGTTCGTGGCAGAAGTAGACTAAGTTCCTCCCGTGACGGGCGACGCGCCTGTCCACGGCCGGTCGGCTGCCCCGGGGTCATGCGCGGCTCCGGGCCAGCCGGTCGGAAGAGAGGTGAGCCATGGAACAGATTCTCGCCAACGGCATCTATCTCGGCGCCCAGTACGCAATGATCGCGCTCGGGCTGACACTGATCTTCGCCCTGATGAACGTGCTGAACTTTGCCCACGGGCAGCTGTACGTTCTGGGGGGATTTGTCACCTACACGTTCTATGGACAGTTCGGCCTGCCATTTGTCGTGGCGCTGGCGATGTCCTGCCTCACGCTGGCGATCGTGGGCGCCCTGCTCGAGCGCTATCTCTTCGGGCCGGTGATCCGGAGATCGGCACGCGAGGAAAGCACGATGCTCCTCGCTGCGGCCATCGCATTCCTGTTGGATGCGATCATCCTGCTGGTGTTCGGCGAGAAGCAGCGCGGCGTGCCCAAGATTGTCGACGGCGTCTTCAACTGGGACTTCCGGGTCATCATGCCCTATGACCGGATCCTGATCTGCTTCCTCGCGATCCTGGCGATCGTCGCCTTCATCTCCTACATGCAGTTCACCAAGACAGGGCGCGCCCTGCGCGCACTGGCGCAGGACCGCACCGCGGCGCAGTTGATGGGCGTCGACACCGCGCGCTATTCGATGATCGGGTTTGCACTCGGCGCCATGCTGGCAGGGCTGGTGGGCGGGCTGCTGGTGACGATCACCGGAGTCAATCTCGGCATGGGTGGCCCGACCTCGGTGAAGGCCTTCATGATGGTCATGATCGGCGGTGCCGGCGTCATTTCGGGCGCGATCGCAGGCGGTATCATCCTCGGATTCATGGAGGCGATCGGGCTGGCGGTGCTCTCGCAGTACGGCGACATAACCTACCTCCTGATCTTCATCTCGCTGATGATCTTCCTGGCGATCCGCCCGCAGGGTCTGATGGGCAAGCCCTGGGGCTGAGACGATGAGCGTGGCCGGCGAGTCCAGATCCACAGGCATGCGGCACGGCATCAACAGGAGGACGCTTGTCGGCGTCGCCGTCTTCCTGCTTGCCGTCTTCGTGGTGATCCCCCTGCTGATCGCCGCCTCGGGACGCACCGACTTCTACTACACGCTGACCTCCGTCGCGCTGCTCAGCATCGCCAGCGCAGGGGTCTGGCTGATGTTCTACATCGGCCGGATCAATATCGGCCAGGGGGCCTTCGCGCTGATCGGCGCGTATGTCTCGGCGATCCTCGTGACCAAGGCAGGCATGTCGTTCTGGCTGTCGCTGCCCATCGCGGGGGTGTTCGCTGCCGGTGTCGCAGTGCTGATAGGCCTGCCGATCCTGCGTCTCAAGGGCGTCTACTTCGCGATGATCTCCCTGGTGCTGACCCAGGTCGTGACGCTGGCCGCGCTGGCGCTGCCGATCACCAACGGCGCCAAGGGCATCACCTCGATCCCGCTGCCGGGTGAGGTCTCGATCCTCGGACTGACGCTGATCCCCGATTTCGCGACCATGGAGAACTCGCGACTTGCCTTCTACTACACGGCCTGTGTGCTGATGGTGCTGACGTTCGCGGCGATGTACCGCCTGGTCAACTCGCGGCTCGGACACATCTGCCGCTCGATGCAGCAGAACGAGGAACTCGCCTCGTCGATCGGCATCAACATCGCCTACATCCGCGTCATCGTCTTCGCCATATCGTCCTTCCTCGGCGGCATCGGCGGCGCGATGTTCGGGGCGATCGCCCAGTCGGTCTATCCGTCCAGCTTCCAGGTCGCCGACTCGATCAACTTCATGCTCAACTGCTTCCTCGGCGGTCTCGGCTACGTCTTCGGTCCGATGCTCGGCACCCTCGTGCTCTACTTCGGCTGGGATCTCCTGTTTGAATCAGGCAAGTACCAGTTGCTTATCTACGCGAGCCTGCTGATCTTCCTGATGCTCGTGCTGCCGAACGGCCTGCTCAGCATCCGGCTTGACAGGCTCCGGAGGACGCACCGATGAGCGCGCTGCTCGAATTCAGGGGTGTGACCAAGCGCTTCGGCGGACTGACGGCGAACCACAACATCACCTTTGACGTCGCCGAGAACGAGATTGTCTCGGTGATCGGTCCGAACGGCGCCGGCAAGTCGACGCTCTTCAAGATGATTTCGTCGTTCCTGCCGACGACCTCGGGCGAGATACGCTTCCAGGGCGAGCGGATCTCGAACCTCAAGCCCCACACGGTGGCTCGCAAGGGCGTGGTGCGGACCTTCCAGGAGACGACGATTTTCAAGAGCATGACCGTGCGCGAGAGCGTCATCGTTGCCCAGCACCTGCGCGCCACGGCATCGCTGGCAGGTTATTTCTGGGGCTCGAAGGCAGCCCGTGCCGACGTCCAGGCCTTCGGCGAATATGCCGACGAGCTGATCGACTTTCTCGGGCTCTCGAACATCCGCAACGAACTCGCCTCGAACCTGCCGCAGGGGCACCTGCGGGCTCTCGGCGTCGCCATCGGACTCGCCACCGACCCGAAGATCCTGCTACTCGACGAGCCTTTCGCCGGCATGAATCACGACGAAACCATGAGCATGGTCCATCTGGTGCGCAAGGTCCGCGACGACCGAAGGGTCACGATCCTCCTGGTCGAGCACGACATGTCGGCGGTGATGTCGATCTCGGACCGCATCGTGGTGCTGAACTTCGGCGAGATGATCGCCGAGGGCACGCCCGCCGAGATCCAGGCCAACGAGAGGGTCATCGAGGCCTATCTCGGCAGCGAAGACGATGCGATCGGGGTCTGAGCCATGAGCAGGATGCTGGAGTTCAGCGATGTCGAACTCTTCTACGATCACGTCTACGCGCTGAAGGGCGTCTCGATCAACCTCGAGAAGGGCGAGACCGTCGCCCTGATCGGCGCCAACGGTGCCGGCAAGTCATCGATCCTGCGTGCCATTACGGGACTGGCGGCGATACGCTCGGGCTCGATCCGCTTCGAGAACGAGGACATCACCGGCCGTCCGGCCTCCGAGATCGTCGCGCGCGGCATCGCCATGGTGCCCGAGGGCCGCCGCGTCTTCCCCTACATGTCCGTCAAGGACAATCTCCTGATGGGCGCCTTCACCCGCACGGACAAGCTGGCCATCCGGCAGACGCTCGACGGCATTCTCGAGCGCTTTCCGCGGCTGAAGGAGCGCTATGGACAGGCCGCCGGCACGCTGTCGGGCGGCGAGCAGCAGATGATGGTGATCGGCCGCGCCCTTATGGCGGGGCCGCGGCTGCTGCTACTCGACGAACCCTCGCTCGGCATGGCGCCCAAGCTGGTGCAGGACATCGCCCGCTCGATCGTTGCCATCAACCGCGACGAGAACGTCTCGGTGTTGCTGGTTGAGCAGAACTCGCGCATGGCGCTCAGCATTTCGCACCGCGCCTACGCGCTCAGCACCGGGACGGTTGCGATCGAGGGCATGTCGAAGGAACTGCTGGCCGACGAGCGCGTCAAGAAGCTCTATCTCGGCGGCGAGGTCTGATGGTCATGCGCGTCTTGCTGGTCAACCCCAACAGCACCGTGTCGATGACCGCGAAGGCGGAAACCGCCGCCCGCCGGGTCGCCCGCCCCGATACCGAGATCATCCCGGCGACGGCAGCCCGCAACCCGCCGAGCATACAGGGCTTCTACGATGTCGCCATGAGCCTGCCCGGGCTGCTGGGCGAAATCGAGGAGCGGCAACCCGGGGTCGATGCTGTTGTCATCGCCTGCTTCGACGACACAGGTCTCGATGCCGCGCGTGCCGCCTGCGATGTGCCCGTCGTCGGCATCGGCGAGGCGGCGTTCCACGCCGCGAGCTTTCTCTGCAGCCGTTTCTCGGTGGTCACCACCCTTGGGCGCTCGGTTCCGGGCATCGAGGCCAATCTCCAGCGATACGGGCTCGCGTCCCGTTGCGCCCGGGTGCGGGCGTCCGAGATTCCGGTACTCGACCTCGAACGGGGCGACCCCGCGGTCGTCGAACAGGTCGCCGACCAGATCGCCGCCGCCATGCTGGAAGACGGCGCCGAAGCGATCGTGCTCGGTTGCGCCGGCATGACCGAGCTGGCGGCCTCTCTCGCCAGACGCTTCGGCATCCCGGTCATCGACGGTGTGGCAAGCGCCGTGACCTTCGCCGAGGCGCTGGTGGCGGCTGGTTACAAGACCTCGAAGATTGGCGGCTACGCCCACCCCATCCGCTGAACGGAGCCGATGGTGCCCGGGAGGGCCGGGAACAGGCCAGTCGGACGACGGCGACCGTCAACTCTGCTCCGGCTCCCGGGTCGCGGATGACAGTATCGCCCCCACGGCATCCTCACCTTGCGCCAGGCCAAACTGCGGAAACGGGGAAGGCGTGCATTGGCCTCGATTCCCGTGCGCCGTGGAAAGGCGCTTCCTCTCGGCGAAATGCGAAGCCCGCTCAACAGCTGTCGCCGTGCCGACACCCGGTTCATGCCGCATTCGCAGACCGGGGCATTGAATCCCCGGGTTTTTTTCGCGCGTGTTGCCGGCACAATTGCAGGGAGTTCAGGAAGTCCGGCAGGCCTTTCTCCGGCTTGAATCTCCCGGACCGGGCTCTGGCGGGACGGGCGCACGGCGGCAGCAGGTTCGACTGGCACCAGGACGTCCAGGCGTGGCCGCACACGGATTTCAGCCCGGTGACGGTCGGGGTGTACCTGGAGGAGTGCGGTCCCGAGCAGGGACCGCTGATGGCGGTCCGGGGCAGTCACCGGGGACCACTGCACAGCATGAACGATGCGCAGGGGCGCCGGGTGCTGCGCATTCCCGGGCACGAGATCGACACGGAGCGGGTCACGGCGCTCACCTGAGGGGCCGGTTCGCTTGTGCTGCTGAACTGCCGCACCATCCACGGGTCGGCGCCGAACCGGTCGGACCGCTCGCGGCCGCTGCTGCTCATCGTCTACTCCTCGGCGGATTCCCGGCCCCGTACCGCGAACCCGATTCCGGGCCCACTGTCGGCCCCGGCGGCCTCTTCTCAGTTCGCTCCCGTCTGTCCCGCTTCGACCGCCGCATCTTCACCGCTTTCCTTGGCGGCGCCAACCGGGTCGGCGTCCGGGAGAGCCACCCTTCGCGCAACCGACCGCAGTGGCGGCGGGCTTCCTCGGCGCCGACTGGGCCTCGGCGCCCGGATCGCGGTGCTGAACGGCGGGTCTGGCGCCCGGCCATTCAGCCGGGACCGGCGGTTATCGCAGCGCGGACGGCTCGGGTGATATCGAGGCGGTGCTGACCGGGCTCCACCCCTGTGCCAGGGTGGCGTTGAACGAACGGTTGTCGGTATGGGCGGCGGCGAAGCGACGGTGACGCCCGACGATCGGGCAATGCTGACGGCGGACCTCTCGGTGCGCATGTGTGTGGCAGGGATGCGGAGCGAGGTGCTGAGGCCGGCGGAGGCCGGCGGCCTCAGCACCTCGCGGTAAAGGGCGACGCGTGGCCTCTCGCAGACGGAACCGGACGCGGCACGCGAACGGCGGCCACTGGCGGCTCAGGTCCAGAGATCGCCGAGGCTGAACGTAACCGCGTCGAAGGGACGGACGCAGATCGGATCGTCATCCTTAGCGCTCGCGATCAACACCTACTGGCCGTCGCGTAGCTCGAGTGCTTCCAGGGTACGATCCGCCGGATCGACGAGCCACAGGTGCGCAACGCCTTCCCGGGCATAGACGGGGCGCTTGCCGTGGAGGTCGAGTTGGCGGGTCGAGACGGACAGCACCTCGTACACCCAGTCAGGCGCAAGGGTGACGTACGGGGTCTCGGGGTAGTCCGGCATCCGCTCACGGCGCCATCCGGCGAGGTCCGGAACCAGGATGTCTTCGCCGAGATGCAGCTCCGGTTCGTCAATGATCCACCATCCGCCGGGACCGCCAATCTTGTCGTGGTAAGGATTGCCGATCCTTCGACCCAGCACCGAACTCGCCAGTGCATGGGGCATCGCGGGTTGCGGATGCGTGTGGAGGACTCCCTCGACGATCTCGGCGACGCGATGGGCGGGCGCGTCGAGAACATCCTGATAAGTGGCCCTTGTAGAGCTGGGGGTTGGCTCGGGGTTGCGAGCGGCCGTGGTCATGGTGCTCATTCTGGTTCCTATGTGGCGTTGTGTCGAGACTGCGCATGAAGAGGGTACCTGCATGGGAAGCGCGCCGCCCCTTGATCGGCTCCCTCGCGTTGGCCGGCACGAGGGTGGCCTGGACGTCCCGGGGTGGCTTCATGTCGATGAAGGACGGCGGCACCTACTCGCGGGCGAGGGTGGGGGCGCGGCACGTGATCGACGGTGCGACCGGCCTGGTGCTCGACGCGCTCGACCGGATGGCCCCGGGCGATGATGGCACGGTCTTCACCATGGCCGACACGGGGTGCGGTGCGCCGACGGCGGCACCTCGCTCGGCATGGTGGGCACGGTGCTCAGGCGAACTGCGCCGCCGACTGCCGTCACGGCCGTTGCAGATGGTCCATACCGATCTGCCGCGGCACGGTTTCAGCGAGCTGTTCCGCACGGTGCTGGGATCGGGGCATCTCGACGGGATCGGGGACCTGTCGGTCTTCGCGTCGGGGACCTCGTTTCACCGGACGATATTTCCGCCGGCGACGCTCAACCTCGGCTTCTCGGCCATGGCATCGCACGACACCGACGCGGTCCCGTGCGCGACTTCGGACCACGTCCACATGGTGGGCGCGACGGGAAGCGAGCGGGCCGCCCGGTGCGGCACTGAGGGCGGACTTGCCAGGCGCGACATGACGCTATAATTTTTGTCAAGTGACGGTAGTTCAGGAGGCTGCATGGCAACGCCGGCTGTCTTCGTCTCGAGCGCCGCGAGCGAAACGGCGCGCATAGCGAGGCTTCTCGCCATCGCCGATCCGGACAGTTGCAGCGATGTGAGCCTGGCGCAAAGCGTCGCCGGCGGGCTCCGCCCGGCCGCCGTGACGGCGATGGCCCAGGCATTCGGAGGCAACAGGAGCCGGATCGTGGGCCCCGTCGTGCCGGAAGCGACGTTCAGGCGGGCGCTGAAAGCCGGGAAACTGTCCAGGGAGCACAGTGAGCGGCTCTACGAGATAGGCCGTGTGGTGGTTGCGATCGCCTGGGCCTATCGGGGTGACCGGGACCGCATCGAGGCGTTCATGACCCGCCCCCATCCCCTTCTGGCGGGAGAAACCCCGTTCGACATGGCGAGGTCCAGTTCGGCCGGGGCGGATGCTGTCCTGAATCTCGTCCGACGCGCAGAAGCAGGCGTCGCCCCCTGATCGCTCCCAGGCGGCTACCGGACACGCGCCGCGCCTTCCGGATCGGCGACCCGGATGGGCGCTTCCCCGTCTGGAGCCCGGAGGGCGCCCGGCGGTTTTCGGGCCGCTGGCATGAGGCTGGCGCCGACGTGATCCATGCCTGCGAAAGCGACGCCGCGGCCATGCTCGAGAAGCTGGCGCAGTGGAAAGGCGTCTTTCCGGAGAACCGGCATTTCGTGGAGATCGGGATTCCGCGCGGAGTCTCGTACGAGGTCGCGACGGCGGACATGGTGCCGGGCCGGGACCTTCCAGACTGCCTCGCCTCGCGCAGCTTTGGCAGTGCATGGTACGAGGAAGGGCGCAGCGCGGTCCTGTTCGTGCCATCGATCGTGGCGCGCCCGGAACGCAACGTCATCATCAACAGCCTTCATCCCGATTCCCCGGACTTGCAGGTATCGCTGGAAGTGTCCGTGAGATGGGACCGGCGCTTGTTCCGGCCCTCATAGTCGGCGTCGATCAGCTCCGCTCCCGGAATGCGTCGCTTGTCGCATAACAGAATGTCTCGATGCGTTGTGCCACGAAGATCCGCAACGTGAGTTACGAGGGACCTCGCCGGTTCATGGAGAATGACGATGTCGAGGCACTCCAGCCTCCCGTCTCGCCAAGACTCCGACGGATCTGGAGTCTGTTCCTGCAGGGGCGAAATCCTGGCCAACGCTCCCGAATGCGTTCTGTGATCCGGTTCCGGAAAATCCTCAGAGTGTCGTTCGGCACTCACCCGTCATCGACCTCCAGGAGCGTTGGCCTTCCGAAGCTCGGCGATGATGGCAGGGTTCGCGTTCAAGTTTTCCGCCCAATGCAGGGCGGTATCGTTGTGCTTGTCGCGGACCTTCGGATCCGCTCCAGCGGCGAGCAGAGCGGCGATAACGGCGGGATTCCGGTTATGACCAGCCGCCTGATGCAGCGGGGTTTCACCGTCTTCGCCGCGGGCACTCAGGTCGGCCCCGGCGGCAATCAGAGCCTCGACGACGGCGGGGTTCATGTTGTTGCTGGCCGCTACATGCAGGGGAGTATGGTCGAAAATGTCATAGCGGACGTTCGGGTTCGCGCCGGCCCTGACCAGAGCCTCAATGACGGCTGGGTTGGGGTTGAGGCTGGCTGCGTCATGCAAAGGCGTGCCATTGTACTTGCCTCGGACATTCGGGTCCGCCCCGGCCCTGATCAGAACGTCGATGACGGCGGGGTTCTCGTTGGCACTCGCTGCGAAATGCAGAGGGGTGTCGTTGTTTTGGTCGCGGGCATTCGGGTCCACCCCGGCGGCGATCAGAGCTTCGATGACGGCGGGATTCCCGTTGCCGCTTGCCGCCCTGGACACAGGGGTACGGTTTCCATCGTCGCGGACATTCGGGTCCGCACCGGCGGCGATCAGAGCTTTGATGACAGCGGGATTCCCGTTCCGCCCCGCCGCCAGATGCAACGGAGTAGCGTTGCCTCTGTCGCGGACATTCGGGTCCGCCCCGGCGGCGACCAGAGCCTCGATGACGGCGGGGTCCTCGTTCGAGCGTGCCGCCAGCTCGATTGAGGTTTCGTAGTATTTGCTTCGGAAATTCGGATCTGCCCCTGCAGCCAGCAGAGCTTCGATGACAGCGCGGTCGCCGCTGAATTCGATCGCGAAATACAGTGGAGTAACGAGATGGTGGGGAAACTTGGCCTCGCGGTTCTGGGCATTCGGGTCCGCGTAGTCGTCCAGGCATGCAGTCACCGCCTCGAGCGTTGCCGTCTCGAAAAACTCTTGCGTGTTCCACAAGTCACAATCCGCCGCCATCGCCGACAGGCTCGCGAACGCCAGACAGGAGCCGAAGAGCGCCGTTACCATTTTCATCGTTCATCCTCCGATGGCGGTTCGCGTCGTCTTTCGCGCACAGCGCGGTTCTGAGCGCCTTGTGAGCCCACGACCCGATGGCGACCGAAAACCGCCCGGTTCGAGCAGGCATTGCAGCGCCAGGGGCAGTCGCAAAAACCGGCCCCGATCGCCCGGTGCCCGGATACCCCGGTGGAGCTACTTGACGCGCGCATCTTCGAGCCGCCGGTAAACGCCTGTTCCCTTGAGCGGCGAGTTGTCCTTTATCAGGTCCCAGGGACTTTCCCCGGCCGCGGTCAGGGCCGCCGGGTCAGCTCCTGCGTCCAGCAGCGCCGCAACCACCCGGGGGGTCTCGCCCAATGCCGCCGCCCGGTGCAGAGGTGTCCATCCCACTCCATTCCGCGCCTCCAGGTCGGCTCCGGCGTCCACGAGCGCGGCGATAACCGGGGCAGATGTGGATGTCGCGGCACGGTGCAGGGGCGTCCATCCCTCCCCATCCCGTGCCTCCGGGTCGGCTCCGGCGGCCAGTAGCGCCACGACGATCGGAGCGACTTCACTGGATGCAGCCGCCAGGTGCAGAGGCGTCTCTTCGCGTTTATTCCGAGCCCTCGGGTCGGCTCCGGCCGTCAGCAGCGCCGCGACAATCCTGCGGCTTGTCTCGGTCGCGTCGTGCAGCGGCGTTTCTCCTTCGTAGTCGCGCGCACTCGGGTCGGCTCCCGCCGCCAGCAGTATCTTGACGATCGGAGCGGCATCGAACCGCTTGGTCATCACCAGGTGCAGAGGCGCGCTTCCGAACTCGTCCCGTGCACCCAGGTCCGCGCCGGCTTTCACCAGCACTTCTACAACTGCTGGAGTTGCGCCGAAGAAGGCCGCTGATTGTAGAGGCGTGTTATTGTACTTGTCCCGTTCTTCCAGGTCGGCGCCAGCTTTCACAAGCACCTCCACTACCGCTGCAGTTGAGCCTTCCCCCGCCGCCTCCTGCAAGGGCGTGTCTCCGTCGTCATCCCGTGCTTTCGGATCGGCGCCGGCAGCCAGCAGCGCCTCGATGATCGAAGGGTTGGTGTTGGACCGCGCCGCCTTGTGCAGAGGCGTCTCTCCGTGGTCATCCCGTGCCTTCGGATCGGCGCCGGCGTCTATCAGCGCCGCGACAACCGGGGCTGTGCCATTGAATGCGGCCGCCAGGTGCAAGGGCGTCAGTCCGTATTTGTCCCGTTTGCCCGGGCTGGCGCCGGCGTCCAGCAGCGCGACAACAACCGATGGGGTCGTGCTGTACACCGACGCCTCGTGCAGGGGCGTCCTTCCTTGGTCATTGCGTTTCTCCAGCCTCGCCCCGGCTTCCAGCAGTGTCGTTACGACCGAAGGAGCCGTGCCGAACGCCGCCGCCGCATGCAGTGGAGTCCATTTCCGTCGATCCCGCGATCTCGGATCGGCGCCGGCATCCAGCAGCATCTTGACGACAGACGGGCTGAAGGCCGCCGCGAGGTGCAGAGGCGTGCCACCTTCATCTCCCGTCGCTTCCGGTTCGGCTCCCGCGTCCAGCAGCGCCTGAACGAGCGCAGGAGTGGCGTTGTTCGCCGCAGCCCAGTGAAGAGGCGTCAATCCATCGTAGTTCGGTGCCTCCGGGTAGGCGCCGGCGTCCAGCAGCGCCTGAACGACAGACGGACTGTGCACTGCCGCCAGATGCAGAGGCGTCTCCCCTGTTCTGGACGCCGCCCCCGGGTGGATTCCGGCCTCCAGCAGCGCCTGGACGACCGCAAGGGTCGTGCCACTTGCCGCAGCCCAGTGAAGCGGTGTCCAGCCGCGCTTATCCCACGCGCCCGGGTCTGCTCCGACTGTCAGGCAGCGCCCCACATCCGTTGCCTTGGCCTCCTTGAAGAACGTGCCCGTGTTCCAGTCGGCACATGATGGCTGTGCCGCTGCGGAAGAGACGACGGCAGCGTTCACGGCGCAGGTCACGAAAACCGCCAAGCTGCAAACTCTTGCGTGAAGTGTGGCCATCGAAGGTCTTCCCGCAGTTGTTCGGCGTGCCATTGGGGTCCGTTGCGGTAGGAAGGACTCCTGCGCTGAGGACTTCGCGCTGTGCCGTTTGACGATGTCGGCAACAGTATACTCGGAGATATCGAGGTCACGAGCGATCCAGCGATAGCTTCTCCCACCGGCGACGGCCTGGAGCACTTTCGGCGCGAGTTCGTGCGATTTCGGGTGCTGCCCGGGCTGGCGCCCGAGTCTCGGCCTCGCGCCCGGGCGGCCGCCAGACCCGATTTCACGCGCTCGCTGAGCAGGTCGTGCTCGAACTGCGCAATCCCCGCCAGTATTGTGGTCATCATTCTTCCGTGCGGCGTATCGAGATCGAACGTCATGCCGCTCATCGCGACCACGGAGACCTTCCAGACGGCCGGCACGCCTGTAGAGCGTGTCGAGGAGGTCCTGCGTCGAGCGTCCCCAGCGGGACAACTCGGTGACCAATAGGGCTCGATCAGGCGCGCCTGTGCGAGTTCAAGGACCCGGTTGCGCGCGAGCCGGTTGTTCCCGGCCCCCCCGAGGCCGTTTTCCCTGAAGATACCCATCACCTCGAACCCGCCGCGCTCGGCGAAGGCCGAGAGTTCGCCGACCTGGCGCTCGCAGCGCTGGTCAACCGTAGAGACCCGGGCGTGGATGGCGGCGCGCTGTCCCAATTGAACCTCTTCGGTCGGACGGTTGCTAAGCAGTTGATTTGGCTGGAACGAGTCTTGTCCAAAACAGACTGGTCTTCAACACGGACAATACCGGAAGCCAAAACGCCACATTCTCTCTGAACGCCAGTGCCACGCCCCGCTGACGCTCCCGTCCGACGAGCCGTGGCTGCTCGGGCACTACTCCCTTGCGGATGACGATCTCGAACACACCCGTCGACGATGCCGGCCTCATAGTCGTCTTGGCTTCGCACTGCAGCTGCGCGCCCTGCGCTACCCGGGAGGGCTTCTCGTCCAGGGCGAGATCATCCCGCAGGAGGTGCTGCGCTTCTGGCGGCACAACTCGGGCTCAAGCCCGACGATCTGCTGGCATACTCGGCGCGCGAGGAAACCCGTCATGAGCATCTGGCTGTCCTGCGCAGAATATCATGGATACCGTTCGTTCACCGGGCGCGACGCCCGTATCCTGAAATCCTGGCTCGACGAACACGCCGAAATGTCGCGGTCGAACGAGGGGCTCGACCGGGCATTCGTCGACCAATGTCGCCGATCCCGGACGATTCTGCCGGGCACACCACCATGGAACAGCTCTGCGCCGGGGCGCTCGTCGGTGCGGAACGAGGGATCGAACCCCGGATCACGAGCCGCCTGAACGCCTCGATGCGCGTCCGCCCGGACGCGCTGCTGACCGAAATGGCCGGTGACCGTCTGACGCGATGTGTCTGGCTTCGCCAGTTCGAGGCCGGCAGCAATGCCACAGCCGTTCAATCGCAATCTGATCATGGTCGTTCTGCCTGGCCGACACCTGCGAGGGTCCGGTACGGGAAGGGTATCGGGGCAGCCCTCTGTCACCGGAGTACCGCGACGAGACCTGCGACTCTCTCGCCGCCTGGGCCGAGGTCTCCGGCGTGACCTTCACCGAGTTTGCCGACGGCGCTGGCGTCAACCTGCGGATCGGGTTCCTCACGCTGGAGGCGGCAGGGAACGTCCGGGGCCGCGGTCATGGACGGTTCCGGGCCGCTCCTGTCCTTCGCCGCCCTGGTGCCGTACATGGCCGAGGTGCCGTACAGTGACGAGGACTGGATCTGCAACCCGCTGTTGCGTGAGATTGGCCACACCCTGGTGCTCGGCCACGGCGACGCCCTCGGCACCGTCATGCTGCCCGACGTTTCGGGCCCGACCGGGCGGCGCTCACTCCCGACGACATCCCCGCGGCGCAGGCGGTCCGGGGACCACCCGGGAATCCGCCACCGGTCCTGACCGGGACCGGCCAACTGTTCCAGCCCACCCCTCTGGCGTCGGACGCGGCGCCGCCGGCGACGACACGGTCTCGCCCGTGGTCTACGGCTCCCTTGACGACCTGTTCGCCGGCGGTTTCGGCGCCGGCTACATCGAGGGTGGAAACGGCAACGACACGCTGATGGGCAACGGGCCTTACTGGACGCACCGGGACAATCCGGCGCACGAGCATTGATCGTGCGGCTACACCGCAGCTGACGACGGTGACACCATCTTCGGCGGCCAGAACACCGGTGCCTGGGCCCCGGTCAAAACCCGGACCGGCGCCACCCACCTGCGCGAGAGTCACGACATGCTGAAGGGAGGCGCCGGCGACGACTGGATGAACAGCAACATGGGGACCGACATCCTCTTCGGCGGGCCGGACAACGACTGGATGTACGGTGGCCAGGACGAGAACCTGCTCTACGGCGAGGAGAGTGCCGGCACGCTCCTGGGCGATATCGAGGGCGACACGCTCGACGGTGGGCCCGTTGCAGACCACATCATCCTGGGCAACGATACCAACACGGGAGACGACCACGTCGACCAGGCGCGCTTCACGAGCGGGGAAGCGGCCGGCAACGTTGTCTATGGACTGGAGATCCACGACGTGCCGTGGATATACGGCGCGATCGCGACGCCGGAACAGGTCGCCGCACTTGGCGTTACCTTTGTTCCGATCGCGCAGGTGCAGGAGCCGCGTTACGGACCTGGCATGGTCCCCGAGATCGGTTCAGCCAGCCACGGCAGGATCAGGACCGCGAGAATTGCCGCGCCGATCAGCTTGATCCACCTGAGTTCAGTCGAGACGCGTGTTTCCAGCCGGCTCAGGTCGTTTCCTGCAGCTGCACTCCTTGTCACACCGGCTCGAACGGTCTCGGTGACGGCTTCGGCCTGACCGGCATCGAAGCTCCCGGCCTCCAACCTGCGAGCGACCGCAAGCGTATCGAACGGAACCTCTGCCACCCATGGACGATGAGCCGCACAGCCGGCTGGTCAGGTCAGCGATCGATGGGGCGAGCAGCCACGGGAATCAGCTTGGCGCACTCGGGGTCACCGTCTTCACGGTCCCGACATCGCATACCACCCGGGATTCCCGAAGCCCGTGCCCTCCACGGTTCGTGTTTCCCTGTCCGCGTCCGGCCCTGCCGGTCCCGTCGCTCCCGAGGCAGCACCCAATCCCGCGCTCCTTCGTAACCGCCCCGATCCGGTCAAGGAGGGGTCGGGCGAGTGCGCGGTCCGGTCCGTTCGCGTCGGCGAGACGCTGTGCCAGACTCTCGGTTGCCGGGCGGATCGCTCCGACCGCACCGTCTTCCGGCTGCTGTACGGGGACCCCGGCGATGCCCATTGCGCCAACTGGAAGTCAGCCGTCGGCGGCGTTCAAGAGGGCGACCTCGAGAGGGTGCTGTCCGGCTACGGGCCAGCCACCCCCCTGATCCGTTTCCGCCCTGGCAAGTAACGGAATAGTCCGCATTCGCGCGGCCGATGAACACTGTTGTACGGGCAGGAAAGATACAGGGGCCGGATCGCTGGTGCTGCTGAACTGCCGCACCATCCACGGGTCGGCGCCGAACCGGTCGGACCGCTCGCGGCCGCTGCTGCTCATCGTCTACTCCTCGGCGGACTCCTGGCCTTATACCGCGAACCCGATTCCGAGCCCCTTGTCG
>JAJEAR010000019.1 GCA_022822665.1 Alphaproteobacteria bacterium | reverse complement strand
GAAAGAGTTGTTCGACCTCCCCGACGGGGTGGTCTATCTCGACGGCAATTCGCTCGGACCGCTGCCCAGGGGCGCCGTCGAACGCGCCCGGCACGTGATCGGCGAGGAATGGGGACAACAGCTCATTCGCGCATGGAACACGGCCGACTGGATGTCGCTGCCGCAGCATGTGGGCGACCGGATCGCCCGGCTGATCGGCGCGCCGCAGGGCTCCGTCGCGACGGGAGACACGCTCTCGATCAAGGTCTACCAGGCGCTTGCGGCGGCCCTGAAACTGCGTCCCGGACGCAGGGCAATCCTGTCGGACTCGGGCAACTTCCCGTCCGACCTCTACATGGCCGAAGGGCTGATTCACACGATCGGCAAGGACCATGAACTGCGCACGCCGGCGCCGGAAGACGTCCTTGAGCTGATCGACGAGGATGTGGCGGTGGTGATGCTGACCCAGGTCGATTACCGCACCGGCCGGTTGCACGACATGGGCGCGGTCACCCGGGCTGCCCACGCCGCCGGGGCGGTCATGATCTGGGACCTTGCCCACAGCGCCGGCGCCATGCCCATCGACATGACCGGCAGCCACGCCGAGTTCGCCGTCGGATGTACCTACAAGTATCTGAACGGCGGTCCCGGCGCCCCGGCCTTCATCCATGTCCGGCCCGACATTGTCGAGGAAGTCGAGCCGGCGCTGGCGGGATGGCTGGGCCACGATGCGCCCTTCGCGATGGAGCGTTCCTACCGCCCGGCCATGTCCACCGAACGCTTCAGGGTCGGCACGCCGCCCGTCGTGCAGCTCGCCATCCTCGACCGGGCGCTGGATGTGTGGGACGGCGTCGACATGACGGACATCCGCAGGGCCTCCGTCGCGCTCTCCGAGCTGTTCATCGCCGAGGTCGAGGCCCGCTGCCCCGGCCTCGCGCTGGCGTCGCCCCGCAACCCGGGAGAGCGCGGCTCGCAGGTCTCCTTCACCTTCGAGCACGGCTATCCGGCCATGCAGGCGCTGATCGACCGCGGGGTGATCGGCGACTTCCGCGCGCCTGACATCATGCGGTTCGGCTTCACGCCGCTCTATGTCGACGAGGCCGATGTGCTGGCGGCCGCCGAAACCCTGGAGACCGTCATCGGCGAAGAACTCTGGCGCGACCCGAAATACCAGACCCGGTCGAGGGTTACGTAGGGGGCCCGTGAGATGACAGCGGTGAGCTGCAGCGCGGTCAGGTTCCGCCTCCTGGATGGCACGTCGCCTGGTTGCACACCGGCTCCCACAAGTGCCTGGTGATTGGCGATTCCGTCGCCGCTGCTCCACCGGCCAACCCGGATCTCTGGCTACGCAGACCCGCACCGGAACCCGTCAACGACATTAAGTGCCCATCTTGAAGCCGCTGAAGGGCGAGAGTCCCGGTTTCCGCCCACCAGATGTGAGAGTCGTGCGTCCAGGGGCCGTTTCCGAAGCTCTGGGCTGTCATGTTCAGGCGGCCACTCCCAACACTCACACGAGACGAGCGGAATAAACCTGCCGCCGGAACGGAGGAAGATCGTCTGACATCCCTCCCCCCGTCAGTTCAGACCTGGAACGGATCGTCGAACGGGGTCGGCCGGGGCAGCGCATCGCCGCACTCCCGGGGTGAGGATGTGGGCGTGGGCTCCGGATCGCTTCCATACCGGACGAGGTAATCCCGCAGCGACGGGAGCGGGCAGTCGTACCGATGGTCCGGGCCGAGCTGGAATACGCCTTTGTGAACCAGATGGTCGAGGAAGTCCGTGCTGTCCCGCATGCCGGACGGCAGGTGGAAGGACAGCTGGTCGGGCGGCGTATCGGGACCGCGGGGACGGCCGTGCCGCGCGATCTCCCTTTCGAGGACATCGCGCGGCCATCCACCCGTTCCCGGCAGCGCCCCCAGCACCCTCGCCAGTACCTGCCGGGCCGAATCCATTTCCGGAGAGACCCGCACCCGGTATGACTCCGTGCGGAACTGCTCCTCGATCCTCGCCACGTGACCGGCATCGATGTCGGCGAGACGCCCGCAGGCTTCGGTCAGGCCCGTCGCAAGCGCGCGCATGCCGTTGTGGAGGTGCTGCGGCCAACCCTCGCTGATCTCCGCCAGCCAGCCCGGCCAGTCCCTGTCGCTGTGTCGCGGGTCGACCCGGTACGCCTCGAGCATCCGCTCCACCGCTTCTCGCGCCTCGGCCGGGGCGAGGGCGCCGATATCGCGCACGGATCCGGCCGAGAGACGGGACAGGCCGCAGCGCTGCAGCGCCTCGGCCGAGGAGCCCAGCCCAGCGAACACCGGAACGATCGGCAGCCTGTGTTCGCCAAGGTGCAGTTGGCTCAACACGTTCCTTGCCGCAGGATCCACATTCTGGATCTCGTCCACCATCAGGCACAGCGGTCGACGCCACGACACCGTGCTCAGGGCCATGGCAAGCCGGTCGAAGGTCATGGCCGCCGGAGAGATCGACGAGCCTGTCCGGACTTCGCCTCCCAGAACCGGCAGTCCGGCCCGGCCCGACACGTCACGGGACCGGACCTGACGGGTTTCCGCTTCCAGTTTCGGCGCCACCGCCTGAAGAATAGCGCGAGTCACGTCCTCCTCGGACCCGAGCATGTTCCAGGGGATCAACACCGGCCGGGGCGCATCCACAGGTGCGTCCCAGGCCGTCCACCGCCGCCGGAGCTCTGCCAGAAGTGCGCTCTTGCCCGCGCCCGGTGCGCCCTGGAACAAAATGGTCGCGCCGGCGAACACCTCGTCCACCCGGATGGACCGCAGTGCACGGGCGCAGTGGCGCTCAACGACCGCTATCTCCGACTCGCGTCCGACGAAGAACAGGGCGCGCTGCCGATCGCTCCGCTCGGCAAAGTCTTGCAGCGCGTCAAGGTCGGGCACGGTTCCTCTCGGACGGTCGGTCGTCACTGCCGTCTCCCTCCCTGTGAGGTGTGCCGGGACCCGGCGAGCCCATCATAGCGCATTTCCTCAGGTTTTTTCTCACCGGCGAGACCGGCTTGCGGCACACCGCCTGCCGCCGGCACTGCAGCTCCGTACGGCATCATGCGCGGGCCCGCGTTCATCAGGCGCGCACGCTGTACTCGGACCCGGACGGGCCGGCCAGAACCTCGAAACCAACCGTCATCTGTCTTGATTGTCAGTCCCCACCTCCACTCCGGGAAACCAATTCTACGAAAATGCCCCTTGACGCGGGACATGGATGCTCCAGCTTCAGGCTTGACCATCGACCGTCGGCGCACCGGTTCCGGCACGTCGCCGCTGATCTCGTCATTCCCGGACCCGCCCATGATGAAGTCATCGTCCACCTACCCGGGATGGTATCGTCGCCCCGGTGCGTCTTCCGGCAGCACCCGGGCTGCGCGCGACTGTCGCAGTCCCGTAACGGCAGAGGACTCACCTGTTCAGACACGTCAAACCGCGCCAGCACGCGCAACGGCGAGGGGATCCTCCAACGCCAGGCTGGTGTTCCCGGACGGGTTCGCCCGCGACCCCCCTGTCCGGCCGGATGCGCTCACATGGTCAGACCGGCGTATCGATGCTCGCCAGCGCGAACGGCAGGACCGGGCCGCTGCCGGCCCGGCGCAGATGAACGGCGCCCAGCGTCATGCTCCACTTCACGGAAGGCGGCAGGGTTCGCGGGCTCGCCAGTGGTGCCAGCGACCTGCACTGCGGCGGCATCGACGACGAACGGCCGCTGCCAAGCTTCCTGCGCCGCGAGCCGCTGCTGCAGGTCACCGCCGGCATCGTCGCCCGCCGCAACCACCCGATCCAGGCCGCGCGCCCCACGCCCGCCGACCTCGTGCGTCACCCCCGGCTCGACTGCTATTCGTCGGCGCGCACGGACGCGGACCGGCGCGGGTGCCGGCCCCGTGCTCCGGGCGGGGGGCGCGGGGCTGTGCCTGCTCGTCAGCGGGCCCTGGCTCTCGTGGGCCCCGCTCGCCCTGCTTGTGCGGCTGCCGGCGCTCGGGCTCAAGCCGCTGCCGCTCGCCTTCGGGCGACGCCGCTACCGGAACGGGCTCGTCGCACGGCGCTCAACCGAGGACCTGGCGCCCGTGCGACGGTTCGAGGACATCGTCCGCACCATTGCGCGCGAAGGCATCGGCTGACTGCGCCGGGCGCGGGGCGCGGCGCAGCATCCCGACAACGCCTCGATGCCCTTCGACCGCAACCGGCAAGTGCGGCGGGGATGAGGCAGTGGCCGCGGCCGGGCGGGCGCGCTGGACCGGTGCAGGCTGGCAAATACTCCGCTCCTCGTCCGTCATGAGTGCCGGATACGGCGCCACCGCAATCCGGCAGGATACCCTCGGAACCGTCTGTTCGAAGTCGGGCCGCAGCGCGGGCGGAGCCAGGCTACCGTCGGCGCGTACAGGCTCCTGTTACGGCGCCCCGTACAGGCAGGCGTCCAGAATGGCGAGAGCCTCGTTGAGAATGGGAGCAGGCGCCTTTTCGACGAATCGGGCCTTGCGGCTGGCGCAATCGACGGACTTGATCTGCTCCACCATGACATAACCGGTCAGGGACGACCCGTCCGGCACCGGAACATGAAACGGGATGTCCCTGAATGTATTGGTGATCGGGCACACCATGGCGAGTCCCGTGTGGCGGTTGAACAGCGTGTTGCTTACCACCAGGGCAGGGCGGCGCCCCCGCTGCTCCCGCCCGGCCTGCGGGTCGAACGTCAGGATCACGAAATCCCCCTTCTCGGGAACGTAACGGGCCACCTACCAGAGCTCCTTGCCGGCCGGCGGTCCCCAGTCGAGTTCCTCCGGCTGGTACTCCCCGGGCATTTTCGACACGAGGTCCTTCAGGTCGTACCGGCCCCGGATTCTCGATGCGGGTTCGACGATGATCCGTCCCCTCCTGACAGTTACATCGACCTCGTCGCCCACGTGGATGTCGGCTTCATCCAATAGCGCCTTCGTGATCCGCAGCCCTTGACTGTTGCCCCATTTCTGAACCTTGGTCAGCATCGTCCACCTCCTGGAAGGTATATCCCGTGTATAGCCTGTTTCGGAACATAAACGCAACACCGGGGCTCTGGTCGATCCTCCGGGCTCCCATCCGGAATGGTCGGCTATCCTCATCGCCTCCCAGCGCGGGCCCGGCCCCCTGCTTGACGCGCTTCCCGCTCTCAGAAAGCGCCAGCTATGCGTAGGTTCCGGAGAGCGGCTCAGCTGGCCCGGCACGTCGAACCGCGCCGGCACGCACCAGGCAGGGGATCCTGCAACCACCAGCTGTTGCCGGACGGGTTCGCCCGCGGCAACAGCCTGTCGAGCCGGACGCGATCACATGTTCAGACCGGCGTATCGATGCTCGCCAGCGCGAACGGCAGGACCGGGCCGCTGCCGGCCCGGCGCAGATGAACGGCGCCCAGCGTCATGCTCCACCTGGAACGAACCACGTCGTCGACCAGCAGGACCGGGCCTTCCGGAATCTCGGCCTGGACCGCGAAGGCACCGTCGAGGTTCCTGCACTGGTGGAAGGCGTTGTACTGCCGACTCTGGGGTTCGTTCTCCCGGACCCTGGAGATAACCGGATGAAACGGCAACGCCAGTTCTGTTGCGAGCCGTTCCGCAAAGTCGGTGACGAGACCGGGCCGCCGGTGTGAGGACGGAATACAGGTCACCCATTCCGGGGCCGGATCGGGTTTCCAGCGCCCCGTGATCAGGGCCACAGCGGCCGCGACCAGTTCGTCGCGAAAAGCTGTTTCGGCCTCCCGGTCATGCTTGATCATGACCCCCCACCCTGCCTCCGCCCAGCGCGCGAGGACGCGTCCCAACTCGGCGCGAACGCGGGCGGGAAGATTGCCGGCCAGGGCGTCGATCACGAGCGCCTTGCCGGGTACCCGGCCGTTGCACCGCAGCTCGATATCCGCTTGTGCAAGGAAACCGCTCGGCGAATTGACCGGCGCGGCCCCGGCCTTGATCACCGGCCCGCCGATGCAGTTGGCGCAGATACCGCAAGGTTCGGATTCCGGTCCCGAGAGGAACCCGGCAAGCGTTGTCGCCAGGCAGCGCGTGGTCTCGGTGTAGGCCATGACATCGCGCCATTCGGTGAGCCGCAGGTTCGTGAGCATGTCGGTGAAGTGGGTGTCGTAGTAATATGCGACCGGCTGACGCTTCCACCCACTCCCGACACGGGTCACGACCGCGGGGCGCTCGACGGCGAGGTACCGGAGGGTCTTGTCGATGCGTGCCGCGGACAGGTTCACGTGCTGTTGCAGCTTGGGGATGGTCAGCGCCCCGTGCAGATCGAGTGTGTCGAGGATATCGCGGATCCACTCCGGGCGCGGAAAGGCCTCGGAGCGGAAATGGGCGTTGATGTGCTGGTCCTCGCTTCCGGTGAGGAGAATCCCGTAGGCCCGGTTCCCGTCACGGCCGGCCCGTCCCACCTGCTGGTAGTAGTTCAGCAAGGAACCCGGCGCCTGGAAGTGGATCACGAAGCCCAGGTCCGGCTTGTTGAAGCCCATGCCGAGAGCCGTGGTCGCAACCAGCACCTTGACCTCGTTCGCCCGCAGCCGGTCCTCAAGGTAGGTCCGGTAGCTGTTCGAGTTCGCAAAGTCCGGGTGTGTCACGCGGCCGTGGTAGGCATATGCCGCAATGCCCTCTTTGCGCAGCCAGTCCGCGACGGTGTCGACGTCATTCCGCGTCAGCGCGTACACGATCCCGGCCCCGGGCATCTGCGGTATGTGACGGGCGAGCCAGTCCAGTCGCGCAGACCGTGACGGAAGCCTGACGACGTCCAGCGCGATTGACTCGCGAACGAGGGACCCGCGCTGCACGGCCATGTCGCCGATCTGGACCGCGATATCGGTGATGACCGCCTCGGTCGCGGTCGCCGTGGCGGCCAGGACAGGGGTGTTCCGCCTGAGCATCTTCACGACCTGGTGAAGCCGGCGGAAGTCCGGTCGGAAGTCATGTCCCCACAGCGAGATGCAGTGCGCCTCGTCGATGACGAACAGGCCCGATGTCTCCACGATCGGCTCCAGGACGTCCTCCATGAAAACCCGGTTCGCGAAACGCTCCGGAGCAATCAGGATCGCGTCGACCTCATCCTGTTCGATCGCCTGCACGTGCGACTGCCAGGTTTCAGGGCTGGTGGTCGAGTTGAAGCTGACGGCGGCGACGTTGATGCGGCGCGCTTCCTCGACCTGATCGCGCATCAGCGCAAGGAGGGGACTGACGATCAGGGTGGGGCCATAGCCGTTGGCTCGCAGCAGGCGGGTTGCGATGAAGTAGACCAGGCTCTTGCCCCAGCCGGTCCGCTCCACCGCCAGGAGCCTTTCGCGGCCATTGACGAGGCGGTCGATGGCTTTCCACTGGCCGGTCCGGAATTTTGCCTTCCGGTTCCGGACCGCCTCGCGCAGCAGCCTGCGGGCCTGCTTTCGATTGACGACCATATCGCAGTCCCTTCCTTGCGTCGCAAAGAAGCCCCTGTCAGCCCTTTCACCGGGCCGTATCGGGGCATGAGTATTCAGTGGGTCGGGGTGATGTACCGATCCTGTTCCGGCCCCATCATGGCACACTTCGTACCCGGCGCCACCATGGACAGCTTGGCGGTCGCCACGACGGACGCTCCGCTGCCTCGCCAGACCCCTATGCAAAATGGGAGGCCTGATCCGCACTCGACACGGAAATATCCGGCGAAATTGTCCGAGCCAGCGCGAAATTCGGACCCGTTCGCCAGTCGGCCGTCCGACGGCCGGCCGGAACTGTCGCACGAGACCACCGGTGCTGCGGGCACGTTCACCATCGTGGCCCTGATGCCGCCCCTCGCGTCCGTACGGCCGGGGTTCATGTGTCCGCGCGCCTTGGCCGACTCGGGCCGCCGTTCCCGGGCGATCGGGTTCTTCCCGGCACACGCCGGCCAGGCACGCGATCAGCGCCGTGTTTGTTGCCGGCGGACCCGTGCGCGGGATGCCCGCGCCGAACTGTCTCCAGCGGACCGGTGCTGTATTCCGGTCGCGGTCGATCGGAATTCTCGGGGAAAGCTCGCCCCGAGGGCGCTGCGGTTCCCTCTCGCCCCCATCCAATTCGGCAGACCAACTTCACGGTCGTCGGCGGAATCGGTAGGTGCCGCCTGCCGGCGATGACGATCTGTGGTCACGTGGAGCGAGTAATCCCCGGACGGGGCAAGCCCGCAGCGCAGATCCGCAGGCCGCGCTGCGCGCGCGGGCACGAGTCGGTGACATGGCCGTCGAGCTCTGTCTTGAAGGCAAGCAGGCTGTCTGACGTACTTCACGCTGTGAGGCCATACGTTGTTCTGCCGGGTAGACTGTATCCCTCGGCATTTTCTCGTCGGGGCCGAAAGCCCCGCATTGGCTCAGGAGGGGGTGTCCGTAGGTAGATTTCACACCTTCCGCACTCCAACTGGACGTGCGAGTGGACTGAAGGCGTCCCATCGTGGACGGCGGCCCAGCATCGCTGGTGCGGATTTCATGAGGGTCCTCGATAGGCCGACGATTTCGGTGGCGTCGGCACTCGCGGGCGAACACTCTTGACGGCGAACCGGGCGTTGACCGAGTTTCGGCCCCCGCCCCTTGTCGGGGTAGTGCGACGCGCATTGACAGGGCGCGTTCACTCCACGATGGGTATGGTGCGGAGTGCATCTGGCGTTGCAGGGCATACTCCCTGCTGTCCGGAGACCGATGCAGTCACCACACGGTGCGTTCGATCTTCTACGCGGGTATGGAGAATTTGATGCAGAGGAAGGTTCTCAATGTGGGGGGCGGATCGAAGAAAATCGCATTGCCCGCGCAATACGAGAGTTTCGAGCATATCCTCCTCGATATCGACCCTTCGGGCTCTCCCGACATCGTGTGCGACGCGCGGTCGCTGCACGAGCTGGAATCGGAGCAGTTCGATGCGGTTTACTGCTCGCACAACCTGGAACACTACTACTGGCACGACGTTCCACGGGTGCTGGACGGTTTCATCCATGTCTTGAAACCCGACGGTTTTGCCCATATCCGGGTGCCGGACATTGGTGTGCTCATCCGAACAGTCGCAGAAAGGAACATGGATCTCGAGGACGTTGCCTACCGCACTGCTTCCGGGGCGGTGATCGCACCCCTTGATATCATGTACGGTTATCGACTGCAGGTCCAGCGGAGCGGGAAGGACTACTATCAGCACAAGACAGGGTTTTCCCAAGCGTCGCTGCGGAGGACCCTCATGAGGGCGGGTTTCGAATTTGTCTTTGCGGGAACGCGGGAATCAAGCTTCGACCTGACGGCCGTCGCGTTCATGGAAAGGCCAAGCCCGTTCGCAATCAGTTTGTTCAATCTTTCGGTCGACGACATTCCGGAGCCCCAGGACCAGGACCACGAACAGTCCTGAACATTGCGGAGTTCATGCGGGCTGTTCTTTCCGGTAGAAGGCTTAGTGCTAAGACTGCGCCTCCGACGGTCCCTGCGCGCTTCGCAGTTTCCATCACCAGGTTAGTTTTGAGTTCGACCACGCGAGCTTTCAGGCGATGCAGCGCAGTTCGGTTCAGTGTGGTGTTGATGTACCGGTAACTGGTGAAATTCTCCGGAAGTACCGCTGACACTACCGTTGCCAGGATGCCCTCGCCGGCCCACGATGGCTGCTGGGCACACGTCACTCCGGACCATAGCTTTCAGCCGACCATTGCGCCCGAACCCTCGGGTGGAACGATACTACGCTTGGTTCGGCTTTCAGATCGACACTGGTGTTATTGGTTCAACTCGGATTGCGACCGTACACAACAGTCGGCGCACTTGAATGATGCACTCACCGTGGGTCGCCATAGGGTCCTTTATGCCTCACTCGGGCCCGCCTGACGTACAGCAGGGCGTCGGAAGCCTTTCATGAACTGCACATTCCACACTGCCGATGAAGGCAACAACTTCCGCTCGCCGGGAATCAAAGCAGACCATTGCCATTCGGCGTGGAGCCACCGCTGTTGCCACCTGTACTGTCATCAGTGCCGAATTCAACTGTGGTCCCATGGGCAACATAATCTCGAACCAATTGGCCGTCCACCAACGGCAGCTCGAGCCAACCCGTCCTCGACCCGTTCACTGTTCCCGCACACGCTATGCTGATCGGAGCAACCGGCCCGTATATCCCGATTCTCCGCCAACCCGCACAGCCTGGTGCGAACGGGTGGCCGTTCTCAGCATAGCAAAAGGGCGACGTCATTTTGGACGCCGCCCTCTCACAACTTGCCAACTGCGCTGAAGGACTACAAGCAGTCGTCAACAGGAACTCTACTTGCCACCTTCATTGTTGCGAGTTACCTCGCAGTCATGACGACCAGTTATGCTTCGAAGCCGAAGTCAATCCTGAGAGCCATGACCTGATCTTCCGAAATGCCTACGAACTTCAGGATCGTGCTGTTCCCGACATGGACCATTGTGTGGGTCCCGTCATCGTCCGTAAGCTCGAAAACATCACCTATGGTGGTCAGTTCGGCCTGGGTACCAACCGTAGTCAGACCATCACCCGTAGCGGCTGTGTCTGCGCCATCAAGCTGGTTCAGGATGTCCGCATTTTCTTCCGTATCAACCATCACCATGTCGGAACCAAATGTGTAGTCCATGATTTTGATGGGATTGACACCACCAGTGGTGCCAACTTGGCTCACGTCAAATACGTCGTCTCCAGTCCCACCAATCATTACTAGGCCAACATTGGCTGTGCCACCGTCACTGCCAATGACGCCCACAGCCATCAGGACATCATCACCGGCACCTCCGTCCAGAGTGTCCGCATCAACGTCATTAGCAAGCCGCTGAACAGAACTGAGGGTGTCGTTACCGCTCTCACCCATCAGCATGTTTCCGCCGGGATCATCGGAACTCACTGCAACGGACCTATCGCCACTCAGAGTGTGGGTGATGGTGCGAGCTCCTTGCAGCACGTCGTCGCCTGCACCGCCCATCAGTTCGTCGACGCCACCGCCGCCAACAAGAGTGTCGTCGCCCATGCCTCCCATGAGGGTGTCCTTGCCGCCTGCACCGTACAGCGCATCGTCTCCATCTCCACCATCGAGCATGTTTCCATACTTGACTGTGTAGACGATGTTCACTGTTGTGCCATTCGCCTCAACGGTAACTGTTGGACTCACATCCGCTGTGGCATCACCGTAGGTGTTGACGTCACCTCCGAACCCGCCTGCGTAGATCGTGTCGTCGCCGAGATCGCCATACAGCACGTCCATGACGGACATGTCCATTGTGACCGCGGTCGAATCGACTGAGTCCATGCCACCATAGATCAGGTCATCGCCCTTGCCGCCATGGATCGTATCGCCACCGTCATTGCGTGCAGCGGTGGCATCGATGTAGCTGCCGTAAAGGAGATCGTTACCCATGTTGCCCTGGATCATGTCGGCACCGTCGCCGCCCCAGGCACGGTCAACTCCATCACCACCCATGATCATGTCGTTGCCGTCACCGCCGCTTATGAGGTCGTCCCCCATATCGCCGTACAGCATGTCATCACCGGCACCGCCAACCAGGACATCATTGTCCTTGCCGCCGCGCACAGTGTCATCACCGGCTTCACCATCGACAGTGTCCTGGCCGGCGTTGCCATGCATCCAATCGTCGCCTGCGCCGCCGGAGAGATTGTCGTTACCCAGGTCGCCCCAGATTTCGTCGTCGCCGTCTCCACCGTTGACGGTATCGTTGTTCATGCCGCCACGCAGCGTGTCGTCGCCACGGTTGCCGTTGATGGAGTCGTCGCCCTTGTTGCCGTTTATCCAGTCATTACCACCAGCCTGCGACGTGTCGTCCTCGCTGTCACCGGTGATGGTGTCATTGCCTCCGTGACCGTAGATGGAATCATCTTCGAGATCGCCGATGATCTCGTCGGCCATTTCGGTCCCGAGCATGTTTGTCGCCATCGCCAAAAACTCCCTTCAGCGCATCCTTTGAGAAACTGTTGATTTCACCCTGTGCGTGTGTTGGCAAATCCACGCAGCCCTCCAATACCGTGTCCCTCGACCAACCGCAACCCGGATCGTGCATTCGCACATGATCCAGCGACCGGTGTGTCAATGGCAACCCGGACATCGATACCTTGAAGGGTTCTCACCACCTCGATGACACGCGAACCGTCCAGTCACGCTTCCTGTTGAGACCGCCGGGCGGGAGTTCCGTCCGGGCATCGACCGACGCGCCTTCCGCTATGGGCAGCCGGCGAGAAAATCTAGTCAGCGGCCGGAGCCAATGTCAAGGCGGAGCCTGTTTCGGTTCGACCCCGCTGCCACACTCCTGCGCCGGCACCGGTCAGCCGACGTACCCTCGCCATTCCGCACCAGTCTTGATGTCGGAAGGACTTCCCGATCCGGCCGAGGCCTGTGTCGACCCCGAAAGCACGTACCGCATCCAGGCGCCTTTCTGCCCGGAGCCCGTTCTGCCAAGCATTCCATAGAATGTACGGTCGCGACACCACAGTCCGTCTGAATTCTCCGCCCAGGCTGGTTCCGGCCCGTCTCGCCCTGTGCCAACTCGACATCCGTGCCCCGGACCCTCTCCGGCCCCTCCGTTGGCACTCCCTGCAAATCCCTGTTTTGCTTTATGTTTTATGGGGTCAGAGCGCCTTGGCAAGATCGCAACGGCACCTCCTTCCCGTAGTCAACAAGCCAGCCCGATGGCGGCCTGCGCACTACTTTCACGAACTCCTGAGCCGGCGTTCCGGTGCCCGCAAACCCTGCTCAGTCCACTCTCCCGGGCGGTGTCTGGCACGGTTCCGCCCTTCCTTTTCCGCCCTGCATTCCGCCCGATCCCAACCTCGTCGGCGGGTGCAGGCCACGGATCGACGACTCCCCGGGGTGCCCTGTGCCGGGAGCCATGCGCCGGGTGCAGGGCTGGGTTTCCGAACCGGCGGTTGTCACGCAGCACCAACATCGACAAATTGGCCACAGCATGTTGCGTGTGAGGCACAGTGGTCGTGCGGGCCATCTCCCGGATCGGCCGCAAACCCCGAGGAGACAGGACCATGACCATGTTCAACCAGACCGGTCTCGCCGCCGTCGGAGCACTCGCAGTTCTCGTCCTGGTACTGGTACTCGCCTGAAATCACGTCCTTGAGGCCGCGAGGTCGCAGTAAATGTCGACCATCGGGCGAAGTCCGCACCCGTAACTCGCACGGATCGTAAGAATCGGTCGAGAATCGCGATGTTCGGTTTCGGGCCGGAATGGCGCCTGTGGCCGCAAAGGACCCCTCGCTCCAGGAGCGCAGGGTCGGGATGGACTTGTGCGCAAACCGGGCCGCATCGCCGTGTTCCCCGAATGCCACGGCAAACGGGCAGCGGACCACCCGGGTCTCGACATGCTCGAGCACCAGGCCCGCGCGCCGGACCGGCTCTTCCGGGTCGGCAAAGGGCGCCATGAACTCGTCTACCGTGCGGTAGCACTGGGGAAAGTTGGTCGCGGCGTACTCCTCGCCGGTGATCACGCCCTCGTCACGCAGCTCCGCCCACAGGGTGTTGAACATGTCGAACATGTTCACGCCCCCGGTAGCTCCCAGGTAGCGACCCGCCTCGTCGATCCCGAAATTCACCAGGA
>JAJEAR010000012.1 GCA_022822665.1 Alphaproteobacteria bacterium | reverse complement strand
GTGGCCGCTGTCGATGCGTCCGGCACCACAGGCCCGGCGAACCCGGTGCTGAAGACCCTGCAGGCGGTGATGGTCGATGAGGAACGTGCGCCCGCCGATGCGGACCCGATCCGCTGGCTGCTGTTCACCACCCTTCCGGCCGACACCCTGGAAGACTGCACGAGGGTGGTCGAGTACTACGCCCGGCGCTGGCGGATCGAGGACTGGCACCGGATCCTGAAATCCGGATGCAAGGTCGAAGAGCTCGAGAACCGCTCGGCCGACCGCCTTGCCCGGGCCGTCGCCATCAACCTGGTCATCGCATGGCGCATTCACCTGATGACGCTGCTCGGGCGCAACCACCCCGAACTGTCATCCAATATCCTGTTCTCCGAACTCGGGATCAGGGCGTTGAAGGCCTTCGCGGCACGACGGCGCTACGCCCCTCCCGATACCCTGGCCGTCGCCGTGCTGACGATGGCGCGGATCGGCGGACATATCCATCGCACCACAGGACCACCCCCGGGAACAAAGGTGATCTGGCGTGGACACGCCACCCTCGTTGAATGGTGCATCGGACACCAACTCATGACCGAGATGGAAACGTGAGAAAACACGACACCCTCATTGCACGCGAACCACTTGTGGGGCATGGACAGCGCTACCCCTGCCTGAGCGCGTCGACCAGGTCGAGCCGTTCCCAGGAAAATCCGCCGTCCGGTTCGGGTTCGCGCCCGAAATGTCCGTAGGACGACGTCCGGGCATAGATCGGCCGTCCCAGTTCCAGGCGCGAGCGGATGCCGCCCGGCGACAGGTCGACCACCGACCGGACCCGCCGTTCGAGCTCCGGGTCGTCCAGCACGCCGGTGCCGTAGGTCTCCAGCAGGACCGACAGCGGCTTGCGGTGACCGATGGCGTAGGCGACCTGGATCGTGCACTTTTCCGCCAGCCCGGCCGCCACCACGTTCTTCGCAACCCAGCGCGCCGCGTAGGCCGCTGACCGGTCGACCTTGCTTGGATCCTTGCCGGAGAACGCACCGCCGCCGTGCGGTGCGGCGCCGCCGTAGGTATCCACGATGATCTTGCGCCCGGTCAGCCCGGTGTCCCCATCCGGTCCACCGGTGACGAACACGCCGGTCGGATTGACGTGAAACTCGTCCTCCGGGCACATCCAGCCCGATGGCAGGCAGCGTTCCACGTAGGGGCGCACCAGTTCGCGCACCTGTTTCTGCCCGAGCCCGGGATCATGCTGGGTCGAGACCACCACCGAGGTGGCGCCGACCGGCCGGCCGTTCTCGTAGCGCAGGCTGATCTGGCTCTTGGAATCGGGTCCGAGACCCGGCACCTCGCCGGCATGCCGCGCCCGCGCGAGGTCGCGCAGGATCGCGTGCGCGTAGTGGATCGCGGCTGGCATCAGCACGTCGGTCTCGCGGCAGGCATGGCCGAACATGAGCCCCTGGTCGCCTGCGCCCACGTTGCCGGAATCGTTGCCCGCCTGCGCATCCACTCCCTGGGCAATGTCCTGCGACTGCGGGTGCAGGTATGTGTCGATCGAGCAGGTCCGCCAGTGAAACCCGTCCTGCTCGTAGCCCACCCGCCGGATGGCCTCCCGCACCGCGTCGACGATCCCGGCCGCAACCCCGTCCGGACCGCGCACCTCGCCGGCGAGCACGACCCGGTTGGTGGTGGCCAGCGTCTCGCAGGCAACCCGGCTGTGGGGGTCGGCCGCGAGGTACAGATCGACCACGGTATCGGAAATGAGGTCGCAGATCTTGTCCGGGTGACCTTCCGACACCGATTCACTGGTAAATACGTAACTGCCCTGGGTCACCGCACTCCTCCGTTGCCGCATCCTGCAGGCGATCCGCGGCTTTCATTGCTGAATCTCCCGAGCACGGTCAAGCGAATTTCCGGGCCAACCGCTCACCTGTACGCCACGCGCAGTACCAGCACGAGACCCAGCAGGAGTGCAACAATCCCCGCCCAGGCGCTCTCGCCGTAGCGGGCATAGACGGTCGGGGCAGGCAGGGGAGGCGGCAGGCGGGCGTCGAGCGCCCCGGTGACACCGAAGCCGATCTCCGCAACGGTCCGGCCCAGGGCGTCGTAGATGCCGGAAATCCCCGTATTGGCCACCCTGACCAGGGGAATGCCCTCCTCGACGGCGCGCATGCGCGCGCTGGTCCGGTGCTGGTAGGGACCGGCGCTGTGACCGTACCAGGCATCGTTCGTCAGGTTGAGCAGCAGCGCGGGCCGCGGCGCCCCGGGCGCCACCACCTCGCCCGGGAAGATCGCCTCGTAGCAGATCAGCGGACTTGCCAGGCCCAGGCCCGGCACCGGCATGGAGACCGGGCCCGGGCCCGGGGAGAAGTCGATGAAGGACTCGAAGAGCACCGGCAGCGGGAGCAGCCCGCGCAGCGGCAGGTACTCGCCGAAGGGAACAAGATGGGCCTTGTCGTAACGCGCCGCCACCGAGCCCTGTCCGTCGAAGACGAATGCCGAGTTGAACAGCCCTGATGCGACGCGCGCCGGCGCCCCCGCGACCAGGCTTCCGCCTTCCGGAACCATGTCGTCGAGCCAGTGCTGAAGGGCCGTGTGCGCGTTGAGGAAGGCGGGCACCGCGGTTTCCGGCCAGATGACGGCAAGCGGGGCGGTGCCGGGCGCAAGTCCGGGCTGCCGGACCGCGGGTTCGGGGCCGAGCGTGAGTTTCCGATAGCGGGCCAGGTGTGCATCGCGCCGTTCCGGATCCCACTTCTCGTGCTGGGGAACGTTGCCCTGGACCAGGCGGATGACCGGACCCGCCCCGCTGTCCGGCGGAGCGGTGTCGAGCCGCGCCTCGCCGCCGGCCCACAGCAGGAACGGGACCGCAAGGGCGGCGAGCGCGGCCCACGGACGGTGATTGCGCGCGGCGGTCAGCAATGCCGGCGCCAGCGCCGGTGCGAGCACGGCCAGCCCGAGGCCGTGGATGCCGACCCAGGCGGCGGCCTGGGACAGCGCGTCCGAGCCCGCGAATGCGTAACCCGCAAGGTTCCACGGAAACCCCGTAAACAGGGTGCTGCGCAGGTACTCGGCCAGGCTCCACAACACCAGGACCGCGAGCGCCCGTTCCCGCGGCCGGGACAGAATCGCCACTGTCGCCAGGGCTGCCGCCGGAAACACCGAGAGCACCATCGGCAGGCCGATGGCGGCAAACGGCACCGCCCAGGCAAACCGGTCGCTCTCGACCAGCAGGGCATTGGAGATCCAGTAGAGCCCGGCGACGTGATAGCCGAACGCAAACAGCCAGCCGGTCACGGCGGCGGCGGCGGGCGTGCCGGCCCGCTCGAGCCGCCAGACCAGGCCGGAGAACGCGGCCAGCGCCGGCAGGGCATGCAGCGGGGGCAGCGCCGTGGAGGCCAGGGCGCCGAGGGACAGGGTGAGCAGGGCACCGCGGACACCGCGGGCGTCACCGACGAGGCGGGCCAGGGCACACAGCCTGGTGACGATCAGTTCGGGCACCGCGTCACGCGGCCGGCGGCCTGATCCGGACCGACTTCAGTCGCCGCGGGTCGGCATCGAGGATCTCGAACTCGAGACCGCTGGCGTGGCGGATGATCTCGCCCGGCCTCGCGATCCTTCCGGCAACGCCGAAGATCAGTCCGGCCAGGGTGTCAACCTCGTCACGCTGCTCGTCGGCGACGACGGTGCCGAACAGAACCTCGAGCTCCTCGATCGTGGTCCGGGCGTCCGCGATGGCGGAACCGTCGGACTGCATGACGACACGATCGGCCTCCTCGACATCGTGCTCGTCGATGATCTCGCCCACGATCTCCTCGACCAGGTCCTCGATCGTGATCAGACCGTCGATGCCGCCGTACTCGTCGACCACCAGCGCAAGGTGCAGCCGCGACATGCGCATTTCCTGCAGCAGGTCAAGCGCCCGGATCGTCGGGGACACGAACAGGACCTCGCGCACCAGCTCGACCAGTGCCGCGGGCTGATCCGTGTTCAACCGGGCCAGCACATCCTTGATGTGAACCATGCCGACGACGTCGTCCAGGGTTTCCCGGTACACGGGAAGGCGGGAATGGGCGACCTCCACCATGCGCGCCGAGAGTTCCGGCAGGTCGGTGGCGATGTCGACGGCAACGATGTCGGCGCGTGGAACCATCACATCCCAGGCGACGATGTCCCGCAGCCCGAGGACGTTGCGGATCAGCGCACGTTCATGGGCGTCGATCTCCACTTCGGCCGTACCGGCGCCTTCCTCGATCAGTTCCTCGAGCGTGTCGCGCACCGTGGTGCCGTTCGACCCGAGACCGAGCGAACGCAGCATCCGCCGCGCCCGGCCCGCAAGCCCGGTGTGATCCGCCGCGTAGCCGGTTGTTCCCATTACCGGTCCGCCCGACCGTGGTGCGGGTCGTCAAGCCCGAGACCGCCCAGGATCCGGCTTTCGTGGCGTTCCATGGCGGCGGCATCCTCGTCGCCCGCATGGTCGTATCCCAGCAGGTGCAGGGTGCCGTGCACCACCAGGTGCGCCGCGTGGTCCCGGAACATCCGGCCCTGTTCCCTGCTCTCCTCGCACACGGTCTCGAACGCAAGCACGATGCTGCCCAGCGGGTGCGGCACCCCCCGCGACGGCGGCGGACCGGCCGGAAACGCAAGCACGTTGGTGGGCATGTCCCGGTTCCGCCAGGCACTGTTCAGGTCCCGGACCCGGAGGTTTCCGTCGAGCAGGACCGAGACCTCGCCGCACCGGCGCTCCGCCAGGACGGCACGCACGGCACGCAGGCACACCTCCTCGATGTCGGGACACGCGGAGCGCCACTGCTCGCACGCGACCACGACCTCGACCGGTTGCTCCGGCTCTCCGCTGGCCGCGCACCCGTCCGTCACGTCGCTTCGCCCCTGGCGGCATCGCGCCGGTTGTAGGCATCGACGATTCGCGCCACCAGCGAGTGGCGCACCACGTCGGCCGACGAGAACTCGGTGATACCGACGCCGGGCATTCCCCGCAGGATTCCGAGCGCGTCCTCGAGTCCCGACCGGGTACCCCGCGGCAGGTCGATCTGCGACAGGTCGCCGGTGAGGCACATGCGCGAGTTCTCGCCCATGCGGGTGAGGAACATCTTCATCTGCACCGGGGTGGTGTTCTGGGCCTCGTCGAGGATCACGAAGGCATTCGAAAGCGTGCGCCCGCGCATGAAGGCGAGCGGTGCGATCTCGATTTCCCCCGTCGCCAGGCGGCGTTCGACCTGGGCCGCGGGCATCATGTCATGCAGCGCATCGTAGAGCGGGCGCAGGTAGGGGTCGACCTTCTCGCGCATGTCCCCCGGCAGGAACCCCAGGCGCTCGCCGGCCTCGACAGCCGGTCTCGAAAGCACCACGCGGTCCATCATGTTCCGCTTGAGCAGGGCGATGGCGACGGCGACGGCAAGGTAGGTCTTGCCGGTTCCCGCCGGTCCCAGCCCGACCACGAGATCGGTCTCGAGCAGGCGGGCAACGTAGTCGCGCTGGTTGACCGTTCGCGGCGAGATCGGGCGCATCCAGGTTTCGAGCGTCACCTGCGGGTCATCGAATGACGAGGGGTCCGGCACGCCGCCCGGACCGGCCGATTGCGACGCCCAGTTGATCGCCGCATCGACCGTCGCGAGATCCATCGACTTGCACCCGTTCATGTTCTCCAGGTGCCGGTACAGCGCCTCGAGCGTCGCCTGCGCGATCGGGGCCTGCTGGCCGTCGCCGATGATCTCGATGGTGCTGCCGAAACACGCCAGCGAGACCTTCAGCTTCTGCTCGATGCGTGCGAGGTTCCGGTCGTGTTGTCCCAGCAGCGGCGGAAGCAACTGGTAATCGGGAAGTTCCACCGTCAGCCGGTTGCCATCACCTGGTGCAACGTTCACGGTCGGCAATTCTCCTCCTGGCTTTGGCCGGGAACCAGCCTTCCCGACAGGCTGTTGGCCAGCCCGCGGACGATGCGCACCCGGACCAGGGCGCCGATCAGCCGGTCCGGGCCATCAAAATGCACCGCCTGCATGTAGGGGCCGCGCCCGACGAGCTGGCCTGTCCGGTCGGTGCTCCGTTCGACCAGAACCGGTTGTACCGTGCCCTCGGCGCGGCGGTTGAACGCGTGCTGCTGTTCGTTGAGCAGCGCCTGCAGCCGGGCCAGCCGCTCGGCCTTCACCGCATCCGGCACCTGCTCACGCCCGGCCGCGGGCGTGCCGGGGCGCGGGCTGTACCTGAAGGAGTAGGCCTGGGCGTAGCCGACCTCGCGCACCAGCTCGAGCGTCGCCTCGAAGTCCCGCTCCGTCTCGCCGGGGTGGCCCACGATGAAATCCGACGAAAGCGCCAGGTCCGGCCGGGCCCTGCGCAGCCGCTCGACGGTCTCCAGGTACAGGCCGGTTCCGTGTCTGCGGTTCATCGCCCGCAGTACCCGGTCCGACCCGCTCTGCACCGGCAGGTGCAGGTACGGCATCAGCTTGGGCACGTCGCGGTGAGCCGCGATCAGGGTTTCGTCCATGTCCCGGGGATGGGAGGTCGTGTAGCGGATGCGGTCGAGCCCGCCGATTTCGGCCAGTGCTGCAATGAGCTCACCGAGCGTCCATTCGCGTCCCGCGGGGCCCTGGCCGTGCCAGGCATTGACGTTCTGGCCGAGCAGGGTGATCTCCCGCGCCCCGTCCGCCACGAGCCTGCGCGCCTCCTCGAGCACCTCCGCGGCGGAGCGCGAGACCTCGGCGCCCCGGGTGTAGGGCACGACGCAGAAGGAGCAGAACTTGTCACAGCCCTCCTGCACGGTGAGGAACGCGCTCGCTCTCGTTGCCGGCTGTGCGGGCAGGTGATCGAACTTGCTCTCCACCGAAAACTCGGTATCGACCAGGCGCGCACCGGTGGTCGCGTCCACCCGCATCGCGCCGGCCTTCATGACCAGTTCGGGCAGCCGGTGATAGCTCTGCGGCCCGAACACCATGTCGACCCATGGCGCGCGCGCGGTGATTTCCTCGCCCTCGGCCTGGGCGACACAACCGGCGACCGCCAGCATGACCCGTCCGCCGCGCGCCGCCGCCTCGGCCTTCAGCCGCCTGAGCCGGCCGAGCTCGGAGAACACCTTTTCGGTGGCCTTCTCACGGATATGGCAGGTGTTGAGGATGACCAGCTCGGCTTCATCCGCCCGGGAAACCTCGCGATAGCCGCTGTCCGCCAGGACCCGGGCCATCCGGCCGGAGTCATACTGGTTCATCTGGCAGCCGTAGGTCCTGATGAAGAGCCCCTTGGCGCGGCGCGCGCCGGGACACCGATGCGCTACAGTCATCGCTCACCGATCGTGGTGCGATCAGCCGGTTGTGCTGGCATGGTGTGCCTGCGGTCTCCCGATATCCTGCCTCCGGGCCAGACTAGCACCACACGGTCCGGGGTCAAGTCGGGTGCGCGCTCTGCGAGATCGCCTGCTATCGGCGCGCGTGCCAGCCGTGCCAGTTCCTTTCGATCTGAAACCCGGTCCGCCGCAATGGCCGGGTGGAACCGGACCGTGACACCGATCCTGTCCTGCATCAGCGACCGCCACAGGTGTGGCATGAGATCCATGTCGCCGTACCAGGCGCACAGCGGCCGGTCCACGTGGGAGATCGGACAGTCTCCCAGCCTGGTGTAGCGCAGCGACACCGGCTGCACGCGCACCTTCGCGCCGGCGACCGACGCGAACAGCGTGGTCTTGAACGGCAGCACCCGCACGCCGTCGGAGCTGGTCCCCTCGGGGAACACGATCAGCCGGTCGCCGCCGGCAAGCACGATGCGGAGCTGGTCGATCTCGCTGCGTGCGTCACGGGTTCGCCGGTCGATATAGACGGTGCGCGTGAGCCAGGCGAGCTGGCCGAATCCGGGCCAGGCCGAGACCTCGCGCTTGGCAACGAAGCGGCCCGGCAGCAGCGCCCCCAGCACGATGATGTCGTAGTAGGAAACGTGGTTGGCGACATAGAGCGTCGCGCCGTGGTGTTCCCGCCTGCCTTCGGTCCGGATGTCGAGGCCCAGGATGCGTGCACCGAGCCGGTGGTGCAGCAGCGGTATCGCTCGCGCAAGCGGCAGGCACGCGAGCATGCCGCCCAGCTGGAACGGCAACAGGACCAGGGTCAGCATGATATAGGCGCACAGGCGGGAGACGGCGAGACCGACAGCGCGCGGCGACGGGGCGGCACCGGGCTCCGGGACGGTCCTCGATGTCAGCGCCTTCGTCATCGGGCCGTCGCGTCTCCGGCGGCGCGGGCGTAGTGGCGGTAGTACTTCCTGGTCACGGACTCGGTGCGAACCACGACGCAGACGTCGGTGGTGTTGAACTGCCGGTCGATCACCGCGCCCTCGCCAACCCATCCACCGAGCCTCAGGTAGCCCTTGATGAGGGGCGGCAGGTCGCCAAAGGCGCGCCGGGCATCGAACGCGTCGGGCGGGACCCGGTTCATGTCGACGTAGAGCGCATCGAGCGCACGCGGCCTGAGTTCGGCGGGGGCCCGGTGGTGATGGTGAAGGTAGGACAGCCCGACAGCATGCCGGTCGGGATCGACTCCGGGGAAACTGGCACACCCGAACATGAGGCGGATGTCGTGCCTGAACACGTAGGCCGCTATTCCCGTCCACAGCAGCTTCATGGTCGTGCGTGTCCGGTAGCGGGCCTCGACGCAGGAGCGGCCGAGTTCCATGATGGTGCCGGGCGTTGCGACCAGCTGCCTGATGTCGTACTCGCCGGCGGTGTAGTATCCGCCCGTCGATTCGGCAACCTCGCGACGGGTGAGCCGGTAGGTCGCGACAATGGACGCATCGTCCTCGTGATCGATCACGAGGAGATGGTCGGCCACCGCGTCGTACCTGTCCCAGTCAAGCCGCGCGCGCCGCGCCTCCGGAGTGGGGACTGCGCCCATTTCCTCGTAGAACACCCTGTAGCGTAGCTGTTGCGCGGCCTCGATCTCGGCAGCGGTCCTGGCAAGACGGATCTCGGAGGACCCGGATCTCACCGAGATCGGTTCCCGGTCCACCGTCGGGTCCGGACCGGGTCGACCGACCGCCCCGGATCCTGTCATGGCACCATCGGCACGTCCGTTGCCGCTCCTCCGGGCGGGTAAGGCCCATTCCGCACCGTATCCTACGTCAGCCTGTCAGGTGAAGGATAGCACTTTCCGGAGCATCATTTCCGGTTCGTCCGCTACTTGCGGGCACCCCGCCTCGAGTTGCCGAGGCCGAACTGCTTGGCGAGGTCGCTGCGCTGGCGCGCGTAGGATGGAGCGACCATGGGGTAGTCCGGTTTCAGACCCCAGCGTTGCCGGTACTCTTCGGGAGTCAGCCCGAAGGCGATCTTCAGATGCCGTTTCAGCATCTTCAGCTTGCGGCCATCCTCGAGACAGATGATGTAGTCATCCGTCACTGACTGCTTGACCGGAACCGCCGGCTTCGGCATTTCCGGCTTGACGGGTTCCACACCAAGCTGGCTGATCGTGTCATAGACCTTCTCGATGAACTGGGTCACGTCTTCGGCCGGAATGCTGTTGTGGGAAACATATGCCGCAACGACCTCGACCGTTTGCTCGCGATTAACTTCGATAGCCGGTTTATCCATGCTTCGGATCTTCCAGTTCACGGGTTATTGGACATTTACGGTATTGAATAATACAGGTATCAGACAGGCGCAACAGGTTTTCGTCACAGTTCTTCTGTCTGCCCGTTCTCATCGGGTTGAACCTGTTGACGTAACCTGACCTCGGCAACAATGCAGATCGCATCAGAACTGCGTCCTGCCGGCCGTAATACCAGGTGCGTCGACCCGTCGCGCGGAATCCGGCGGACCGGTACAGTGCCAGGGCGGGCCGGTTTCCCGATGCCACCTCGAGAAATACCTCCCGCACGCCCGAGATCCGCATGATGTCGATGGTCGCAGCGAGCATCTCCGATCCGTGGCGGCGACCGCGCCAGGCATGACGGACCACGACCTGCAGGATCTCGGCCTCCGGGACGATGGTGCGCCAGAACACGCAACCGCATACCGTCGCGGGCATGCCCGCGCCCTGGCGGACCAGCACCAGCAGCTCGGCCTCGCCGGATCCGACGGCGCGATCGATGGCGCGTCGGGTCCAGCCCGAGCCGGCGGGCAGGAGGCTCTCGATGGCACGGAACGCCACGCACCGCGCGAGCGGCCCGATCCTTGCGGCACCCTCCCGGCACCGGTACAGCGCTGTCCGGTTCACAGCGGCGCCCGAAGATAGAGCGGGCGCACCGAGCGAGGATCGGGCAAGGCTCCGGTCTCCAGCCTCTCCTCGGCAACGGCCGAGGCCTCAGCTGCCGACGGCCCGTCGGCATCGACGGCCAGGATTCGCACACCGGTGCAGGCCGTGGACATCCTCCCGGTCCCGTCGCCCCACAGACGGACCATGGCATGGGGGCCATGGCGGATCGCGAAGCCGCTCCAGAAGGCATCGACCTCGACAGCCTGCCCGGCTTCCACAACCGCTCCCGTCCCGTCGCGAACCTCGACGAAGGGCTCGGCCCTGCGGCTGTCGATCGCGATCACGTCCCGCGTTCCCGCCCCGGCCGGACGCCTGGCCGCGCGGTATCCGATCACATCGAAGCCGCTCGTTCCCACCAGCGGCAGCTCGAGCGCCAGCGCCAGTCCCCGGGCCGCGGCGATGGCGATGCGGATACCGGTAAACGACCCGGGCCCGGTCACCACGGCGATCGCCCGGAGCTGTTCGCAGGCAATGCCGTCGAGAACGCTGCGGATCATCGGCGGCAGGACGGCGGCGTGACCGTGCGCGAGTTCGCGGCGCAGGCAGGCCACGATGACCCCGTTGCGGCGCATCGCGACCGAACAGCTCGCGCCCGAGGAATCCAGTGCCAGGATCACTGGCTGCACCACGCGGAGCCCGTGTCGGGAACCCGGCGGGCTGGTGCCGCCATCCCGCAGCCGGTCTCGCGGTTCACCGGCCGGGCGCCGGGGCCGGCACGGCCTCGGGCCACGGGGGGGGTCCTGTCGCGTGACTGCCACGATCCGGCGGTTGTGACGGTGCGGGGCGGTGTGAGTGAACAGTGCCGGAACTGGCCCGGAACACGGGCGTCCCGGCTCCGCCACCGGCCCCGGCCCGCAATTCCCGTCTCTTCCGTCGGCCGGTATTCTGGCATCATGATCGGGCTGCGGAGTATAATGCGCGCGACACCGGCCTGGACAGCGAGAGTCTCCGGATGGCACGTGCCTGGCAACGCTCCCGCATCAACTGGACGGTCATGTCGCTGCTTGCCGCATGCGTCCTCGCGCCGGCGCCGCAGGCTGCCGAATCCTCTGCCGTCATCCTCGTCTACCACCGCTTCGGCGAGTCGGAACATCCAAGCACCAGCATCAGGCTGGACCAGTTCGAGGCGCACCTGCGCGAACTCGCCAGCGGGGACTACACGGTCCTGCCGGTGCCCGAGATCGTGGCGCGCGTCCGGAGCGGGGAGGCGCTGCCCGAGCGGACCGTCGGACTGACCATCGATGATGCGTTTCTCTCCGTCTACCGGGAAGCCTGGCCGCGGCTTCGCGACGCCGGGTTTCCGTTTACCCTGTTCGTGGCGACCGACCCGGTCGACTACAACCGTACCAGTTCCATGAGCTGGGACCAGCTGCGCGAGCTGCATCGCGCCGGGGTCACGATCGGCAGCCAGACCCGGACCCATCCGCACATGACGCGCATCGCCCGAGCGGACGCGGCCCGGGAGCTCGAAGAGTCGAATGCCCGGTTCCTCGCGGAGCTCGGCGAGCGGCCGCGGCTGTTTGCCTACCCGTTCGGCGAATATGATCCCGAAGTGCGCGCCCTGGTGCGCCGGCACGGGTTCGAGACCGCCTTCGGACAGCACTCGGGCGTGGTCCATGCGGGCGCCGATCCGCTGGCTCTTCCACGGTTTCCGCTGAACGAGCGCTACGGCGGGCTCGATCGGTTTCGCCTGGTCATCAATACGCTTCCACTGCCGGTAACCGATATCCTTCCCGCAAACCCGGTCATTGCGCAGAACCCGCCGCCGTTCGGCTTTACCGTGCCCGACGAGCTTGGTCACCTTGACCGGCTGGCCTGTTTCGCGAGTTCCGGCGGCGGGCTTGACCTCGAGGTGCTCGGACGCCGGGTCGAGGCGCGGTTCCACACCCTGCTGCCCCCGGGACGCTCGCGGGTGAATTGCACCATGCCGGGTCCGGGTGCCCGCTGGCGGTGGTTCGGCGTGCAGTTCCTCTCTCCCGGGTCCTGATCGCACCTCAGCTGCCTGCGGCCGCCTGGTCCGGTTCGCCGGTCAGGGTGACCGTCTCGAAGTCATCGAGCGCGTTTCCCGAGATCACCAGTCGCACCGTTTCGGTATAGCGCTCTCCCTGCTCGGAGTAGCGGTGGAGGTGGCCCGCAAGCTCGTGCCCCCAGCGCCCTCGCGCGACACCGTCCCGGCGCAGCCGTTGCCTGGCCTCGCGGAAGGACGCGTAGTGGTCGCTCACGTTCAGGTTATGGATGTAGGAACAGACCGAGTGCGCGACGGTCCGGTAGCGCCTCACACCGTAGGTCCTGCCGGGACCGATGTCATCGGGAGCAAGCCCCTCGTCCCTCACCCAGGTGCGCACACCGAACAGCGCATTGCCCTGACGCGCAAATCTCGAGGTTCCCCAGCCGCTCTCGACGGCGGCCTGGGCGAGAGCCAGCGCCACCGGGACCGTGTCGACCCGGCGCAGCAACTCCTCGGGCGCCAGCTCCTCGAGACCATAGCGATCTGCCAGAGCCCGGACCCACTCGGCGGATGCAGCCGGTGTCGCCTCCCCGTTCCGGAGCTGCTCGAGCCTGTGGCGGCGCACCAGGACCAGTTCGTTGCAGTACAGGACGCTTGGCAGTACCGCGGCGAGGAACAGGGACTTGCGCCCGCCATGCAGCGGCACGGTGCCGAGGTCCCTCGGCAGGGCTCCGGCAAGCAGTGCGGGGACCGGCGCCTCTCCGGTACGAACCGCACCGAGCTCGTAGCCGTGCCAGCCGAACAGCTGCTCGAGCTCGGCGCTGGCGGCCACCCGGAACAGGTGGATCCGGATCCCCTCCGGACCGGGAGCGGGGGTCTCCAGTTCACGCGGCGGCGCCATGATCCGCACGCCGGCCGCGAGGACGAGAAATGTCGCAAGTGCCGTGGCACACAGCAATACGGGCAGGACGACCCGACCGGCAGTGCCCATTCGCTACCGGCTTACCAGGGCGCGTATTCGAGCCCGGCGGCGCGTACCTCCCTGACTTCGGGAATGTAGTGCCGGAGCATGTTCTCGATGCCCATCTTGAGCGTGGCCGTGGAGCTCGGACAGCCGGCACAGGCGCCGCGCATCTGCAGGGTGACGACCCCGTCCTCGAAGGTTTCGAACACGATGTCGCCTCCGTCCTGGGCCACCGCAGGACGCACGCGCGTGTAGAGCAGTTCCTTGATCTTCGCGACGACCTCGCTGTCCTCCGCGTCCGTGTCGCCGGCTGCCTCCACCGTGCCGGTCACCACCGGCAGGCCGCGGGTGAAATGTTCCATGATGGCTCCGAGAACCACCGGCTTCATTACCCGCCAATCCTTGTCATCGCGCTTGCCGACGGTCAGAAACTCGTCGGCGAGGAACACGCTGGTCACGCCGTCAATGCCGAACAGCGTCCGGGCGAGGGGAGAATGCGAGGTTTCCTCGATCGACCGGTAGTCGACGCTGCCGTTGCCCAGGACCGTGCGGCCCGGCAGGAACTTCAGCGTGGCCGGATTCGGGGTCTCTTCCGTCTGGATGAACATGGGTATCCTGCTCCCCGGAATTCGCGGCACAAAGCTCCTGCCAGTGTGACAGGAGCCCCGGTCAAGTTCAAGCCGTTACGCCCGGTGGAACCCGACGATGTCCTGTGCCGCACGAACGATCGGTCCGGAAATCTCGCGCGCCCGGGCGTTGCCGCGGCCCAGGATCGCGTCAACCTCGTCGGGCGCCGCCGTCAGGCGCTGCATCTCCTCGCCGATCGGTCCGAGAACGGCGACGGCGAGATCGGCGAGTTCAGACTTGAAGGCTCCGAACCCCTTTCCGGCAAACTGCCCGACGACGGTCTCCTGCGGGATTTCGGCGAGCGCCGCGTAGATCGCGACCAGGTTCCGGGCTTCCGGGCGGTTCTCGAGCTCGTCGGGATGGTCGGGAAGCGGGGCCGCGTCGGTCTTCGCGCGCCGGATCTTCCGCGCGATCAGGTCCGGACCATCGGTCATGTTGATGCGCGAGTAGTCCGACGGGTCAGACTTGCTCATCTTCCGAGTGCCGTCGCGCAGGCTCATGATCCGTGCGGCCTCGGGCTGGATGCGCGGCTCGGGCAGCGGGAAGAAGTCGGTGCCGAACATGGAATTGAATGCCTGGGCGATGTCCCGGCAAAGTTCGATGTGCTGTTTCTGGTCCTCGCCGACCGGTACATCGGTCGCCTTGTAGGCAAGAACATCGGCCGCCTGCAGGACCGGGTAGGTATAGAGCCCGACAGTGGCGCCGTCGCGGTCGGCGCCCGCCTTGTCCTTGAACTGGGTCATGCGATTGAGCCACCCGAGCCTGGCGACGCAGTTGAGGATCCACGCCAGTTCGGCATGTTCGGGGGCCTGGCTCTGGACGAAGATCAGCGAGCGGTCGGGGTCGACGCCGCCGGCGATGACGCCCGCGGCGACCTCCCGCGTCGCCTTCCTCAGCTCTGCCGGATCCTGGGGCACCGTGATCGCATGCAGGTCGACCACGCAGTAGATGCACTCGTGGGTGTCCTGCATCCTGGCCCAGTTGCGGATCGCGCCCAGGTAGTTGCCGAGCTGGAGGTTTCCCGAGGGCTGGATGCCCGAGAATATCCGGTTCATGTGCCGGCCCTGCAGGTTGGAAGATCGGCGTCAGGAATTCATGACGGTGAAGAAATCCTGGTTGCTCTTGGATGTCTTCAGCTTGTCGAGCAGGAATTCCATGGCATCCACCGTTCCCATCTGGGTCAGGATGCGGCGCAGTACCCACATCTTTGACAGCGTTGCCTTGTCCACCAGCAGTTCTTCCTTGCGGGTGCCCGAACGGGTGATGTCGATGGTCGGGAAGGTGCGCTTGTCGGTCAGCTTGCGGTCAAGGATGATCTCGGAATTGCCGGTGCCCTTGAACTCCTCGAAGATCACCTCGTCCATGCGAGAGCCGGTGTCGATCAGCGCGGTCGCGATGATCGACAGCGAACCGCCCTCCTCGATGTTCCGCGCGGCGCCGAAGAAGCGTTTCGGCCGCTGCAGCGCATTGGCATCGACACCGCCGGTCAGCACCTTGCCCGACGACGGCACCACGGTGTTGTAGGCCCGCGCAAGCCGGGTGATCGAGTCCAGCAGGATCACGACGTCGCGGCGATGCTCGACCAGGCGCTTTGCCTTCTCGATCACCATCTCGGCAACCTGGACATGGCGGCTCGCCGGTTCGTCGAAGGTGGAACTGATCACCTCGCCCTTGACCGTGCGGTCCATGTCGGTGACCTCCTCCGGCCGCTCGTCGATCAGCAGCACGATGAGGTACACCTCGGGATGGTTGCGCGCGATCGACGTGGCGATGTTCTGAAGCATCACCGTCTTGCCGGTGCGCGGTGGTGCGACCACCAGGGCGCGCTGTCCCTTCCCGATCGGCGAGATCAGGTCGATGACCCGGCAGGTCTGGTCGCTGGAGCGCGACTGCGACTCGATCTCGAGCACCAGGCGTTCGTCCGGGTAGAGCGGCGTCAGGTTGTCGAAGTTGATCCGGTGCCGGACAACCTGCAGGTCCTCGAAGTTGATCTTGTTGACCTTGAGCAGCGCGAAGTACCGCTCGCCGTCCTTCGGCGCGCGGATCTGGCCCTCCACCGTGTCGCCGGTGCGCAGCCCGAACCGGCGGACCTGGGTGGGCGAGACATAGATGTCGTCCGGTCCCGGCAGGTAGTTGGATTCCGGCGAACGCAGGAAGCCGAACCCGTCCGACAGCGTCTCGAGCACACCGGCGCCGTAGATCGGGACTTCGTTTTCCGCCAGCTGCTTGAGGATCGCGAACATCATCGCCTGCTTGCGCAGCGAACTTGCGTTCTCGATCTCCAGATCTTCCGCGTAGGCAAGAAGATCGGACGGGGACTTTGTCTTGAGTTCCTGGAGGTGCATGGCAGCCAGCTTTGTGGAAGCTGTGGGGCAAGGCGGGGAAGGGCAGGCAGGAGGACGGGCACACGCGGTTGCGGTGGTCCCGGAAGGCGCCTGACAGTTCGCTGTCTACCCAATCACCGGCGCGGGTGTCAAATCCTATTGTGCCGAGGCCCGGTGGCGCCGGCCCCGCGCGCCGGCTTCAGAACGGCCGCACGATCACCAGGATGACGATGATCGCCATCAGCAGCGTCGGAAGCTCGTTGACGATCCTGTAGGTGCGGGCCGGCAGCATGTTGGCGTCGCGTTCGAAGAACCGGCGCCAGCGCGCCAGCGCGCCATGCACCCCCGTCAGGCCCACCAGCGCGAGCAGCTTGACCCACATCCACGGCTGCTCGAGCAGGACCGGGTCGAGCAGCAGCATCCACATGCCGAACAGGAAACTCGCGATCATCGACGGGTTGATGATGAGCCGCAGCAGACGGCGCTCCATCAGCTTCAGCGTCTCCGACAGCTCCGAACCGGGCGCGGCATCGGCGTGGTAGACGAACAGGCGCGGCAGGTAGAGCATGCCCGCCATCCACGCCATCACGCTGATCACGTGCGCCGCCTTGATCCATGGGTAGAACTCGGCCATCCGGGGCTCCTAGACCGTTCCCGACCTGAGAAGCTCCGCCAGCTCCCCGACATGGTCGGGTGGCGTCGCGGGCAGGACCCCGTGGCCGAGATTGAAGATGTGCGCGCCGCGAGAGAGGGCGCGGGTGATCGCGCGCACCTCTCCGGCCATGGCCTCGCCTCCCGCAACCAGCGCCGCCGGATCGAGATTGCCCTGAACCGGAACCAGCGGCTGCAGGACCCGCGCGGCCCACTCGGGCGGAACCGAGGTATCGATCGCCACCGCATCGACCCCGGAACCGCGGGCAAATTCCGCGTAGCCGGCTCCCGCGCCACGCGGAAACCCGATCACGGGCACGTCCGGATGACGCCGGTGCAGCGCGGCAACGATACGCCTGGTCGGCGCGATGCACCATCGCTCGAAGGCGCGTGGAGCCAGGACCCCGGCCCAGCTGTCGAACAGCTTGACGACCTGGGCGCCCGCCTCGATCTGGGCGTCGAGATGGGCGATGGTCGCCTCGACCAGCACGTCGATCAGCGTGGCGAACCCTTCGGGATCGGCATAGAGCCACCGCCTGGTGCGCAGGTAGTCCCGGCTGCTCCCGCCCTCGACCATGTAGGTCGCAACGGTCCACGGGCCCCCGGCAAAACCGATCAACGCCAGTTCGTCCGGAAGTGCCGCGCGCACCCGCGCGACGGTCTCGTAGACGGGGGCGATCACCGATGCGTCCATCCGTGCGGGCAGGGGGCCCAGTTGCTGCACGCCCTCGATCGCGTCCAGCACGGGTCCTGTTCCCTCCACGAACCGGACACCGCGGCCGAGCAGGACCGGAATGACCAGGATATCGGAGAACACGATGGCGGCGTCAGGGGCGAAGCGGCGGACCGGCTGCAGCGTGACCTCGGTTGCCAGTTCCGGGTCGAGGCAAACCTCGAGAAATGTCTCCCGCTTCGCGCGCACCGCCCGGTATTCCGGCAGGTACCGGCCGGCCTGGCGCATGAGCCAGAACGGTGGCCGCGACGTCCGGGTGCCGGCCAGGGCCTGGAGCATCAGGGGTTCAGACACACACGTCCCTTTCAATCCATGCATGGCATATACTTGAATATGGCTGTTGCTCTGGAGGGCGTTGAGTAGTGGAAAACTGCATGAACGAACAGGTTCTTCAGAAGATGCTCACGGAAGGCACCGGGGCCGGACCGCTGTCGGGACCGGGTATTGGAGCCGGGTTGGCCGCGGCGTCGCGCGGTTTTCCACAGGCCGTGAATTCACGGCATTTTGCCATTTCCACGGATGAGAGCCACCGGACAAACCGTGAGTAACCCTGCCGGCCGTAACAGGACTGTCATTTCTTCCACAAACCGTTCTGCCCCCTGGACCTGGCGTGGAGTCGATGTCGACGCGGATTCACATTCACCTTGTATCGGATGCGACAGGGGAGACAAACCACCAGGTCGTGCGCGCGTGCATGGTGCAGTTCCAGGGGGTGCAGGCCACCGAGCACGTCTGGTCGCTGGTTCGTTCCGGCGAACATGTCGACCGGATCCTCACCGCGATTGAATCCTATCCCGGACCGGTTCTCTACACCATCATCGACAAGGCCCTGTGCCACCGCCTCGAGGACGGATGTCAGCGCCTCCAGGTACCGTGCGTCCCGGTCCTCGACCAGGTCCTGCACACCCTGGCCGAGTATCTGGGGGTGGAGAGCGAGGGCCGCCCGGGCCGGCAACACCGCCTGGACGCTGCCTATTTCGAGCGGATCGAGGCGATGGACTACACGCTCACCCATGACGACGGGCAACTGCTCGACAGTCTGGATGCGGCGGACATCGTCCTGCTTGGCGTGTCCCGGACCTCGAAGACGCCGACGGCGCTCTACCTTGCCAACCGGGGCTACAAGGTCGCGAACGTGCCACTGGTCTCGGGCATGCCGCTGCCACCGCAGATCCGGGCGCTGCGCGGACGCCTGATCGTCGGGCTGACCAATGATCCGGTCAGGCTTACGCAGCTGCGGCGCAACCGCATGCTCATGCTCAGACAGGAACAGGGAAGCGACTATGTCGATCTCGAGACCGTGCGCCGGGAGGTAACGGCGGCGCGCCGGCTGTTCCATGCCGAGGGATGGCCGGTCATCGATGTCACGCGCCGGTCGATCGAGGAGACGGCTGCCGGAATCCTGCAGCACTACGCCCGGTTCCACGGCCGCGAGGGATAGGGGTGGCGACACTGACACGCGGGACGGCCGACCTGGTGCTCGCGTCGGCAAGCCCGACCCGGGCCCGGCTGCTGCGCGATGCCGGGCTCGTCTTCCGCATCGTTCCGGCACAAGTCGACGAACCGTCGCTGCGCGCGCGCCTCGAACGCGAGGGCGCCGCCACCCCGGCCGCCGCCTGCGCCCTTGCCGCGGCCAAGGCCGTACAGGTCAGCCGCGTCCATCCCGGCGCGCTGGTGCTGGGAGCCGATCAGCTGCTCGAGCACCACGGCCGCTGGCTGGGCAAGCCGGAAAGTCCCGCGGCACTGCGCAGCCAGCTCGAGGCGCTCGCCGGCACGAGCCACACGCTCACCAGCGCGATCACGGCGTGCCGCGACGGCGCGGTGCTGTGGCAGGCGGTGGATACCGCCAGGCTTTGCATGCGACCGCTTGGTGAACGGTTCCTCGAGCGTTACCTTGCCGCAGATGCGAACGATCTTGTCGGCTCGGTCGGGGGATATCGGCTCGAGGGCACCGGCAGTCACCTTTTCAGCGCAGTCGAGGGTGACTGGTTTACCATCATGGGCCTGCCGCTGTTGCCGTTGCTCGCCTGGCTGCGCCAGCAGCGGATGATCGAGGACTAGTGCCGTGAAACCGTTGAATGATCCCGAGCGTTCATACCGGGAGGCAGGGCCGCACAGCAGACTTCGCGCCGGGATCATGCGGTCCGTGCCGCGCGGAAACGGACCGTCGGCTGGCCGCGAAGGACTCCCGCGCAGGCGGAAACGCGTCGCGTTTCGGCGCGCGGCATAGGCCACGGCACCGGGGATGGAGATCGTCGGACTGACGGGCTCCATTGCCATGGGCAAGAGCACCGTTGCGCGCCTGCTCGGGCGCGCGGGGATCCCGGTGCATGACGCGGACGCCTGCGTCCACCGCCTGTTTGCACGCGGTGGCGCGGCGGTGGCGCCTGTCGGACGGGCCTTTCCGGGCGTGATCAGGGACGGCGCCGTCGACAGGAACCGCCTTGGCGCGCTGGTGATCGGGGACCCGGGGCGCCTGCGTCAGCTTGAAGCGATCGTCCACCCGCTGGTCCGCGCCGACCGCGACCGGTTCCTGGCGCGGCACAGGCGGCGGCGATCGCGGCTGGTGGTGCTCGATGTTCCGTTGCTGTTCGAAAGCGGCGGCGACGCGGTGTGCGACACGGTGCTCGTGGTCACGGCCCCGGCATACCTGCAGCGCCAGCGGGTGCTGGCAAGACCGGGAATGACAGCGCAGCGGTTTGCGGACATCCTGCGCCGGCAGATGCCGGACCGGGTGAAACGCCGGCGCGCGGACGTCGTCATCCACTCGGGCCTGGGCCTGGCGGCCACCAGCCGGGAACTCGCGAGATGGCTTGCAGGCAGGAGGAGGAGATCGCGATGCGGATGATCGTGCTCGACACCGAGACCACCGGTCTCGAGATTTCCCGGGGACACCGGATCGTGGAGATCGGGGCGGTCGAGCTGGTCAACCTCGTGCCGACCGGGCGGGAGTACCACTGCTACTTCAATCCCGGGCAGGAGATCGAGGCGGGAGCCTACGAGACCCACGGACTGACGAACGAATTCCTGGCCGACCACCCGAGCTTTGCCGAGCGGGCCGACGAGTTCCTGGCCTTCATCGGCGATGACGACCTGGTCATTCACAACGCCGCATTCGACCTTGCCTTCCTCAACATGGAACTCTCCGATGCCGGCCGCCCGCCACTTGATGCCGGCCGCGCCATCGACACCGTGCAGCTTGCCCGGGCCCGGTTCCCGGGCGCGCCGGCGAGCCTCGACGCCCTGTGCCGGCGGTTCGCGATCGATACCGCGGAGCGCGAGAAGCACGGAGCCCGGGTGGATGCACGACTGCTGGCGGAGGTCTACCTGCACCTGTGCGGTGGCCGGCAGCAGTCACTCGACCTGGGCGGGCCCGCGGCCCCGGGCCCGGTGCGGGCGGGCGGCGAGGCAGCCGGGCCGAGGGTGGCGCGCAGCTGGAGTGCGAGCGACGCCGAACGGGCGGCGCACCGGCAGTTGCTGCAGCAGATCAGGGATCCGGTGTGGCTTCGGGACTGACGTCGCCGTCGAGCGACTGGCGGTAGAGGGCGGCGAAGTCGACAGGCTGCAGCAGCAACGGCGGAAACCCGCCGTCGCGCACCGCCGCCGAGATGACGCTGCGTGCGAACGGGAACAGGAGCTTCGGGGCCTCGATCAGGAGCAGCGGGCGCAGCCCGGTTTCCGGAACCCCGGTGATCACGAACACCCCGGCATAGGTCAGCTCGACCAGGAACAGCTGTTCCTCGCCCCTCTTGGCATCGACCGTGAGCGAGAGCACCACCTCGTGTCCGTTCTCGCCAACGGCACTCGCGGCCATGTCGACCTGCACGTTGATCTGCGGCGCCACTTCGTTCGGCTGCAGGCTGTGCGGAGCGCCGGGGCTCTCGAACGACAGGTCCTTGATGTACTGTGCCGCAACCAGGAACCGGATGTCGTCGCCGGTCTCCTGAACAGGCTGGGTGTCGCTCATGGTGGCCTCGCCGGACTGGAGAACAGGCGGCGGCGGGGTACCACGGATCCGGGCCGTCCACAACCGCCGCGCCGGCTTGCCCGTCCCGACTGCCCCGCCTATGGTTGCGCCGCAAATCCTCTTGCCCGGTGACCGGTTCATGACCACGCCCGCGATCAGCGTGCGCGCACTCACCAAGCGGTTCGGTGACATAACGGCGGTTCACGGGATCAGTTTTTCCGTCGAGGAGGGACGCGTCAGCGCGCTCCTGGGCGGGAACGGTGCCGGCAAGACCACCACGATCTCGATGCTGCTGGGCCTTCTCACGCCGAGTTCGGGCGAGGTCCGCATCCATGACATCGACATGGTGGCCGACCGGTACCGGGCGCTGCCGATGATGAATTTCTCCTCCCCCTACGTCGACCTGCCGCACCGCCTGTCGGTGCGCGAGAACCTTCGCGTCTATGCCGACCTGTACGGGGTGCCGCAGCCGCGCCGGCGCATCGACGAGCTTGCCGGGGCGCTGGATCTCGAGGATCTGCTGGGCCGGCGCACCGGACAGCTCTCGGCGGGACAGAAGACCCGGGTGGCACTGGCCAAGGCCCTGATCAACCGGCCCCGCGTCCTGCTGCTCGACGAGCCGACGGCGTCGCTCGATCCCGACAGCGCGGACTGGGTCCGCACCTACCTCGAGGACTACGCGCGGGCGGAGGGCGCGACGATCCTGCTCGCCTCGCACAACATGGCCGAGGTGGAGCGGCTGTGTGACCGGGTGCTGATGATGCGGGCGGGCGCGATCGTGGACCGGGGGAGCCCGAGCAGCCTGCTTGCCCGCTATGGCCGCAGCACGCTCGATGACGTGTTCCTCGACATCGCGCGCGACCGGGCCGCGCCCGAGGGAGAGGCGGCGTGAATGGCGGCACGGCGCGGCGCATGTTCGCGCTGGTCCGCCGCTACATGTACCTGTTGCGCGGGTCGTGGCCGCGCATTCTCGAGCTGGCGTACTGGCCGACGGTGCAGATGGTGGTCTGGGGGTTCGTGACCCAGTTCTTCGTCGGGCATTCAACCTGGGTTGCCAACGCGGCCGGCGTGCTCATCGGGGCGGTGCTGCTGTGGGATGTGCTGTTCCGGGGCCAGATGGGATTCTCGCTTTGCTTCCTCGAGGAGATGTGGTCGCGCAATCTCGGCCACCTGTTCGTCAGCCCGCTGCGGCCCTGGGAAATGATCGGGGCGGCGATGATCATGAGCCTCGTGCGCACCTGTGTCGGCCTCGCCCCGTCTTGGGTGCTGGCATGGGTCCTGTTCGAGTTCTCGGTACTTTCCTACGGCCCGGGCATCGTTGCCTTCTTCACCTGCCTGAGTGTCATGGGCTGGGGCATCGGAATGACGGTCACCGCGATGGTGATCCGGTTCGGGCTGGGTGCGGAGAGCCTCGCCTGGGTCGCGATCTTCGCCTTTGCGCCGATCAGCGCGGTGTACTACCCGGTGTCCACGCTGCCCGGCTGGCTCCAGCCGGTCGCCTGGGCGACGCCGTCTGCCTACGTGTTCGAGGGCATGCGCGCCGTCATGGTCGACGGCGTCTTCCGCGCCGACCTCCTGGCCGGCGCGGTGGTGGTCAACGTGATCTACCTCGCCATCGGTGCGACGGTGTTCGCTGCCGCCTTTGCCAGTGCGCGGTCAAACGGCAAGCTGCTGCAGGTGGGCGAATGACGCCCCGACAGCGACGGTTCCTGGAGAAGGGCCATGTCGGGCGTCTCGCGACCACCTCGCCGGACGGCCGGCCGCACGTGGTACCCGTGTGCTACGCACTGGATGGTCCGGCGATCTGGATCGCGCTCGACGAGAAGCCGAAGGCGGTCGCGCCCCGCCGCCTCGCCCGGGTACGCAACATCCTGGCCAACCCGCACGCCGCGCTCGTGGTCGATCACTACGACCATTCCGACTGGTCGCAACTCGGCTGGGTCATGGTGCGCGGAACGGCCACCCTGGTTTCGACGGGCGCCGGCCACGGGGGCGCGATTTCAGCCCTGCGCCGGCGCTACCGCCAGTACCGCGACATGCGGCTCGAGGAGTGCCTGCTGATCTGCATTGCCGCAACACGGGTCACCGACTGGGGAAAACTGGACTGAAGCGCGGCGCCCGCGAGACATGTCCATGCAGGCGGCGAGGCCGGTCCGCCACCGAGTTTTCGCGGCTCCATGCCATCCGGCCGCGTCTTCCCAATCCTGGCCAATGACGGCAACGTGCTGCCACGGGCACGATGAACATCCCGCTGCCCGAAGCCCTCAGGGACTTCGTGGACAACCAGGTCGGCGCGCGTGGCTACGCCAGCTCAAGTGAGTACATCCGTGAGTTGATTCGCAGGGACCGGGACCGCCAGCATCTGCGCCAATTGCTTCTCGAGGGGGCGGCATCGGGCCAGGCGGTCACGGCCGATCAGGACTATTTCGACCGGCTCCGTGAAACCGTCCGTCAGTGAGTGGCAAGCCGGTCATCCTTCGCGAGCGCGCGCGGCGCGATATCGACGAGGCGGTCGGGCATTATCTGATCGAGGCAGGGAAAACGGTCGCCCCGGACTTCATCGATTCGATGGAAGATACCTGCCGCCTGATCGGTGACCATCCTGTGGGCGGATTGCCCCGCTACGCGTGCGAGCCGGGCATTTCCGGACTGCGCATCCGGCCGGCCGGGAAATTCCCGTACCTGGTTGTCCGCGTGCAGAGAGAAACGGATACCGATGTCTGGCGCGTACCGCACGGGGCGCGGGACATTCCGACGCGGTTTCATGAGCTGACGTGACGGGTGACGGAGGTGGCCCCGCCGGCACGGCAAGGAGCATTACGGCATCTGTCTCGCCACTCGCCGCGCAGATCACCCTGAACGCGGTCGCCCGCCTGGCCCTGGTGCCGTGCCCCGGCGTCTCCGGGAGCTTCGGGAACAAATGCGGCGCCGATTGCCTGCTTCGCCGGTTCCGGCGCTTCCTGTACGCTATTGTCGGCCGCACCCGTCGACCGCTTCATGGCGACGGCGAAGCGGAGGCAGCGGCCGCCGCCGGGGAGGAAGCATGATCGCGATCGCCGTCATCGGGGTGGGCCGGATGGGCGCCATCCATGCCCGCAACGTCGCCTCCCATGAGCGCGCCGACCTGGCCGCGATCGCCGATCCGGCGACGGCGACGGCGGTGGCTGTCGCCGCGGAAACCGGCGCCCCGGTCCGCAGCGTCACCGAGATCATGGGCGATCCTGCCATCGATGCGGTGCTGATCGGCGCGTCCACCGATACCCATGCCGATCTGGTGGAACAGGCGGTGGCGGCCGGCAAGGCGGTGCTGTGCGAAAAGCCGATCGATCTGGATGCGGCGCGGGCCCGACGCTGCGTGGAGACGGTCGAACGTGCCGACGGGCGGCTGATGGTGGCCTTCAACCGCCGCTTTCACCCACCCTTTTCCGACCTGGTGGCGCGGCTGCGGTCCGGCGAGATCGGCAGGCTGGAAATCCTGACGATCCGCAGCCTGGATCCGACCCCGCCCTCGCCGGCCTACATCGCGCGCTCCGGCGGCATCTTCCGGGACATGATGATCCATGATCTGGATCTCGCCCGCTGGCTGCTGGATGAGCCGGTGGTTGCAGTCCATGCCTCCGGCAGTTGCCAGATCGACCCGGCAATCGGCGCGGCCGGGGACTGGGACAGCGCCGTGACAACGCTGCGCACCGCCGGCGGCAAGCTGTGCCAGATCGTCAATTCCCGCCGTGCCGTCTATGGCCATGGTCCGAGGCTGGAACTGCATGGCAGCGCCGGCAGGCTGAGCGCCGACAACTGGACCGAGACACGCGAAGCCCAGGTCAGCATTCATTTCCAGGCGCGCTTCGCCCATGCCTATCAAGCCGAACTCGACGCCTTCATCACCGCGCTCGAGAGCGGCGGCGCGCTGTCACCGGACGGCACGGACGGTCTCGCCGCCCTGCTGCTGGCCGAGGCCGCGACCGAGTCCGCCCTGACCGGCCGGACCGTGACCCCGGCGGCCGCGTGAGCGAGGACACGCAGAGCACCGGCTTCCGGTCGTCCTGGCGGTGGCCGCGACCCCAGGCGCCGCGCGGTCGGCAACACCGGTGACAGGCCGTTGGTACTGTTGCTGCCCGCGCTGCCTGATGCCGACACCGGTCGAGAAGGCCCAGGCCTCGCCGCCGGCCAGCTGCCGGGCGCAGGCCAGGGTCACCCCTGACGGCCTGCCGGTGCACAGATTCCGCACGCTCATCGACGATCCCGCAAGCGTCGCCGTCACTGTCGTCCGCCTGCCTGGTGCCGGCAGGGAACGCAGTACCATCGTCACGCAGCGGACCAGGTTGCAAAACCGCGCCTTCGAGCTCCCGAAGGTCAACCCCGACCGAACTGTTCCCATGAACATGACAGGTCAAATGCGCTGTTCCCGGCCCAATAACAGCGTCATGTCAAGACGTTGGGAGACGCCTCGTCACCTGTGAGCCGACGAAGTTCTGACTGTCCGGTCGAGGCAGGGGAAGCGGATGCCCTGGCCTTCATCGCTACGGCGGAAGATGCCTGCTGAGCGACAGCGCCGGGACACGGGACGCCGATCGGGGAAGGCCGGGCCGGAGAGTGGCGCGCCCGAGAGGATTCGAACCTCTGACCTCTGCCTTCGGAGGGCAGCGCTCTATCCAGCTGAGCTACGGGCGCCCGGATGCTTGACTGTTTACCGCCGGGTGTGCGGACTGGCAAGATGGACGGCAGCATTCGCAGACGCATGAGGACGGCAATGGCGGGAGTGCTGGAAGAAATCGACACCCGGTCGCGCCGCGTCGCCTGTGACGGCGGCGGCGGCCCGCTCGGCCACCCCAGGGTGTTTCTCACCATTGGTCCGGACAACGTGGTGGTGTGTCCATACTGCTCGCGGGTGTACCGGTTTCGCGAGACGACGGCCGACCTCGACGCGTGAGCGGCAGCCGGCGCATCCTGCTGATCGTCGGTGGCGGCATTGCCGCCTACAAGAGCCTGTTGCTGGTCCGGGAGCTGCAGCAGCGGGGCGACGTGGTCCGCAGTGTCCTGACCGGGGCCGGGGCGCGGTTCGTCACACCGCTCAGCCTTCAGGCGCTGACCGGCGAGAAGGTCTACAGCGACCTGTTCTCGCTCGATGACGAGTCCGAAATGGGCCATATCAGGCTGTCGCGCGAGGCCGATCTGCTGATCGTGGCTCCGGCGACAGCCGATCTGCTGGCGCGGATGCGGGCCGGGATTGCCGATGACCTCGCGACCACGGTCCTTCTTGCCACCGACAAGCCGGTGCTGGTGGCTCCGGCGATGAACGTGCGCATGTGGGAACATCCGGCAACGGTGGACAACCTTGCGGCACTGCGCGGGCGCGGTATCCACGTGGTCGGGCCTGACAGCGGCGAGATGGCGTGCGGGGAATACGGGCCGGGCCGCATGGCGGAGCCGGCGGCGATTGCCGCCGCCGCCGCGTCGATGCTCGGCGCGGCGGGGCGGCTCGCGGGCTACAGGGCGCTGGTGACCTCGGGCCCGACCTGGGAGGCGATCGACCCGGTCCGCTACATCGCCAACCGGTCGTCCGGGCGACAGGGACACGCGATCGCACATGCGCTCGCCGCCGCGGGTGCGGAGACGACGCTGGTGAGCGGGCCGACCCGGCTTGCCGACCCGCCGGCCGTGGAGGTGGTGCACGTCGAGACGGCCCGCGAGATGCTGGAGGCGTGCCGCACGGCGCTTCCGGTTGATGTCGCGGTCTGTGCCGCGGCGGTGGCCGACTGGCGCGTGGCGCAGCCTGCCGGCAACAAGCTCAAGAAGGACGGCGCGGGCAGCCTGCCGGGCCTCGAACTCGTCGAGAATCCGGACATCCTGGCGACCCTGTCGCAACCCGGGTCCCGCCGCCCGGGGCTGGTGATCGGGTTTGCCGCCGAGACCGAGCAGGTGATCGACCACGCCACGGACAAGCTCCGGCGCAAGGGATGCGACTGGATCCTTGCGAACGATGTCTCCCCAACGCACGGTGTGTTCGGCGGTGATGACAACACCGTGCACCTCGTCACCGCGGACCAGGTCGAAAGCTGGCCCAGGATGGCGAAGGCGGAGGTGGCGGAAAGGCTGGTGCGGCGGATCGCGGACCGCCGTACTGCCTGAGCCGTGGTTCGGATCACCTTCCGGCGTGTGGCCCACCGGGAGCCGCAGCCGCTTCCCGCCTACCGGACGGCCGGCAGTTCCGGCATGGACCTTCATGCGGCAGGCGGGGTCTCGATCGAGCCGGGGGCCCGGGCGCTGGTTCCAACCGGGTTTGCCGTTGCCATCCCGGCGGGTTACGAGGCGCAGGTCCGGCCGAGATCCGGGCTCGCGGCCCGTTCCGGGCTAACGGTGCTCAATGCGCCCGGCACGATCGACAGCGACTACCGGGGCGAGGTGATGGTGCTGCTGGTCAACCTGGGGCAGGATCGCGTCGACATCCGGCCGGGCGAGAGGATCGCCCAGATGGTGATCGCTCCGGTGGCCAGGGCCGAGACGGAAATCGGTGATGAACTTCCGCCCACCGGCCGTGGCGCCGGGGGATTCGGATCGACGGGGACATAGGGAATGGAACTCACCGATGACCAGTTCCTGCGCTATGCCCGCCACCTGATCCTCGAGGAGGTCGGGGACGAGGGGCAGGAACGGCTGCTTGCATCGCGGGTGCTGTGCGTGGGCGCCGGGGGACTCGGCTCGCCCGTACTGCTCTACCTGGCCGCCGCGGGGGTCGGCACGCTCGGGATCATCGACGACGACACCGTCGACATGACCAACCTGCAGCGCCAGGTGGTACACGCGACCGGCTCGGTGGGCGAGGCGAAGACCCGGTCGGCCCGCGACACGCTCGAGCGGATCAACCCGACCGTCGAGCTCCGGCTGCACGAGATGCGGCTCGGCCCGGAAAACGCCGCCGGGCTGCTGTCCGGCTACGACCTGGTTGTTGACGGTTCGGACAACTTCGCGACACGGTACCTCGTCAACGACACCGCGCACCATTGCGGGATTCCGGTGGTTTCCGGCGCTCTGCTGCGATTCGAGGGTCAGCTCACCACCTACCGCAGCGGTGTTGCCGGTCACGCCGGGGAACCGTGCTACCGCTGCCTGTTCCGCGAACCGCCGCCGCCCGACACCGTGCCGCGGTGCGAGGAGGCGGGAATTCTTGGCGCCGTGGCCGGTGTCATCGGCACCCTGCAGGCAACGGAAGTGCTCAAGGAACTGCTCGGGATAGGCGAGTCGATGTCGGGACGGCTGTTGATGTTCGATGCCCTCGGCATGACATTCAGGACCGTGCGCTACCGCCGCAGCCCGAGCTGTCCGCTGTGCGGGGATGCCCCGACCATCAGGCCGTGAACCCAAGTCCCCAGGTCTCGATCACACGGTCGGGAGGGGTGTGCCCGTCGGTGAAGGCGCGGATGTTGACGATCACCTTCTCGCCCATGTCGATCCGCCCCTCGTAGGTTGCCGATCCCATGTGCGGCATGAGCACGACGTTGTCGCACTCGAGCAGTTCCGGGCTGACCAGCGGCTCGTGTTCGAACACGTCGAGTCCGGCGCCGGCGATATCGCGGGCCGCGAGTGCCGCGGCAAGGGCGCTCTCGTCGATCACTTCGCCGCGCGAGGTGTTGACGATATAGGCATGGGGCTGCATCAGCGCCAGCCGGCGCGCCGAGATCAGGTGGAAGGTTGCCGGGGTGTGCGGGCAGTTCACCGAGATGATGTCCATTCGCGAGAGCATCTGGTCGAGGGTGTCCCAGTAGGTCGCCTCGAGTTCCTCCTCTATTTCCGGGTGAAGCCGCCTGCGGTTGTGATAGTGCACCGACAGGCCGAACCCGCGTGCGCGCCGGGCGACCGCCTGGCCGATCCGGCCCATGCCGACGATCCCCAGCCGCTTGCCGTGGATCCGGTGCCCGAGCATGAGGGTCGGGCCCCAGCCGGCCCAGTCGCCCGAACGCAGCAGCCGTTCCCCCTCGACCAGGCGGCGCGGAACCGCAAGGATGAGCGCCATGGTCATGTCGGCGGTGTCCTCGGTGAGAACGCCGGGCGTGTTGGTCACGGTGATGGCGCGCGCGCGCGCCGCGGAAACGTCGATGTGATCGACGCCGGTACCAAAGGAGGCGATCAGTTTCAGCCCCGGCCCGGCCGCCTCGAGCAGCCCCGCGTCGATCCGGTCGGTCACGGTGGGGACCAGGACATCGGCCTCGCGCAGCGCCTCCGCCAGCTCTTCGGTCCCGAACGGCGCGTCCGACAGGTTGAGACGGACGTCGAAAAGCTCCATCATCCGGGTCTCGATGGGGTCCGGCAGCTTACGCGTCACGATGACAACAGGTTTCCGTGTCGCCATGAGAACGCCCTTTCTCCCGGTGGTTCCCGATATCGGCATTATCAGCCGGCCGGGAACTTGTCCAGAAACCAGCTGGGATCACGGACCATGAAGATCGTGCGCGTCATCATCTGTCTTGGCCTCCTGCTCGCGCCCGTGGCGCTTGCGGCCAGTGACAGGGCGGGCAAGAACGGCGAGACCCAGTTGCCGATCCCGCGGTTCGTCTCGCTGCGCGCCGCGGAGGTCAACATGCGAGCCGGCCCCGGCCGCGAGTACAGGATCGCGTGGGTGTACCTGCGCCGGGGTCTCCCGATGGAGGTGGTTCGCGAGTTCGGGCACTGGCGGCAGGTCCGGGAATTCTCGGGCGAGAGCGGCTGGATCCGGTCGAACATGCTGTCGGGCATCGCAAACGTCCAGGTCATCGCGGAGATCGGCACCATGCACACCGAACCGGCGACCGGGTCGCGGCTGGTGGCCAGGATGGAACGCGGTGTCATCGCCAAGCTGCACGACTGCGAGGGGGAGTGGTGCCGCATCGAGGCAGAGGACTACGAGGGATGGGTCAACCGCGCGCAGGTCTGGGGAGACGAGTTGACGGACGATTGACCGGACAGCCTGCCAATGGCGCGCGGCCCGCCTGTACGGTAGTCTGCACTCCGGGCGGCAGCGGAGACAGGGCATGACCGAAACCGGCACCAGGCGTGCGCGGGCCGTGGGCATCAACCACGTCGGACTGGAAGTCGGGGACATCGAGGAGGCGCTGAGGTTCTACGGCGCCGTGTTCGAATTCACCCTGCGCAGCCGGTCGGAACGGCACGCCTTCATCGACATGGGCGATCAGTTCATCAACCTGTCGGCGCCGCGGACCCAGCCGGAGGACGATGCCAGGCATTTCGGTTTCGTCGTCGACGATCCCGATGCGGCCAAGGCGGCAGTCCGTGCGCTCGGTGTCGAACTCATCGGCCCTCGCGGCAACAACTTCCGCGACCCGTGGGGCAATCGCATCGAGATCGTCGGCTACACCGGCATACAGTTCTCCAAGACCGGCCCGGTCCTGGCCGGCATGGGACTGGCGGGGCTGGAAAAGACCGAGGCGGCGCGCCGGGAGCTGGAGGACAAGGGCCTTGCCTGAAGAGGCGCTCGCCGCCGGGCCGGCGGCAGGCGAATTGCTGGCGCTCGACGGACTCGCGCCTGGCGACCGCAGGGTGCGCAACCGCCGCCAGATCATCGATCCCGAAGCGCTCGAGGAGCGCATTGATGCCCTGTGGACGCAAACCGGGGAGCCGTCAGCGTTCCGGGCCGGGCTGCTCCCGGTGCTGCGCGAGACCCTCGATGCGGGGCGCGCAGAGATCCGTGGCCGGTTCATGCAGGATCACAACGGTGCCAATGCCGTCCGTGGCGGCGCCCTTCTCATGGATGCCATCATCCGGGCGCTGCACGAGGCGATCACCACCCGGATGTACCGGGCTCCCAACCCGACCAGTGGCGAGCAGATCTGCGTGATCGCGATTGGCGGATACGGCCGTGGCGAGATCGCCCCGTTCTCCGATATCGACCTGCTGTTCCTGTTGCCCTACAAGGCAACGCCCTATTGCGAGCAGGTTGTCGAGGCGATCCTGTACCTGCTGTGGGACCTGCGCCTGAAGGTCGGGCACGCCACCCGTTCCGTTGACGACTGCCTGCGCCAGGCCCGCGCCGACATGACGATCCGGACCTCCGTGCTCGAGGCGCGCTACCTGTGCGGCGAACGCGAGCTCATGGAAACCCTGTCGGGGCGATTCCACGCCGAGGTCGTTTCGGGCTCCGCGGTCGAGTTCGTCGAGGCCAAGCTGCAGGAGTCAGACGACAGGCACCGAAGGCTCGGGGACTCGCGATATGTCATCGAGCCCAACGTGAAGGACGGCAAGGGCGGACTGCGGGACCTGCACACGCTGTTCTGGATCGGCAAGTACGTCTACCAGGTCGACGAACCGCGCGCGCTGGTTGACACCGGCATGCTGTCACATGCGGAGGCGCGCCGGTTCTCCAAGGCTCAGAACCAGCTGTGGACCATCCGCTGCCACCTTCATTACCTGGCCGGCCGGGCCGAGGAGCGGCTGACCGTCGACCTGCAGCGCGAGATCGCCGACCTGCTCGGCTACACCGACAGGAGCGGTGCCCGCGCGGTTGAACGGTTCATGAAGCACTACTACCTCACGGCGAAGGATGTCGGTGATCTCACGCGGATCTTCTGTGCCGCGGTCGAGGCCGAACACCGGCGCCGTCCGCGCTTCAGGCTGCGCCGGCTGTGGAACCGCCGCCGCAGCTGGGGCGACTTCCGGCTGGACGGGGACCGGCTGAACGTGGTCGACGACGACGCGTTCACGCGCGATCCCGTCAACCTGGTCCGCATGTTCCATGTCGCGCAGGAACACAACCTCGAGTTCCACCCGCACTGCCTGCGGCTTGCGACCGCCCACCTGCGGCTGATCGACAGGTCCCTGCGGGACGACCCGGAGGCAAACCGGCTGTTTCTCGAGATCGTGACCTCCAGGCGCAACCCGGAGCGAACCCTGCGCCGCATGAACGAGGCACAGGTATTCGGCCGCTTCGTTCCGGACTTCGGGCGGGTCGTCGCGCAGATGCAGTACGACATGTACCATGTCTACACGGTCGACGAGCACACCATCATCATGCTCGGCATCCTGCATCGGATCGAACGCGGAGAACTGGCGGAGATTGCGCCGGTCGCGACCGAGGTGATCCACAAGGTGATTTCGCGCCGCGAACTGTATGTGGCGGTCCTGCTGCACGACATCGCGAAAGGACGGAACGGTGACCACTCCGTCCTGGGCGAGAAGGTGGCGCGGCGTCTGTGCCCGCGTTTCGGACTCGGCCCTGAAGAGACTGAAACCGTGGCGTGGCTGGTGCGCTGGCACCTGCTGATGAGCCATGCCGCCTTCAAGCGTGATGTCAACGATCCGCAGACGATCGCCGATTTTGCCAATATCGTTCAGTCGCCGGAACGCCTGCGGCTGTTGCTGGTGCTCACGGTCGCCGACATCCGGGCGGTGGGACCGAATGTCTGGAACGGCTGGAAGGCGGCGCTGTTGCGCGACCTGTACTGGCGGGCCGAGGAGACGCTCTCCGGAGAGGCCGGCGCTGCCGGCCCCGACGCGCGGGCGCGCATGGTGCACGGAGAACTTCGCGCCCGGCTTGCCGACTGGGATGATGACGCCTTCGCCGCCCATGCGGAGCGCGCCAACACCTCGTACTGGCTGGGCCGCGACGTCGAAACGCTGGAACGCCATGCCCGGCTGATTGACGTTGCGGAGAAGAACGGAGAGGACCTGACGATCGAGTTCCGCGTCGACAGTTTCCGCGAGGTCACCGAGGTCACGGTGCTGACTGCCGACCATCCGGGGCTGTTCGCGCGTCTGACCGGCGGCATGGCGGCTGCCGGCGCCAACATCGTCGACGCGCGGATCAGCACCCTGCGGGACGGGACCGTTCTCGACAGCTTCTGGGTCCAGGACGCCGGCGGCAAGGCCCTTGACGATCCCGACAGCCTGCGGCGCCTCAGGATCACGGTCACCAAAGCCGTGCGCGGCGAACTCGATATCGACAACGCGCTCGCCGGGCACCGGGCACCGGTCCCCGGGCGGGTGCGGACCATGGCGGTCGCGCAACGGGTGCTGATCGACAACAAGGCCAGCAATACCCACACCGTGATCGAGGTCAACGGCGCGGACCGTCCGGGCCTGCTCTACCGGCTGACCCGTTCCCTCGCCCGGCTCAACCTGCAGATATCGTCCGCCAAGATTTCGACCTTCGGCATCAGCATCGTTGACGTGTTCTACGTAAAGGACCTGTTCGGCCTGAAGGTCGAGTCGGACCGGCAGCTCGAGGCCATTCGGCACAACATCCAGGCCGAACTCAATTCCCTGGAGCCGGGAGGCAATGCGCGCCGGACGGGCTGATCCCCGGGCGAGGCACTCCTTCGGGCACCGGCCAGGCGGCTGAGATGCAGCTCCTGCGTTCGACGGCAACGGTCGGCGGCCTGACAATGATCAGCCGGGTGACCGGGTTTGTCCGCGACATGCTGATCGCGACGGTGCTGGGTGCCGGGCCGGTATCCGACGCGTTCTTCGTTGCCTTCAAGCTGCCGAACTTCTTCCGCCGCATCACGGCTGAAGGGTCGCTGTCGGTCGCCTTCATCCCGGTCTTTACCGGCCTGCTTGCCGGCGAAGGCCCCGCGGCGGCGCGCCGGTTCCTCGAGGACGTGACAGCGGTGGTCCTCGCCGTCCTGATCGCAGCGTCGGCCGCAGCCATCATCGCCATGCCGCAGGTGCTGACCGTGCTTGCCCCGGGGTTTGTCGCAACCCCGTCCCGCTTTGACCTTGCGGTGGAGCTGTGCCGGATCACGTTCGTCTACCTGCCGCTGATCTCGGCCATGGCACTGCTGGCGGGAGCCCTGAACGGCATGCAGCGGTTCGCTGCCGCGGCGGGCGCCCCGATCCTGCTCAACGTGATCCTGATCGGGGCCATGGCGCTGTACGCCGACCGGCTGGAAACCCCGGCGCACGTACTGGCCTGGGCCGTGATGATCTCGGGCGTGGCACAGCTGGCCTGGATTGCGGCCGCGGCCGGGCGTCACGGCATGATCCCGCGCCTGCGGCGCCCGACGTGGACCCCCGGCGTGGCGCGGCTGTTCAGGCTGATGGTGCCGGCAATGCTCGGCGCGGCGGTGATCCAGATCAACCTCGTGATCGACGTGGTGCTGGCCTCGCTGCTCGCGGAGGGCTCGATCTCGTTCCTGTACTACGCGGACCGCGTGACACAGCTGCCTCTCGGAGTGGTCGGGGTGGCAATCGGCACGGTGCTGCTGCCGACACTGAGCGCTCAGATGCGCCGGGGCGAGGTCGATGCGGCGAACCGGTCCCGCAACGACCTGCTCCTGCTGGGAATGCTGCTTACCCTGCCGGCGGCCGGCGGGCTCGCGGTTCTCGCCATGCCTGTCATCGGCGTTCTGTTCGAGCGCGGCGCATTCGCGGCCACCGAGACGGCGCAGACCGCGGCTGCGCTGGCGGCATATGCTGCCGGGCTGCCGGCCTTCGTGGCGGTCAAGGTGCTGCAGCCGGTGTTCTTTGCCCGCGAGGACACGCGCACGCCGGTGGCTGTGGCCGCAATTGCGGTCGGGCTCAACCTGGTGCTGAACCTGATCCTCATGCAGTTTTTTGCCCACGTGGGCCTCGCGATGGCGACGAGCATTGCGGCCTGGTTCAACGCCGGGGTTCTGACCTGGCTGCTGCAGCGCGAGGGAATTTACGGGGTTTGTGCGCGGACCTGGGGCCGGATTGCGCGGCTTCTCGCCGCGACCCTGGTGATGGCGGCCGTCCTGGTCCTTGCCGATCGCTCCCTGCCGCCCGCCCCGGGCCCGTGGCTCGAGGCGGCACAGCTCGCCGCGCTGATCGGCGGCGGCGCACTTGCCTACGCCGCCGCCGTCCTGCTGTTCGGAGGCGTGCGTCTCGGCGAGCTGCGTGGCTACCTCGACCGCTGACCGGAAACCCGGTCAGGGCAGGAGAACGGTCGAGCCCGTGGTCCTGCGTCCCTCGAGTGCCTCGTGCGCCGCGCGCGCGTCGGCGAGCGGAAAGGTCTGGTCGATGCTGATCTTCACCGCGCCAGAGGCGACGGCGGCGAACAGGTCTTCCGACATGGCCCGCAGCGACTCCGGGGTTCCGGCGTAGTTGAACAGCGTCGGGCGGGTGAAGAACAGCGAGCCCTTCTGGGCAAAGATGCCGAGATCCACCGGCGGAATCGGCCCCGAAGCCTGTCCGAAGCTGACAAAGGTGCCGCGCTGGCGCAGGCAGTCCAGCGATGCCGGGAAGGTATCGCGACCGATCGAATCGTAGACGACCGGCAGGCCTTCGCCGCCGGTGATCTCCCTGACCCGCGCAACGAAGTCCTCGTCACGGTAAAGGATCGGATGGTCGCAGCCGTTGGCCCGCGCGAGTTCCGCCTTCTCGGGGCTGCCGACGGTGCCGATGACGGTGGCGCCGAGGCTGCTCGCCCACTGGCAGAGAATCAGTCCGACGCCACCGGCTGCCGCGTGGACCAGGATGGTATCATCCGGTCCGACCCGGTGGATCTGCCGGATCAGGTACTGGGTGGTCAGTCCCTTCAGCATCATGGCGGCCGCGTCGCGATCGGAGACGGCGTCAGGGATGCGCACCACGTTTGCGGCCGCAATCAGCCGGGCTTCGGCGTAGGAACCGGGCGGTGGAGAGGCGTAGGCAACCCTGTCACCGACAGCCAGTCCGGACACCCCGCTGCCCGCCTCCTCGACCACGCCGGCGGCTTCCATGCCGATGCCCGACGGCAGTGGAAGCGGGTAAAGCCCGCTGCGGTGATAGGTGTCGATATAGTTGAGCCCGATCGCGGTATGGCGAACCCGGATCTCGCCCGGGCCCGGTGAGGCGAGCCCGACCTCGTCCATCCGGAGAACCTCCGGGCCCCCGGTTTCGTGAAAGCGAATGGCCTTGACCATGAATGCCGCTCCTGTTCAGCGCAGTGTGGAGGAAAGAAATTCTTCGGTGCGAGTATTGGCCAGGGTTGCGGACGCCTCGTGGTAATGAGCTCCGCCAACTCGGGCAAATGCGTGTTCCTGGCCATCGTAGACATGCAGCGAGACCCCGGGAGCATCGCCGAGCGCGGCGATGACTGCCTGCTGTGCCTCCGCGGGCACGAAGCTGTCGCCGGATGCGATGTGGGACAGCCACGGCGACAGGGTCTCGCCCGCTTCCGAGAGCAGGTCCTCGATGCCGACGCCGTAGTAGCTCACCGCGCAGTCCACGTCGGTGCGGGCCGCCATCAGGTAGGCAAGCTTGCCGCCGAGGCAGTAGCCGACGGCGCCGGCCTTGCCGGTGCATCCGTCAAGTCCGCGCACCGCGGCCAGGGTGGCGTCGAGATCGCGCACCCCGAGGTCGGTGTCGAACTTGCCGAACAGCTCGAACGCCTTGTCCCACTCGGCCTGGCTCTGGTCGGTGATGTCGACCCCGGGCTCGATGCGCCAGAAAATGTCCGGACACAGCACGTGATATCCCTGGGCCGCGAACCCGGCCGCGAGGTCGCGCATGACCGCGTTCACCCCGAAGATCTCCTGGATGAGCACCAGGCCGGGCCGGTCGCCGCCGCCTGACGGCGCGGCGTACCAGGCGTTGAACTGTCCCCCGTCCGCAGCGTTGATGGTGATGTAGCTCATGAATGCCTCCCCGTGCTGGTGCCGCACACTATTCACTGCGCCGCCGGGCGTCCACACCCTGCCCGCGCGTCAGAACGCCGTGAAGTACTCCCGGTGTTCCCAGTCGGTCACCGTGGCCGCGAACAGGTCCCACTCGGCGCGCTTCAGGCGCGAGAGGTAGGCAACGAAGGTCTCGCCCAGGGCTGACCGGAACAGTTCCGACGCCTCGAACCGCGAGATGGCGTCGATCAGGCTCGCGGGCAACCGCTCGACCCGGTCGTCATAGGGATTGGCGAGCGGCGCCGGCGGTTCGAGCCCGCGCACCAGCCCGTCGAGGCCGGCGTGGATCTGGAATGCGAGGGCGAAGTAGGGATTGGCGGTGCTGTCGGGCGCGCGGTTCTCTATCCGGCTGGCGGTGTCGCCGGGGTGGACGAGGGCGCGGAGCATCGCCCCCCGGTTGTCCTCGCCCCAGCCGATACGATCGGGAGCCAGCTGGTGGCGGGTATAGCGCTTGTAGCCGTTGACCGTCGGCGTGGTGGCAATACACGATGCGGCTGCGTGCCGCAGCAGGCCGGCGGTCCAGTTGCCCGCGCACGCGGTCAACCCGCCCTCGGCCCCCGGCGTGAACAGGTTCCGGCCCTCGCCGTCGGCGAGCGACTGGTGGATGTGCCAGCCGTTGGCCGCGGCGTTGGCGAGACCCGGCCGGGCCATGAATGAAGCCAGCACGCCTTCACGGTGACAGACCTCGCGGACCAGGGTGCGAAAGGTAACCGCCATGTCGGCGATGGTTACCGGGTCCGCGGGAGCAAAGGTGAACTCGAACTGTCCGGGCCCCATTTCGATCTCGACGCTGCGGACCGGCATTTCCATGGCGAGCGCCGCGCGCCGCAGTCGGTCGAGCAGCGGCTCGGCCTCGTCGTAGCGGGATTCCGTCAGGTAGCGGTATCCCTGGTTGTAGGCCCGGGTCAGGGGCGGGCGGGCCGGCATCGTGGTGTCGGCATGCTCGCGCGCCGGGTCGACGACGTCGAAGACCTGGAACTCGACCTCGAGCCCCATGACGGCGTGAAGACCGTGCCCGGCAAGCTGTTCGCAGGCGGCGCGCAGTACCTGCCTGGGTGCAAGCGCGACCGGTTCCCCGCGCGTTGTCGCCACGTCGCAGTGAAGCAGCGCGGAATGCGGCGACCATTCCAGGATCCGGAAGCTCGCGGGGACCGGGACCAGCACGACGTCGCCGGCCCAGAGCAGCGGCGCATCTCCCGCCGCGGACCAGACGGGAAACACCGTGCGGTGCGAAAGGTCCTTGAGCAGCAGGGTCGACGGCACGCGCACCCCGGAGGCGAAGGCATCGACGAGTGCCGGAACGGTCACGGTCTTGCCGCGAAGCACGCCGTGCGGATCGGCGAACACCAGGCGAACGGTCTCGAGCCTGTCGGCCTCCGCCCTTGCCACCAGTTCGATTGCCTGCCTGGCCGCCTGGTCCGACAGCAGCCCGGAACCCGCCAGGAAACCACCGGTGATCCGTTCCGCGGTCCGCGTCATTCCGGGTCAGACCGAGGCATTCCACGGACAGGCGGCACGCCGTTCCCGGTCCGCCTCCAGCACGGCATCCCGCCAGGCCCCGGTCGGGGCGATGACGTCGGTGCAGGCGGGGCCGACGATCCCGTCGAGGCCGTCGGCCATCGGCAGGTCAGCATCGTTCCGGCCGGCGAGAAGGCGGATGGCGGCGCGCAGCATCCTGCGATAGCGGATGATGCCGATATCGGTGCGGCCGAGATGCTCGCGGGTACGGTCCTGGATCGGGCCCATCCCCTCGACGGCCCACTGGTCGTGGACATTGATGTCAAGCCCCATCCCGGTCCAGGTCAGCGTTGCCTGTTCGCGCGGATCGAAGCCGTAGTCATTGCTCCGGTTCCTGACCGGCGCGTAGTCGGGCAGGCGGTGTTCCTTCAGCCGCTGCTCGCGCATCAGTTCCCGGTTGACCGGCTTGTCGAAACTGGTGAACAGCGAATACCAGTAGCACTTCTCGTCATCGATCGGCACGTGCCACTGGGTGATGGTCATTTCCCGGCTCATCGGGATGCAGATCGCGCACGGAAAGATCTGGTTGGTGACCCGCACGTGGGTGAGGTCGTTCACCATGTGCCGCAGGGCAGTCAGCCGCAGGCCGTAGGCGGTCTCCTCGACCCTGATCTCCGGGCATGGATACTCGCGCAGCACCCGGGTCATGGGAATGGTACTGCCCGTGGAGGTGTCGCGAAACTGCCGGCCGTAGCCGTCACCGGGGTCCTCGTCCACCAGGAAACGATGCAGGAAAGAAGCGTGGGCCGGATCGATACCGACCTCGAGCGCCTGCAGCCAGTTGCACTCCCACAACCCCTTGAACGCGAAGACATGTGTCGCCGGAGCACGGAAGCAGTCAAGGGCGGGAAACCCGGGCGGGTCACCAGGCCCGAGGTAGGCAAACAGGATGCCGTTCTTCTCGACGACCGGATACGACGTGGTGCGTATCCGCCAGGCCGGACCGGAACCGGCCGGTTCGCCCGGCTGCTCCAGGCAGCGGCCGGTGCGATCAAGCAGCCAGCCATGGAAGGGACAGCGCAGTCCGCCGTCCTCGCTGCGGCCAAAGGCAAGGTCGGCGCCGCGGTGCGGACAGTGCCGGGCAATCAGGCCCGGCCGGCCCGAGGCATCGCGGAACAGGACCAGACGCTCGCCGAGCAGGGTGACCGGGACCACCGGGCGGTCGCCGTGAAGTTCATCCGACAGGGCGGCCGGGATCCAGTAGCGGCGCAGGACCTCGCCTGCGGGCCGCCCCGGTCCGGTCCGGGTGATCAGGTCGTTCTGTTCCTGGCTGATCAACGGCGCGCTCCCGGAAAGCCACTGGCAGGAACCGGTGTCGAATGACGGAGGTCCCCCTGATGGACCACATGGTATACGCTCAGGTGCGACCGGGGCACAGGGCGATGGAGGCGAACGGTGACAGGGGACGATGCGACAACCGGCCGCTGCCTGTGCGGCGCCGTGACCTACAGGTTCACCGGTCCGCCGAAATGGCAGGGACACTGTCACTGCGAAAGCTGCCGGCGCCAGACCTCGTCAGCGCTTGCGAGTTTCGTCGGCGTCCACGCCGACCGCTTCGCCTGGACCGGTGCGGAACCGAAGGCGTTTGCGTCCTCGCCGGGTGTCATCCGCCGGTTCTGCGGCACCTGCGGAACACCGATGTCCTACGAGGCGGACCGGTTTCCGGGCGAAGTGCACCTGTACGCCGCGAGCCTCGACGATCCGGCCGCCTACCGGCCCCGGTTTCATGTCTTCGTTGCCGAACAGCTTCCGTGGCTCGAGCTGGCGGACGGGCTCGTGCGCCACGAGGGCGTGTCATCCCGGTGATCGGGCGCCCCGCGCCGCATGGTCCATGAAGTGCATATGGCGGGAACAGTACGGGACTGAAGACGCGCGGCCCGCGCCGACAGCCTTTCCCGGCACTCCCCCGGCCTGCCGAGTCAGGAACGGAAAGTCGTCACAGCAGCGACCAGGCAAGGTCCCTGGCTTCCTTCTCGGTCGCGACGGTTCGATCCTCGGGAATGCGGTCGAGGACGTTGAAGGCGAACAGGGTGCCGCGGATGCGGTCGTTGATGCCGCAGACCACGATCTCGGTGCGGGTCTGCCTGGCGCGGTCGATGATCTGGGCCAGAAGATTGGCGGCGCTGTCGTCGACATGGGTGGCCCTCGAAAGGTCGAAAATCACGACTTCGTGGTCACGGATGTCCACGCCGATCAGGGCGATCAGTTTTCGCGAGGACGACACCGTGAAGGAGCCGCGAAAGGCCACGAGCCCGATTCGAGCCGTGAACTCGTCGTCAACCTCCGTGGTGAAGGTGCTGTCAAGAAGCGGCGTCGAGACCACGCTGTCAAGTTCCAGAGATTCCAGTTGTATAGCGTTGACGATATTGGCGGCGATCACGCCGAACATGATTGCGAAGACCGGATCCACAAAGATCGTGACGGCCATGACCAGCAGCATGACCGCCGAATACTTCGGGTCCATCCGGGGAACCTTCCGCAGGAAGGAAAACTCGATCATGCGCCAGCCGACGAGCATGACGATCGCGGACAGTGCCGCCAGCGGCAGCGGCGCCACATAGGGGCCGAGACCCAGGACGAGGGCGGCGACGATGATCAGGCAGACGATGCCGGCCACCACGGTCTTCCCGCCGAAGCGGCGGGCCGTCATGGTGGCGATGGTTCCGCTCCCGGGCAGCACACCCACGATCCCCGCCACGAGGTTTCCCAGTCCGAGACCGAACAGCTCGCGGTTCGGATTGTGCTGCGAGCCCGTGAACGTATCAGCGATCAGTGACCACATCAGTGTATAGACGGAACTGATCAGCGCGATCAGGACCGCAGGCCCGACGGCTTCCGGCAGGAATTCCAGCGACGGAAGCTCGAGCACCGGCACCGGCAGTCCAACCGGGACAGGGCCCAGCTGGTGGATGCCGGGGATGAAGAGCGCAACGATCCACCCGATCCCCACTGTCGCAAGCGGCGCCGGGATGAACTTGCCGATGCGGGCCGGCCACAGGAAGAACACGGCGAGACAGAACGCCGCGAGGGCAAGGTCCTGCATACCGAGGTGAAACAGCTTCTCGGTCTGCGTTGCCAGCAGCAGCACGCCGATTCCCGACATGAACCCCGTGAGCACGATGTGCGGCATGTAGGAAACGAAACGGCCGACACCGGCGAGTCCGAGAATGACCTGGATAGCGCCGGCCATGACGATGATGACCGCGAGCTCCGGCAAGGTCACCTCGTCGCCCATCATCAGCGTCGCGGTGATCACCGCGAGCACGGCGCTGGGCCCGCTCACCAGCGCGCGTGTTCCACCGCACACCGCCGAGATGATTCCGACGAAGACACCGCACCAGAGCCCCGCAAGGGGCCCCATGCCGGAAATGACGCCGAGCGCCATTGCGGTCGGCAGGTAAGACGCGACCAGGGTGATGCCGGCCCTCAGGTCGGCCCACAGGGTTTCGCGCTCGTATGGTGGCCGGTCCTGGTTTCGCAGACTTTCCAGCATGTTCGGCACTCCCCCGTGAACACCGTTCTGCGACCAATCCACTGTCAGATGGTAATGCATCGGTGTTTCTTCGGCCACGCCGGACGGGCAATGTCCGTGGCAGTCATGCGCTGGCAACGGTCCGTGTCCGGATCGCCCGCGCCACGACAGCGCGTCAGGAATTGCCGGTGCCCATCGCACCCGGTGCGCAGTCATCGATCCCGGGCGTTCGGACGGGAGCGCGACGGACAGGCCGGACCCCGGGGCGTGCAGGAACACCGGCGGGCGCAGGGTGGTTTTCGGGAGGTCGTTTCAGGAGCGCCGGCAAACCGCACGGCCCTGGCCAGGGAAATGGCCGGCGGACGCGTTCAGCAACGAAGCGTCCTCACCGGCGGTCCGGGAAAAACCTGACGCCTCCCCGTAGTCCGGTGCCCACCGGACTGGCCGGGCTGTTGCATTCCTGGTCATGGACCGCTGATCGGCCCGTTCCGGCCGGATACCCGTCAGAGGCAGCGTGAACCCGCCCTGCGCCGGGATCGGGGCTCAGGCGTCGGTCACGTCGAAATACCGGACGCTCGGCTGCTCGGCGAGGGCCTCGATGAGCCGGCCGCTCGTCCCCCTCTCCCGCTGCCAGGCGAGATATTCCTTGTGTTGCTCGTGGGAGTCCCACTCTTCGACCAGCATCACGTTGTCGGGATCGTCGTGGTTCTGCAGGGTATGGACGCTGGAACAGCCCTTGTAGGCGCGCGTTTCCGGCAGAATCGACCTGAAGAACGCAACCACCTCTCCCCCGGTACCGGGTTTCGCCTTGACATCGACAATAACGCGTACAGCCATCTGCAAGACCCCTTTATCGCTGGTTAAATCCTGCTCCGCGTTGTCAGCGGGGCGCGTTCATTATGATTCCAGGCATGATGCGGGCTGCCGGTATGGCAGAGATGACGGCGCCGGCCGTCTTCTCGTCGAGGCAACGAATCAGTCATGCCTGCCGTGACAAACCGTACCATGCCGCCCTCCCGCCTTCCAGTTGTCCGGCGCGCGAAACTGACGGCCCGACGGGGGTCCGGACCGGCGCTCCCGCACACGGAAACCGGCTGCCGCATAGAGACAGACATAGAATGTTGTAATATAAGTATAATATCTTCACTGTTTTGGAAGCCGTCCGGCGCCGTATTCGTGGCCGGAGGGCCGGGCCGGAGAAATTCCCGTGCCTTTTCGACTACACTTCCGGGTGACAGGGGGGCCTGCACGTCGTGGCCGGTTCGGCACTGCAGGCACCTGATCAAGGCGATGTGAGGCACGCCCGCCATGAACGGGGATACCATCTTCGCGCTTGCAAGCGCAGCCGGCCGTTCCGGCGTCGCGGTGGTGCGCATCTCGGGCGGTGATGCGGCATCGGCCGCGAGGTTGTTCGGGTTCGTGCTGCCGGCTCCGCGCCATGCCGCCCTGCGCGCGCTTCGCGACGATGGCGAACTGGTGGATCGCGGTCTCGTCGTGTGGTTTCCGGCGCCGGGAAGCTACACCGGCGAGGATGTCGTCGAGTTGCACGTGCACGGCGGCCGCGCCGTCCTCGAGCGCACGCTGGGCGTGCTCGCCCGCTGCCCGGGCTGGCGCCATGCCGAGCCGGGCGAGTTCACCCGCAGGGCGTTTCTCGCCGGCCGGCTGGACCTGACCGCAGCCGAGGCCGTCAACGATCTCGTGGTCGCGCAGACCGAGGCCCAGCGGCAGGCCGCCGTGGTGCAGCTCGAGGGCGGGCTGGCGCGACGGCTTGACGAGTGGGCGGAGCAGATCCGGTACCTGCGGGCCCACATCGAGGCCTGGATAGACTTTCCGGATGAGGAAATCCCTGAAAGCGCTGTCGTTTCCGCACTTGACGGGCTTTGCCGCACGCGCCTCGAGATGGAGACCTTCAGTGACGACGGGCGGCGCGGGGAGCGGCTGAGAGACGGCCTGAGGGTCGCGGTGGTCGGACCGCCGAACGCGGGGAAGTCGTCGCTGGTCAACTGGCTCGCGGGACGTGATGCCGCCATCGTGTCGGAACATGCCGGGACGACCCGCGACGTGATCGAGGTTCATCTCGACCTCGCGGGGTTTCCGGTCATCGTCGCCGATACCGCCGGGTTGCGAACCGCGCGCGACAGCATCGAGGCGGAAGGCGTGAGACGGGCGCGGGACTGGGCGGATCACGCCGATCTTCGCGTCCTGGTGTTTGATGCCACGGCCGATCATCACCGGGAGACCCCCGTGCTCCCGGAGAGCGATCTCGTCGTGTTCAACAAGATAGACCTCGATCCGGCCTTCGAGGCTCCACCGCAGGCCCATGCGACTTCGGTCAGGACCGGTGCCGGGCTGCAGCCCTTGCTCGAGTCGCTCACGACACTGGCGCGCGCGAGGATGGACGTTGCGGGCCGGCCGGTGCTCACCAGGGCGCGGCACCGGGCGGCGCTGATCGCGACCATCGGGCATCTCGCAGACGCGCAGGCGGACCTGGAACGCGGCGCCGGGCTCGAGATCGTTGCCGAACACACCCGGGCCGGCGCGGACGCACTCGGACGCGTGACCGGCAGGGTCGATGTCGAACAGCTGCTCGACGTGATCTTCCGTGATTTCTGCATCGGCAAGTAGGCTCGCGGCATGTGCCCCCGGGAACCGATGCCACGGAGGGATCGACCCGGGATGCAAGCAACCGGTTCGGCGTCGCGGACAGGGTCGGACCCGGGGACGCCGGCGCAGTGAACGGAATGCCCACCGGTAGTGTTTCCCGCTCGGATACAGACATAACCGGCTGATAACGTGGACTGTCGTGCATTCGAAACAGGACTGGAACCGTATGACTGTCCCGGCACCATGAGGGCGGCCGTGGACATGTCACGCATTGGTGTACCGTTCGTGCGATGGACCGGGATGTTTCACGTGAAACAGCCGGCATCGGGTCGGCGACCCGTGTTTCGGGGACTTCGGTGGCTGCGGCCGGCGTGTGAATGGGCCGGGCACGGGATGCTCATGCACAATACGGATCCCGTGCGGAACAATGACGAGCAGCAGCGCAGGACCGGCGCTGTCCACGTGCCTCGCGGCCTCCCCGCGCGGCAGCCCCGGTCCCCGGGGCCATGATTTTCGCCACCGCGTTCACGTCGGCGTGATCGGCACGGCCGCAGGCCGCGCGGTGAAACCGTCCCGTGTGTGCGCTCCGCACAGGTCCGGCTGGTGTAGCGGGGATTGCCCGGTACACCCTGTACTCGATCATGGTGGCGCGGGGCCGTTCAGCCGATGGCGAGGATGTCCCGGTTCAGCCCGGCCGTGGCGCTCACGTTCCGCCCGGGCTCCCTCGCCGTTCCGTTCGCACTTCTCGTCATGCAGGCCGTGTCCAGGGCCTTGATGACGATGGTGCCGGCCGCGTCCGCAAGCTCGCGGCTGATCCGGTGATGGCGGTCGTGCCGTACCGTCGCGATCCGCCGCCCGGTCTTGCGCGCCCGCGCGCGGGTCCTTTCGCGCTGACGCGCGGGCTGCTTTCAGTACCGCTTCGCGCGTGCCTTCAGCCTGCCGGCATCGGGCGCCGCGATGACCGCGCCGTCGCTGGTCGCGACCTCGCCCGCGTTCATGTCGATGCCGATCACGTGGCCGTTGTCGTCGCGAACCGGCGCCGGGATCGCGACCACGGCGTACCTCCTGTCGCCTTCGCGCTTGAGTGTCGCCGGCTTCGGCATCCCTTCGGGAACGGATACCCGCCGCGCCGTCATCTGCCCGTGGAGCGGGATATGGATGGCGTTGCCCCGGATCCTGACGCCGGAGACGATCGGGATGCTGGTGCGGTGCCGGCGACCCTTGAAGCGGGGAAAGCAGGCGCCGGACCCGTTTTCCAGGCGCCTGGAGAATCCCTGCATCGCATCGTCGAGACGTCTCGGCGTCACGGGCTGGATCACGGCCGGGATGCCCTCCATGCCCGGGATCCCGTGGCGGCACCTGGCCGGCGACCTGAACTGGCAGCGCCAGGTGGGGCTCCCCGCCTTGCGCCGGCTCCCGACCCGTTCCTGCAGCGCCGTCGCTGTTCCTCGAGCACCCGCTCGAGCCACCGCCACGCCGACTGCGTCCGTGGCAGCAGCCGGTACGTGAGGGGATCAGGAGTGGAATGAATCCTGAGCAAAAGACATATATTATAAGAAAAGCTCGAATAGAGGCGTTATTCCGATGGCGTCAGCGCACGCGTCCGTCGGGCGCTTGACAAGGGAGGCGCGAATCCATCGGAGGCTGGCGGCATGATGGTGGCACTGCCGCATGTAACGCCCGGTCCAGCGGGTTCCATGTTTCACGTGAAACATGTCGTTGGCTCTGGTATTCACCGGATCCGTACCATGTGGAGGCAGGAGGATGAAGTCCGCCTTCGACGTCATTGTCATCGGTGGTGGCCATGCCGGCTGCGAGGCAGCTGCGGCCAGCGCGCGCATGGGCGCCCGCACGGCGCTCGTGACCCATCGTCGCGCCACCATTGGCGAAATGTCCTGCAACCCCGCCATCGGCGGGCTGGGCAAGGGCCACCTTGTCCGTGAAGTCGACGCGCTCGACGGTGTCATGGCCAGGGCTGCCGATGCCGCTGGCATCCAGTTCCGGTTGCTGAACCGGAGCAAGGGGCCGGCGGTTCGTGGACCGCGGGCCCAGGCCGACCGGAGCCTGTACCGCAGGGCGGTGCAGCAGGCGCTTGAATCCCAGGAGAACCTCGACATCGTGGAAGCGGCGGTGGAGGACCTGCTGGTTGGAACCGACGGCCGGGCGGGCGGTATCGTGAACCGGGACGGCTCGACCCTGCGCGCCGGCTGTGTCGTGCTCACCACGGGGACATTCCTTGGCGGCATGATCCACCGCGGCGAGGAACGCATTCCGGCGGGCCGCATCGGTGAAGAGCCCGATGTCGGGCTGGCCCGCACCCTGAAGCGGAGGGGGTTTGTGCGCGGACGGCTCAAGACGGGAACGCCGCCGCGCCTTGATGGAAGGACCATCAACCGGGCAGGACTCGAGGTCCAGCCGGGCGACATGCCGCCGGTGCCGCTTTCGAGCCTGACCGCGCGGATCACGACGCCGCAGGTGAACTGCCATATCACCCACACGGGCCCGGAGGGTCACGCGATCCTGCGCGAAAACCTGCACCGTTCACCGATCTACTCGGGCCGGATCGAGGGGGTTGGCCCGAGGTACTGCCCATCGGTCGAGGACAAGATTGTCAGGTTTGCCGATCGCAACCACCACCAGGTTTTTCTGGAACCTGAAGGACTTGACACTCATCTGGTGTATCCGAACGGCATTTCGACCTCGATGCCGGTCGAGGTCCAGAAAGCCTTTGTCCGGACCATTCCCGGGCTCGAGGACGCGGTCATCACCCAGCCCGGCTATGCGATCGAGTATGACTATGTCGATCCGCGCGAACTCGACCGGTCGCTCGAGACCCGGAAGATCCCCGGGCTGTTCCTTGCCGGCCAGATCAATGGCACCACCGGCTACGAGGAAGCGGCTGCGCAGGGGCTGGTTGCCGGCATCAACGCCGCATTGCTTGCCGGGGGGTCAGGCGAGCGCTTCCAGGTCGACCGTGCAGATGCCTACATCGGTGTGTTGATCGATGACCTGACCACGCGTGGCGTGCTGGAGCCCTACCGCATGTTCACCTCCCGCGCCGAGTTTCGTCTTCGACTGCGTGCCGACAATGCAGACCGTCGCCTGACGCCGGCCGGGATCCGGATCGGCTGTGTCGGAACCGCGCGCCGGGAGATGTTTCACGTGAAACATGCGGGCCTCGAACATGCGGTGCGCGTCCTGCAAGCATGCCGGGCAACCCCTGCCGCGCTGGCGCGAGCCGGTTTTCGGATCAACCAGGACGGGACGGAACGCTCCGCCTACCAGTTGCTGGCACTCGACGAGGTCGACCAGGACCGGCTCGCCGATTTCTGGCCCGAAATCGCAGGTCTCGACCGTGCCGCGGTGGCGGATGCGGCCATCGATTCCCTCTACAGCGGTTACCTGGTCCGCCAGGAAGGTGATGTCAGGGCGTATCGCCGCGATGAGCAGCTCGAGCTTCCGGACACGCTCGATTACCGGGCTGTTGGCGGCCTTTCCAACGAAGTCCGCGAAGTCCTGTGCAGGACCCGCCCGCAGACACTTGGCCAGGCATCCAGGATTCCCGGAATGACGCCATCCGCGCTGCTGGCGCTGATGAGACACGTTCGCCGCCGTCAGGCAAGGGCCGCCTGAGGTGGACACCGCCGGTTACGGCGAACAACGCGATGAATTTCGCGCGGCGTTCGGCGCACCACCCGCGATCATGGAAAAACTGGACCGCTACGAAGCGATGCTTCGGCGGTGGCAACGGGCCATCAACCTGGTTTCCGCATCGACGCTCGACCAGGTCTGGAGACGGCATTTTCTCGACAGCGCCCAGCTGTTCGGCCTGCTGCCGCATCCGGCCTGTTCCGTGCTCGACATTGGAACCGGGGCCGGGTTTCCGGGCCTGGTCCTGGCCATGCTCGGGGCTCGCGACGTACATCTTGTCGACTCCGACACCCGCAAGTGTGGTTTCGTTTCGCAGGTGGCCCGGGAAACCGGAACCAGGGTCAGCGTGCACCCGGTTCGGATCGAGGCACTGCGGGCGGGACGATTCGACGTTGTGACCGCGCGCGCCTGCGCGCCACTTGACCGGTTGATCGCGCTTGCGCAGCCGCATGTGCACGCCGACACCGTATGCCTGTTTCCAAAGGGGCAATCCGTGGCAAGAGAGCTCGATACCATTGCCGTCGGGACCCGGCTGCGAGTCAGCACCATTCCGAGCCTGTCAAGCCCGGGCGGGACCGTGGTTCGAATGGAAGGGCTTGGCAATGGGCCGTGAACAGCCGGCCACAGGCCGGTCGAAGGTGCTGGCGCTGGCAAACCAGAAGGGCGGGGTGGGCAAGACCACGACCGCGGTCAACCTGGCGACCGCGATGGCGGCGTACGGACTCCGGGTGCTGGTGATCGATCTCGATCCCCAGGGCAACGCGAGCACCGGGCTCGGCGTTTCGCGCCAGGATCGGCACCGGGACATCTATTCGGTTCTTGCGGGGTCGACGGACCTTCAGTCGGCGGTGCTGCCAACCGTGGTTCCGGGCCTGTCGCTGGTGCCGAGCACGCCGGACCTGTCCGGCGCCGAGCTGGAGCTTGTGGAACAGGCCGGGCGGGAGTACCGGGTACGGGCCGTGCTCGAACGGTATCTCGAGGAGACGCCCGACACTCCGGATGTGGTGTTCATCGACTGTCCGCCATCGCTCGGATTGCTGACACTGAACGCGCTGGTCGCTTCGGGCGGGGTATTGGTACCCTTGCAATGCGAGTTCTATGCCCTGGAAGGACTGAGCATGCTGCTCCAGACCGTCGAGAGGATCCGGCGGGCATTCAACCCGCAGCTCACGGTCCAGGGAGTGGTCTTGACGATGTTCGACAGTCGAAACAACCTGTCGAGGCAGGTTGAGGACGACGTGCGTCACCATATGGGGGATCTGGTCTACCGGACCGTCATTCCGCGAAACGTGCGGATTTCCGAGGCTCCATCCCATGGAATCCCGGCCCTGGTGTACGACTTGCGATGCGCGGGATCGCAAGCCTACGTCAAGCTCGCGCGCGAGGTCCTTGAACGGGAAGGCAGGCTGACAGCATCATGACGCAGAAAAGTGGACGTGAACGCCGCGGTCTGGGCCGCGGTCTCGGCTCGCTGCTGGGCGGCGAGGAAACGTCGCGGCTGCGGTCGGTGCCGATCGAACAGATCGCGCCAGGCCGCAACCAGCCGCGAAGCCTGTTCGAGCAGACCGAACTCGAACAGCTCGCCGAGAGCATCGGCCGTCACGGTATCCTGCAGCCACTGTTGCTGAGGCCCGCCGGAACCGGGGACCCCGCCTATGAAATCGTCGCGGGGGAACGGCGCTGGCGTGCCGCGCAACTCGCCGGCCTGCACGAGCTGCCGGCGCTGGTCGAGGAGATGGAAGAGCCCCGTGCGCTCGCAGTGGCACTGATCGAGAATGTTCAGCGCGCCGACCTGACACCGGTCGAGGAAGCGGAGGGGTACCGCAGGCTGCTGTCCGATCACCGGTATACGCAGCAAACCCTTGCAAAACTGGTCGGCAAGAGCCGGAGTCACATTGCCAATACGACCCGGTTGCTGTCGCTTCCGGCCGCGATTCGGGAGCATCTGCAATCGGGACGGGTGTCCGCCGGTCATGGCCGCGCGCTGCTCGCTGCTGCGGAACCCGAGGCCCTGGCACAACGGGTCCTGGCCGAGGGTCTCTCGGTGCGCCAAACCGAGGAGCTGGTGCGCCGAGAGCAGGAGACCGGTACCGTCCGGCACCGCAAGCCCCGCCGGCGTCCCGACCCGAACCTGCGGGCGGTCGAGACAAGTCTCAGCGAATCCCTTGGCGCTCGCGTGAAGATCACGCAGAAGACACCGGAGCGCGGCGCAATGACCATACAGTACACCTCGCTGCGCCAGCTGGACCGCCTGCTCGAGTGCCTGTCGGTCGGCGCGGGTTTTTCCCGGCCGGAACCGCGGGAAGAAGGTTCCAGCCCGGACAACCAGGAAGCGGGGTAACACCACGGTCCTGGCAATGGGGGGTGTTTCACGTGAAACAATGGCCGGAAACGGTGACGCTTCTCCGTGCATCACGTCTGTGGCCCAGGCGATAATTCTGTTGCATTAGAAACTGCCGCGTTACCCTGGTACCGGATCAACAGGACACGGGATTCCGGAATGGCTCGGACGGCTGCCGGGTTGCCCGGTGGATTGCGGCTGTCGGACTACCTGGGCATTGGCGTGATTGCGCGTGCGTATCCGCATGAGGCGGTCCTTGATGCGCTTCGCCGCACCGGGCGCGGGAGCGTACGCCGTCGTGCGCTGCCGGCGGACGTGATGATGTACTACGTGATTGCAATGGCGCTGTTTCGCCGGGTCTCGACGCGGGAAGTCCTGCGGTGCCTGATGGAAGGACTGAGCTGGGTGATGCCTCGAGTGACGCTCCGGGTGTCGGGCAGGTCCTCGATCTCGCGGGCGCGCAGCCGGCTGGGATCGGAACCGTTCTCGGTGTTGCGCGAGGCGCGCGTGCGTCCGCTTGCCACGCCGTCCACGACCGGGGCGTGGTACCGGACCCGCCGGCTGACGGCAATCGATGGCTTGATGCTGGCGCTCCCCGACGAAGCGGGGAACCGGGAGTTCTTCGGAGTGTCCGGCGCCTCAAACGGCAGCCCGTCCCGTCCCCTGGTCCGGGTGACGGTTCTCGTGGAACTCGGCACACGGGCACCGCTGGCCTGGTGCGGCGGCCCGGTGAGCGTATCGCGGACGGAACAGGCCGAACGGCTTGTGCCTCACCTGGAGGCTGGCATGCTGGTCCTCGCAGACCACTCCTGCTGCGGGCATGCGCTGTGGTCGATGGCGCAGGAACGCGGCGCCGATCTGCTCTGGCGTGCCGGGCCGACCACGACCTTCCCGGTGTACAGGCGTTTCCCGGACGGGTCCTGGGAGAGTGTCTTCGCGGGTTCCGGCCAGGACGCGCGCACGGTGCGGGCGCTGACCTGTACCCTGGCCGGGTCCGAACACCATGACACCCTGGTCACGACACTGCTCGATCACGAAGAGGCTCCTGCCGCCGAACTCTCCACCCTCTATCACCGGCGCAGGGAGACCGGGGCTGCCTGCGACGAGGTCGGGACGCACATGTTCGGGCCCGGCGCCATGCTGCGCAGCAAGACCCCGGAACTCGTCCTCCAGGAACTCGAGGGATTGATGCTGGCTCACTACGCCGTCCGCTCCCTGATCCACGAGGCAGCCTGACGCGTCGGCAGGGATCCCGGCGCCCGGTCTCCTGTTTGAACCTCGCCGATCCCGGGCGAACGGCCTGGTGCCAACCTGTTGACTTCATGACAGTATTGGACCGAAGGACCCGGTTCCAGCCTTTCACTCCCGCGGCAACGGTCCGATCCCGCCCGTGCGCTTGAATTGTTTCGCGATCACCTGCCGAACGATGTCGCGGGGCTTGTGGCCTGCACGCCCCCGGTCCAGGCGGTCGGGGCGTTTGCCGACGGGACCGGCGCGACAGCCGGAACGATTTTCCCTTCGGGATCGAGCTGAAAGGTGGGAAGCGGGTCCTTGTTTGCGTGTCCGTCGAGCACCACCCGATCCCGGTCCGATCCCGCCACGCCGCCGTAACTGGCGAGCTGCATGGCGCCCATCCGCCAGCAGCGTGCCCAGGGCCGGGCGGAGGGTCCGGGGCACTGCCGCCGATCGTTCCGATGGTCCCGTTCCATGGCCGGGGCCCGATGCCATCACGGAGACGATCGCATCGACCAACCCGCTCTCGACGTCCTGCCCGGTGAACGGCTCATCCTGCGCAACCTGGCAGAAATGTCGGTGAAACAGCTGCCCCGGCACCGCGGGTCCCCGGATCGGCGATGGTCATCCTGGTCAAGGCGGGCACCGGCCTGCATGCAGGCGATTGCGGCGGTCCCGAGCCGCAGGCCGGGTTCCAGCACCTGCCCGCGGGGACCGTACCTTCGCAACCTGTCCGGCTGCGGACCTTGAGCGCCTGATCAAGCCACCGGGGGAGATGATGGGCGCGATCGCACGGAGACTGAGGCAGGAAGGCCCGGCAGAGGGCCTGCGGCAGGGCGAGGCTTCCGGAGCGCAGGTTCCGGTCCCCTTCCCGACGGGATCGCCGCGCGCACCTGACAGCTCGAGCAGCGGGTTGAAGGCGACGTCGACGCGCCGAGAATACGGACCGGGACACGCCCGCGCTGAAGGGATCCCGGGCCGTGGTTCCGCAGTTGCGATTGGGCTCTGTGCGTGCCCGTGCGACAATCCGGGCAAGGGACCTGACGGAAGCGGCGGCGGGCAGGAGTCCGGTTTGCGGCCTGGACCCCGGGTCGTTTTCCGGTCCCGATGGTCGCGCCGCGCGGGACTGTTCATCGACAGGGCCATTGCACTGGTCGTCGCGTGCGGTCAACAGCCTGTCCGTTCGCAACGATCGCCCGCAGGTTTGCGAGCGCGCACGTGAAGTCTGGATTCCTGCCCCGGGATGTCCACGACCGGCCATTTGGGCCGCATCCGCCGTCCCCTAATGCAACACTATTGAGCCTGACGATGTTGGCAGTAAGACGCCCCGTCGCGAAGTCCAGCCCACGTGGTCCGCAATCGGTACGCCGGGAATGTTCCCCGAGACCCGGTGAAATGCGCGCTCGCCGTCCTTTCGGCGTTGGCTGTCGTTGTGCCAGCCCGCGGCCACCGGCTCCCCGCCGTACAGACCGATGAAGGTCTCGCGCCTGGACGTCCGAAACCGGACGCCGCCCGGTGCAACCGCGCGCGTCGCCGTGTCGTTCATGACGCGACCAGCATCCGCGGTTCTGCCCGTCGCGGCAGCCCGGACATCCGTGCCCCTGCCTGCCCGATGCCACGAAGGGCGCGGGGGCCACGTGCCCGGCAACGCGGATCGCCGGGACCCGGATGTATCGTCGTTGACACCCTGATCTCCCGGGCCGTACCGTGCGCCGGACAGACCAATGCCTGCAGTGTCGTAGACACTGCCACCTGTGATTGACTTCCAATGCGGCTTCGAAGTTCCAGGGTGACCCCCGGTGCGCTGTCAGGGCACGCGGGAACTCGCGACTAGCGGCGGCTGTACTGTGGACAACAACAGTCCAAGAGAAGGTCAATTTGCCGCCCGGTTTGCCGAACGGGTGATTTCGTCCCGCTGGTTGATTATCCTGATCACCCTGCTCCTGGTTGCAATCGCGGCAAGCGGAATTGCCCGGATCGAATTCTCGGCCAATTACCGTATCTTCTTTGACGATGACAATCCCCAGCTTCTGGCCCTCGAAGAACTGGAAAACACCTACGGAAAGAACGAGAACCTTGTCTTCCTGATTGTTCCGGACGACGGTGATGCGACGTCGGAACGCGCACTTGCCGCCGCCGTCTGGCTGACGGACAGGGCGTGGCAGACACCGTATTCGCGCCGTGTCGATTCGCTCGCCAATTTCCAGTACACGACTGCAGAAGGCGACGACCTGTACGTGCGGGACCTCGTCGACCCGCAAGACCTGGCCCGGGACAAGGCGCGGGCGCGAATTCGCTCCATTGCCTCCTCCGACCCGCGTATCGCGGGTAGCCTGCTGGCGCGCAATGGCGATGTCAGTGTGGTCAACGTCACTGTTGAACTGCCGCAGGAAGGACTGCTGGAGGCCGTGGCCGAAGTTGCCGGGTTCGGCAGATCGGTTGCCGAGGAGGCGGAAAGGCGGTTCCCGGGCATTGACCTGCGTGTCGTCGGCACGGTGATGGTCAACCAGACCTTCCTGGAAGCCGCGATCAACAGCCAGATGATCTTCCTTCCCGCGAGCCTGCTGCTCATGGCGCTGGTCCTCGGTGTCCTGACCAGGGGATGGGCGGGGGTGGCGGTGACCGGGGCAGTGATCGTCCTTTCCATTCTGGCGGCGATGGGCCTCGGCATATGGATCGGATTTCCGTTTTCCCCGCCGGTCTCGCCGGCGCCAACCATTATCCTGATGATTGCCGTGGCCAACTGCGTGCACCTGCTGGTGGGAGTTCAGCAGTCCCTGCGTGCCGGAGCCTCGAAACACGATGCCATCGTGAAATCAATCGTTCTCAACCTCAATCCGGTGTTCCTGGCGAGCTTCACGACAGCGCTCGGCTTCCTGAGCATGAACTTTTCCGAGGTGCCGCCCTATCGTCATCTCGGTAATTTCGTTGCGTTCGGAATCATCGCCTCGTTCCTGCTGTCCGTGACCCTGCTGCCGGCCCTGCTCTCCCTGCTTCCGGTCCGCGCACCGAAACCGCGCCGCCTTGCCGGGCTTTCCATGAGGGTCATTGCGGATTTCACGCTGAGGTACAGAAAGCCGCTCCTGTGGGTATGGGCGGGGATAGTGTGTGCGATGATGCTGGCCGTTCCGCGCAACGAACTCAACGACGTCCTGGTGCATTTTTTCGACAAGGGTGTCGAGTTCCGTCAGGACACGGACTTCATGGATGAGCGGTTGAGCGGAAATACCCTGCTCGAGTACTCGCTGCATGCTTCGGTCGAGGGCGGCGTTACGGATCCCCGCTTCCTGGAGGAGGTCGCAAACTTTGCACAGTGGTACCGGGCGCAGCCTCCTGTCCGGCACGTTTCGGTCATTACCGACACCCTGCGGCAACTGAACCGGAGCATGAATGGCGACGACCCCGCCGCTTACCGGATTCCGGAAAACAGGCAGCTGGTGGCACAATACCTGCTGCTTTACGAACTCTCGCTTCCGGAGGGCCTCAATCTCAACAACCAGATCGACCGGTCCAGGTCTGCCACACGGGTGACGGTCTCGGCTGAAACGCTGTCATCCAGGGAGCTGCTTGAGATGAACGCCCGTGCCGGTGCCTGGCTCGAGGAAAACGCACCTGACATCGCCGGTGTCAACAGCACGGGATCGGCGGCGCTGTTTGCCTATGTCGGACAGCGCAACATACGGGCCATGGCGATCGGCACGACGGTCGTGTTGCTGGCGATCTCGGCCATTCTCTTCATCGCGTTGCGGTCGTGGCGACTCGGCCTGATCAGCCTTGTGCCCAACCTTGTTCCGGCCGTGCTTGGTCTGGGTGTGTGGGGACTGGCGGTCGGGCAGGTGGGACTGTCGCTGTCTGTCGTCGTGGCCATGACCGTGGGAATTGTCGTTGACGACACGGTACACTTTCTCGGCAAGTACCGTCGCGCACGGCACGGGCACGGCAAGGACGCCGAGGCGGCGATGCGCTACGCCTTCGACACGGCCGGACCGGCCATGTTCACGACCACGGTCGTGCTGACGGCCGGCTTTCTCATTCTCCTGTTCTCTCCGTTTGTCCCCACTGCGCAGGTGGGAGTCCTGACCGCGATTATCATCGCAAGTGCGCTGGTCGCGGACCTGTCCCTGCTGCCGGCGCTGCTCATGACGCTGGACCGGCGTGAGGCGCCGCGTGGCGGTCCGGAAGGACCGGCGTCATGACCGGTATCCGAATTGTTGTCGGAAGGCGCAGATCCAGCGGTACCCCGGCCGCAGGAGCGGGGTTTCGCTTGACCTTTCCGCGGCGTGATTGCATATGGTTCGACAAGGCTCCGTTTTACATCAAGGAAACAATTTGTCCCTTTGTTGGTCTCAACAACCAGAAAGCATCCGGACGTGTTTAACAATCCCCTGGAGTCGTTTCACGATACAGTTGCACAGGCAAAAAATGAACGAGAGCAGCTTGACCGACTGCTGACAATTTCAACACCGCGGGAACGTATTCTCGTCGCCATCGTCGCACTGCTGCTTGTTGTCGGTGTGGCCTGGCTGTTTCTCGGCACGGTAACCCGCAGCATTGCGCTTGACGGTTTCGTGGTGGCGTCCGAAGGGAGTTCGAATGCGCAGGACGGCTCCGTGCGGGCAATCGCCTGGCTCGACCGTGACGCCGTGTCGGGTATCAGGGTTGGCATGCCGGCGGTCGTGCAGCTCGGCACGTCGAACGGGGCAACGGAAACGCACGAGGGAGAGGTTGCGGAAATCTCGGCCGTGCGCCCTGCCGGGTGGCACGGAACGGGAAGGCAAATGGCGCCGGTGTCCATATACCGTATCGAAGTCTCCGTGTCCGGGGACCTTGACGCTGATGGCCGTGCAGGCAGGAACTGCCGGGTGTTCATCGAGACAGGCAGCCGGTCGCCGATCGCCCTGCTGCTGACGAGGCGATCGTAGGATGCTGGCCCGCAGGTCTGCAGGGGCCGGGGGAAGGGACGCCGCGCAGCCGTCGGAAGCGCGTATCTCGACGCCGGTCATGCTGCAGATGCAGGCCTCGGAATGTGGCGCGGCCTGTCTTGGCAGCGTCCTCGCCTATTTCGGGCGCTGGGTTCCGCTTTCGGAGTTGCGGGAAAAGTGCGAGGTCAGCCGAGACGGGAGCAGCGCCGCGAGTATTTCGCGGGCTTCCAGACACTACGGGCTGGAGTGCAACGGGCTCAGCATCCGGGCGGAACAGCTGAAAAAGCTCGACCTTCCGTTGATCCTGTTCTGGCAGTTCAGCCATTTTGTTGTCCTGGAGGGATTCGACAGCCGTTACTTCTATCTCAATGACCCGTCGACGGGACGACGCAGGGTGCCTGTTGACGAGTTCAGGAGAAGTTTCAGTGGAATTGCGCTTCGGTTCAGGCGGGGAGAGCAATTCAGTACCGGCGGACGGCCGCCTCGCCTGTTCGGCCAACTCGGCGCCGTGCTGGCAGGATCCTGGACATCGCTCACCGGCGTGGTTGCCTGCGCCTTCATGTTGACGGTTCTGGCGCTTGTCATTCCCGCGTGTCTCGCCGTCTTCGTGGACGATGTCGTGAACGGTCACGGGTCCTGGATCGGATTGGCGACAGCCCTGCTCGGCGGCGGCATCCTCGTCTACGTGCTGTCCCTGCTCAGGCACCGGTTTCTGAAACGGCTTTCGATACGGATTTCGGTGTCCGGTTACAGTCAGGGCATGTCCAGGCTGCTGCGACTGCCGGTGGAGTTTTTCGAAAACAGGCTGGTCGGCGATGTCACGGACCGTGTTTCGTCGATAGACAGGATTGCACGGAACCTGACTGACCAGTTCCTTGTTCTCCTCATCGACATGGCCATGAGCGCGGTCCTGGTCGTCGCGATGTTCGCGTGTGATGTCTGGCTGACCGTGATCGTGCTGGCTCTGGCTGTTCTGCACGGATCGCTGGGATACGTTCTCAACGGTCTCAGGAGTGCTCAAAGCCAGGCGATGAGGCGCGAACAGGGACTCCTGATCGGTATCGGCATGGAGATGCTGGTTCACGCAAATACCCTGCGCATGACCGCCGCGGACGACCGCTTCTTTTCCCGCTGGAGCGGTCAGCAGGCCCGGGAACTGCAGGCGCGTCAGCTCTATTCCGAACTGGGCTCGGTCAATACCGCGGTGCCAGGCCTGGTTGCCGCCCTCCGCAGCGCGGCGATCCTGGGTGTCGGAGGGAGCCTGGTCCTGTCAGGTGACATGAGCCTGGGTACCCTGGTCGGGTTCTATGTCCTGGCGGAGATGTTCCTTGCCCCTGTAGACCGGTTCCTCGAGTTAGCCAACCAGCGCCAGGCACTCGAGACCGACCTGCAACGGCTCGAGGACATTTCCCGGACTGCGGAAGACCCTGTCTTCAGCCGCCGGAGCACGGGTTCGGACTCGATTCCGACTTTCAGGGGCCGGCTCAAGCTCGCGGGACAGGTGGAATTGAGTAACATCACCTTCGGCTTCAACAGGAGCCGCCCGCCGCTGATAAAGGGACTGAACCTCGCGATCGAACCGGGGCAGCGTGTTGCCGTGGTCGGCCCCAGCGGTTCGGGAAAGTCGACCCTGGCGCGGCTGGTGTCCGGCGTCTACCAGCCGTGGTCGGGGGAAGTCCTGTTCGACGGATACCCCCGGGCCGAGATTCCCGAGGAGGTGTTGCGCCAGTCGATTTCCATGGTCGACCAGGAAATCGTGCTCTTTGCTGCATCGCTGCGTGACAACATCACCCTGTTGAACCCGGCCGTTCCTGACGAGGCGATCTTTGCCGCGACACGGGATGCCCGGATCCATGATGAAATCCTGGTCAGGCCGGATGGATACGCGACCTTCGTGGAGGAAGGCGGGGTGAACTTCAGTGGCGGTCAGCGTCAAAGGCTGGAGATCGCACGCGCACTGGTGGGAAACCCGACAGTCCTCATCCTCGACGAGGCAACCAGTTCTCTCGATGCCGCGACAGAGGAACTTGTCGATGAAGCCCTGCGACGTCGCGGCGTGACCTGCCTGATCATCGCGCACCGGTTGAGCACGGTGCGGGATTGCGACGAAATCGTCGTCCTCGACAGGGGCGCCGAGGTGCAGCGCGGCACGCATGACGAGCTGGCCGCTGACCGGGAAGGCACCTACTACAAGCTGATCAGGTCAGGCTGATGCAGGACGACAGCTGCGAATACACGTCGATTGCCGAGCTTGCGGGCAGCTGCGGCGTATCTGTGCCGTGCGCAGGCAACCTGCCGGTCAGGCTGGATGACCCGGACAGTGTCTGGTTCATCGATCGCGGTGCCGTCAACCTGTTCATGGTCGAATTCGGCGACGGCAGGGAACAGGCGGCGCCGCAGCACGTGTTGCGCCGTGAAACGGGCTGGTTGCTCCCGGGCGTTGCGCCGGACGAAGGCGGAAACGGGGAGGGCACCACACTCAGACTCACCGCCAAGGGCGTGCCTGGCACTGTGCTGAAGCGCTTGCCGGTAACCGTCCTGTCGCAGGTTCATCCGGAAGAACTGGCGCAACAGGCCGACACCTGGCTGACCGCCATGACGGATACGCTGTCGCGGCTTGCCAGCCATCTGCCGCGCCCGACGGTTCTGGCCGAACCGGGCATGGTGCGGACCGTGGCTCCCGGTACGGTGTCGGTGCGACGCGGTGTGGTCTGGGTATCCAGACCGCCAGGCGGTGCGAGCGTGTTCATGGATATCGTCGACCCCGCGGAAAGGGCCGGGAACAACGCCGAAGCGACGATACCGCTCACGCGGACGAGCTGGCTCACCCTGTTCCACGAGACGACGCTTGCAGGCACGTCCACCGAAACCCTGGCCCGGCAAGGCCAGTTGCAGTCGGCGCTGGCGTCCTTTCACGCGCTCGCCTTCGCCCTGGAACGTCTCAACCGGCGGCTGGCCGTGGTCGACGAGGCGAATCTCGAACGTGCCCGCACCGCCAGCCGCCGGACCGCCGAAAGGGCCGCACGGCTTCGGCTGATGAATATCCACGATCTCCCGGTCGACCAGGACGCGGACGGGGAGGAAACCGCCCTGGCCGAAGCCCTGCGCGTCATCGGCCGCCATGAGGGGATCGATTTCAGATTTCCGGAGTCCCCGGGCTCGTCGGATGTTGCGGACAGCCTGGTCGATGTGCTCGACGTGTCAGGCATACGGGCCCGGCGCGTGCGGCTCGACGCCGCGACCGACTGGTGGCGTGGCGACAGCGGTGCATTGCTGGGATTCCGCGAGGAAGACGGCCGGCCCGTGGCCCTGGTACCGGGAATGTTCGGGCGTTACCGGCAATTCGACCCCGTAGCCAAGCGCAGCGTGCGGATGACCGGGGATCGTGCGAACGCGCTTCGCGAGGAAGCCTGGATGTTCTACCGGCCGCTGCCGACCGGGACTGTCGGGCCGTCGGACCTCCTGCGGATTGCGATGCACGGATGCGGCAGGGACCTGGCGCGACTCGTGATTGCCGGAGTTTCGGGCGGGCTGGTCAGGCTGCTGCCGGCTCTGGCGCTCGGGTTCGTCGCCAGCCATGTGGTATCGGGCGGAAACGCCGGGGCACTTTATGTCGTGGCCGTGACCCTCGCGGGGTTCGGCCTGCTGGGAGCCCTGCTGCACCTGCTCCAGGGCACGGCGACGATGCGGCTTGCGGGCCGGTCGGCGTCGAGGGTCGAGGCCGCCTTCTGGGACCGGCTCATGCGTCTTCCGTCGAGCGTCCTGCACTCCCGCTCGACCGGTGATCTCGTCATGTCCGGCATGACGTTCCAGAATCTTCGTGACGGCCTGCAGGGAATTGTCGCTGACAGCCTGCTCGCGATCGTTTTCCTGCTCCCGGTCTTCGGTGTCATCTTCTTCCACGATGCGACTCTCGGAGCCATCGCGCTTGGCTTCAGCCTGGTCTCGCTGCTGATCGTTGTCGTCCTGGGCCTGTGCCAGATTTCGGCCCACGGACGGATGATCGGTGCCGCCCGGCGTGTCGTCGGCCGGCTGTTCCAGATCGTGGGCGGAATAGTCAAGTTGCGCGTCGAGAACGCGGAAGGTTCCGCCTATGCGATCTGGGCCCGGGATTATCGCGAGCAGAAGCGCGCGGAGATTGAACTGGGCGCGCTCGAGGGTCACTCCCGGGCATTCGGCGACGCGCTGCCCTTTCTTGCCTGTGCGGTCCTGATCATTGCGGTGATGACTACCGGCGAGCGACGTGTCCCGGTCGGGGATTTTCTTGTCGTCTACACGGTGTTTCTCGTGTTCCAGTCTGCCGTTTCCCGGCTCGGGGGGTCCTTCGGTACCGTTGCCGCCATGCTGCCGGCCTTCGATCAGATGCGCCCCCTGTTCTCCGCAGTCCCCGAAACCGAAGTCGGGGGAGAACCGACCGGAATCCTGGGCGGTGACATCCTGTTCGACCGCGTTTCGTTCCGCTACGGTCCCGAGGGACCACTGGTTCTCGACGATGTGACCATTCGTGCCCGTCCCGGCGAATTCATCGCGATCGCGGGAAAATCCGGTGCCGGCAAGAGCACGCTCTTCCGGCTCGCGCTCGGCATCGACCGGCCGGGGGCCGGCGCGGTGTACTACGACGGGCGCGATCTGAGACACCTGAACCTGAAACAGGTTCGCCGGAATATCGGCACGGTGCCGCAATCGGTCGGACTGTATCCCATGGACCTGTGGGACAACCTGGTCGGGCACCGTGATGACGTGACGAGCGAGGAAGTCTGGGCTGCAACCAGGCTGGCCGAAGTCGAGGACGAAATCAGGGACATTCCCATGGGCATGATGACACTGGTCGGCACCAATGGGTCCATGCTGTCGGGTGGCGAGAGCCAGCGCATCATGATCGCCCGCTCGGTTCTCGGCAACGCGCGCATCATGCTGTTCGACGAGGCGACCAACTGGCTGGACAACGAAGCCCAGTCCAGGGTCATGGAGAACCTCGCGGCACTCACCTCCACCCGGATCGTCATCGCCCACCGGCTGTCCACGCTTGAACGGGCCGACCGCATCTACGTCCTGGAGGCCGGCAAGGTGGTCGAGAGCGGGTCATTCGACGATCTCATGGAGGTCGACGGCGCATTCAGGGATCTGGTCAGGAGACAGATTGCATGATCCGGACTGCGGGGCAGACGCCTGACGGCCCGTGTCGGCCACTCCGTCCGGGCGCAGTACGCGAACGGCCATGTTCCGGATCCCGGAGCCGGGTCCGGGCAAACGGGAGGCAGCGATGAACAGGCCCGTCGATCCGACGGAGTACCTGGTTTCGCGAGCGAGCGCAGACACCGACTTTCGAAAGCGTCTGCTGGAAAATCCCAGGAAGACTATCGAAAGTGAACTGGGTGTGACGCTGGACGAGGATCATCCGATATACGTGCACGAGGACTCCTATCGCGCAACGCACCTTGTACTGCCGCCACGCAACAGGTTCAGCGAAGCAGAACGGGAAGCGGCTAGGGCCGGAGCGGCATCGCTGGAGTTCCTTCGCAGGACACTCCATGATCCTGCACCTCCCGCGCGCGCGCCCGTATCCGGAGGCGCGGACAAGGCGGCGAATGCTGCGAACCGCCGGGCGCCTGCCGAAATCGGCAGGGAGTGCATCCGTCGCGGTCTCGGGTTCGTGGAATCCACCATCGACGGAAACGGGGCCTGGCACTGCATCCGTTTCAATACCGTGAACCCACGGGTTCCACGTCACTACGAACGACCTGCGTTCGTTTCGGCTCTCTGCACGCTTGCCCTTGAAAGCAGCAGGGAGGCGGGTGCACGGCGGATCCGCACCGCGACCAGGGCGTATCTCGTCGATACCATCGAGTACCCCGGACTGTGGCGCTATTACCGCCATCTGCCCCAGGATCTCGACAGCACGTCACTGTGTTCGCTGGTCATCGGGTCTCATCCCTGGGTCCTGCTGGGAAGGAACATCCCGCAGATCCTGGCGAACCGGGACGAGGAAGGCCGGTTCCTGACCTGGATCCTGGACGATGGCGAACCCGATGTCGTCTCGCGCTTCCGCATCGAGGCCGACCCCGTCGTCAATGCGAATGTCATTGCCTTCCTTGGCGATCGCCCCGAAACTAGGGATGCCCAGCGGTGGCTGGAAAGCCTGGTCATGAACGGACGGCTCGAGGATTCGTCGCGGTGGTACCCCGATACGGTCGCGATCTGCTACGCGATTTCCCGTGCCATGGTACGTGCGTCACCCGCGCTTGCCCGCATTCGTCCGATGCTCGCCGAACACGTTCTCGCCTTGCGTGATCAACAGGGAGAATTCGGAACCGTCCTTCATACAGCCCAGGCGGTGTCGACTCTCTACAATATCGGTTGTCTTGAGAGGATTGATCCCGAACACTACCTGAATGTCCTGCAACATTCACAACGGGAAGACGGCAGCTGGCCGGAACTTCTGGCATTCGGGGACCAGTCGGCAAAGTGGGGACTGGTCGGGCAAATCGGCCACGGTTCTGAAGCGATAACTTCCGCGTTTTGTATCGAAGCTCTGGAACGTCTCGTCGAAATCCTGAACGGGTGAGGGAATTGCAGGATGCGACGGTCAATGCTACCGTTGACCTGAGGTCAACGGGATGCCGGTCTTCCGGGAGTTTGCCATGCCGCAGGATGCCGGAGCAGGAGGCGGCCCGGGTTCAGGCAGGGCCGGTCGTGTCCGGTGTGCAGAGCCGTCGATCCGTGCCGCCCTTCCGCATTACCTTCCGCTGGCCATCTTTCCGCTGATCCTGGCCGCCGCGGTCCACGGGGGCTGGTGGCTGTTGCCGCCACTTGTCTTCATGGGCGTTGCGGGACCCCTGGACCGGGTTCTGGGTCCGGACGGACGCAATCTCGACCCGGCGGGCCTGCCGGAACACCGCCTGTTCTGGCATAACCTGCCGGTATGGGCCTGGGCAGTACTGTGGCCGCCCGTTCTCGTGTTCGGTCTGTGGCAGATTCTGGTCGCCGACCAGTTTGCTGTCTGGGAAAGCGTGGTCCTGGCAGTCATATTGACCATGGAAGCCCAGGCGGTATTCATTGTCGGTCATGAACTGATCCATCGACGTTCCACCTGGGAAAGGCGCGTCGGAGAATTCCTTCTCGCGTCGGCTTCGTACCCACACTACGCAACCGAGCACGTCTACATTCACCATGCGAGGGTCGGAACTCCCTACGACATGGGGTCGGCACCGAAGGGCGAGAGTTTCTGGAAGTACTTCCCGAAGGAAATTGCAAGCAACCTGTCGAATTCCTGGAAGGTCGTCCGTGAACGCCTGGAACGGCGCGGCGTGCCGGTGTGGCACCACAGCAATCCGTTCTGGCGCTACGGTATTGCCGTGGGGTTCTGGTACGGACTGGTGTACTGGATGGGTGGACCCTGGGCAGTGCCTGTCTTCATCCTGCTTGGCCTGTGCTGCGTGTTTTCGATGAAAATCAGCAACTACTTCCAGCACTACGGTTTGCGTCGGGTGCGTCTGCCGAACGGGCGGTGGGAAAAGGTAATGCCCCGCCACTCCTGGAGCGCGGACTGGAAGTTCAGCAACTGGATGTTCTTCAACATGCAGCGCCACGCGGATCACCATGCGCTGGCGTCCCGGCAGTATCCGTTGCTCCAGTCCGGCAAACCCGGCGAGTCGCCCGAATTGCCCGGAACCTATGCCGACATGATGAATATCGTGCTGCGGCCGAAACGCTGGTTCGAGAAGATGGATCCGCTGGTCGATCAATGGCGCAAGCACCACTATCCGGAGATCGACGACTGGAGCGCCTATGACAGCCCGGTCTCGGCGGCGCGTCCCGACGCGTTCGAGACCATCGTCGAGATATTCGCCACAGCACCCCGGCTCGCCAGGTGGATCGAGCGCCATCCGGACCTTCTCGACATCCTGCAGGACCGGGAGTTTGCCGACCTCGATCTGCCAAGGGGGTTCGGGCCGGACCCGGAAGCGGAGAGGATCGCGCGGAGGGGGCTCGCACGGCTGTACTGGACCCGTGAAATGGGTGTCCACGAGATGAAGGAGCTGATCGCCGAGATCCCGGCGACGAATGCCGGGGACAGCGTCGAAGCCGTTCTGAACTGGTCGAACGACAAGGCGTTCCAGATCGGGATGCACGTCGTGCGCGGAAACCTCTCGCCTTCCGAGGCCAGCCTCGCGCTGTCGAATCTCGCCGAAGCGTCGATCACGGCCGTTCTTGCGGCCGAGGTCGCGGACTTCGTTGACCGGAAGGGCCCGCCGCGCGCGGGCGGGGTTGCCGCCGTTTTCCTGGGCGATCTTGCCAGCCGGGAGGCGTATCCGGGCGTTGGCGTCGACATCGTGTTCGTCCACGACGGCGGGCCCGGTGACGGAACCGCGGGTCTGTGCGGGCGGTTCCGGAAGTCGCTGACCGACCTGGCGCGCGACAGTCTGCTGTTCTCTCCCGTCCCGCCCGGTCCGGACTTCCTTCCCGCGCTGTCGATCGCCGAGGTGCCGGGGTATTGCGAAAACCACCCCGCGTTCGGCATTTCCCTGCTCACGCGGGCGCGTTGCGGGTTCGAGACCGGTGATCCCGCGATCGGCCGCCGTCTTGCCGAGGCCCGGCAGGAGATCGTGGCAGAATGCTCCGCGAACGGGAAATACACCGGCCAGCTGCGGGAGCGGTCGGAAGACCCCGGAGACCCCGACATCGTCAACCATGTCCGCATGCCCGGCGGATTGAACGACATCGAGAGAACTGCGCGCTTCCTGCAACTGACCGGTGCCGGTGCGGGACCGGATGATCCGGCCCCCACCGCGACAGCCGTCTTCGAAGCCGCCGGTGCCGGGTCGCTGGCCCGGGCGGCGGCCACGTGGCGGGATATACACGGAATCATGAGCCTCGTTGGCGAGAAGGGAGCGGTTGCGGACGTGTCAGGTCCGCGGATCAGGTCTCTCGTTGCCGAAACCTGCGGATATGACGATTTCGATACGGCGAAGTCGGCGATTGCCGAAACGGCGTCCCGCGCCGCCGCGGAGATCGACACCGTGTTCTCGCGCAGGTGAACGTGCCGGACGCACCGGAGCGGAATACCCGGACGCCGGCGCAGGCGAAAGCGGGCCCCGGACGGGGGGTGTTGACCAGAACGACGCCCGCCGACCAGGGTCTCGTACGACTCCCGGTTCTGGCACCGCACCTGCAGTTTCACGACATCGGCGAGCAGCGGGCCCTGCTGGTATCCGAGACGTTCAACACCCTGCTGCACGGCAGGCTCTATCGTGATCTGCTGGCGCTCATGGACGGGCGCCGGTCGCTGGACGAGATTGTCCCGGCACTCGAGGGCGACCATGCCGCGACCGGCGTTCTCGCGGCCGTCGCTGCGCTGTCTGCCAGGGGATATGTGGTCTCCGGCGAACATGGCATGGACCGGGACCAGGCGGCCTACTGGTCGTCGCTTGGTGCATCGCCGCGCTGGGTCGAGCACCGGCTGGCGTCACGGCGCATCACCCTTGAAGGCGGTGACTGCCAACTGGTCCGGCATTTGGAAGGATGCGGCGCGCGCGTGGGCACGGGCGATGCGGACCTCGCTGTTGTCGTCTGCGATGACTATTGCGATCCGCGCCTCGCCGGGTTCAACCGGCGCCGGCTTGACGCACGGGCACCGTGGACCCTGGTGCGACCTCTCGGCATGCAGGCGCTGTTCGGTCCCGTGTTTCGCGCCGACGGACAGGGGCCCTGCTGGGATTGCCTGGCCCACCGCATGCGCGGCCACCATGAAGTTCACGGCTTTCTGCGCACCAGGGCCGGCGAGGAGGCCGCGTTCAGACCTTTCGCATCCCAGCCGGTCGTGCTGGACGCAGTGTTCGGCCTGGTCGCGGCCGAACTCGTCAAGTGGCTCGTCCTGGACGAGGAAGCGCCGCTTCACGAGCATGCGATCGCGATGCATGTCGGAACCTTCACGAGTTCGCAGCACCGGGTCACGCGCCGGCCGCAGTGCCGTTCCTGCGGTGACCGGGAGTTGTATCGGCCGGATCGCCCGCCGGTACCGCTGTCTCTGAATGCAAGTCCCAAGACCCACCGCAACAGCGGTGGCGCGCGCATCGTCACGCCGGAAGTCACCCTGGCGAATTACCGCCACCTGGTAAGCCCCGTCAGCGGTGTCGTGAGCTGGCTGTCGCGTACGACCGACGAGACCGATCCGTGGCTGCATGTCTACTGGGCCGGAAGCAATCCCGGCGTGAGCGGCAGGAGCCTGGGTTCGCTCAGACGCAGCCTGCGCAGCAAGAGCGCCGGCAAGGGCAGCACGCGCCAGCAATCGGAGACAAGCGCCCTCTGCGAGGCCGTCGAGCGCTATTCCAGCGCCGTTGGCGGCGACGAGATCCGCATCCGCAGGCGTTTCAGCGAGTTCACCGGGGAAGGGGACGCCCTCCATCCCAACGACGTGCAGCTGTTCAGCGATGACCAGTTCGACAGCGCGCAGGCCATCAACGCGCAGGGGCACCCGTACAACGTCGTGCCTTCCCGTTTCGATCCCGACGCGGAGGTCGAATGGACGCCGGTATGGTCGCTCACGCGACAGCGGCACCGCTACCTGCCGACGTCGATGCTCTACAGCATGCCGGCCGAGGAGCGGGGTCCCGGGGACCTGATTGCCGATTCCACTGGCTGCGCGGCGGGCAACACCCTGGAAGAGGCCATCCTGCAGGGATTCTGCGAGCTGGCCGAACGCGATGCATTCGCCATCTGGTGGTACAACCGTCTGCGGGTGCCGGCAGTCGATCTTGCCGTATTCAACGACGAGTATCTTGCATCGGCCCCGGGCCAGTACGCCCGCTACGAGCGGGACCTGTGGATGCTCGACATCACCTCCGACATCGGCATTCCCGTGTTCGTCGCGCTCTCGCGCAGACCGGACGGCGAGACGGAGGACATCATTTATGGCGCCGGCGCCCATACCGACCCGCGCATCGCGGCGCTGCGCGCGGTCTGTGAACTGAACCAGTGCCTGACCTGGCTACCGCGTCCCGGCAAGGCCGACGGGCGGCCCGTGATCGATGACCCGACGGCACTCCGGTGGTGGAAGGCCGCTCGCCTCTCGGAGTGTTCGTGGCTTGCGCCGGCTGATGGTGAACCGTGCGGTGCGGCGTCCCGGTACCGGGGGATCGAGACGGCCGACACGCGCGAGGACGTGGAGAACTGCCGCGCCCTCGTCGAGGACCGGGGCATGGAATTCCTGGTACTGGACCAGACCCGGCCCGATATCGGCATGCCCGTGGCGCGCGTGATCGTGCCGGGCATGCGGCATTTCTGGGCACGGTTTGCCCCCGGGCGCCTGTACGATGTCCCGGTCAGCATGGGTTGGCGCAAAACTCCCCTCGCCGAGGCCGACCTGAATCCCGCACCCGTGATTGCGTGAGGCAATGCCATGGAAATCGACGAGGCACTCGTGCGTGTCCAGGACCGTCTTGCCGGGGAAGGCGGCAGCATGGGCGAGTTGCTCGGACACTTCCGGAACAGGATCCCGCCGGTTCTCATCGGAGACCGGGAGTGGGAACGCGTGCTCGAGTGCGCCGACAGGCTCCCGATCACCATGGGCGCGTTTCCGTTCGGATTTGAACTTCCGCTGCATGAACGCAGCCCGGAGGCGGATCTGGGCGTCTCGCTCACCAGCGGAACCAAAGCCGCGAAGTTCTTTGAGCAGCGGGCGAGAGCCGACCGGACGGACGGGACCGCGGGCGCACTTGTGCGGCTGTTCGAACGGATGGACGCCGGGTTCTCGCCGTTGCGCGAGATCGTCGGAAGAAAGGTGATGCTGGAGTACGACATTGCACGGTCGCTCCCGCACCGGGTTCCGGGGCTGTTCCTCAGGCCAGGCGAACGTCCGATCGTCGGTGCCGGCGGTCAGCAGACCGATGTCGGCACGGTGGCCGACGCGCTCTTTTCCTGCGTCGGCTGGGAAATGACCGCCGGTGAACGCGGAAACGTCGAACGCGCCCATTCGATGCAGCCTGCCGACACGCGAATGGACTCCTTCGGGATATTTCCGTCGCGTTCCCGCGCGCTCAGGCTGGCCATCATGGGCTTCAGGTCGAGCCGCGACGTCGGTTCGTATCTCGAGGGTATCGGCTGGCCGGGCGATGTCCCGGCCGTCGGGTCGGTGATCGAGCGTTTCAGGGAACGCGCGAACGTTGTCAGGTCGGGGACGAGTATCGACGTTCTGGAAGACGGTGTCGGCCCGACGCTCGGCCTGACGCTGATCGTCAGGCAGCGATACACGAAGGACTCCCGTTACTGGCTCGATGGCCTGACCGACTGGGATCCGTTCCTGGATGCCCTGCGGCTTGAGGAGATCGTGGTCCGGGAAAAGCTCGACGCGCTCGGCAACTGGGTTGCCAGGCCGTCACTGCTCTTCGGCAAGTCCGGGCGGTACGTGATGCTGCGCGGTATTCACCACATCAAGCTGGTCATGTCCGGGGACCGGCTCCGGCAGGCCAAGGCGTACATATTTATCGTGCTCTCGGGTGCGGCCCGGCCATGACGCTGACCATTGCCGCGCCCGCGCACACGCGTTCACCCGGCCACGGCGAACGGCTCTCCCGGTTCCGGGAATACCCTGGAGAAGTTCCCGGCTGGCGCCGGGTCTACCAGCAGCAGCAGAGACCGGCCGAGATCGCCTCGAGCTGTTCCTCGGTGATGTTCGGGTCCGGCGGCAACGCGAGATGAACGGTCTGCATGTCGCTCTCGTGGACCTTGATGGTCATGGAATCGGGAATGGTGATACCCAGTTCCGCGCTGATGGTTGCCTTTGGATCTTCCAGAAGCTGCTGCCTGAAGTCCGCATCGAGTCCGGACTTCTCGACAATGTGCTGCAGCATTTCGTCGCCACTTTTCATTGCAATACTCCTCAACGCGATACAGAACGATGCTAGCCGATTGCATTGGCGCGAACATGTCAAAATCATCAGCCACGGTCAATGCGCAAGTATACCCCCTGAATTGGGGGGTTGACGGGCATCCGCATCTTCGGCGCGTCGATCCCGGCGAGGAAGACCCCGGGCCGTGTTCGCCTGACCGGAGTCTCTCCCCGCAACGCCGGCGGTCCCGGCGCCCGCATCCGATCACCGCCAGGCGGGACATGATCGTATCCCCGATACGGTCCCGGCATGGAGGGGCATCGGGCTGTCCGTGGTTTGGCAGGAACGCGAACGACGGAGAGACACCACGTGCGCCATGAACCGCAGGGGGAAACGGCTTCCGGGACTTCCGTTGCCAGTCCGCTTGCACCGGCCGTCGAACCGGCACCGGCAGTGGTGTAGGATGCCTGTCCAGACCGGAGTTCAGCTGCAACCGGGTGAAGGTACGGATCCTGTGTTCCCGGGACATCGCATTTTCCGGACAACCGGACCGGAACGCGCCATGCGCGCTACGGAGTGCTTTCGGATGGCAGCCGGCTGCCGGACCGGGAGGAGCGGTGGTGCCGGGCGGGCCCCGGCCGGGATCTCCCCGGGTGCGCGGAAGGTTGCGGCCGCTTCCCTGTTCCTGGCCATGACCTGCTTCTTCCCGGCGTATGCACCGGCGCCGTGCCTGGCGGAAGCGCCGGAGGAAAAGGGCCTCAGGATCGCACGCGAGGCAAGCGAGCGGGACGATGGCTTCGCGGACTTCACTGCCGTCATGACGATGGTGCTGCGCGACCGGCAGGGCCGGGAAAGCGTCCGCCAGATGCGCGTCAAGGTGCTGGAGGTGCAGGAGAACGGCGACAAGAGCCTGTTCGTGTTCGATCAGCCGCGGGATGTCCAGGGAACCGCGCTGCTGACCCATGCCCACGTCAACGCCCCGGATGACCAGTGGCTGTATCTGCCGGCCCTCAGGAGGGTAAAGCGCATCAATGCCGCACGGAGATCGGGATCATTCATGGGAAGCGAGTTTTCCTACGAGGACATGAGCTCTTCGCAGGTGGAAGAGTACGTCTACAGGTTTCTCCGTGACGAGCCCTGCGGCGAGCTTACCTGTACGGTCACGGAGCAGGTCCCCCTGGACAAGCGGTCCGGATACAGTCGCAAGATCGTCTGGCGGGACGTGGACCATCTTCGGACCTGGAAAATGGAACTCTACGACCGGAAGGGTTCGCATCTGAAGACACTGACCTTCGAGAACTATCGGCAATACGCGGGCCGGTACTGGCGGGCGGAACGACAGACGATGGAAAACCACCTGACCGGTGCGCGCACGGTGCTCGACTGGAACCAGCTCAGTTTCGGCAACAATCTCCGGGACAGCGAGTTCACCCGGCCCGCGCTTCGACGCGTGCGGTGATGGGTGTCCGGTGTGCGCTCGCGGCCCTGCTGCTTGCGGCAGCCGGCGGTGCCGAGGCGCGGGCATTCGACCTGTCGGGTGACGTCCGGTTCCAGGCGCGGTGGTATCCCCAGTCACCCGCCTTCCCGGAACAGCGTTCGCGCGCAGGCGGGCTCGTGGTCGAACCTGGCCTGTACTGGGAGGCCGCCGAAGCGACCAGCTTCACCGTCACCCCGCAGTTTCGTTACGACAGCGCCGATCCGAGGCGCACACAGGCGGACCTGCGCGAAGCCTACATGCTGATGTACGGGGACTGGGACGAGGATTCCTGGGAGCTCCGGCTGGGGATCGACCAGGTGTTCTGGGGGGTGGCGGAACTGAACAACCTCGTGGACATCATCAACCAGCTGGACCAGCTGGGGCATCCCCGTGACAGGCCCAAGCTGGGCCAGCCCATGGCACACCTGACGATCTCGGGTGACTGGGGGATCGCGGAGACCTTTCTCCTGCCCTATCACCGCGCGCGTACCTTTCCCGGACGTACCGGACGCCACAGGTCGGGCCGCACGATCAGCAAGGATGCGCTGTACGAGAGCGATGCCGAGGAATTTCACCCGGACCTCGCGTTTCGCTACAGCAATGCCGTGGGCCCGCTCGACATCGGGCTTGGCGCCTTCATCGGAACGAGCCGTGAACCGGCATTCCTCGTCAGCCCCCGGACCGATGCGCCGGCAACGATCGATGCGCCCCTGGTCCCCTACTACGAACAGATCCGGCAATTCGGGATCGATGCGCAGCTCACGACCGACCCCTGGCTCTACAAGGCGGAAGCGATCCACCGTGCCGGGTCGCGCAATCTCCTCGGCCGGGAGCAGGACTACATCGCCTTCAACGTCGGTCTGGAACGCACCTTTGGCGCCGTGTTCGGATCGGTGGCGGACCTGACCCTGCTTGGCGAGTGGCACTACGACGCCCGCGGTTCGCGCGCGACGGGCCCCTGGGCGAACGACCTGTTCGTGATGGGCGTGCTCGCGCTGAACGATGCCCGCAGCACGGAGATCGTGGCGGGCATGCAGGGTGACCTGCGCTACGCTTCCCGGACGATGAACCTGGAATTCGCCCGCCGGCTGGCGGAGAGATGGACGATGCGCCTGGAAGCGATCGTCTACCTGTGCACGGACCGGCAGGACCTGGCCTACGACGGACGGCGTGACAGTTTCCTCGGCGTGGAATTCGCGCTCGGCCTGTGAACATGCGTGCCCGTTGCCCGCACCGTGCGGGAGGCTGGGCGGTACCGGTACGCAGACCCGCCCGTGGAGACCGGGCACGACGGATGCGAGGAATTCACGATGAGGCGAAGGCGCACGGGTGAGCGGCAGGTGGTTCCGGAGTTCCTGCAATGATCCAGCCAGGCGCCGGGTCGCTGCGCCGGATTGCGGTGATCGGGCGAGGAACCGCGGGATCCCTCGCCGTTGCGAATGTCGCCGGGCATGACCCCGACGGGAACTGCGAACTGGACCACATTTTTGATTCGCGCATACCCGTCATCGGCGTCGGCGAGGGCAGCTGGCCGAGCCTGGTCCAGGACCTGCACAAGCTGACCCGCCTGTCCCACCAGGTCATCCAGCAACGCCTGAACGGAACCCGCAAGTACGGCATTGCCTACGAGGGGTGGGGAAGCCTCGGCAGGGACTTCTGCCACTACTTCTCGCCGCAACAGGTGTCGTACGCCTACCACCTGTCCGCCGACTGCCTGGCGGACCTGCTCCGTGAAGGGTCACGCGCACGGCACATCGACGCCAGGGTCCTCGATGTCACGAAGACGGAGGATGGAGCGCGGGTGGAATTCGAGGGGCGGGCGGCGGAACACTACGATCTGGTCCTTGATGCCCGGGGGTTCCCGGGCCCGGCGGACCTTCATCCCGGTCGCCACATCGATGTGTCGTTCATTCCGACCAACACCGCGATCATCCGTCGTTGTCCGGCGGTCATCGGTGCGGGGCGCAGCGGTCCGGTCCTGCGCCCGACCTATACCCGCGCGGTTGCCCGTCCCCACGGCTGGGTTTTCGTGATCCCGCTGACGTCACACACGTCCTACGGCTACATCTTCAACCGTGAGGTGTCGGACCGGGCCGATGTGGAACGGGACTTCGACACGCTGCTTTCGCAGGACGGAGTGACGGAATTCGAGCCGCGCGCGGTCATTCCGTTTCCCAATTTCGTGCATCGCCGTGTCTACGATGGCGCGGTGGCCCGCATTGGCAATGCCGCGGGCTTCTTCGAGCCCCTCGAGGCGACGGCGATCATGCTCGCCCAGCTGCAGGTCGGGATGATCCTGCAGGCGCGTTTCAACCGGCCCGCGGAGCACCGGGAACGTGATGCGCCCGTGATCAACCGGTTTCTCGTCAGTTCCATGCTCTGCTGCGGACTGTTCGTCGGCTGGCACTACAGTTGCGGCTCCAGGTACGACAGCGAATTCTGGCGATACGCCCGCGACCGGGCATGGCCGACGTACCGTCACATCGGCGATCCCGCGGCGGTGGACTGCGATGCGCTGCGAAGGTTCGAAGACATGGTCGGACTGATCAACCGGGAGGTGGTGGACAGGGAGGACTGGATGCGGACCCGAGCGGTGTTTCCGCTCACCAGCTTTGCCCAGATTGCCCAGGGTCTCGGATGTTATCCGGGGCTCGACGCCGACTGACGCGCGCTCCGTGCAAGGCGCGTCCGCACGCCGGTCCCGACCTCGCCCCGGGGAGCGGTGCGCCGCATCCACGGCACCCGCCGGCATCCGGTGACTGCCGCCGGGCGTGCTGCTAGGGTGCCGTCGCGGGCGGTGTGGTCCGTTCGGTTGCGTCCGGTGCCGGAGCGTTCAGCCCGCCCCGGTGCCGACGGGTGCTCCAGTGACACCGCCTGCAGTATGCTGGTCGTGATCCGGTGTCCGTTCGCTCGCGACAGGCCCGGACCTGGTCCCGACCGAACGGGGGGAGACGGAGAATTTCGGACCGGAACGGCGGATGGCGCATCGGTGTGGATGTCGGCGGTACCTTCACCGACGTTGTTCTGGTCAACAACGTCACCGGGGACGTGTCCGTTTCCAAGGTACTGAACCGTCACGATGACCGCGCCGAGACCGTTGCGGAGGCCGTCCGGGGCCTGCTCGAGCGCATGGACGTCGCGGCCGGCGAGGTCGGCTGGATCAGCCACGGCACGACGATCGCGACCAACGCCGTGCTCGAGCGCAAGGGTGCGAAGACCGCGCTGATCACCAACCGGAACTTCAGGGACATTCTCGAAATCGGCCGCTTCGCTCGCCCGGCCGAACTGATCTACCGCATCCACCAGGACAAGCCCCGGCCGCTGGTGCCACGTCATCTCCGCCTTGGCGTTGCCTGCCGCATCGACCGGCGCGGCGACGTGCATGCCGATCTCGACACCTCGGACCTGGAATCGGCGATAGCCGTGATCGCCGACGAAGACGTCGATAGCGTTGCGGTGTGTTTCCTGTTCTCCTTCCTCAACCCGGTACACGAGGAACAGGTGGGGGAACGTCTCCGCGCCGCCCTTCCCCGGCTCGAGGTCGTTCTGTCCAGCGAGATCCTGCGCGAGTTCCGGGAGTTCCCACGCACCTCCACCACGGTGTTCGCGGCCTATGTCGCGCCGGTGCTGCGAAACTACATCTCCGCACTGCTCGTCCGGCTGGCGGAGTGCGGCGTCACCTGCCCCCTGTATGTCTTCCAGTCGAGCGGCGGCGTTGCCACGCCGGAGATCGTCATGCGCAACCCGGCGCTCACCATGTTGTCGGGCCCGGCCGGGGCCGTCGTCGGCGCGGCGGAAATCTGCGGTCGCGCGGGGTATCGCGACCTCATCACGATGGATATCGGGGGCACGTCGCTCGACACCTGCCTGGTTCGGGACTCGGTCGCGGAAACCGCGACGACGCGCGAGATCGACATGTTTCCCGTCGCGGTTCCGATGCTGGACATCCACACCATCGGCGCCGGTGGGGGCAGCGTCGTTCGCGTCGACCAGGTCGGCCGGGTCAGGATAGGACCGGAGAGCATGGGGGCCCGGCCCGGCCCTGCCTGCTACGGCCTCGGCGGGGACCGGGCGACCCTGACCGACATCAACCTGCTGATGGGTCTGATCGATCCCGACGGTTTCGCGGGCGGCGAGGTCCAGCTCGACCGGTCCCGGGCCGAGGCGGTCGTCCGGCGCGAAGTCGCCGCGCCACTCGAGGTGGACCTTTCCACCGCGGCGGCCGGCGTGTTCCGGGTTGCCACGAGCCAGATCGCCGAGGCCATCGGAACCGTGACCACCGAGCGGGGCAGCGACCCGCGGGACTACACCCTGGTGGCTTTCGGCGGCGGCGGTCCCCTGCACGCGGCTGCGGTTGCCCGGGAGCTCGGGATCGGGCGCATCGTCGTCCCGCGCCATCCAGGCCTGTTCTCCGCGCGCGGTATTGCGACGGCCGACTTCGCCCACGTCTACGTGCAGTCCGTCCTGCGCCCGGTTGCCGATACGCATCCCGACGAGGTCCGCGCGGTCATGGAGACCCTGCTGCAGCGTGCGGGCGCCGATCTCGATGCCGAGGGAATTCCCGGGGAAAGCCGGGAACTGTCGCACATGTTCGACCTGCGCTATGTCGGTCAGACCACCGAGATACCCGTGCCGGTGCACGGCGGCGCCGAACTGGCGCACGACGGATTCCGGTCCGTAACCGCGCGGTTCCACCGCCTGCACGAGCGCCTGTACAGCTACAGTGTCCCGGAAGAGCCCGTCGAACTCGTCAACCTGCGCCTGCATGCGCTCGGCAGGGTCGGAACCCTGCCGCTGCCGGTGACAGGGAACACGGAAGCAGGGACGGGACCGACCGGTGAGCGGGCGGCGCTGATGCCGGGTGACTCTGCCATGCGCTCCGTCCCGGTCTACCGGCGTGACCGGCTTGTCCCGGACGTCGTGATCACCGGCCCGGCGCTGGTCGAGGAAGCCTCGTCGACAACGGTGGTGCTCGAGGACATGACGGCGGAAGTGGACAGCTTCGGCAACCTGGTCCTCGGTCCCGCCGGCAGGGGATGGAACGGATGACGGTCGACGCCTTCTCCCTCGCCGTGCTCCACGGCTCGCTCATCGCCATCGCGCGGGACATGAAGATCATGACCATGCGCACGGCCTATACACAGCTGTGGAAGGAACAGGGGGACCTCTCCTGCTGCCTGATGAACGAGGACGGAGAGATCGTCGCCCAGGATCCGAATGGCTTTCCCATCCACGTCACCACCATGCCGCTGCAGCTGCAGGGCGCCGTTGACGCGATCGGACTCGACAACCTGCGACCGGGAGACGTGCTCGCCACCAACGACCCGTTCATCGGCGGCACGCATCTGCCCGACGTGCTGATCGCACGGCCGGTATTCCTCGAAGACGAACTCTACGCCTTTGCCTGCAATCGCGGACACTGGGCGGATATCGGCGGCATGGGGCCCGGAAGCTACTCACCGGCAACCTCCGACATCCACCAGGAGGGCATCTTCATTCCGCCGGTGAAGCTGTTCAGGGCCGGGCAACCCGATGCGGGCGTGTTCGAGATGATCATGTCCAATATCCGCAACCGGTCGACGGGCCTGGGCGACCTGCGTGCGCAGTACGCGTCATGTGAAACCGCCCAGCGCCGGCTGCACGCGCTGGCCTCGCGCTACGGCCTCGGCACGTTGCGGGAGGCAATGACGGAAATCATCACCCGGTCGGAACGGATGACGCGCGCGCGCATCGCCGGGTTCCCCGACGGGACCTACCGCGCCCGCGATTGCCTCGACGGGGACGGACAATCGAGCCGGCAGACATGGATCGATGTTCGCATCGATATCCGCGGCAGCGACATGGTGGTCGATCTCACCGGCAGCAGCGAGCAGTCGGCAGGCGGCATGAACTGCTCCCACTCCGCTGCCGCATCCGCCGTGCACTACGCCATCAAGTCGATCTCGGATCCCGAGAATCCGCCCAATGCCGGCAGCTACAGGCCGGTCATTGTCAGGACCCGTCCGGGAACACTGGTCGATGCCCGCAAACCGGCCTCGATGGTGGGGTTCGGCGACGTCTGCTACCGCGTGCTCGACGCGACCATGACGGCGCTTGCGGGTGCCGTGGGTGACCGGGCCATTGCCAGTGGTTCCGGGTCGACCGGTACCGCCGTCATCGCGGGGCGCCGGCCCCGGGAGGAGGGCGGGGGCATCTTCACCACGCTTGAACTCTCGTCTGGCGCCTACGGTGCGCGGGCCGTGCGCGACGGGATGAACGCCATCCGCTACGGACCGGGCAACGCGGGACACATACCCATCGAAGCGGACGAGATGGAAAACCCGCTGTTCTTCGAAGCCTACGAGATCGTACCCGATACAGGCGGCGCGGGGCGCTTTCGTGGCGGCAACGGCTTTGTCCGTGCGTTCCGCGTCGAGGCGGACGGTGCCCGGCTGTGCCTGTGCGCCGACAGGCACGAGACACGGCCTCCCGGGCTTTGCGGCGGGCGACCGGGCGCGGCCGCACGCTATGTGCTGGATCCCGGCTGCGAACGGGAGCGCGTGCTCGGGAGCAAGACCCCGTACCTGGACCTTGCACCGGGCACGCTGGTGCACCTGCAGTCCGCCGGTGGGGGAGGCTACGGTGACCCCGGCGACCGCGACCCGGCGCGTGTCGCACGGGACCTGAGGGACGGCTACATCACCGGGAGGGGCGCACGCGAGGACTACGGCCGTTCCGCGGACCCCGAGGAATAGGCGCCGGCAAGATCGCCGTGCCGGGTCAGGCGAGGTGCAGGCGGGCGCGGTTGGCGGGCCACCCCACGGCCACGTCGTCGCCCGGTTCGAAACGGCCGTTCTCGCCGCTGTCCGACATGACGCGTGCGACGACCTCGGTCCCGTCGGGCAGCTGAACGAGATGCGAGACGGTCAGCCCCAGGTAGACGTCCTCGACATACCGCGCCGGGACGACCTGCCATGAGTCGCTGATATCCTCGTTGCGACCGGCAATGCGCAACAGCTCCGAGCGGATCGAGAAGGCGGCGCGTTCTCCTGTCCGGATGGTGACGCCCGGGGCGGGAACGTCGATCTTCGCGAAACCGATGTCGAGCGTGGCGCTGTTCGCGGAGAGATCCGACACCGTGCCCTCCAGCACGTTGTTGTCGCCGATGAACTCGGCGGTGAAGCGCTTGTTCGGTGTTTCGTATACGTCCCGGGCGGATCCCTCCTCGACCAGTTCCCCGTCGGCGATGATGGCGATCCGGTCGGCCACGGTCAGCGCTTCCTCCTGGTTGTGAGTCACGTGGATGAACGTGATTCCGACCTTTTCCTGGAGGCGTTTCAACTCCAGGCACATGTCCTTGCGCAGCCTGGCATCGAGCGAGGCAAGGGGCTCGTCGAGCAACAGGATGTCGCGCTCCAGCACCAGGGACCGGGCAAGCTGGACACGCTGCTGCTGGCCACCGGACAGCTCGTGCGGCATGCGCCGGTTGTAGCCCTCGAGCCCGACCATGGCGAGCATGCGGTCCACCCTGTCGCGGATGTCGCCTGCCGGAACCCTGAGCAGCTTCAGCCCGTAGGCGACATTTCGCTCCACCGTCATGTGGGGGAACAGCGCATAGTTCTGGAAGACCATCGAGGTCGGCCGGCGGTTGGGCGGCAGGAGGCTGACGTCGTGCCCGTGCAGGAAGATGCGCCCCGCGCTTGGCCGCAGGAAACCGCCGATCAGGCGCAGCAGTGTCGTCTTCCCGCCTCCGCTCGGTCCCAGCAGCGCGTAGTACATGCCGCTTTCGATGGAGAAGCTCACCGACTTCAGGGCCGTGACGGACCCGTAGTTCTTGCCCAGTTCGACAACTTCCACGGCTTTGGCGGCAGGTTCGGTCATGGCTTCCGGGGTCTCTGGCATGGAGTGTCGGTCAATCGGACATCACCGGTTCGGCCATGGCCCGGGCCCTGCGTTCCAGCCGTTCGGCCCGAACCAGAGTGTAAACGATCACCGTCCCGATCACTATCATCGACACGATGCTCATGATCCCGGCCATTGCGTAGGACTCGCCGGACATGCCGATGTTGAGCATCTGGGCGACCAGCATGTTGGAGAAGGTATCGAACCCGCCCTTCAGCAGCGCGGTGCGCACCGCCTCGTTGAACGACAGGATCGTCACGAATGCGCAGGAGCTGAACACCCCGACGCGGATCTGCGGGAACTCGACGTCCCAGAAAGCCTGCCAGGCGTTGGCGCCGCAGGCCCTGGCGGCCTCGGTCTGCTGCACGCGGTACCGCGACATCGTGATCAGGATGACGATGAACGCGTAGGGATGGGTATAGATGATCTGTCCGATCACCGCGGTGAGGAAACCCAGGTCGAACCAGCCGTCGAACCAGCCGACGCCGAGCGTCTGCCCGAGCCAGGCAAACCCCTTCGCGAGGTTCTTGAAGAAGACCAGCAGGCTCGAGCCCATGATGTCGGCGGGCACGAACAGCGGCGAGAGCATCAGCGCGACGAAGGCGACCTTGCGCCGCGTGCGCTTGTAGAACTTCGCCGACAGCAGCGCCATCGGAATGGTCGCGGCGATCGTCGCCAGCGCCAGGTACAGCGTCCACTTGAGCGAGATGACGAGCAGCGTGTCGCCCAGGACGACGCGGTACCACTCGAAGGTGAATTCGTAGATCCGGGCGCCGAAGCCATGCAGGTTGAAGGAAATGCCGATGGTGTAGAACACCGGCATCAGCAGTGCGAACACGACGGCGAGCAGGTACGCCCACTTCAGCCGGATGGTCCACGGGTTGGCGAAGTCGTCGTACATGGCCGGCTCAGCTGATCGGCTCGAGGATCTTGGTCAGGTCGAACAGCCGGTGACCGATATAGAGCAGCAGGACGAGGGTGAAGATCATGATCGTGCTGATGGCCATGGCCAGTGGAAAGTCCAGGGCGACGATGGCCTGATTGGCAATCAGCCCCGCATTCACCGCACCGGGCCCGCCGAGCAGTGTCGGTACCAGGGCGACACCCATCGAGTTGACGAAGATGAACACGCTGCCGGCGAAAATGCCGGGCGCGGCCAGGGGCAGGACGATGTCGGCAAACAGCCGCACACGCCCGGTCCCCAGGTCGTCACAGACCTCGAAGATGTAGTTCTGCACCGCTTCCAGCGCCAGGAACCCCGCAAAGATCATGAACGGCAGGAACGACATGACGTCGCCGATGATCACGCCGAGGGGCGAATACAGGATGACGGTGATCGGTTCCGACAGGATCCCCAGTTCCATGAGGACGGAATTGACGACGCCGTTGCGCCCGAGGACCGGGCGCATGGCGAAGACCCGTACCAGTTCCGAAATCATGAACGGCAGGATGAACAGCAGGATGACCCGGTGCTGGGCCGCCCGGGTGACCCGCCGGCGTATGAAGACGGCTATGGGAAAGCCGATGACAAACGAGATGACGACCGCCGCTGCCGCATGCAGCATGGACAGGACGTAGTTCTCCGCCCGCGCGGACGTGAAGAAATTCTCGTAGGCAAACAGGGTGAAGCCCGGTTCCATCCAGAACTGGGTGCGCTCGAAGACACTCCACACCACGGTCAGCGCCATCGGCGCCGCAAAGAACAGGATGAAGAAGACGACCGGGATGTAGAACACCCATTTCTGGATGCCGTCTTCCCCGAGAAGCCGTCTCCACCGGTCGGGAGGGGCCGGGAGATCCCGGCCCCTGTCCGTCGTCGGGGTCACGGTCCGTCAGGCCGCCTGCAGACGCGCCCACCAGTCCTGGTAGGCACGAATGTGGGTCGGGAAGACGTTCTGCCACGCATTGCCCGCAACCGCGAAGCGGGCGTTCTTTCGCGTCAGGATGTCGAGCACGACCTCCTGCACATCGGGTGCGAAATCGTCAGGATGCGCCTTGATGTATTCGTCAACGCCCAGCATCTGCGGTGCAAAGCCCAGTCCCGACAGGGTCCGTGCGCCGAACCATGGCGAGAGATAGACATTGGCAAGCTTGTAGTACAGTTCGTCCGCGCCGCGCTCGCGCCCGCCCCTGGTCAGCATGATCATGTTGTTCCAGGTCTGGTGACCTTCCTTCATGGTGCCGTAGCGGATGTCGGCCTTGTCGCCGGTCTTGCGGTTGGCAATGATCTGGATCGGTTCCCAGCAGGACGACATCAGTACTTCACCGCTGGCCAGGATGCCGACACCGTTCTGGAATCCGTCCCAGAAGGTCCGGAACTGGCCCTTCTTCTTCCAGTCGATCAGGAACTCGCAGACCGCCTGGACCTCCTTCGGCGTCATGTCGGACGGGTTGTCGATCTCGATCTTGCCGCTTTCCTTCAGGTAGATGGCCATGTTGGTCAATGTCGGCCCGAAGTCGTTCTGCAGCGCGACACGGCCCTTGAACTGGGCGTCGAACATGATGCCCCAGCTGTCCGGATGGAAACCGAGCGCCTTGTAGTCGTACGCCATTGAGTCGGCATTCGAGATCATCGGCGTCGCGTAGACCTGGCCTTCGTAGCGGATGGTGTGGGCGGCGAGACCCCCTTCGTTGTAGACGGGAAGAATGTTCTTCCAGTTGGGAACCTGGCCCGTGTCGAGGGGCACGATGGCGCCCTGCGAGGCGAGCGCATCCTCCATGCCGCCCCCGTTGTCGGTGACCGCGTCAAAGAGCTTGTTGCCGTCACCCACGACCATTTTCTGGATCGCCTCGTCGGCCCGCGCGCTCTTCGCGGTCGCGGCGATGGAAATGCCGCCCTGGGACTCCATGGCGCTCCAGTCCTTCGCGCCGACCTTGTGCACGCCCGGATTTGCCCAGATCTTGAGCGCCTGGCCGTCCGCGGCCGAAGCCCCCGGGATACGGCCCAACACCGCGGCTGCGCCGATGCTCGACGTCGCGTACATGAACGCGCGCCGCGTCCATTGCATCTGGTTCATGACTGTTCCTCCCCTTGCTAGGCAGCCACGGGCAGCTGCTGCCTGAGCCCGTGCGCCACCGGGAGTATAGGTCGGTACGGCAGTGGTTGACATAGCCGGCGCCCGGTGGCGCGGCTGCATGGTGCGCCGGAACGCCCTACCGCCGGCCCTGTCTGCCGCGGGCCTGTCGCTGGACCAGGCAGATGCCGAGCAGGACCTGTCCGCAGACGGCCCGATCGGGGATCCCTGTCGACTTGCACTGTCGTTCTGCCTCGTGAAGCCGGCGCAGGACGGTCTCGATGCGGGCCGGCGGCCAGCTGCGCACCTGCTCTGCGAACGGGCGGCGGTTGAACGGAATCACGGGCGGGCGCAGGGATGACAGCGCCGCATCGAGGTTGCGGCCGGCGCCGAGGGCGCTCGCGGCCTGGTGCAGGCGCTGGAAGTGCATCATCACCAGCCGCAGGACACCGACCGGAGTGTCGCCCCCGGCCCAGGCCCGCACCAGGGCGCGCTCGAGCCGCGGGGCGTCGCCGCGGGCAACCGCATTGGCGATGTCGCCGAAGCCCAGTTCCCCGCTGTCCCCCACTGCCTCCACCACCTCGGCGAGGCCCAGTTGCTGTCCGGGCCCGGCCATGAGAGCCAGTTTCTCGATCTCTGCCCTGGTCTGCCGGCGGTCCGCACCGAGCCGCCCGGCCAGGAAATCAAGCGCATCCGCCTCGATCCGGACATCCCGGCTGCCCAGGACCTCGCGAATGAACTGCCGCAGCCCGGCACCGTCGTCGCCGTAACAGGGCAGTGCCGCCAGTGTCTCGGTAGTCTCGAACAGCTTGCGCAACGGCGAGGAGGGCCTGAGCGCGCCCGCCTCCGCTACCGTGACCGAGTCGACGCCGGCAGCCGCCGCAAGTTCCGCAAACAGTGATGCGGCCCGGTCCGGGACGTGCCGAAGCCGGACCAGGCGCCGGCCCATGGTCAGGGCCGGCGTGGTCGCGGCATCCATGAGCATGCCCGGCGAGCCCGCGAGGGTTTCCCCGTGAAGCACCGTGACCCGGAACGGATCCTCGAGGTCGTCGACCACGCTTCGGGCCAGCGCCTCGGCCGTCTCGCTGACGTGGCCGTCGTCGGGACCGTAGACCAGGATGGCGCGAAGCTGCGGCGGCAGGCCGGAGACCAGGCGCGGCAGGTCCTTCAGCGCGACCTTCATGCGGCGTTTCGGAAATACCCGGCGAAGGCGTCGACGGTGGTGGTGATGTCGTCTTCCGCGATATCCCGGTGCACGACCAGCCGGAAGGTCGGCGGACGTCCGCCGATCAGGACGCCGTGGCGCTTCATGTGTTCGATCACCGGCTGGCGGTGCCCGTCCGGCACGGTGATGAACACCATGTTGGTGTTCGCGCCCTGCGGTTCGGTTCCGACCCCGGGGACCTGGGCGAGGCCCGACGCGAGCCGGGCGGCGAGCCGGTGATCGTCCTCCAGGCGTTCGACCTGCTCGCGAAGGGCCACCAGGCCGCAGGCGGCAATCAGGCCGGCCTGGCGCATGCCGCCGCCGAGCATCTTGCGCGCCCGGCGGGCCTCGTCGATGAAGTCCCGGGAGCCGACCAGCACCGAGCCGACCGGCGCGCCCAGGCCCTTCGACAGGCAGAGCGAGACCGTATCGAACCCGCGCGCAAGATCCCTGGGCGCACAGCCGGTGGCGAGTGCCGCGTTCATCAGCCGCGCGCCGTCAAGGTGAACCGCGAGCCCGTGCCGGCGCGCCAGCGACACCGCCCGTTCCATGTATTCCGGCCCCAGCGCCTTGCCGTTATGGGTGTTCTCGAAACAGATCAGCCGGGTTCGCGGAAAGTGCATGTCTTCGGGCTTGATCCGCGCCTCGACCAGATCAAGATCGACCGAGCCGTCCGCGAGGACCGGAACCGTCTGGGGGATGATGCCGCCGAGAGCGGCGGTTCCCACCGCCTCGGCCCGGTAGACATGGTAGGCCTCGCCGATGATGTACTCCTCGCCGCGGCCGCAATGGGTCAGCACCGCGGTGAAGTTCGACTGGGTTCCCGAGGTCACGTACAGCCCCGCCTCGAATCCCAGCATGTCGGCGGTGGTCTCTTCCAGTTCCCGGACCGTGGGGTCGTCACCGAAGACGTCGTCACCCACCTGGGCCGTCGCCATCGCCCGGTACATCGCCGGTGACGGCCGCGTGACCGTATCGCTGCGCAGGTCGATCATTCCCCGTCCCTCATGTGCGTCATGTCGTCGCCCCATAGTGTCCCCGCCGGTGTGACCCGGTCAATCAGTGCTGGCGCACGAACGGGGCCCTCTCCTATATAGGGCCGCGGCCCGGCGGGGCGCGGCCATCACCACCAGGAGCGAGCACGCCACATGTCAGCACTCAGGATTGCGGTCATTCCCGGCGACGGGATCGGCTGGGAGGTGGTGCCGGAAGGTCTCAGGGTCCTCGAGGCTGCCGGCGCCAGGTTCGGGATCGAGTACAGCTTCACGGAATTCGACTGGGGTTGCGAGCGCTTCCACAAGACCGGCCGCCTGATGCCGGAGGACGGAATCGAGACCCTGAAGGAGTTCGACTCGATCTTTCTCGGCGCCTGCGGCTATCCCGGTGTCCCGGACCATGTCTCGCTGTGGGGCTTGCTGATCCCGATCCGGCGCGAGATGCGCCAGTACGTCAACCTGCGCCCGGTTCGAATGCTGCGCGGCATGCCGTGTCCGCTGGCCGGCCGGGGTCCCGAGGACATCAATTTCTGGGTGGTCCGGGAAAACAACGAGGGCGAGTACTCGGAGATCGGCGGACGGCTGCACCGGGGTTCGGACCAGGAAATGGCGGTACAGGAGAGCATCTTCACCCGCCATGGCACCGACAGGATCCTGAACTACGCGTTCTCGCTCTGCCGGGAACTCGGGCTGAAGAAGGTCACCTCCGCGACGAAGTCGAACGGGATCATCCACACGATGCCGTACTGGGACGAGCGGTTCCGCGCCGTGGCCGCCGACTACCCCGAGCTCGAGACCGACCAGTATCACATCGATATCCTCACGGCCCATTTCGTGCTGCACCCGGACTGGTTCGACGTGGTGGTGGGCTCCAACCTGTTCGGCGACATCCTGTCCGACCTGGGCCCCGCGGTCGCGGGTTCGATCGCCATCGCGCCGTCCGCCAACATCAACCCGGACATGGATCTCCCCTCGATGTTCGAGCCGGTGCACGGTTCGGCCCCGGACATCGCGGGGAAGGGCATTGCCAACCCGATCGGCCAGATCTGGTCCGGCGCCATGCTGCTCGAGCACCACGGCCACGGCGAGGCCGCCGCGGCCATCGTGCGGGCCTGCGAGGACGTGATCGCCGGCGGCGGACCGAAGACCCCCGATCTCGGCGGCCAGGCAACGACCGCCGATCTCGGTGCCGCGATTGCGGCCGCGGTCCGCGGATGACCGGGACCGTGGAACAGTCCGCAGTGCGCGGCAGGGTCGCTGTCGTGACCGGGTCGACCAGCGGCATCGGCCGGGTCATCGCCCGGACCTTCGCGGAGTCGGGCGCGGGCCTGGTGCTGAACGGTTTCGGTGACGCGGCGGACATCGAGGAACAGCGGGCGGAACTCGAGCGCCGGTGCTCGGTGCGGGTGCTCTACAGCGACGCCGACATGCGCCGGCCCGAACAGGTTCGCGCCATGCTGTCGCGGGCAGCTGACGAGCTCGGGCCGGTCGACATTCTCGTCAACAACGCCGGCATCCAGCATACCTCGCCGGTGGAGGCGTTCCCGGACCAGGCCTGGGACGATGTCATCGGCGTGAACCTGTCAGCGGCGTTCCATGCCACCAAGGCGGTGGTTGCCGGAATGAAGCAGCGCGGCTGGGGCAGGATCATCAACATCGCCTCCGTCCACGGCCTGGTGGCGTCTGTGGAAAAGGTGGCCTACGTGGCGGCAAAGCACGGACTGGTGGGCATGACCCGGGTCGTTGCCCTGGAGACAGCCGGCAGCGGCGTGACCTGCAACGCGATCTGCCCGGGATGGGTGCACACGCCGCTGGTGATGGCGCAGATCGAGGCCCGGGCCGGTGCTGCCGGCATCCCGGTCGAGCAGGCAACCCGCGACCTGCTGTTGGAAAAACAGCCGTCCGGCGCCTTCACCACCGCGGAGGAGATCGCTGAAGCGGCACTGTTCCTGTGCAGCCGGGCCGCGGCCAACATGACCGGGACCACCCTGTCGCTCGACGGCGGGTGGAGCGCGCAGTAGCCGCGCGGCGGCTGTTTCAGTGACGGTGCCCGGACCCGAACGGCACGACCTCGACCCTGACATCCAGGGCGCCCGCGTGCTCGAACACCAGGGTCAGGTCGAACTGCCGGCCGGTTACCAGCGGTTCGTGCAGTGTCACCAGCATGATGTGGTTCCCGCCGGAACGAAGGTCGAGCATGCCGTTGGCCGGGATGCCGAACCGGTCGACCCGGCGCATCCGCATGATGCCGTCGGAATGGACATGGGTGTGAAGCTCGGTCCGTTTCGCGACCGCGGACCGGGCTTCCAGCAGAGCGTCCGGCTGATCACCGGTGTTGCGGACAGAAAGGTAGATGACACCGTTGCGTGCCGCCCCGAGCGATGCCGGCGCGCGCACGGCGCTGATTTCCAGTGTGCCCGCCGTCGCCTGCGGACCCGAATGACCGGGCCCGGCCGCCATGGCGGCAAGCGGCGCGACCAGCACCAGGAGCAGCGGGAAGAGGCGATGCGGCATTACCGACCGGGAACCGGCACTGCGCGGAGTGCCGGCTGCCGGATCCGAAGGGCCGCCGCGTCGACCTGAACGCGAGTTGCTGGCATGTGCGGACTCCGCCACTATGGGTGATCTGGGCCGGCGGGAAGGATACCACGACCATGACATCGTCCGGAAACACCTACGACCCGACCACGCTCGCACTGCACGCCGGGCAACAGCCGGACCCGGCGACCGGCGCGCGCGCCGTTCCGATCTACCAGACCACGTCCTACGTGTTCCGCGACGTGGACCACGCCGCTTCGCTGTTCAACCTCGAGCGGGCCGGCCACATCTATTCGCGCATCTCGAACCCGACGGTTGCGGTTCTCGAGGAACGTGTCGCCGCGCTCGAGAACGGCGTGGGAGCCGTGGCGACAGCGAGCGGCCACGCCGCCCTGGTCCTCGGCATCATGACCCTGATGGGCCAGGGCGGTCACATCGTCGCCTCGAGCGCGCTCTATGGCGGCAGTCACAACCTGTTCAGCCATACCCTGCCGCGTTTCGGGATCGAGACCACCAAGGTGCACCCGCGTGATCTCGAGGGGTTCCGCGCCGCGATCCGCCCGGAAACCAGGCTGGTGTTCGGCGAGACCATCGGCAATCCCGGCCTCGAGATCATGGACATTCCCGCGATCGCGGAGATCGCCCATGCCGCCGGCATACCGCTGATGGTGGACTCGACCTTTGCCACTCCGTGGCTGTGCCGGCCGTTCGATCACGGAGCCGACCTGATCGTCCACTCCGCAACCAAGTGGCTCGGCGGTCACGGTGTCGCGATTGGCGGCGTGCTGGTGGACGGCGGCACCTTCGACTGGGAGGGGTCGGGACTGTTTCCCACGCTCACCGAGCCGTATGCCGGCTATCACGGGCTCGACTTCACCGAGGAATTCGGACCCCAGGCCTTCATCATGCGGGCGCGAGCCGAGGGCTTGCGCGACTTCGGTGCGTGCATGGCGCCCGCAACCGCGTTCCACATCCTCCAGGGCGTCGAGACCCTGCCGATGCGCATGGATCGGCACGTTGCCAACGCACGCGCCGTTGCCCGGTTCCTCGCCGGGTCCGACGCGGTGGAATGGGTCAGCTACCCCGAGCTTGACGATCATCCCGACCGGGAGCTCGCGCGGCGGCTGCTTCCCTCCGGTGCCGGGTCGATGATCGCCTTCGGCATCAGGGGCGGGCGCGAGGCCGGCCGCAGGTTCATCGAGCGGCTGGGCCTGTGGTCGCATCTGGCCAATGTGGGAGATGCCAAGTCACTGGTCATCCATCCCGCAAGCACGACCCATCAGCAGATGGACGCGGAGACCATGCGCGGGGCCGGCCTGTCCGAGGACCTGGTCCGTCTGTCGGTCGGTCTCGAGGACCCTGCGGACCTGGTCGCCGACCTGCGCCAGGCGCTCAGGGCCGCCACGGTACGCAGGGCGAGCTGACGATGGAACTCGAAGTCCGGGGCCGGCGGGTGTTTGCGGCCACCGGCGGGGCACCCTTCGAGCCCGGCCGGGCGACGCTGGTTCTGGTGCATGGCGCCGGAATGGATCACACCGTCTGGTCGATGCAGGCGCGCTACTTCGCCCATCACGGCTTCTCGGTGCTTGGTCTCGACCTGCCGGGCCACGGACGCTCGCAGGGGCCGGCGCCGGATTCGGTGCCGGGCTATGCCGACTGGCTCGCCGCGGTACTCGACGCGGCCGGCGCCCGGGAGGTGCATCTCGTCGGACATTCGCTCGGGGCGCTGATCGTGCTTGCGTATGCGGCACGCCATCCGGACTCCGTCAGCCGGCTGGCACTGCTCGGGGCGCTGGCGCACATGCCGGTGCATCCAGACCTGCTCGGGGCGGCACGGGAAGGACGACACGAGGCGTACGAGTCGATCGTGGGATGGGGGGTCGGGCGCCGTGGCCAGATCGGCGGTCACCGGGCTCCGGGGCTCTGGGTCACCGGTGCGAGCCTGCGGCTGCTCGAGGCCGGGGCGTCGGGCGTGCTCGCCAACGACCTTGCCGCGTGCAATGACTGGAAGGACGGGCTCGAGGCAGCGGCCGCCGTTGCCTGCCCGGCGTTGCTGCTGCTCGGGTCGGATGACCGTATGACGCCGGCGCGCGCAGCGGCGCCGCTGGCCGACGCGCTTGCCGAAAGCAGCACGGTTGTGCTCGAGCGCGCCGGGCACATGATGATGGTTGAACAGCCCGACGAGACCCTCGACGCGCTTGCGGCATTCATGTCCGGATGATGTCCGGCAGGCGCACGGGACCGGAGGAGCCGGTCCCGTGCGCGCCCGGTCGTACCGGGGAGAGCCGCCGCCGACGGTCAGGCCGCGGCAGAGGAGTTGTCGATCACCGTGTGAGGCCGGGAGCCGATCGCGATCTTGCGCGACTTCTTCTCCTCCGGAACCTCGCGGACCAGGTCGATGTGGAGCAGGCCATTCTCCATGCTCGCACCGGTGACCAAGATGTGATCGGCAAGGTCGAACCGCTGTTCGAAGGCGCGGGTCGCGATTCCGCGGTGCAGGAAGGCGCTCTCCTTGCCCCCATCCTGCGCGGCAAGCTTGCCGCTGACCGCCAGCGTGTTTTCCTTGACCGTGACGTCGATGTCCGCTTCGGAGAATCCGGCCACCGCCATCGAGATCCTGTAGTGATCGTTGTCGGTCCGAACGATGTTGTAGGGCGGATAGCCGGTCTGGTTCGACCCCTCGGCCCGGTAGGCGGCATCAAGCAGGTTCGCCATGCGGTCGAAGCCGACCGAGGAACGGAAGAAGGGGGTAAAGTCGATGGTGCGCATTGGTCCATATCCTTTCGCACAAGCAATGTGGACGGTGGGTCCGCCGACTGGCCGAACCCGGGTGCGTGCTTCCGGACCCTGACACGCAGCGATCCGGAACTTCAGGGGATATGGGAACCTGTCAGGAGAACGTCAAGACATGCCGACGAGCGATTTCGTCAGCTGTTCGCGCCCAGACCGGCAAACCGCCGGTTGAACTGCGCAACACGTCCGCCGGTATCGACGACCCGGCGCTGCCCCGTCCAGGCAGGGTGGGTCTTGGGGTCGATATCCAGCCTCAGCACGTCGCCTTCCGAGCCCAGCGTCGAGCGGGTCTTGTACTCGGTCCCGTCGGTCATGACGACGGTGATTTCATGGTAATCGGGGTGGATTTCGGGCTTCATGGCGGACGCTCCATCACGGACAACGGTCGTATACTCCTGATGGAAAACGGGTGCAAGTCGTCTCCGGATCCCGGCGGGTACCGTCGGGAAAATGACCGACGTTGCCTTTCGGGAGCCGAAAGCCAATAGTGTGACCTACGCAACCGGGGTTGCCGACGGGAAGACCATTGCTGAGACACGACAACGAGCCGGATGGCCGGCGTGAACTGTCGACGCTGACGACGCTGGTTCCCTATCTCGTTCCATACCGCTGGCCGATTGTCGGAGCCGCGGTCGCGCTCACCATCGCGGCGACAACCGTGCTTGCGGTCGGCATCGGTCTGCGGGTCCTGATCGACGAGGGATTTGCCATGGGCGATCCCCTCGTGTTCGACCAGGCGGTGATCATCATCCTCGCAGTGGTGCTGCTGCTTGCCGTGGCCAGCTACAGCCGGTTCTACCTGGTTGCCTGGGTAGGCGAACGGGTCGTCGCCGACCTGCGAAAGGCGGTGTTCAGCCACGTGATCCACCTGAGCCCCGCCTTCTTCGAGACCAGGAACACCGGAGAACTGGTCTCGCGGATTTCGGCGGACACCACCCTGGTCCAGACCGTGGTCGGCGCATCGGTGTCGATTGCCATGCGCAATGCGCTGATGTTCGCCGGCGGTCTCATCATGCTGCTGGTGACCAGTCCGAAGCTCTCGGGCCTGGTGCTGCTGGTGATCCCGCTCGTGGTGGCGCCGATCATCCTGCTCGGACGACGTGTGCGGCGGCTGAGCCGCGCCTCGCAGGACCGGGTGGCCGATATCGGCACCCATGTCGATGAATCCCTGGGCGGAATTCGCGTTGTCCAGGCATTCGGTCACGAGCAGATTGACGTGGTCCGGTTCGGCAGCCGGGTCGAGGATGCCTTCGCGACCGCGGTGCACCGGGTCCGCAACCGGGCCGCGCTCACCGGTGTCGTCATCGCCTTCGTGTTCGGCGCGGTGACCCTGGTGCTGTGGATCGGCGGGCGCGACGTGCTCGCCGGGCGGATTACCGCCGGCGAACTGTCGGCCTTCGTCTTCTACGCCGTGGTGGTTGCCGGATCGACCGGAGCCCTGTCCGACGTGATGGGGGACCTGCAGATGGCGGCAGGCGCCATGGACCGGCTCATGGGGCTGCTTGCCACCAAGGCCGAGGTCGCGGCACCCGCCGTTCCAAGGCCGTTGCCGGTTCCGCCGGTCGGACACATCGGGTTTCGCGATGTCTCGTTTCGCTACCCGAGCCGGCCGGACAACGCTGCCATCTCCGACGTCTCGCTTGAGGTCAAGCCGGGCGAGACCGTGGCCCTGGTCGGCCCGTCGGGCGCCGGCAAGAGCACCATGTTCCACCTGTTGCTCAGGTTCTACGACCCGAGCAACGGTGTGATCACGCTGGACGACGTGCCGCTGATCGAGGCCGATCCGGCGCAGCTTCGATCCCGCATCGGCCTGGTTCCGCAGGATGCGGTGATCTTCTCCGCCGATGTCGCGGAGAACATCCGCTATGGCCGGCCGGAGGCGACCGACACCGAGATCCGGGCCGCCGCGGAGGCGGCCTATGCCATGGAATTCATCGACAGGTTGCCGCATGGGCTGGCCACGAAGGTCGGTGAGCGCGGCGTGCGGCTTTCCGGCGGACAGCGCCAGAGGGTCGCCATCGCCCGCGCCATCCTGCGCGACCCCGCGGTCCTGTTGCTCGACGAGGCCACGAGCGCACTCGACGCCCAGGGCGAGCGCGAAGTGCAGCGTGCGCTCGAGCGCATCATGCATGGCAGGACCACGCTGGTGATCGCGCACCGGCTCGCGACCGTGCTGAGTGCCGACCGGCTCGTGGTGCTGAACCGCGGGCGCATCGTCGCGATCGGCAGCCACGGCGACCTGTTGCGCAGCAACCGCCTGTATGCCCAGTTCGCCGAACTGCAGTTCGGTGCCGACTCGTCTGGCCCACAGCTGCGGGCGGCCGGCGAGTAGCACTCCCTCAGCGCTGGGTCAGCTTGATCTCGATCCGCCGGTTCCGTGCGCTCTCGCGCACGTCCGGTTCCTCCGGGCGGAACTCGCCGAAACCGGCGGCGGACAGACGCTTCGCCGGCAGGCCGCGTTCGTTCAGGAACTGCACCACCGAAATCGCCCGTGCCGCCGACAGGTGCCAGTTCGAGGGAAAGTCCGGGCTCCGGATCGGGACGGCGTCGGTGTGACCCTCCACCTGCAGGAGCCAGTCGATTTCCTTCGGAATCCGCGGGCGGATCTCCTCGAACGCCTCGGCGACCCGTTGCAGGGCGCTCCTGCCGGCGCGGCCGATTTCATCAGAGCCGGACGCGAACAGCACCTCCGACTGGAACACGAACCGGTCACCGACGATCCGGACGTCCTCGCGTCCCTGCAGGATCTTGCGCACCTCGCCGAAGAATTCCGAGCGGAACCGGGCGAGCTCCTGGACCCGGTTGAGCAACGCCGCGTTCAGCCGGCTGTTGAGGTTGACGATGGTGGCCTTCTGCTCCTCGGCCTTGCGTTCGCTGTCCTCCAGTGCCAGCTGGATTTCCTGCAGGCGCCGGTTGAGGGCCTGGATTTCGCGGCGCAGCCTCTCGACCCGCAGGCGCGCCTCGGCGGAGAGTCGCTGCTCCTCGGTGAGCTGCTCCCTGGCCAGATCATGGGCCGACAGCAGTTCGGCGAGCCGGATGTCCCGCTTCTCGAGTTCCGCCTGTGCCAGCGAGGTGCGGTTCTCGGCCTCGGCCAGCCGGGCCTGGAGCGAGCTCGTGCGGTCGCGCTCGTCGGTGAGCAGTACGACGAGTTCCGCCGCTCGTGCTTCGCGTTGCTCGCCGTCGGTGATCAGCTCCTGGTTCTCGGCGCGTGACGCCGCCAGCTTCGCGACCAGAGAGTCGAGCATTTCGCGTGCGAGCTCGAGGTCGTCCTCGGTCAGCGACGCGGAACTGTGCACCTGCTCGAGGTCGGATTCGAGCGAGGTCCTGAGCGCGGTCAGCTCCAGGACGGTGCGTTCGAGCCGGTCGCGGACCGTCTTCAGGGCGACGATGTCCCGGCGCAACGCCTCGAGGTCACGCAACTGCAGGCTGATGGTCTCCCGGTTGGCCTCGATGACCTGCAGTGCTTCCTGCATGCCGGCATCGAGTTCGTCCCGCTCCGCCCTGTTCAGCCGTGCCTCCATCTCCGCGGCGTGCAGTCTCGCGAGCAGGGCGTCGCGTTCACTGATGACCCGGGCGATGTTCTCGTCGAGGTTGCCCTGCAGGCTCTCGAAGGTCGCCAGCCGCCGGCTGAGCGTCTCGCGGTCGGCCTGCGCCTCGGCCAAGAGCAGCTCGAGCGAACTGTTGCGGTCCGCGAGTTCCTCGAGCCGGACACCGAGCCGGTCGCGTTCGGCGATCGAGGAGTGGAGGCTGGCCGTTGCCTCTGACAGGTTGACGCGCAGTTCCGACGCGATATCGCGCTCGAGGCTGAGCTGGGATATCAGGTCCTGGACCTCGCGCTGCAGCCGGTCCAGCGCCTCGTCCCGGCCCGACAGCAGCTGCGTCAGGTAGAACTGGGCGACGATGAAGATCATCAACACGAAGATGATGACCATCAGCAGTGTCGCCAGCGCGTCGACGAATCCCGGCCAGGTATTGGTGTCCCGGGTTCGGGACCGACCGGCGAGTGCCGTCATGGCCGCCTCCCTTCCCCCGCCCTAGCGATCTTCCTCCGCCAGCGCCGCGATGGTCCTGGCAAGCAGCCTGATTTCCTGGCGGATCTCGTCGACGGCCTCGACCCGCGCCGTCTGGACCTCCTCCTGCTGACGGACCAGCAGGGCCTCGATGTTGCGCAGGTGAACGATGGCCCGGTCACCACGCTGCTGGGACAGGTCCTGGACCAGGAGGTCGAGGACCGGCTTCAGCTCCATCTGTGCCTCGCCGATCCGCAGCATCAGCCCCTGCTCGACCTGCATCTGGCCGAGCAGCGTCGAAAGTGTCTCGTTCAGTTCCAGCAGGTTGGCATTGGCGGACCGGCGGTCGTCCTCGCTGCGCAGGATGACACGCTGCAGCCTGTCCAGGCTCTCCGCGGTCTGTTCGAACAGCGCGGACTGGTAGGCGCTGGCCGAGGTCTCGCCGTCCCCGAACCCGCCGCCGGCTCCAAGCCTGGTGGATCCCGAGAGCCATTCCTCGAGGTCGTTGTAGAACCGGTTCTGCGCCTGGCCGAGCTGGAGGTCGAGAAACCCGAGCACCAGCGATCCCGCCAGCCCCAGGAGCGACGAGCTGAAGGCGGTGGCCATTCCCGACAGGGGCGATTCGAGCCCCCGTTTCAGCTCGGAAAACGCCATGCCCAGGTCGCCGCCCTCGATGGTCAAGTCGTTGATGACGGACCCGATGGCATCGACGGTGCCAAGCAGTCCCCAGAAGGTTCCCAGCAGGCCGAGGAAGATGAGCAGGCCGATCAGGTACCGCGACAGGTCCCGCGATTCCGCCAGCCGCGAATCGAGGCTGTCGAGCAGCGAACGCATGGAGGTGGCCGACAGGCTGACGGTCAGGTCGCGGCGTTCTCCGAGCATGGTCGCGATCGGCGCCAGGAGTCTCGGCTGCCGCTGGATTGCATGTGCCGGCCGGCCGGACCGGAATTCCTCGACCCAGGCGACTTCGGGACGAAGCAGCAGCAGCTGGCGGACGATGAAGATGATCCCGATCAGCAGAGCGGCAACGATCATCCCGTTCAGCGCCGGATTTGCCATGAATGCCGAGACCAGGGCGCCGGACAGCGCCAGGACGCCCGCGGCGACGATGCCGAGAAAAAGTGCGGTCCGGACCAGGAACTGGCGCGGGTCGGTCACCGCGTTTCTCGCAGACACGGGCGTGTCGGGCCGGCGACGCTCACTGGCGCTGTTCCAGCACCGTGACATCCACCCGGTCGGCCGGGCCGTCCGACGCCACGTTGCCGCGCGCCTGCACATCGATACGCAATCCGTCGATCCCCTGGGATATCAGGTGCGAGCGAACGGCCAGTGCGCGCGAGAGCGACAGGCGGCGGGCCTTGACCCGGCTGTCATCAGGCGCGCTGGCGTAGGCTGCCACCAGCAACCGGGAGGTCGCGCTGGTCCCGAGGACCGGGAGCAGGCGCTCCAGCGTTTCGGGACCGTTGTCCGGCAGCAACGCCGAGCCGGCCGCAAACTCGATGCGCACGGCCACCAGCTCCGCTCGCGTGGCGGGCGGCGTCCTGGCCGCCGTCGTCACGGTTCCGGCATCCGGTTTCTCCGCCTTGCGGCGAAGCACGGGTTCGGGCAGGGCCGGGGGCGCGCCCGGGGCGTCGACCGCTTCGGGCAGCAGTGAATCCTGCGAGAGCGTGGACAGCAGGCCGGGGGGGATCGCCGGCGGCGGCAGGACCGTGGTGTCACCGGTACCGCGCCTGGTGAACACCAGCGACGGACGGTTCCGCGGCCTGGCGAGCACGGGAATCGGAGGAACCCCGGGTTCGGACGCCTGTTTGCCCTGCGCGTCTTCATCCCCGGTCATTGGGGGAAGCCCGGGTTCGGAGGCCTGTCCGCCCGGCGCGTCCCCGCTCCCGGTATCGGACTGCTTCAGCAGAGGCGCCGGCAGGACCGGAACGGCCGGCAGGCTCTCGATTACTTCCCGGTTGACCGTGACCGCGGGACGCACGGTGCCGATGACGATCGTTCCATCCGCGCCCGCAGGTTCCGGGTACAGCAGGCAGGTGACCAGCAGCAGCCCGACCGGCACACTGCCGGCCAATCGGATTCCGGATCGTGTCGCGGTCATCCGCCTGGGCCTCCACCCGGGTTTGCGCAGCACCGGCAACCTATCCCAACACCGTTCCCGCGACAACGACATGCCCCTTCAGGACGATGGCGTCCGGTCCCGGCGCGCACGGACCAGGGCGAACAGTCGATGGTGGACGCGGGCGCTGGCGGCCACCACGTCGCCCGAGACCATCATGTCCCTGCCGCCGGCCCGGTCGGTGATGTATCCGCCGGCCTCCCGCACCAGGACGATTCCGGCGGCAATGTCCCACGGTTGCAGCCCGTTTTCCCAGAACCCGTCGTATCGTCCCGCGGCAACATAGGCGAGATCGAGTGCTGCCGCCCCGGTACGGCGGATGCCGGCGGTCTCCGCCGCGACGGCGCGCAGCTGGGCAAACGCGGCATCGTGGTCGCCCTGTCCGGCGAACGGCAGGCCGGTCGCGATCAGGGACTGGGTGAGACCGCGCCGTTCCGCCACCCTCAGGCGCCGGTTGTTGAGAAAGGCGCCGGCACCCTTCTCGGCCCAGAACAGTTCGTCGCGGACCGGGTCGTAGATGACCCCCGCCACCAGCTCCCCGCTCTCCTCCAGCCCGACCGAAATCGCCCAGTGCGGCAGGCCGTGGAGGTAGTTGGTCGTTCCGTCCAGCGGATCCACGATCCAGCGGCGGCCCAGCGGATCCCTGCTCTCGACCGGAGCGGATTCCTCGAGCAGGAAACCGTACTCCGGCCGGGCGCGCGACAGCTCGCGCACCAGGCCGCGCTGGGCGCCGAGATCTGCGGTGGAAACGAAGTCGGCAGGGCCCTTGCGGGACACCTGCAGCTGTTCGACCTCGCCGAAATCATGGATGAGACCGCGCGCCACCTTGTAGCAGGCCCGGGCCATGACGTTGATGATGGCGCTGCGCATGTGTCCGGCCAGTCCCTGGCGCGTCAGTCCTTGGCGCGCTCCACGTAGGTGCCTTCCGCCGGCTTTACCACCACCCTGGTTCCGGCGGCAATGTGGGGCGGAACCATGATGCGTGCGCCGTTGTCGAGCACGGCCGGCTTGTAGGACGAGGACGCGGTCTGTCCCTTGACCACCGCGTCGGCCTCGACCACCTCCATCGTCACCGTGTCCGGCAGGATCACCGACAGCGGTTCCCCCTCGTAGCTTTCCACCGTGACCTCCATGCCGTCGCGCAGGTAGATGGCCTGCTCGCCCAGCAGGTCCGCGCTGATTGCGGACTGTTCGTAGGTCTCGCTGTCCATGAAGGTGATCAGGTCGTCATCGCGATACAGGTACTGTGCCTTGCGCTGTTCAAGCCGCACCCGTTCCACCTGTTCATCGGCGCGGAACCGTTCGTTGAGCTTCGAGCCGTTCCGGATGTCCTTGAGTTCGACCTGGTTGAAGGCGCCGCCCTTGCCGGGTTTGACGGCCTGGATGCGAACCGCCACCCACAGCCGCCCATTGTGCTCGAGCACGTTGCCCGGGCGCACGGCATTGCCGTTGATCTTCATCAGTTTCCTCCGTCACCTGGCACGGGGCACGGGGTCCCGAACAGACCCGGCGGTGGTCTAGCAGGTGCCGGGTGACCTGTCCATGGCGCCCCGGCTGCCGCCGAAGGCCCGCGTGACCGCGAGTGCTGCGAACGCGAGGTCGCCGACCGGGTGCGAACGGAAATTGAACGCCGTGCGCTCCCGCGGCGATCCGCGCCCGCCTGTGCGCCCCGCCACCAGGTCGGCGAGGTCGCCGCTGACCAGGTCGGGGTCGGCGAGCTTCTTCGCCATGCCGGCTTCCTGTTCCATGTCGTCGATGATGATGCGGTCGAACGCGCCGAAGGTCTCGCGGAACCACGGCAACGAGCTGTCGGTGATCACGGCGCAGGCGCCGGGCTTGAGCCAGCCGGCATCGAGGAACGGCGGCACGGGCGGGTAAACGGTGATGGTGCTGGTCACGATGTCCGCACCTTCGACCGCCTGGCGGGGCGTGTCGCAGATCTCCACCCCGAGGCCCCGGTCGCGCCCGAGCCGGGCCAGCCGGTCGATGTTGGGACGCCCGCGCCCGAACAGCCGGATCTCGCGCAGCGGAAACAGCTCCAGGTAGGCGTCGAGGTGGCTGCGGGCCTGGACGCCGCAGCCGACGAAGGCGGCGACCGAGGCGTCGGTCCGGCACAGCCGCAGCGCCGCCACGCAGCTGAGTGCCGGTGTGCGCAGCTCGGTCACCCGGTTGGAATCAAGCGTTGCAAGCGGCACGCCGGTTTCGCCGTCGAGCACCGTGATCAGGCCGTTGAGCGCTGGAAGTCCCCGTGCGCCGTTGCGGTCGTTCACGATGAGCGACTTCACCACCAGGCAGGCGGGATCGTCGGCTGCCGCCATGACCGACATCATGTAGCGCCCGTCCGGGGTCCGGATCATCGACTTGTCCGCCCACCAGACGGTGCCACGGTCACGCCGCGCGAGCAGTTCCTCGATCATGTCCATGACGTCCCTGCCGGTAATGGCAAGGGCGTCGATGGCGGCGCCCGAGAGGAACGGGATCCCTGTCAAGGGCGTGTCAGTTCCCGTCCGGCACCCGGCGCAGCACGTGGCGCCGGTTGAAGGTGTGCGGCCTGACCTCGCTCGCCCACCGGCCCTTCTCGCCGGCCTTGCCCCAGGCGGCGCTGGTCAGGACCTGCGGGCCGGTGATCTCGTACATGGCGCAGTATTTGGGTTCATCGGCCACGTCGATCGCCTGCACGGATCCGCCCAGGTTGAGCTCGAGCGGTTCGCGAACCAGGCGCGAGACCGAGATCACGCCGGGCACCTCGGACAGGTAGGGAATGTGTTCGGTGTCGTAGACCTCGTTGAACAGCGCCTCCTTTTCCGGAGCCACGTCCATGCTGACGATGAGCAGCCAGTTTCCCTCAAGCGGCATGAGTCCCTCTCCCGTTCCCGAGCCTGATCCCGCCTGTTTGACAGGACCGGGGGGTGTATTGCAACAGTTGGTCCCGCCGGTATGGTGCCGGCCATGGAAAGCAACGTCGACTATGTCCTCGGCGCCCGGATTCCGGAGCCCGACGACCCGATCGAGATCGCCCCCGGCATCCTGTGGATCCGGTTGCCGATGCCGCTGGCGCTCGACCACGTCAATCTCTACCTGCTGGAGGACGGCGACGGCTGGACGCTGGTCGACTGCGGCCTTGCCGATCCCGGAACGAGGGCGGTGTGGGAGAGGCTGCTGGCAACCAGGCTGAACGGCCGTCCGATCACACGCATCATCGTCACCCACTTCCACCCGGACCACGTGGGCATGGCCGGCTGGCTGCAGGAGCGGACCGGTGCGGGCCTGTGGATGAGCCGGGTCGAATGGCTGATGGCCCGGTCGACCTGGCTCGACACCGAGAGCGACCGGTCGCCGCAGATGCAGGAGTTCTACCGCCGCGCCGGTTTCGACGAGCATGACATCCAGGCCCAATGCGAGCTCGGTAACGACTATCGCGGCCTGGTCACCCCGATCCCGGTGTCCTACAGCCGGATCACTTCGCAGACCGGGTTCAGCATCGGCGACCGGCGGTGGCAGCCGATCTTCGGTTCCGGCCACTCGCCCGATCACGTCGCGCTCTACAGCGAAAGCGACCGGGTGCTGCTGGGCGGCGACATGCTGCTGCCGCGGATCACCCCGATCATTGCCGTGTGGTGGCAGGAGCCCGATGCCGATCCGCTGTCGGATTACCTGGATTTTCTCGGATCGCTCGGCGAGGTGGCCGACGACGTGCTGGTGCTGCCAGCCCACAACCGGCCGTACCGCGAGCTGCGGACCCGGATCGCCGATCTCGGCCGCCACCACGAGGCGCGTCTCGCGATGACGCTGGATGCCTGCAGCGAGCCGGCCCCCGCATCGGCGGTGATGCGGGCTCTGTTTCCGCGCGAGCTCGACACCTTCCAGACCCGTTTCGCCTTCGGCGAGACCATCGCGCACATCAACAGGTTGCTCGCGACCGGCGGGCTTGTTCGCAGCGACGGCGGGAACGGATGCGATCTCTACCGGCGCGGCGCCTGAGTGTTCAGACCACGCCGCTGATGAGGTTCTCCCGGTAGAGCGCGTCCCGGTCGAGCCACGCGCCGGCGGGTTCAAGCGACGCCGCCATCTCCTCGAGCCAGTCCCGCTGGGCGGACCGGGCCGCCTGCGCTTCCTCGACGCTCACCGGCCTGAAACCCACCGCATCACCCGGCCGCAGGCGTCCGAGCCGTGCGATGTCCGCCGAGATCACCGTTGCGATCTTGGGGTACCCGCCGGTGGTCTGGTGATCGGCCAGAAGGATGATGGGCCGACCGGTTCCGGGCACCTGCACCGAGCCGGTGACTATGCCGTCGGAGACGATGTCGTGGCCGCAACGGTGCTCGAGCACCGGCCCCTCGAGCCGTATGCCCATGCGGTCGGCATCGTGCGTCACCTGCCAGATGCTCGCGAGAAACAGGTCGAACGCGGCCGCGGTGAACGCATCCCGCTGCGGGCCGGGGACCACGCGCACGGGACCCGTCTCGTCGAGGTAGATGTCGAGGGGCAGCCGGCAGTCACCGCGGGGTACGGGGTCCCCGATGCGCAGTGCCAGCGCGTCGCCGGCCATCAGCGCGCGGCCGGCAAGACCGCCGATGCGCGCCCGCACGCAGGTCGAGAGGCTGCCGGCGACGGCGGGCAGATCGAAGCCGCCCTCGACCGCGAGCACCGCCGAGCCGCTGTCGGCAAGCGGCCCGATCCGCACCCTCTGGCCACGTCGAAGCCGCACGGCGCGGTGAGCCGGCACCGTGCCGGCGCCGGAAACCTCGAGCGGGGTGCGGGTGCCGGCGAGCGCCAGGCGGACCGCCGGCGCCTTGACTTCCAGCACGGGCCCCGCCAGGCGAATCTCGAGCGCGGCACAGTCGGGGGCATTGCCGACCAGCGCGTTGGCAAGGTGCAGGGCGACAGGGTCGAGCACGCCGGAGACCGGTATCCCGAGGTGCTGTGTGCGCGGACGGCCCAGGTCCTGCACCGTCACGCCGAATCCGGGTTCGATGATCCCGAGCGCGTTCACCCGCTGACCTCCGGCTGGATCTCGTGGCATTCGGGCCGGGCGTTCAGTTCCCGGTACCGCGCCATCGGGACCGGCTCGAACCGGACCAGATCGCCCGCGCGCACGAGGATCGGGCGCTCGCGGCCGGGATCGTAGAAGCGCACGGGAGTGCGTCCGATCAGGTGCCAGCCGCCGGGACTCGCCAGGGTGTAGACGGTGGACTGGCGGGCCGCGACGGAAATCGACCCGGGAGGCACGCGGATCCGCGGGTTGCTGCGCCGCGGCAGGTCGAACTCCTGGGGCAGCATGCCCAGGTAGGGAAACCCGGGCAGGAATCCCATCATGAAGACCTCGAACTCGGTGGCGGCGTGACGGCGCACCACCTCGGCGGGATCGAGACCGGTAAGTTCGGCAACCAGCGGCAGGTCCGGCGCGCAGTCGTCCTCGTAGCAGACCGGAATGCGCCACCGGCGCCCGGACAGCCCGGTGGTGTGGCGGCGCCGGGTGAGCGGGGTGATGGCGCGGACCAGGTCGGCGTGGGAGACCACCAGCGGGTCGTAGTGGACGAGCAGGGAGCGCAGTGTCGGCACCAGGTCCACCACGCCGGGCAGGTCGAGGCCGGCCACGGAGGTGGCCAGCCCGCGGACCTGGCGGTTCACGGCGGCGTCCACGGTGTCGCCGTACTGGATCACCAGCCCGGTATCGCCCGCGGGCAGGAAGACGGGCGCAATGTCGCGATCGGGTTCTCGACCCACCATGGGTACGATGGCTCCGGCAGGCTGTGCGTCCGGGCCGGGCCCGACGGCATGGTGCCACCTTATACGCCGCACCGGACACGCACGGAACCGGCGGCGCGAAGCCGCGCGCACCTCGCGGCCCAACCCGGGCCGTCACTTCGAAGGAAGCGGACCGGCGCCGGGCGCGGCCGACCGCGGGTGCCGAAACCGGGTCGCGGGGGTCCCCGGAGCGGAACGCCGACCGTGGCGTGCGTGGAGGTTTCTGCCCTGCCGTCTACCCGGTGATGCCACCGGGACGCGATCGGCATCGCCGGGCGGTCCGTGCCCGGAATTCGCTATCGGCCCGGGAGTGCCGTGGCGCAGGAGGCACGGTCGCTTGCATCGGTACCAACCGGCTGTTCACCCGGTGTCGCCGGGACCAGGTCCGAGTGTTTGGCACCTGTGTCAGACACCTGTCTGTAATCATTGGCCATTTGTCCCCATGGCCATTCGGCAAGAGGCGACATCCACAGAACGCTCTTCAAGACGAATGCAGATTGTTCAAATCCGGGACGGGATCGTGTCCCAGGTGGTGCAGGAACCTGACGTCCTTCGCGGTAACCGTGGGGTGACCCTGGCTATGGTCTGTCGAGCGAGCTGGGCGCTAGAAGAGAACCCGCATGGCGGAGACGGCGGCAGGATCGGCCTGCGTGGATTGAAAACACCGCACCGAGTATTACAATAGGAACCATGAAGGCGGTCACTGGCGAGGTCCGGGTTGCAAACGTTCAAGACCAAGGCGTTCGCCCGGTTCGCCGACCGCGAGGAGTTGGAGGATGCGGCGCTGTGCGAAGCGGTTCGGCGTGCCGGAAAGGGGTTGATCGACGCCGACCTTGGCGGTGGCGTCATCAAGCAGCGCATCGCCCGCAAGGGTGGCGGCCGTTCCGGCGGGTTCCGTACAATCGTGCTGTTCCACCGGGGGGCGCTGGCGTTCTTCGTTTACGGGTTCGCCAAGAGCGACCGGGAAAACCTGCGACGAGACGAACTGATAACCTACCGGGTGCTGGCCGACGAGTATCTGTCGCTGGATGCGGCAAGCATCGAAGCGGCGCAGGCCACGGGAGCGATTATCGAGGTGACATGCGATGACCAAGCAATACAGGAGTGAAGCGCTGGCGGCGGCGCACGAGGCGGCGCTCGGTCTGGCGGAGGCGGGCGTCATGTCGAAGCGGACCATGCGCAAGTTTGACGAGATGTGCCTCACGCCGGTCGAGGAGATGACGCCGGAGGCGATCCGGGAACTGCGGTTGCGCGAGCGTGCGAGCCAGGCGGTATTCGCACGCTACCTCAACGTGACGACGGGCCTGGTGAGCCAGTGGGAGCGTGGCGAGAAGCGCCCCCGAGGCACGTCACTGAAGCTGCTGACACTGGTGGCGAAGAACGGGCTCGGAGCTGTGGCCTGACCGCCGTGGGCGGGAATGGATGTTCTGTCAGCCGGAGGTACCACGTCGCGGCGGTGAGCCGAGTGCTGGGGTGGGAACGAAGTCTGCACTGGATCGCTATCCCTTTCTTGTCGCGTGTCCGAAGCCCCAGGTGTCGGGAAGTTCAGGCAGGCTGGAGAAGCGAAAGCCGATCATGCAGTGGCGGGCCACTGACCTGGGCTACCAGCGGAAGCCTGGCCTCCTACACCACCTCTGGGGACACAACCCGTGCCATCCTTGCGGCGGAAGGTGGCGGTGACACGCTGCTGGCTGGCCAGGACGCGACGCAGGGTGGCCCAGCTTGAGGTCTCGCCATGCCCGCGCAACCGCCTGCGGATGGTCTGCACCAACTGATAGGCAAGAACGGTGATGAACAGGTGGCCGTCGGCACGGCCCTGGGTCATGTGGTCCTGACGGATCGCCCGACCAGGGTGGCCGGGGCGCATGCCGATGACCACCTGCCCCTGCCGTACCCGGCATTCCGGAGAGTTCGAGGAGCCGCAGACCGCTGTGGCCGGACTTGCGTGGTTCAGGATGCGCCGCGCGGGATCGCTCCGTACCGTCCCTGCAGGTATCCCAGCTCGAGGTTGTCCCCCTTGCGTGTCCGCAGGACCGTGAGGGGATAGAGGTCCGTGGCGCCGTCGGGGTTCTTTTCCGTAAACCACACCTGGTCGCGACGGAGCACCGGCGATTTCATCAGGTGGGTGTCGTGGGTCGTCGCAACGAGCTGCGCGCCGTTGCGGTTCGACCGCGGGCAGCAGAACAGACGCAGGACAGCCTCTCCGGCATGGGGATGCAGACCCGCATCGAGCCCGTCGATGAAGACGGGATGTCCGCCGTCCAGGGCCCTGAACACGCGCTCCAGGATGACCAGCAGGCGGCGGGCGCCGGAACTCTCCCGGTCCATGTCGAGATACACGGCCTTCCCGCCCCTGCCACGGTGGGCAAGCTCGATCCCGCCGGTGTCCCTGCTGCGGTACCCGACGATCCCGGCATCGACGGATTTCAGGAATTCGATGACCCGGGCGTCCGGCTCGTCCGCGGCCAGGCGAGCGGGGACCTCCGGGTCCGCCGCCGGACCGATGAAGGCCATGTTTCCAAAATACCGCTGCACCCGCGAGAGCTGGTCGTGACCGGCATGGGCGGCGGTCGACAGGAACGGGCTGTCCGGGCGGGTCAGCCTGGACAAGGCCCGGTTCTGTCCCTTCAGCCAGCGCCCGAACTCGAAGACCTGGCCGTCGCGCTCGAACAGCTTGCGGCCGTGTGCCTTCGGGAACTCGTACAGCCACTCCGATGCGATCGTTCCGTTCCTGACCTCAAGGCCGTAGTGATAGCGGATGGCGCCGATCACCAGGTCGATTTCGAAGCCGGACGGTTTGCCGGACCAGGCCGCGTCCAGCAGGAACGGGCCCGGCGAGGGGTGCGCGCCGTCGACCGTTCTCGCCCGGGACTGCATCACCAGGTCCTTCATGACCGACGCCGCGCCAATCAGGCCGGTCTTGCCGGACCCGTTGGCGCCGTAGACCAGTACCGCCGGTACGACCGCACCGCCGTAGGCGGCATCGCAGGCGATCAGTCCCTCTTCGGTATCCTTGAGCGACGAGGCCTCGAGGACGAGGTCCTTCCGCTCGCGATAGGAGAGATGGTTCTCGACACTGAAGCGGAGCAGCATCCGTCCGGGTTCCATACGACAATGGTAAATGCATGATAACGTAAAAATTGCGATATTTTTACAAATCAAGTGATTAAATGCGTTGTATCATGCGCAAAGTGGGTTCAGTTTCGCAATCGTGCCGTGCGCGACCGGCTGCCTCCGGCCCCGGGTGGATACCGGTCAACCCGCCGGGGCGCCTCGCCGGTTCCATACCGGGGCGGTGCGGACCTATAGTGGGTGACGGGCGTTCGTGGGCGCGGGACAGAAATCGGGAGAGAGGGGATGCCGGACACCGGATCCGACCGCGCGGCGGTCGACCTCAACGCGGACATGGCCGAGGGTTTCGGAGCCTGGGACATCGGCGATGACGAGGCGATGCTCGATCTCGTTACCTCGGCAAATGTCGCCTGCGGTTTCCATGCCGGCGATCCGATCGTCATGAACCGGGTGATCCGCGGCGCGGTCGCCCGCGGCGTCAGCATCGGCGCCCACCCCGGATTCAACGACCTGTGGGGGTTCGGACGGCGACGCATCGAGATGGCAATGGCGGATATCGAGGCCATGACCGCCTACCAGATCGGCGCGCTGCAGGGGATGGCGGCAACCGCCGGGACGTCGGTGACCCACGTGAAGCCGCACGGAGCGCTCAACAACATGGCGAGCGAACGCGATGACATCGCCGGCGCGATCACGCGTGCGGTCCGCGCCGTCGACGCCTCGCTGATCCTGGTCGCGGTCTCGGGATCGGCGCTGTTCCGGGCCGGTGTGGACGCGGGCCTTGCCGTCGCGTCGGAAACCTATGCTGACCGGACCTACGCCGACGACGGTCTGATGACCAGCCGCAGGCTCGACAACGCGATGATCCGCGACCCCCGGCAGGCGGCGGAACAGGTCCGGCGCATGGTGGTGGACGGGGTCGTGGTCTCCACCGGCGGCAAGGAGATCCCCGTCGAGGCCAGGACGATCTGCATCCACGGTGACGAACCCACTGGGCCGGCCGTGGCCGGCGCGGTGAGGGCGGTTCTCGAGAATGCCGGTGTCGATGTCGTACCGCTGCCGGCGCTTGGCATCACCCCCGTCGCGAAGCGATGACCTGAGACAGGATGCAGATGATCTCGAACATCAGTGTCGCACCGGTGAGCGCGGTCACTCCGGAGGGGTCGAACGGCGGGGCGACCTCGACCAGGTCGGCGCCGACCAGGTTCAGCCCGGCCATGCCGCGGACCAGCACCTGGCCCTCGAACGAGGTGAACCCGCCGATCTCGGGGGTGCCGGTTCCCGGCGCGTAGGCCGGGTCGAGCGCATCGATGTCGAAGGAGAGGTAGGCGGGCCCGTCTCCGACGACCCGGCGGGCCTCGGCGATGACGGCATCGAGCCCCATCTCGCGGGCCTCGTGCATGTGGATCACGCGCATGCCGTGGTCGTAGCTGAACTTCCACTGGTCCGGGTCGTTGAGCGCCCCGCGGATGCCGATCTGCACGGTGCGTTCCGGGTCGAGGACTCCCTCGTCGACCGCGCGGGAGAACGGGGCCCCGTGGTGGAACCGTGAACCGAGATGGCCGTCACCGGTATCGCAATGCGCGTCGATATGGACGAGACCGACCGGTCGATCGGCGCCGACGACGCGCAGGATCGGCAGCGAGATCGAGTGGTCGCCGCCGACGGCGAGCGGCACGGCGCCGGCCTCCGCGATCGGCTCGAAGGCGCGGCGGATCTCCTCGTGCGACGATTCGAGGTGGAACGGACGCTCGATGAAGACGTCCCCGATGTCGCCGACCGTCGCCAGCGAATAGGGCTCGACGCCGGTTGCCTGGTTGACCAGTCGCATCAGCGAGGACTGGTTGCGGACCTCGCGCGGCCCGTGCCGCGCGCCCGGCCTGTTGGTGACACCCCCGTCGTACGGGACCCCGATCATGGCGATGTCGAGCCCGACCGGACCGTCATGTGCCGGCGCCCGCATGAAGGTTGGCATGCCGAGGTAGCGGGGCCGCTGCATCTTCTCGAGCGCGGAGGGGTCCATTGCCATGAGTGCCTCTTGTCGCAACGATCAGGGTGACCGACAGTCTGGGACTTTCGGCGCCACGGCGCCACCGCAATCTTGAGGTCACACGCACCATGTCACGGGATGAGCTGGGCCGGTACCGGGCCCTGGTATTCGACTGCTACGGTACCCTGATCGACTGGGAAGGCGGCATCTGGGCGGCGGCGCAGCCGATGCTGCGGGCCAACGGGCGCACCGACATCTCCCGTTCCATCCTGCTGCAGGCCTTCAGCCGCGCGGAATCGGCCGCGCAGGCGGAAACCCCGGACTGTCCGTATCCGGGGATCCTGGAGCGGGCGCACCGGGAGATTGCCGTGGCCCTCGGGCTCGAGACGTCGGGGCCGCTGGACCGGGCCTTCGGCGGGTCGGTGCCGGACTGGCCGGCCTTCGAGGACAGCGGTGCCGCGCTGCGCCTGCTCGCCACGCGGTATCACCTGTTTGTGCTCTCCAACGTGGACCGCGCCGGATTTGCCGGCTCGGCCGCGCGCCTCGGCGTGACCTTCGACGGCGTCATGACGGCCGAGGACGTCGGCAGCTACAAGCCGGACCCGCGCGGGTTCCACAACGTCCTCGAGTGGCTCGATCGCGACTTCGGCCTTGCGCCGGGCGACATTCTCCACACCGCCCAATCGCAATTCCACGACCTGGTGCCGGCGGCCCGGCTCGGACTGGCGACGGCCTGGATCGATCGCCAGCGCCTGTCCGAAGGAGGCGACTGGGGCGCGACCGCGGTTGTCGCGGAACAGCACAAGCCGGATTTCCTGTTCTTCAGCCTCGCCGAGATGGCGGCGGCGGTCCGGTCGGTCCCGGAGCGCCGGCCCGCGCCCGCCTGATCAGGCGGGAGAACACCCGAGCAGTCGGACGAGGTCGGCCATGGTGTCGAAGACGGCGCGGCACCCGGCCCTGCGCAGTGCACCGGCATCACTCGCTGCCGCAAACCCGTAGACGGTCATTCCGGCGGCAACGCCGGCCGTGGCACCGCGCGGGCTGTCCTCGATCACCGCACAGTGTGCCGGGCGCGCGCGCATCCGGTCCGCGCAGTGCAGGTAGAGATCGGGCGCGGGCTTCGGCACGCCGACATGGTCGGCCGAGAACACCCGGCCGGAGAATCGCGGTGCGAGACCGGTAAGCCCCAGGGTCACCTCCATCTTCTCCGGAGGTCCGTTGGAGCCCACGCAGTACGGCACCGATGCGGCGTCAAGCGCATCGAGTACGGTGTCGACCCCGTCGATCTTCTCCAGTTCCCGCCTGAACGCAGCGAACTGCTGATCGTAGATCCGCTCCACCCAATCCGCCGGCAATGTCCGGGAAAACCGCTGCTCGATGGCGGACCGGATCTGGGTGAGCTTGCCGCCGAGGAACGCGGCGTAGTCGTGCTCTTTCGCGCCGGACAGCCCGGCCTCGTCCAGGGCCCGGACGAGGAGACGGTGCGCGATCGGCTCGCTGTCCACGAGCACCCCGTCGCAGTCGAAGATCACCAGGTCCCAGTCCATGGCGCAGGTCATACAGGCTCGGTCCTGCGATGTCATGATGATTAAATATTAGGCAATGTAGTTTCAGTGCTTGATTTGTGTGCATGTCGCTGTATGTTCGCCGGCTGGAACGCGTGAAGCGAGGAGGCTTCGAAGCATGAAGACCTGGCGATCGGCCCGAAGGAGTGTCGGGCTTTCAACCGTGCTGGCGGTATTGCTCGCAAGCGGTCATGCCGGTGCCGAGGACGGTCTGTCCGGCGGTGATACCGCGTGGATCCTGACGTCGACGGCACTGGTTCTGTTCATGACACTGCCGGGACTCGCATTGTTCTATGCCGGCCTCGTCAGGTCCCGGAACGTGCTTTCGGTGCTGATGCACTGCTTCTCGGTCGCCTGTCTGGCCTCGATCGCGTGGCTGGTGGTCGTCTACAGCCTGGCATTCGGCGACGGTGGCGCCGCGCACTCGGTGATCGGTGGTCTAGGCAAGTCCTTCCTCGCGGGCGTCGGTCCCGAAACGATGGCGGGGTCGATCCCGGAAACCGTGTTCTTCATGTTCCAGATGACCTTCGCCATCATTACGCCGGCGCTCATCGTCGGGGCCTTTCCGGAGCGGATCCGGTTTTCCGGCGTCCTGCTGTTCACGCTGCTCTGGTTGATCCTGGTCTACGCCCCGGCGTGCCACTGGGTATGGGGCGGCGGCTGGCTTGCCGACATGGGCGTGATGGACTTCGCCGGCGGCATCGTGGTGCACACCACAGCCGGGGTATCGGCCCTGGTGCTGGTCATGGTGCTCGGGCCGCGGCGCGGATTTCCCAACGAACTGCGTCCGCCGCACAATCCCGGCCTGACGGTCGTCGGGGCCTGCATGCTGTGGGTCGGCTGGTTCGGGTTCAACGCCGGAAGCGCGCTGTCAGCGGGTGGCGGTGCCGGAATGGCGATGGTGGTCACGCATGTTTCGGCAGCGACCGCCTCAATGGTCTGGGCCGCGATCGAGTGGTACCGGTTCGGCAAGCCCAGCGTGGTCGGAATCGTCACCGGCATGGTTGCCGGCCTGGCGGCCATCACCCCGGCTTCCGGCTTCGTGGGACCGTTTGGCGCGATCGTGATCGGCGTGCTTGCCGGCGCGCTGTGCCAGTGGTTCACCACCTGGATCAAGCAGGGACTGAACATCGACGACTCGCTCGACGTGTTTGCCGTACACGGCGTCGGCGGAATCCTCGGCACGCTGCTGGTTGCGTTCCTGGCGCTTCCGGCCCTGGGCGGGCTCGGTCTCGCCGACGGGGTGTCGGTCGGGGACCAGTTCGTGACCCAGCTGATCGGTGTTGTCGCCATCACCGCGCTCTCGGCGGTCATGACCTTCATCATCGCCCGGATCGTGGCCGCCACGACCGGGCTGCGGGTCTCGACCGAAGACGAGATCGACGGCCTCGACATAACCGGGCATGGCGAACGGGGCTACGACCTCAGCTGATCCGCGCAGTCACATTCGGGAGCATGGCATGAAACTCATCATCGCCGTCATACAACCGCACCGCCTCGATCCGGTCCGCGAAGCGCTGGCCGGGATCGGGGTCCAGGGAATGACCGCGAGCGAGGTCCAGGGATACGGCCGCCAGGGCGGTCACCGGGAAATCTACCGCGGCGCCGAATACACGGTGCACTTCGTGCCCAAGACCAAGATCGAGGTCGTGGTCCGCGATGACGACGAGGACCGGGTGGTCGAGGCGATCCAGGCCTCGGCGCGAACCGGGCGCATCGGCGACGGCAAGCTGTTTGTGCTCGACGTCAGCCGGACGGTGCGGATCAGGACGGGCGAGGAAGGCGAGGTCGCGCTGTAGGGAGCGCAGTTCCGGCCGTCCCGCCCGAAATTTCCCACGCGTACCGGGATCACGGTCGACCTGCTCCATCCGTGCTATAGAGACGTCCATCAGGTTGCCGGTGGCAGGCCGGCCCTCTGGCCTGGAGGATGGAGCCATGGCGTCGAACGGGGACGAAACCGCGCTGGTGTTGCGGCAGGACCGCGACGGGGTCGCCTGGCTCACGCTGAACCGGCCGCACGCGTACAACGCGCTCTCGCTCGAACTGATGGCGGCACTGCAGCACGAGCTCGATGCAATCTCCCAGGATCGCACGGTCAGGGTGGCGGTGATCGCCGGCGCCGGCAAGGGGTTCTGCGCCGGGCACGACCTGAAGCAGATGCGCGCCAACGACAGCCGGGCCGCGCACGAGGCGGTGTTCGCCAGCTGCTCGCAGCTGATGCAGACCATCCTGCGACTGCCCAAGCCGGTGATCGCGCGGGTCCACGGCATCGCCACCGCGGCGGGATGCCAGCTGGTTGCGACCTGTGATCTTGCCATTGCGGCGGACACGTCCCGGTTCGCCACCCCGGGTGTCAACATCGGCCTGTTCTGCTCGACGCCGATGGTTGCGGTCTCGCGCGCGGTTCCGCGCAAGCGGGTCATGGAGATGCTGCTGACCGGGGACATGATCGACGCGGAAACCGCGGCCGGTTACGGACTGGTCAACCGCGTGGTTCCCGACGAAAGCCTCGACGAGGAGGTCGCCGCGCTGGCGGGAAGCATCGTCGCCAAGTCGCCGCTGGTGCTCGAGATCGGCAAGGAGGCGTTCTACCGCCAGCTCGAGATGCCGATCGAGGACGCCTATGACTATGCGAGCGAGGTGATGACGCGGAACATGCTGGCGCGCGACGCGGCAGAGGGGATCGACGCCTTCATCAACCGGCGTGAACCGGTCTGGAGCGGAGAATGAACATGGCCGAGCATGATCCGGCCGGGGTACCGGTCCACGACAGCTACAGTGATGCCTTCATCAGGAGCATCCTGTCCGATGTGCGGACCATCGCGATGGTCGGGGCGAGCGCGAACTGGAACCGGCCCTCCAACTTCGCGATGAAGTACCTGCAGGCAAAAGGCTACAAGGTCTACCCGGTCAATCCCGGCGCGGTGGGCAGTGAAATCCTCGGCGAACCGGTCCACGCGTCGCTCGACACCCTGCCCGAGACCGTCGACATGGTGGACATCTTCCGCAATTCGGCGGCGGCCGGACCGATCGCCGACGAGGCGGTCCGCCATGGCGCCCGGGTGGTGTGGATGCAGCTGGGCGTGCGCAATGACGAGGCGGCGGCCCGGGCCGAGGCCGCCGGTCTCAGGGTGGTGATGAACCGCTGTCCCAAGATCGAGTTCTCCCGCCTGTTCGGGGAACTCTCCTGGCACGGGTTCGACTCGAAGGTGATCAGTTCGCGCCGGCGAACCGTTGGCCAGGCGCGTCCGGCGAACACACCGGCGGCTCCGACCCAGGCTCCGCCGCCGGGGTTCGAGACCCGGGCCATCCACGCCGGCGCGGCCCCCGATCCCACCACCGGGGCGCGGTCGACGCCGATCTTCCAGACCACTGCATTCGTGTTCGACGATGTCGAGCACGCCGCGTCGCTGTTCAACCTGCAGACCTTCGGCAATATCTATGCCCGGCTGTCGAACCCGACCACGGCGGTGCTCGAGGAGCGGATCGCAAGCCTCGAGGGTGGGCGCGGGACCACGTGCACGGCATCAGGACATTCGGCCCAGATGGTCGCGCTGCTGCCGCTGATGGAGCCGGGCGACCGGATCGTGGCCTCGACCCGGCTCTACGGCGGATCGATCACCCAGTTCGGTAAGACGTTCCGCAAGTTCGACTGGCACTGCAGCTTCGTCGATACCGACAACATCGACGCGGTGCGCGAGGCGGCGGCAGCACCCGGGGTGAAGGCGATCTTTGCCGAATCCCTCGCCAACCCGGGCGGGGTGGTCAGCGACATGGAGGCACTCAAGTCGGTGGCGGACGAGGTCGGGGTGCCGCTGATCATCGACAACACCATGGCGACGCCGTACCTGTGCCAGCCGATCGACCACGGTGCCGACATCGTCATCCACTCCACCACCAAGTTCCTGTCCGGACACGGCAACGCAATGGGTGGCGCCATCGTTGACTCCGGCCGATTCGACTGGTTTCGCAACGACCGGTTCCCGGCGCTGTCGCAACCGGAACCGGCCTACCACGGGCTGACCTTCTTCGAGACCTTCGGCGATCTTGCCTACACCACCTACGGCCATGCCGTGGGGTTGCGCGATCTTGGTCCGACGCTTGCGCCGATGAACGCGTATCTCACGCTGATGGGGATCGAGACCCTGGCGCTGCGCATGGAGCGCCATGTCGCGAATGCCCGCGAGGTGGCGGGGTTCCTCGCGTCACACTCCGCGGTCTCGTGGGTGTCCCACGCTGACCTGCCGGGCTCGCCCTACCGGGCGCTTGCACGGAAATACCTGCCGAAGGGTGCCGGTTCCGTGTTCACCTTCGGGGTGCGGGGCGGGTACGAGGCCGGGGTGCGCTGCGTGCAGAGGTGCGAACTGCTCAGCCATCTCGCCAATATCGGCGATACGCGTTCGCTGATCCTGCACCCGGCCTCGACAACGCACAGGCAGCTGACCGACGAGCAGCGCGCCGCGGCCGGTGCGGGCGATGACGTGGTGCGCCTGTCGATCGGGCTCGAGTCGGTCGGGGACATCATCGCCGACCTCGAAGCCGCCCTGGCTCCGTGACCGGTTCATCGGGCACCTGACACCGAGGGGACCGGAATGACGGGCCGCATCCTTACCACCCATGCCGGGAGCCTGCCGCGTCCGCGCTCGCTGGTGGAACTCTACGTCGCGCGCGCCCGCGGCGGCGAGATCGACCCCGACGTGCTGGAGCGCGAGGGTGAGGCGGCCACCCACTGGGTGGTCGAGCGCCAGCGCGAGTGCGGCATCGATATCCCCAGCGACGGCGAACAGGTTCGCGAGGCCTTCTTCCTCTACGTGCAGCGGCGGATGTCGGGGTTCGGCGGCCGCTGGGACCGCGGGGGCGGGTCGGAACTGGCCGACTACCCGGAGTTCGCCGAGGTCCGGCGCGCCTTCATGCGTGACCGGCTCGCTGTCAGCAACATGGAACCGCCCGAGGCGATCGGCGAGGTCCGGCACACCGCGCCCGAGGCCAATGCCGCCGAGATCGCCGTGTTCCGCGACGCGCTCGGCCGGCACGAGGGGGCGTTTGCGGATGCCTTCATGACCGCGCCCTCGCCGGGGATCGTTGCGACGGCCATCCGCAATGCCTACTACCCGGACGACGATGCCTATCTCGACGCTCTCGCCGATGCGCTCGAGGTCGAGTACCGCGCCGCTGTCGAGGCCGGGTTCATCCTGCAGATCGATGCGCCCGACCTCGGGCTCGAGCGGCACATGCTGTTCCACGACCGGCCGCTCGCAGAGTTCGTCGACTTCGTGGACCGGGTGATCGCGCGCATCAACAGGATGGTCGCGGGACTGCCCCGCGACCGGGTCCGGCTGCACGTCTGCTACGGCAACTATGAATCGCCGCATGACCGGGACGTGCCGCTTGCCGACATCCTCCCCAGCTTGCTGCAGGCCAATGTCGGCGGGTTCCTGTTCCCCTTCGCCAACCCGCGCCATGCGCACGAGATCCGGCTGTTCGGCTCGCAGCCGCTGGCGCCGGACCAGGTCCTCATCGTGGGCGCGATCGACACGCTCACGACCTTTGTCGAACATCCCGAAGTGGTGGCTGACCGGCTGGAGCTGGCGGCCGAAGCCCTCGGTGATCCGTTCCGGATCATGGCGGGAACCGACTGCGGGTTCGACACCTCGGCCGGCATGGGCCGGCTGACCTCCGACGTCGTGTGGGCCAAGCTGCGCGCTCTCGCCGAGGGCGCGGAGCTCGCAAGCCGACGCCTGTTCTGAACACCTGCCACGCACATCAAGGGAGATTGAACGCCATGGCACAGAAGACCGTCTACGACATGATTCCGCAATTCGGCAAACTGCGCGACGAGGTGCTGTTCGGCGACGTGTGGGAACAGCCGGAACTTTCCAAGCGCGACCGCAGCCTCGTGACCTGTTCGGTCCTGGCTGCGCTCTACCGCACGCCGGAGTTGAAGGGGCACCTGCAGCGCGCGCTCGACAACGGGGTCACCCGCGAGGAGCTGTTCGGAATGATCACCCACATCGCCTTCTACTCCGGCTGGCCCACGGCGGTGAACGCCGGGCGGGTGCTGCAGGAGGTTCTCGGCGACGACGCGTAGGATGACCATGGACGTCCTTGCCACCGGCTACGGCCTGGTCGAGGGGCCGGTGTGGGATTCGGAACTCGGACTGCTGTTCAGCGACGTGCTGGGCGGCGGCGTGCATCGGGTCCACCGCGATGGGCAGGTGTCGGTGCTGCTGCCACACCGCCGGGGCATCGGCGGCATGGCGCCGCACGAGGCGGGCGGCCTGGTCGTCGGTGGCAGGAACATTGCGTGGAAAAGCATCGACGGACAGCGCTCAAGCGTGCTGCTCGATGCGCAGGTGACGCCCGGTGCGATCGGGTTCAACGATCTCGCCACCGACGGGGCGGGCCGGATCTATGTCGGCTCGCTTGCCTTCCGGGTGTTCTCGGGCGAGCCCGTGCGACCCGGTCACCTGCACATGATCGACCTGGATGGTTCAGTGCATACCGTCGCCGATGGCGTGCGGCTGACCAACGGTCTCGGCGTCTCGCCGGACGGCGCCCGCCTCTACCATGCCGACGCCCGGGACGATGTCGTCCGGGTCTACGATGTCGATCGGGACGATGGCCGGCTCGCCCCGTGGAGACCCTTCGTGCGCACCCGCGACGGTCATCCCGACGGTCTGGCGGTGGCGGAGGACGGCTCGGTGTGGGTGGCGATGGCCTTCGGCTCGCGGGTCGATGTCTTCGAGCCGGGCGGAGAGCTGCGCCTGAGCCTGCCGGTGCCGCTGCCCATGGTCACCTCGGTGTGTTTCGGCGGCGATGACCTGCGCGACCTGCATGTCGTGACCGGGAGCAGGGAGGGGCCGACGGAGAACTGCGGCACCGTCTACCGGATCGCGGTCGACGTGCCGGGCCTGCCGGTCACACCGGCCAGGGTCAGGATCGGGCAGGGAGGCGAACAGGAGAGATGAACGTGACGACGACGAGTGCGACCCGGCAGGTGTCGAGGTCCGAGGCCCTGACCCTGCGGTACGGCGATGGACCGGTGCCCCCGGCCGGCCCGTGGAACGACCAGATCGCCGCCCTGCTGTCGCACCGCTCGGTGCGCGGCTACCGGCCCGACCCGTTGCCCGACGGGACTCTCGAAACACTGGTGGCAGCCGCGCAGTCGGCCGCGACCAGTTCCAACCTGCAGGTGTGGTCCGTCGTCGCCGTCACCGATGCCGACGCCAGGCGGGAACTGGCCGAGATCGCCGGCGGCCAGCAGCACATCGTGCAATGCCCGCTCTACCTGGTGTGGCTGGCCGACCTGGCACGCAACAGCCGTCTTGGCCGGTCGGCCGAGGTGGAGATGCAGGCCATCCCCTATCTCGAGACCTTCATGCTCGCGGTGATCGACGCCGCACTCGCGGCCCAGAACGCCGTCGTGGCGGCGGAATCGCTCGGCCTGTCAACGGTCTACATCGGTGCGATGCGCAATGATCCGCTGCGGGTCGCGCGGCTCCTCGGCCTGCCTGCCGGAACCGTGGGCGTGTTCGGACTGTGCGTCGGCTATGCGGCCGAGGGCGAAGCGGGGGAAGTGAAGCCCCGGCTGCCACAGGCGACGGTGCTGCACCGGGAACGGTACGGCCGCGAGGACGATCCGGAGCTGCGCGAGGCCTACGACCGCGAGATGAACGGCTTCAGGTTGCGCAACGGCCTGCCGCCGCAGACCTGGAGCGAGCTGGTACTGGCCCGGCTGGGCAGGCTCACGTCGATGAATGGCCGCGAGGTCCTGAAGGACGTCGTTCGCGAACGCGGCTTTCCGCTGCGCTGACGGGACGACCGAAAGCCTGCTCGGGCCCATGGGCCGCGTTCGCGCCCACCCTTCGTGAATGGCCAGTCTCCCGGATCGAAAAAGAGGCAAGGACGCGGGACCAGGGCAGGTTTCCAGCACACGGAACCGCGGGTGCGGGTGGGCCGCCGGGCTGCGGATGCAGGACGCTGCTGCGCAAGACGGCCGCTCGCTGCAGGGGCGGGGGCGGTGCCGCGGCGAAGCAGATCGCATTCGGCCGTCGGGAAAGGCCCGTGAGTCTTCCCACCGCCGCGGAGTTCATGCCGGCCACCGCTCCAGCGGCGCCGGCGTCGGCGGCAAGCCAGCACATCCCCCGGCGACACAACGACCCCGCACGGACCCGGGAATAGGGATATCCAACCGGGACGGGCTGACCCGTTTCGATCCTGCAGCCGGATTTTCGAACCAACCGGGTCGCGGGACCGGAAAACCGGGGTCAGCCCGGAAACGAGACCTCAATCGAGATCCGGCAATGGTCGCTCGGACCCCAGTCCTCCGGCTCATTGAGGGCGCGGACCGACAGGGTATCGGCGAGGCTTCGCGAGGCGAAAACGTAGTCGAGCTGGCGGTCCGCCATCGCCGGAGACCGCCCACGCAAGTGCCAGGTGGGGACATTCCGGCTGTCCTTCGGCAACGTCGGCGGCCAGGGATCGGCCTGTCGGCCGTTGGGGAATTCCGGTCCGAGGCAGGGCAGATCCATCGCCTCCATGCGGTCGAACACCGTCTGGTAGCGTGCCGCCCAATACGGACTGCCATCCGCGCTGTAGCCGCGCATCAGGTTCAGGTCGCCCGCGGCGATGATCCGGTGTCCCCGCTGCCGCCCGACAAGTGCCGCGATATCCGAGACGAGCCGGTGAGACGAGGCGTCGGAATAGATCCAGCTCCCTTCGTTCTTCAGCGGGCCTTCCAGTTCCGCATACATGGACACCGCGATGAAGGGCTCGCCGGAGCGCGGCGTCACCCGTGCCGCCGTGAGAGTGCCGGGCGAGGAGACCGCGAGTTCGCCGGACGTGGCCTTGCCGATGGGCTCCGTGGCCAACCATTCGACGGTCACGCGGTTCGAGACCACCGCAATCGCGGTGCGCCATTTGACACGGCCTCCCAGTTCGGCGGCGGACCAGGGTGCCGGGTCGATCTCCACTCTCCTGGGGAGGTCCTCTGGGGGACGGCAGGCTTCCTGAAGAAGCGCGAGGTCGAAGTCCGTCTCCAGCAGGTATCGCCACGATTCCTGCTTGTGAGCCATGTTCCAGCAGACGATGTTCACGGTCCTTGCGTCCTGTTGTACGGCTTCGCCGTTTGACCCCTCCGAAACGAAGCGTATCAGCACCTTATCGCGCTGATCAGCGTCCAGACTGCGCTCTGGCCCGCTCAGGCTGCGGACTTGCGGCAAAAGCAGGACGCCGCGATCGGTACGTCCGCCCGGGCCATGGCGATATCCAGTTTCTGCCGGACGATCGCCGCCTCGTCCGTGCGCCCGAGACGCTCGAGGCATTCGAGATACCCGTGCAGGCTCCAGACGTTGTCGGGGTGCTGGCACGCGCGGCTCACTGTGGTGTCGTAACCCAGGTCGGCCCGGTAGACCGCCGCCGCCTCCTCGACCCGGTGCTGCTCGAGCAACAGCGCGCCCAGCGCATGGCGGGCCGGCTGCATCCAGCCCCACGGCTCGTCGTAGGCAAGGGTGTCCGACAGTTCCACCGAGCGGCGAAGAAGTTCGAACGCCCTATCGTATTCGCTGCGGCGGTAGGCAATCTCGCCGCGCATCATCGCCCGCGCCACGGCCAGGATGTCCCGGCAGGAGTTGTTGAAGACGTACCGGCTGTCCGGCACCCGGTCGAACGCCACCTCGAAGGCGTCCGCTTCCTGCTCCGCCGCCTCGACGTTCCCCAGCACGGCATTGGCGACGGCCCTGGCATAGCGGGTCATCGCGAGCGTGACGCAGTACAGATCGCGGTCCGCCGGCAGGTCGTACGCCCGGATGTCCTCCCAGCGTCCGAACCGCACGAGCACGTGCAGCTTCATCGCCACGAACCCCTCCAGCCAGTCGGCCATGGGCGGAGAGCGAACGGCAAGGAGGTCGGCGGGAAGCCCCGCCGCCATCTCTTCCGCCGCATCGAGCGCGTCGCGGAACCGACCGAGGAACATGGCGCCGTAGATCTTGAAGTGGATGTTGTGGCAACGGTAGAGCGAGTAGAAGTTGATCGCTCCCTCGCGGGCCAGGAACTTGCGGTCGACGGCGATCGCCGCCTCGTTCGAACGCACGACCGCGGCGTAGTCGCCGCACAGCACGTCGATATGGGTCGGCATGTGCCGGAGATGCCCGGCATCCGGCACGGCGTCGCGCAACTGCTCGCAGGCGCCCAGTGCGCGCTCCGGATGCGGGGACATTTCCATCAGGTGGATGTACATGTGCAGCAGCCCCGGGTGCGGCAGCTCGCCCCGTTGCGCGCGCGCCTCCAGGCCCCGTTCGAGCACCTCGGTTGCTTCGGCCGTATGCGCGCCTTCGGCGATGCGCCCGGTTTCCAGGTCCCACAGCGCCCAGGGCGTCAGGTTCATCAACGCTTCCGCAAACAGGGCCTGCACGTCGGAATCGTCCGGATGGGCCCTGTACACGTCCCTCATCGCCTCGGCCCAGGCATGGTTCCAGGCGTCCATTCCGTCCTGCGGCCGCACGGAGGGGCAACGCGTGCCGATCGCCTCGACCAGGGCCCGTTCCGCCGCACTCGCACCGGCACAATGGCGGAGCGCGCGCTCCGCTGCCTCATGGGAAACTTCGACCGACCGGACCAGGTCCTCCTCGTCGAAACCCTCCCAGGGCTTGTTGTAGTTGGGTCCCGACGCGTAGGCGATGCCCCACCAGGCCATGGCGCAGGTCCCGTCGGCGTCGAGCGCGCGGCGGAAACAGGCAACGGCTTCCCCGTGATTGAAGCCGTATGTCCAGATCAGCCCGCGGTCGAACCACGCCTGCGCCTGGGCAGAGCGGGTCGTCACCGGCCGGCTGTACCCTCCGAGGTCGAAATAGGAATCAACGTCCGCCATGATGCTGCCTGCACTCCTTTCGCGACTGTCCGATCAAGTCCCGGGCGCCCACGGTACCCGCCCGGGACCGGGAACTCGACCGGAAGGTGACCCGCTCATGCGTATGGCCATGTTCATCGAAACCGTTCCTGGCCGCGACTGTCCGCCTGCCATGTCGCTGCGCGCGGCCTGTGACCGGGAGGTGACCGGCTTGCGGTTGCGCAGTGGCCTGGCGCCGCGGACGTGGAGCGTATGCCGGCGCGACCGGGCAGGCTCGCGCTGATGAACGGCCCCGAGGCCTTGACGTATATCGTGCGCCAGCGCGGCTTTCCGCTGCGCTCACGAGGCGGCTGGTGGCCGGCGCCCGCACGCTCCCCGGTGAATTGCCGTGTCACCGGTGTGCGGCTGTGGCACCATGGCCGCCTGTGTGTCAGGGGATGCGCGGATGGCGGAAGGACTTGTTGGCGTCGGGATCGATTTCCTCGACTTCCTCGTGCAGTCGTTCCTGCTGCTCGCCCCGATGCTGCTGCTGGGTCTGTTCCTCGGTGGGCTGATCCATGTCTTCATCTCGCGTCACGCGATCACGCGCTGGTTCCGTCACGACACCCTGAAATCGGTCACCGCCGCCGCTGCGGTCGGGGTGCCGATCCCGTTGTGCAGCTGTTCGGTGGTACCGGTGGTTGCCGAGATGCGCACCAAGGGGGCGTCGCGCTCGTCCTGCATGTCACTGCTGATCACCGCACCCGAGACCGGGGCCGACTCGATCCTGGTCACCCACGCGTTCTTCGGACCGGTCGCGGCCGTCGTTCGCCCGGTTATCAGCTTCACGACTGCCGTTGTCGCGGGGCTGCTTTCCATCGGGTTCGTCCGGGGTGACCACGAGCGGGTTCAGCAGGACGTGGCGGACGGCTGTTGCTGTCATCAGGGCAGCACGGGATCGGACGCGCACCAGCCGCTGATGCCGGGCCTGGACAGCTGTTACGTCAGCCCGGCGCAGATGTGGCGTGCGGGCATCGACTGGGCGAAGGCCGCGGTCCGCTCCGCGAGCCGGAGCGCCGGTGCCGGGCCGGTGGTCGGCGAGCCGGTGGCGGCTGGCCGCCTTCCCGACTTCCGGACCATCGTTGGCCACGTCTTCCGGTACGGTTTCGTCGAAATCGCCGACGACATCCTGTTCGCCCTCCTGGTGGGCATCGTCCTCGGCGCGGTGCTCTACGTCGCGATCCCGGCCGACCTCATGGCCAGCGAGTACTCGGTGTGGCTGTCCTATCCGGTGATGCTGCTGGTTGGCGTGCCACTCTACATCTGCGCCTCGGCCAGCACCCCGATCGCGGCGGCGCTGGTGGCGAAGGGGGTCAGTCCCGGCGCGGCGCTGGTGTTCCTGATGACGGGTCCGGCGACCAATACCGGGACCATCGCCATCATCATGCAGCGGTTCGGCCTGCGCTTCGCGTCGATCTACGTCGGCAGCGTCGTCGGTGTGACCGTCGTCTGCGGGGTGCTGGTCGACATCCTGGTCATCGCAAGCGGCTGGCCGGTGATCGTCACTCTCCAGGCATCCGGGGTTCCGACCGTCCAGGTGCTGCAGTGGGCCGGCGCATTCGCGCTGCTTGCGCTCATTGTCTGGCGCTTCCGCGCCGGCGCGTTCAGGCGCGGCTGGGAGGAACTGCTGGTCAACCTTCGACCCGTGCTGCGTCAGTAGGCGCCCCGCCGGCCGCCCACGCAGGGACCATCACGTCCGCGGCGGTCTCGCCGGGACCCCGGGCGGGGACGCCCTGAGAGGGTCAGGCGTCCTGTGTGTCCGGTACTCCGTAGCCGCCGCCACCGGCTTCGTACATCGAGATCCGGTCACCCGGTTCGAGCAGGACGCGGGCCTTCGGATCGACCGGCGCGCCGTTGACTTCGTAGCGGCGCAGCGCGCCGGAGCCGCCTCCGGCAAGTCCCAGGGCGGGAAAGCTGGTGCGCTGGCCCATCAGCGCGAACTCCAGCGGATGCCCGGTATCGTTGCGGAACACGACCTTCTGACCGTCCCCGCCGCGCCAGCGGCCGGCGCCACCGGTGCCGACAAGCACTTCGCGGGATTCGACGGTCATGCTGGTCCGGCTCTCCCAGATTTCGGTGGGGACCACCATCATGTTGGACGGCGCCGGGGTCACGTCGCGGCCGTGAAGCCCGTGCATGGCGCCGAGACCACCGGCGAGGAAGAACAGCGACGAGACGTCGCCGCCGTCGCGATGCCGGCCCTGGACGCTGAAGATGGTCATCATTGCGCTGTCGGACTGCACACGCTCGGGTACCACGTCGGCCATCGCGCCCATCAGCAGCGGGACCACGAAGTGTCCGACCGAGTGGCGCCCGCCGGTCGGCCAGGGGTGGCGGGCATCGAGGATGCAGCCTTCCGGGGCCCGGACCGTGACCGGCCTGGTGCTGCCCATGGTGTTGGGCAGGTCCGGGATCGTGAGGCACTTCATCACGTAGTTCGACTGGGCGACGGTGTAGCAGAACGGAACGTTGATCGAGCCGCGGACCGGCCCGTCGGTGCCGGCGAAATCGACCCTTGCCGACGTGTCCTCGATGGTCACCGAGGCGGCAAGCGTGACCGGGTGGCCCGGTCCCTCGATCTGGATGCTGTTGTGCCAGGTTCCGTCGGGCATGTCGCGGAACCTGGCCCGCATGGCGGCTTCGGAGTGGTCGTTGATGGCGTCGGAGAGGCTGTCGATCTCGTCAAGGCCGTAGTCGTCCATGAACTCGAGCAATGCCCGTCCACCGACCTCGTTGCAGGCGGCATTCGCCATCAGGTCGCCGATGGTCTGTTCCGGAACCCGGACATTGGCGCCGACCACGTCGATCAGCAGGGTGTTCAGGACACCGTCATCGCGCAGCTTGCAGACCGGCAGCCGCAGCCCCTCGTGGTAGATCTCGGTACAGTCGGACGCCATCCCCCGGCCGCCGATGTCGGGCAGGTGGGTGACACTCATGGTGTAGCCGACCAGCCTGTCGCCGCGGAATACCGGTCGCAGCATGGTGACGTCGAACAGGTGCCCGGTTCCCATCCAGGGATCGTTCGTCATCACGATGTCGCCCGGACGCAGGGTTTCCGGCGGATAGACCGCGAGCATGTGGCCGATGGTGCGCGGCGCCGTGCCGGTGAAGGACGGGACCGAGTAGGTTCCCTGGGCGACCAGCCGGGCCTTCGCGTCGAAGACCATGCAGGACAGGTCGTAGCCCTCGCGCACGTTCATCGAGAACGAGGTCCGCACCAGCGAGAGCACGAGCTCGTCGGCGATCGCGACCAGGCGGTCCCACAGGATCTTGAGGCTGACCGGATCGTAGGTCGTCATGATTCCTCCTCGGCAAGTGTGACCACCAGGTTACCCATGTCGTCGACCCGCATGCTGTCGCCGGGGCCGAGGACCGTCGTGGCCTCGTCCTCGCGCACGAGGGCCGGACCGACGACCGTCAGGCCGGGTTCGAGCGCGTAGCGGTCGAGCACCGGCCAGGGGCGCTTCTCGCCGGCCTGCGGGTCCCATGCGTCGATTGATCCGACTTCGCGGTCGGTCCCGGAGGCGCCGGGGAACGGCTTGTACCCGCGGGCGAATTCCGGGCTCGGGCCGGAGGCCTCGACCTTCCAGTTGACGATCTCGATCACGGCGTCGATCGGTGTTGCGGCGTAGATCGCAGCGTAGGCCTCGAGAAACCGCTCGCCGAGTTCACCCGGCGAGAGGCCGGCGCTGCAGACCACCTCGACCTCGTGGCCCTGGCCGTGAAAGCGCATGTCGAGGCGCCGCTCGACGGACATGTCGACGCGCGCGATCCCGGCTGCCGCAAGCAGTCCCGTGGCCTGGTCGATCACCGGCCTGAACCCGTCCTCGATCCCGTCCGCACCCAGGTCTTCCAGCAGGATCTGTCCGGAACGCAGGGTGGCGTAGGAAACCGGGGTGGTGAGCAGGCCGATCGCCGACATCACCCCGGCCCCTACCGGCAGGATCACCCGGGGAATTCGCAGCTTGCGCGCGACCCTGATCGCGTGTGCCGGTCCGGAGCCGCCGAATGCGATCATGGCGCAGCGTCGGTAGTCGAACCCGATTTCGGAGGCGTGCATGCGGAAGGCCCGGGCGACATCCTCGTTGATGACCTCGTGAATGCCCCATGCTGCCCGGTCGCGGCTGATGCCGAGCGGGCCGGCGACACCGGTCTCGATCGCACCGTCGGCGGCCCGGGTGTCGAGCGTCATGCGCCCGCCGAGGAAGGCGTCGGGCTCGAGGTAGCCGAGCGCGAGGTTGGCGTCGGTCAGGGTGGCGCTGTCCCCGCCGGCTGCGTAACAGGCCGGTCCGGGGTCGGCGCCGGCGCTGTACGGTCCCACGGCGAGCAGCCCGCGGTCATCGACCCGGGCGATCGAGCCGCCGCCCGCACCGATCTCGATCATGTCGATGACCGGGATCCTGAGCGGCAGGCCGCTGCCGGCCTTGTAGTTGTAGGCCCGCGCCACCTCGAACTCGTAGCGCCGCAATGGCCGGCCGTTCCTGATGAGCGCGCCCTTCGCCGTGGTTCCTCCCATGTCGAAGGAGAGCAGGTCGCCCTCGCCGATCTGTTCGCCGAGGAAGGCGGCGACCAGCGCCCCCGCCGCGGGCCCGGACTCGATCAGCCGGACCGGGAATCGGCGCGCGATGGCCGGCGTGACCATGCCGCCCGAGGCCGTCATGATCAGCAGGGTTCCCGCGAACCCCATCCGGGCGAGGCCGTCCTCCAGGCGGCGCAGGTACCGGTCGGTCAGCGGCTGGACATAGGCGTTGACCGTGGTCGTCGACCAGCGCTCGTACTCGCGCATGAAGGGCAGGATCTCGGACGAGGTGGTGACCGTGAGCCCGGGAAAGCGGGTGGCGACGACCTCGCGCGCCGCGGCCTCGTGCCGGTCGTCGACATAGGAGTGCAGGAAGCACAGCGCGAGCGCCTCGATACCGTGCTCCTCGACCAGGGTGCGGGTTGCCCGTTCGACCTGGTCGGGGTCGAGCGCGGTCTCGAGGGCGCCGTCGTAGCGGATGCGCTCGTCGACCTCGAGGCGCAGCTCGCGGGGCACCACCGGATCGGCGAAGGTGATCGAGAGGTCGAACAGATCGAAGCGGCGCTCCATCGCGATGTCGAGCACGTCGCGGAACCCGCGGGTGACCAGCATGCCGGTCTTCGCACCGCGCCGCTCGATCACGGCGTTGGTCACCAGCGTGGTGCCGTGGGCCACGGTCGCGACCTCGCTCACCGCCACGCCTGCGCGCCCAAGCAGGGTCTCGAGACCGGCAAGCACGGCCAGCGACGGATCCTGCGGCGTGGTCAGCTGCTTGTGGATCGACATGGCGCCGGTCGCGTCGTTGACCAGCGCGAGGTCGGTGAAGGTCCCGCCAACATCGACACCGACACGCCAGCGTGCTCCGGTGCCCGGGTTTCCTGTCGTCACTGCTCTCCCCTTCCATGGCAGCCCGTGCGGGACCGTCTGCCCGTGCCGGGCTTCAGGTCAGTTCGAATGCCGCCTGTATTCGTCGTGTGACACCGTGGTCCGGCTGTTCCCTGAAGACGGGGTCTCCAGTCCTGCTGCGAACAGGCGCAGACCCGGGACCCCGGCCAAGACAGATGTTCTGGGGATAGCGGGACATGGAAACACGCCCGTCGGCGTTGCTCAACCTGCCACGTGCTGACGAATGGCGGTCTCCTCGATGCCCTCGGGGAAGACTGTAGGCGAGGCTCGGTAGCGGTTTCAAGGCGAGATGTTCCCCGCGGCTGCCGGCCACCTGCCGTGGCGGTACAGGAGTATGTGCCTGCCGCAGATCACCCCGCCCGTCGGCCCGGTGTCACGACCCGACCTGCGCGAACCGGGTGGCACCACACCCTGCCATCATCGCTGGGGGCACGCGGGATCCGCCGGCAGTGCGCGACCCGGTCCCGCGACCGGAATGCGGATGGCGACCTCGCTTCGCCATTCCGGGGTGAGGTGCCGCCGCTCGCGCCCGTGCCGCCGACGTCCTTCCCGAACTGATGCCCTCTTCACCACGGCCCGGGAGACCGAAACGCGAGGGCGAGGAGGGCTGAAACACCGTGTCGGCGAACCGGGTTTGTCAAAACGATCACATCGCGCGGTTTTCGGACAGCCGGCCTTCGTCGTCAATCAGCACGATGAGCGCCGGCACCCTGTCGCTCCATTTCCACATCACAAGGTTGAGGTCTTCGGGAACCGCTCCGGGTGCGAAGGATCGCACCTGCATTCCAACATAACCCGCCGCGATCAGACGGTCAGCGAGGATTTGCGTTGAAGGCACAGACCCGGCCAGTATTTCTAACTCCCCGGTGGGGCAATCCAGATCGGCTTCGGCCAGGTTCAACGCCCGGCGACTGTCCGCGTCCGTTGCGTTGAACACGGATTGGGCATCGATTTCGCAGGCACAGAGGGTAAGCGACTGCAATGGTCAGCCCAACGGCTGTGCCTCGCGGATCGCTGTCAACTGTGCGAGCGATGAATAAAGCGCCGGCACGCCGCGCCGATTGAACCGTCTCCCGTGGTGGCGCGCACCTTCGCCGGACAGCGGCGTCAAGGACCACTGTGGATTGTGTGCGCGATGCACAATCCCGCGGAACCGCATCGGAAGACTGCAAATTCAGGCGTAACCGCCGGCCATGATCCTGTCGAGATAAGCATGGACGTATTTCGCGCGACCCTCGCGCACGAGTTGGTCCGGCGTCACGCCACCGAAACCGGGCAACGGCTCGACGCGGAACCAAGCATAGGCGGCAAGCGGCGAACCGGTCGCGGCTTCGACGCGATTGAGGATTTCCAGAATCTGGCGCAAACGGACCTGTGTCTTGCGTGCGCGGATGCGCGACGCTCGCGCGAATGCGTCCTTTCCCAAGCCCAAAGTACCTGCGATCTCAGACTTCGTGATACGTAAAGCATCGGCGATGAGCTTCGGCGAAAATGCTTCGTCCGCAATGAATTGCTGAAACTGCATGACCGATCCTCAGAATTTTCCACTCATTATAGCGCAAAAAATCCACGCGGTTCAGAGAAAGAGCATCCAGATCGCAGCGAGCAGATCGGTGCGTCAAATGTCTGATCGTGCCACGAAAGGAGATTCCAGAATGCAACAGGTGGCCCGATCTTCCCCGGCGCGTCGGCCCACGCCCGCAAGACCGCCATCGGTACGGCAGCGTGCAGTGGACTTCGATGCTCCAGCGGTTGGAGATGTCTGCGGCCGAGGTTCGCACCGGAACGTCCGGACAGGCACGCCCTGTCGGCCCCGGCGTCAGTGCCACCGCGAACAGGCAGGCCTGCCCGGTCGACAGGAGCAACGGCCTGCGCAGGGGGGACCCCCGGGCACTGCAGACGGTTCCTGGTATCTGACCACCATACGCATGAATTACACAAGATCCAAAAAAAATCAGGGAACGCGCGGTAAGTATTTCTCTGTAATACTATGGGGTCATCTAATAAAAAACTGGCAGAACGATTTTCTTGAATGAATAATTTCCCGTCATCAATTCGTCATCGAACATGCCTACATTCCGGTCCGTCGACGCCAGCGTGCCGTGCGCCGGCGTAACTCGCGACTTACGGGAGAAGCCCGATGAAAAGAAGGGTCGTACTTGCTGCCATCGGCGCAGCCACCGTGCTTGCGATGACCGGTCCCGGTCACGCGGCAACGGAAATCCAGTGGTGGCATGCCATGGGCGGAAAGCTCGGCGAAAAAGTGGTTGAAATCGCTGATGGTTTCAACGCATCCCAGTCCGACTACAAGGTGTTGCCGGTCTACAAGGGCAACTACACCGAAACAATGACCGCTGCCATCGCCGCCTTCCGGGCCCGGCAGCAGCCGCATATCGTGCAGGTGTTCGAAGTCGGAACCGCCAGCATGATGGCTGCGAAGGGCGCAATCTATCCGGTCTACAGCCTGATGGCGGATACCGGCGAGCCGTTTGATCCCGGCAGTTACCTCGCCTCGGTGACCGGTTATTACACCGATACCGATGGCAACATGCTGTCAATGCCGTTCAACAGTTCCACACCGGTGCTGTACTACAACAAGACCGCGTTCGAGAAGGCCGGCGTCACCAGGGTTCCGACGACCTGGCCGGAAGTCGAGGCCGCCGCCAGGAAAGCGCAGGCCGCGGGTTACCCCTGCGGGTTCACGACCGGCTGGCAGTCATGGGTGCAGATAGAGAACTTCTCAGCCTGGCACAATCAGCCGACCGGGACCAGGTCCAATGGTTTTGCCGGTACGGATACCGAGTTCACCTTCAACAGCCCGGTGCATGTCCGACACATCGGGCAACTCGCCGAATGGCAGAAATCCGGGATCTTCAGCTATGGCGGCCGGCGTTCCGACAGCGCACCGAAGTTCTACCAGCAGGAATGCGTGATGTACATGAACTCCTCGGCGGCCTACGCCGGGGTCAAGGCCAACACAAAGGACTTCGAGTTCGGGGTGTCGTCCCTGCCGTTCTGGCCCGATATCGACGGTGCGCCGCAGAATACCATTATCGGTGGCGCCACCCTGTGGGTCCTGCAGGGTCATGGCTCCGGCGACTACAAGGGTATTGCCCGGTTCTTCAGCTATCTCTCCTCGGCCGAAGTGCAGGCTGACTGGCACCAGTTCACCGGGTATCTTCCGATCACCACGGCCGCGTACGAACTGACAAAGTCGCAAGGGTTTTACGACAAGAACCCGGGCACAGGTATTGCAATCAAGCAGATGACCGGCAAGGCACCGACCAAGAACTCAAAGGGCCTGCGGTTCGGGAATTTTGTCCAGATACGCGACATCATCAACGAGGAACTGGAAGCAATCTGGTCCGGACAGAAGAGCGCCCAGGCGGGGCTTGATGCTGCCGTCCAGCGGGGCAACGTTCTTCTGCGCAGGTTTGAGTCCACCAACTGAGTTCAACCGACCCTGAGCGGTCCGGTCCCCGGGGTCCGGTGGCGCGATCCGGTATCGCGCCACCGTCCCGTATTCAGATCAAGGTGGGAGCATGGAAAAACGGGTCGTCTTTTCCGGCCGTTGGGTCCCGGTGCTGTTGCTGGCGCCGCAGGTCACCATCACGCTCGTCTTCTTCATCTGGCCGGCAAGCCAGGCGCTCTACCAGTCGGTCCTGCTTGAGGACGCTTTCGGTCTCAGTCGCAAATTCGTCTGGCTCGACAATTTCAGGATACTGTTTGCCGACCCGCTCTACCTGGACAGTTTCGGCCGGACAGCCTTCTTCTCGAGCGTGACGGCCGCGCTGTCGCTCGGCCTGGCGCTCGTTCTTGCGGTCATGGCCGACCGTGTCATCAAGGGCACCGCGCTCTACCGGACCTTCCTCATCTGGCCGTATGCCGTTGCTCCTGCCGTGGCCGGCGTCCTGTGGTTCTTCATGTTCAATCCCTCGATCGGCACCCTGACCTACCTGCTGAGATTTCTCGGATACCAGTGGAACCACTACCTGAACGGGACGGACGCGATGGCACTGATCATCCTTGCCGCCTCGTGGAAGCAGGTCAGCTACAATTTTCTGTTCTTCCTGGCCGGGCTTCAGGCGATTCCGCGGTCCCTCGTTGAAGCGGCCGCGATCGATGGCGCCGGCCCCTTCAAGCGGTTCCGCACCATCATCTTTCCGTTGCTGTCACCGACAACGTTCTTCCTGCTTGTCGTCAACATCGTCTACGCCTTCTTCGACACGTTCGGCATCGTGCATGCAATCACCAGCGGTGGGCCGGCCCAGGCGACCACGATCCTTGTCTACAAGGTGTACAGTGACGGGTTCATCGGCCTCGACCTGGGCGGCTCCGCAGCCCAGTCGGTGATACTCATGGCCGTCGTGATCGCGCTCACGGTATTCCAGTTCCGCTATATCGAGCGGAAAGTCGCATACTGAACGGGTGCGCCGGCCATGATCGAACGTCGCCCCTGGCTGAATGTCCTGTCGCATTTCGTTCTGTGCGCCGGTGTTCTGGTCACCGCCCTGCCAATCTGGATCACCTTCGTCGCATCGACCCATCCTGCGGATTCGCTGATGTCGGGACGCGCGCCGCTATGGCCGGGCGCACACCTGTTCGAGAACTATGCGACCGTTCTCGATTCCGGACTGCGGGCTGCCGGCAGCGTGCCCGTGGGCATGATGATGTGGAATTCGCTGATCATGGCCCTGATGATCGCGGTCGGAAAGATCGTGATCTCGATCATCGCGGCGTTCGGGATCGTCTACTTCCGCTTCCCTCTGCGCAGGACGTGCTTCTGGCTGATCTTCGTTACCTTGATGTTGCCGGTGGAAGTCCGAATCCTGCCCACCTTCGGGGTCGTGGCGAGCCTCGAGATGCTGAACAGCTACTGGGGACTGTCGGTTCCATTGATTGCCAGCGCCACGGCGACCTTCCTGTTCCGGCAGTTCTTTCTGACCGTGCCGGAGGAACTGGCCGAAGCGGCCAGGATTGACGGTGCCGGCCCTCTCAAATTCCTGTTCGATATCCTTCTGCCACTGTCCCGAACCAATATCGCGGCACTGTTCGTGATCCTGTTCATATTTGGCTGGAACCAGTACCTCTGGCCGCTGCTGGTCACGACTGACGAGAGTTTCTACACGATCGTCGTCGGCATCCAGCGCATGCTTGCCGTCGACGACGCGGAACCGGCGTGGCACCTGATCATGGCAACGACGATGCTGGCAATGCTGCCGCCGGTGCTGGTGGTGATCTGCATGCAGCGGCTGTTCATCAAGGGCCTGATCGAGCAGGAGAAATAGGGTGCCTCGCGGCCGCATGCCCGACACGGAGATCACACCATGGCAGGCCTGACATTTTCCGGCGTGCGCAAGACCTATCCGAACGGTGTCCGGGCGGTGCACGGGATCGACGCGTCCGTCGGCGATGGTGAGCTCATCGTCATTGTCGGGCCGTCCGGTTGCGGCAAGTCGACCCTGCTGCGCATGGTTGCGGGACTGGAAGCCATCAGCGAAGGCGAGATCCGTATCGGTGAACGGCGGGTCAACGAACTCGAGCCGGCGGATCGCAATATCGCGATGGTGTTTCAGAACTACGCGCTCTACCCGCACATGAGCGTGTTCGACAACATGGCCTATGGCCTGCGGAACCGGCGGACGCCACGCAACGAGATTGCGCGCCGCGTTGCGGCGGCCGCGAAGACACTGCAACTCGAGGACCTGCTCGCCCGGCGCCCCGGCCAACTGTCCGGCGGCCAGCGACAGCGGGTTGCGATGGGCCGCGCCATCGTCCGGGAACCGGACGTGTTCCTGTTCGACGAACCGCTGTCGAACCTCGATGCCAGGCTCCGTGTGCAGATGCGCCTGGAAATCAGGCGCTTGCAACAGTCACTGGGCACCACCAGCCTGTACGTGACCCATGACCAGGTGGAAGCCATGACCCTTGCCGACCGGCTGATCGTCATGAATGGAGGCGTTGCCGAGCAGATCGGCAGGCCACTGGACGTATACAGACACCCGGCGACGGCGTTCGTCGCCGGCTTCATCGGGTCGCCGGCGATGAACTTTCTTCCCGCCACCGTTGCCGCGACGGGCTCCGGTGTCATCATTTCAGGCACCGGTCACACCTTGACTGCCGCCGTGACCGCATGCGAGCCGCAACGGCCGGTTCTTGTCGGACTGCGGCCCGAGCACCTGCTGCCTGCCAGTGAGGACTCGGCCGCCCTGAAGGTTGCCGTCGATCTTGTTGAAGCACTCGGCGCCGATACCCTGGCGCATGGAATCCTTCCCGGCGACGGCGCGGGCCCGGCCCTGACGGTCCGTCTGGAAGGTTCCCGGCGCGTCGACGTCGGGGATACGGTGCCGCTGACCGTGTCCCCGGACCACGTCCACCTGTTCGATCCCGGGAATGGAAACCGGCTTGTCTGATCGACTCTGCGCGGGGATCCGACATGCGTGCATCCTGTTGCTGTGCATTGCGCCGCCGATGATGGTCCAGGCCATGGAAATCCAGGGCCACCGCGGTGCGCGCGGGCTGCTGCCCGAAAACACGCTGCCGGCATTCGAGCGTGCCGTTGCACTCGGCGTCGATCAGCTGGAACTCGACCTCGGCATGACCCGGGACGGCGTCCTCGTGGTGCACCATGACCGGGCACTGAACCCCGACATCGCCCGCGATGCCGACGGCAACTGGCTGAGCGGGCCGGAACTGCTGCTGTGGCACGTGCAGTATCGCGCGGTGTCGGCGTTCGATGTCGGTCGGATCCGGCCCGGCAGCAGGATCGCCGACCTGTTTCCGGAACAGGAGCCCCGTGACGGTGCCCGTATTCCGATGTTGTCCGAAGTCCTGGCCCTGGGGCGCAGCCCGGGTGCGGAGGCGCTGCGCTTCAATATCGAAATCAAGATCTCGCCCCTGGAACCCGATGCCACGGCGGATCCGTCCGGGCTTGCGCAGGCGAGTGTCGAGGTCCTGGAGGCCGAGGGGATGACCGGCCGGGCCACCATCCAGTCCTTCGACTGGCGCATCATCCGGGAGGTGCAGGCGCGGGCGCCGGAAATCCGGACAGCCTGCCTGACTGTCGAGCGCTCGTGGCACGACAATATCCAGCGCGGGCGGCCCGGGCCGTCGCCCTGGACCGCCGGTCTCGACATCGATGCCGTCGGCGGTTCCGTTCCGCGACTGGTAGAGCAGGCCGGATGCGCGGTGTGGTCTCCGTATTTCCGTGACCTAACCGCCGAAACCCTCGCCGAGGCGCACAGCCTGGGCCTCGAGGTCGTGGTCTGGACCGTGAACGATGTCGATGACATGGCGGCACTGGCGAAGCTCGGGGTTGACGGTCTGATCACCGACTACCCGGATCGCGCGATCCGCCTGCTGAGACCGTCGCAGTGAGCAAGTGTTGAGCATCTGCAGAGCTTCTGATGGGCGGAGGGCTGATCCAGCCCGAATGAACCGGGGGAACGGAAGAGCCGGCTCAGAATGTCGTCCCGATGCCGACTGAAGCCTCCGGTCGCCCGAAAGTCCGGGAGGCGGAATGGTTCCCTGAGTCGCTCAAAATTCCACTGCGCTCAGCGGGTGGCGACTACCTCGAGCGAGTATCGTTGGATACTCCCGTGAGAGTCGGCAGCAGTCAGCCATGGCCATCCCGGACGCATGCCAGGAGGTGCGGGTCATGGCCGTGGTGAACGATGGCCGCGGCCTTCGCCACGCTGCAGAATCGCCCGACCGCCGTTCCATGTATCGTTCCATGTATACAGTCGCACGAAGCGAGCTCCGATCAGGCCGCATGGCCTGTACGGTTCGGGACAGGCTGCGGCGAAACCACGTTGAGTTGACCTGATGGCATCGTCGCGACTGGAACACCTTCGCCGGTTCCACGACCTGTTGAGTGCGCTTGAGGAGAAGTCGGGGGGCGCGCGCCGGTTGTGCGAGTGTTCCGGCGGCATGTCCTGGCCGATGCGAGGTATGTACTTCTTCCACGAACCCGGTGAGGTCCGCACCGAAAGCGGGACCGGTCCGCGCATCGTGCGCGTCGGCACCCATGCCCTGAAGGCCGGTTCCCGCACCACGCTCTGGCGACGCCTGAAACAGCACAAGGGAACCGTCAGATCCGGCGGAGGCAATCACCGGGGCTCGATCTTCCGGCTCATCGTGGGTGCGGCGCTGATCAGAAGGGACGGGCTCGAGTGCCCGACCTGGGGCAGCAGCCGCGGCGGAGTACCACGCGAGGTCCGGGCGCGCGAACTGGAGCTTGAACGGGCCGTGAGCGAGGAGATCGGCGCGATGCCGTTTCTCTGGCTTGCGATCGGAGATGACGCGGGCCCGGGCAGTCGGCGCGGGTTCATCGAGCGAAACTCGATTGCCCTGCTCAGCAACCGAGGCAGGGAGGTCATCGACCCTCCTTCCAGCACCTGGCTTGGGTCCCATAGCGATCGGGAAAAGGTTCGGAAATCCGGGCTGTGGAACTCGAACCATGTCGAGGAAGACTACGATCCCGCCTTCATCGACATGCTGGCGGACCTGGTCGATCAGGCGGAGAGCGCCGGGTGATCATCGTCATTCAGTGCGCATCGGGGAAACAGCCCCACGCGGGCCATCTGCGCACGCGCGATGGCCGGAACGTCGTCTTCGTGGCGAAGCCGGATGCCGCACCCGCCGGCACGGGCGAACTCCGTGCCCGGCCGGATGATGTTTCGGACACGGGGAAATCCTGGCGGACCGTGCTTCAGGAGTACAACGAGAAGCATAAGAGTGCGCCGGGCGCCAATCCTCTCGGACTCCTGCCTGCCTGGAAACTCTACAAGAACCCGGCATACCAGAAGCTGGCCTGTCACTACGGAACCGAGCGCCTCTACATCCTGTCGGCCGGTTGGGGGCTGATCCGCGCGGACTTCCTGACACCCGGCTACGACATCACCTTCAGCAATGCCGAACGGTACAAGCAAAGAAAGCCCGGGGATTCCTTTGAGGATTTCCCCCTGCCCGACGACGTCGAAGAGCCGATCACGTTCTTCGGTGGTCGCAGCTACATCCCGTTGTTCTGCAGGCTGACCGCGAACGCGCGGGGCGATCGGACCATCTTCTATGCCGGCAAGACGCCGCACGGTGACGCGGCCCCCGGCTGCACGCTTCGCCGATACGGGAAGCCATTTACCAACTGGCACTATGTCTGTGCCCGGGCCCATGCGGAAGGCAGGCTGCGTGACTGATGCGGGCCGGCCGGGCCGCGCCCGCGTTGCGGAGCATTGCCAGGCCACGCCGAAAGGGCCACAAGGCCTTCAGCGCCCGCAGGCAAGCGGTGTCTTGCGTGCGGGCCGGTCGGGGGTGGTCGGAGCGCTGCGGGTGAGTGGAGTGCGACCGGACTTCACGCCCTCTTGCGCAGCCGGCGACCCGCCGGAAGTTTTACACACGGGACGATCGACATGACCCTCGAGACCCGCAGGTTCCGCGCGCCCGGGCAGCCGGCACTGGCCTACGACACGATCGGTGACGGAGAGACAGTGATCTTCCTGCACGGGATCGGCGGAAACCGGACCAACTGGCGACGGCAACTGCCGGTAGTGGCCCGGGCCGGGTTTCGCGCCATCGCCTGGGACGCGCGGGGCTACGGCGAGTCGGAGGATTACAACGGCCCCCTGGAGTTTTCCGAATTCAGCGCCGATCTGGCCCGGTTTCTTGACCATCTCGAGGTTGACCGGGCGCATCTCGTTGGCCTGTCGATGGGCGGGCGCATCCTGCAGGACTTCCATGCGAACCACGCCGGACGGATCCTGACGCTCACCCTGTGCGCGACCATGCCTGGGTTTTCCCGCACGGTTTCGCGGGAAGATCGCGAAGAGTTCATTCGCCTGAGAAAGCAGCCGCTTCTCGAGGGCAAGACTCCGCGGGAGATGGCGCCCGGTGTCGCGCGCACGCTCCTCGGTCCGAAGGCGGATCCGGCGCACTACGAGGAACTCGTCGCCTCGATCGCGGCGGTCCACCCCGAGAGCTACATCAAGACCATCGAGGCAACGGCGACCTACGAGCAGGATGTCGCACTCGGAGACATTGCCTGCCCGACACTGTTGCTGTTCGGTGAAGCCGACACGCTTGCCCGACCGGAATTCGGCCACCGAATGCATGCCGAAATCCCCGGGTCGGAGTTCGTGCTGTTGCCGGAGACCGGCCACCTCCTCAACATCGAACAACCCGATGTCTTCAACAGGTTGGTCGTGGATTTTCTCGAGCGGCATCGTGGTCGCCCGTCAGCGAGCCCGGCCGTGATCTGATCCCGTGAGGTCGCGTGACGCCGGTGTTGTGCGGGACCCGGGCGCCGTCGCGCCGGATGCCCGCCCGGCGTGATGCTCAGGGCGTGACCGGAACCGCGACGAGATAGCTGAAGATGGCGCGGGCCATGGCGCGGCGCTCGGCTTCCGGCAGCGTTTCCGTCAGGGCGGGCATGGTCGAACCCTCGCGTTGCGCCGCGGGCGTCAGCACCAGGGTCAGGAAGTCCTCCTCGTCCCAGGCCTTGACCATCCGGGCAAGGTTTCCCTCGGCCTTGGTACCGCCGATCCCGTTCAGTTGGTGGCAGACCAGGCACTTCTCGCGCGTGAGCCCGGCGGCCCGCTCGAGCCCCGGCGGCAGGGGCAGGGTGTCGGCGCGGCGCACCGGCGCGATCTCCGCGACCTGGTAGGGCCAGCCCGAGGCCCCGGCGCGCACCAGGTCCGGATTGGTGATGTTATCCCAGATCAGGTAGTACGGCCCGAGCGGGACGCCGGTCTCGTTCTGGCCCAGGTTGTCGACGGTAAACGGCGCGCCGTCGGCGCGCGCGAACGCCAGGAACGCCGTGTCGGCGTCGAACCGCTCGATCCCGATCCGCGCGACATACCCGTCCAGGGCCCGGAACTCGACGGCCTCTGTCCCCTCGCGCCAGCCGGACCCGAACAGCGCTGCCAGCACGTCGAGAGCAGGGTAGGCGAGGTAGCGCGTGGTGGCGTCGGCGCCGTTCCCGAGCAGATGCGGCTCCACCACTGTCACGTCCTGCGCCGGGGTTTCCATGATCCCGCCCAGCTCCCCGGGCGGGGGCATCGGGGCCGCCGCGACGTTGCCGGCAAGCAGCACGGCAAGACAGCATGTCGCGACTGCTCTCGGCAGCAGGATCATGGCGTTCTCCTCCCCGGCCCGGCGGTACATTTTCCCCTCCCGGGCGACGGTAGCGTTTTTCACGGCCACGTGTCGATACGGCGGACCGGGCGGATCGGGAGCATTTCCTGTGTGCGACTGGCGGGTTTGGGTTAAGGTGCGTCACCGACCGGCAGCACGCCCCGCGCAGGCTGTCCGGAACCCGAGACGAGGAGGACAGACGGCATGAGACGACAGATCCTGTTTGCCGCTGCGTGTGCCCTGGGCGCCAGTACCTGGTTCGGCCCGGCGCACGCGGGCAAGTCGGACGATACCCTGAACTGGGCGACCGACCGCGAGGTTGCGGTTGTCGATCCCTACTACAACAACACTCGTGAACTCGTGGTCATGGGCCATCTCGGCTGGGACGCCCTGCTGTTCCGCGACCTGGATACCGGCGACTACAAGCCGTTGCTGGCGACCTCGTGGAACTGGGTCGACAACGTGACCATGGATCTCGAGCTGCGCGAGGGCGTCGTGTTTCACGACGGCAGCAGCTTCGGCGCCGAAGACGTGGTCTACACCATCAACCATGTCTCCTCGCCCGACAGCGGCGTGCTCACGCCCAAGAACGTGAGCTGGATGAAGAGTGCCGAGGCGCTCGGATCGCACAAGGTCCGCATCCACCTTGTCAATCCATTCCCGGCCGCGCTCGCCTACCTGTCGAACGCCGTCTTCATCGTGCCGGAAGGCCACTATGACAGTGCGCCGACGGCAGCGGATGGCAAGAAGGACTACGGCGCCGTCCGGGCCGTCGGCACCGGCCCGTACCGCTTCGTCGAGGTCAAGGCCGGCGAATACGTGCTGTGGGAAAAGAACGACACCTACATGCAGGGCTCGCCGAAGGGCCAGCCCTCCATCGGCAATATCCGGTTCCGCACCATCAAGGAGATGAACACGCAGATCGCCGAGATGCTGACCGGCGGGCTCGACTGGATGTGGGACGTGCCGAAGGACCAGGCCGAACGGCTGGAAGAGTCCGGCCAGGTCACGGTGGAGAACGCGAAGACCATGCGGGTTTCGTACCTCGCGTTTGACGTCGACGGTGACAGCGGGCAGACCTTCTTTACCGACAAGCGCATCCGCGCCGCGGTAGCCCACGCCATCGACCGCGAGTCGATCACCCGCAACCTGGTCGGCCCGGCATCGGTCGTGATCCACTCCGCGTGCCATCCCGACCAGTTCGGCTGCACCCAGGACGTGCCGAGGTGGGACTTCGATCCGGAAAAGGCCAAGGCGTTGCTCGCGGAGGCGGGACATCCGGACGGGTTCGAGTTCGACATCTACGCCTATCGCCAGCGGGAATACACGGAAGCGGTAATCGGTGACCTGAAGAAGGTCGGAATCGAGGCCAAGCTGACCTTCCTGCAGTACCGCGCGCTGCGCGACCTGGTCTGGGAAGGCGAGACCCCGATCAACCACATGACGTGGGGCTCGAGCTCGATCCCGGACGTCTCGGCAATCACCAGCCACTTCTTCTCCGGCGGCCGTGACGACCCGGCGAAGGATCCCGAGGTGGTGGCCTGGGTCGCCGAGGGCGACAGCAGCACCAACCCGGCGGACCGCGAGGCGGCGTACAAGAAGGCGCTGGAGCGGATCTCGGGCGAGCTGTACTGGCTGCCGATGTTCACCTACGCCAAGTACTATGTCTACGCGAAGGACCTGGACTTCCAGACCACGTCCGACGAGATCCCGCGTTTCTACGCGGCCAAGTGGAAGTAGCGTACCGCCCCGCCGGCTCGGCCGGCGGGGCCCTTTCCTGCCTACGGACTACGTCCGGACCGGGGGTCGATGTTTACCTACCTGCTTCGACGACTCGGCGTTGCCGTCCTGGTGGCGCTCACCGTCTCGCTGATCACGTTCTCGATGATCTACCTGTCCGGCGACCCGGCGGTGGCGCTGGCGGGCGAGGCGGCGACCGAGGAGGACATCGAGTCCATCCGCACCTACTACGGGTATGACCGACCGATCCTGGTCCAGTACGGCGACTGGCTGTTCAAGGCCCTGCAGGGCGACTTCGGGCAGTCGCACTACCTCAAGCAACCGGTGGCCCTGGTCATCTTCGAGCGCCTTCCCACCACCATGATGCTCGGCCTGTGCGCGCTGGTGTTCGCGCTGGTCCTGTCGATCCCGCTTGGCGTTCTTGCGGCGATCAGGCCGAACAGCCTGATCGACCGCACCGCGCTCACCATCGCGGTGATCGGTCAGGCGATGCCGAGCTTCTGGTTCGCCCTGACGCTCATGCTGTGGCTCGGCATCATCTGGCGGCTGCTGCCGATCACCGGCAGCGACTCGTGGGCCAACTTCGTCATGCCCTCGATCGCGCTCGGCTACTACATCACTCCGGCGGCGATGCGCCTGACCAGGGCGGGAATGCTCGAGGTGCTTTCCGCCGACTACATCCGTACCGCCCGTGCCAAGGGGCTGCGGCCGGTCACGGTGCTGTTCAAGCACGCGCTTCGCAACGCGATCCTGCCGGTGATCTCGCTCGCGGCCGTTCAGTTCGGCTTCATGCTCGGCGGCTCGATCGTGATCGAGACCATCTTTGCCATCAACGGTCTCGGCTTCCTCGCATGGGAATCGATCCAGCGCGCCGACCTGCCGATGATGCAGGCGATCGTGCTCGTGCTCAGCGTGTTCTACATCCTGCTGACCCTGCTGGCCGACATGCTGAACGCCTGGCTCGATCCGCGGATCAGGGTGGCCTGACATGGCGACACGCAGCCTGCCGACCGCGAACGAAATCCTGGAGCCCTCGCCGGCAGCCCTGCTGCGTCGGCGCGTCTTCGGCCATGCCGGGCTGATCATCGGCACGGCGGTGCTGGTAATCATAATCCTGATGGCGCTGCTGGCACCCTGGATCTCCCCGCACGATCCCTATGACCAGGTGCTCGACCGCAAGCTCATTCCCCCGATCTGGTTCGACAGCCCGAAGGTGACCACCGAGCACCTGCTCGGCACCGACCAGCTCGGCCGCGACTACCTGTCGCGGCTGTTCTGGGGCGCGCGGATCTCGCTGCTGATCGGGTTCTCGGCGATGCTGATCTCCGGGCTGATCGGCACCGCCATCGGCGTGATTGCCGGGTATTTCGGCGGTCGGGTCGACATGATTGCCAACTTCATCATCACCACGCGGCTGTCGATGCCGGTGGTGCTGGTTGCGATCGCCGTGGTCAGCCTGGTCGGCTCGTCGCTCACCGTGGTGATCTGGGTGCTTGGCCTGCTGATCTGGGACCGGTTCGCGGTGGTGATGCGCAGCGCGACCATGCAGGTCCGATCGCTCGACTTTGTCACCGCGGCCGAGGCGACCGGCTGTTCGACCGCCCGCATCGTGCTGACCGAGATCCTGCCCAACATCATGAACCACCTGATCGTGGTCGCCACCATCGAGATGGCGCACGCGATCCTGCTGGAGGCCGCCCTCTCGTTCCTCGGGCTCGGGGTGCAGCCGCCCGAGCCGAGCTGGGGCCTGATGGTGTCCGAGGCCAAGGGCATGATGTTCTTCGACGGCTGGCTGATCGCCATTCCGGGCGCCGCCCTGTTCCTGCTGGTCCTGTCGATCAACCTGATGGGTGACGGCGTGCGGGACGTGACCGCTCCGGACGGGCGCAACTGATGGCCTCGGAGCGCATTCTCGAGGTCGAGGGACTGAGCGTCGCCATCCCCACGCCGTCGGGAATGCTGCACCCGGTCCAGAACGTGGGATTTCACGTCGACCGGGGCGAGACCGTCGCGATCGTGGGTGAGTCCGGGTGCGGCAAGTCGCTCACCTCGCTCGCCATCATGGACCTGCTGCCGCTCCGGGCGACGCGCAGTGCCGATCGCCTCGTGCTTGACAATACCGACATGCTGCGCATTGGCGAGCGCCAGATGTCGGACATCCGCGGCAACCGGATGAGCATGATCTTCCAGGAGCCGATGACCTCGCTCAACCCGGCCTACACCATTGGCGACCAGCTGACCGAGGGTCCGCGCCGGCACGGTCAGTCCGGCATGTCCGAGGCGCGCGACCGGGCGGTCTGGCTGCTGGAGAAGGTCGGCATTACCGCCGCCGCCAACCGGCTGCGCCAGTACCCCCACCAGCTCTCTGGTGGACTGCGCCAGCGGGTCATGATCGCGATGGCACTGATGTGCGGGCCCGATCTTATCATCGCCGACGAACCGACAACCGCCCTCGACGTCACCATCCAGGCGCAGATCCTGCACCTGCTGGCGGAACTCCAGCGCGAGTTCCACACCGGCCTGATCCTGATCACGCACGATCTCGGCGTTGTCGCTCGGGTGGCCGACCGCGTAGCCGTGATGTATGCCGGCCAGATCGTCGAGGAAGGGTCGGCGCACCGTATCTTCACCACGCCGTCGCACCCCTATACCCGCGGCCTGCTTGACTGCATCCCGATCCCGGGCAAGACCGCACGGGGCAGCCATCTCGGGTCGATTCCGGGCATCGTTCCCTCGCTCATCGGCGAGATGCCGGGCTGCCACTTCGCCGAGCGCTGTCGCCACGCGACCGGGCGCTGCACCTCGCGGCCGGTCGACCTCGGCGACGGGCTCGAGCCCGATCACCGCGTCCGGTGCGTCTTCTCGCCCGAGGAGCTGCAGCCATGAGCATCCCGGTGATCGAGGTGCGCGACGTCGGGCGTACCTTCATGATCTCCAGCGGGTTCATGCGTCCGAAACGGCCGCTGCATGCCGTCAACGGCGTCGACCTTGCAATCGAACCCGGCGAGGTCATGGCGCTTGTCGGCGAGTCCGGCTGCGGCAAGACCACGCTCGCGCGGATGATGATGGGGCTGCTGTCGCCGAGCGAGGGCGAGATCCTGCTCGACGGCAAGCCGATCGCCGGCTGGAACCGGTCGGTCATCGCCCGTGCGGTCCAACCGATATTCCAGGACCCCTACTCGTCCCTCAATCCGCGCAAGACGGTCGGCTCCATCATCACGCTGCCGCTGCGCGTTCAGGGCGCGGCGGAACCGGAAGGGTGGACACGCCGGGCCGAGGAGATGATGGAGCTGGTCGGACTGCCGCGCCGGCTGTTCAACGCCTATCCGAACCAGCTGTCCGGCGGCCAGCGCCAGCGGGTGGCGATCGCCCGCGCCCTGATCAACCGGCCGAAGATGGTCATCTGCGACGAACCCACCTCGGCGCTCGACGTGTCGGTGCAGTCGCAGATCCTGAACCTGTTGCAGGATCTCCGGGCCGAACTCGGGCTGACCTACCTGCTGATCAGTCACAACCTGGCGGTCGTCGAACATATCGCCACCCGGGCGGCAGTGATGTACCTGGGCCGGATCGTCGAGCAGAACGCGGCGGAGGTGCTGTTCTCCGCGCCGCGTCACCCCTACACCCGCGCCCTGCTCGCCTCGGTGCTGACCCCGGATCCCGGGCTCGGCGTGCCGGACACCCACCTCGGGGCGTCCTATCCCAATCCGCTTGAACTTCCCTCGGGATGCACCTTCCATCCGCGCTGTGCCGATGTCATGGACGACTGTTCCAGTCGCATCCCGGTGCACACGACGGTCCCGGGCGGCCATGTCACCTGTCACCTGCACCAGAACGGAGGCGGAAGCGATGCCGGAACGTGACGATGCCGTTGAGCGGGCAATGGCGTTTTTCGACGACGGGACCTTCGAGGAGGAACTTCGTCAGCGGGTCGCGGTCCCTTCCGAGAGCCAGACCCCGGAAGGACTGCCGCACTGCCGAACCTATCTCGAGGCGGAAATGCTCCCGGCATTCGAGGCCATGGAATTCGAATGCCGGATCTGGGACAACCCGGTCGAGTCCTGCGGACCGATCCTGCTCGCCACGCGCCACGAGGCCGACGGCCTGCCGGTCATCCTCGGCTACGGGCACGGTGACACCATCCGCGGGCTGGACGACCAGTGGACCCGGGGCGCCGGTCCCTGGGTCACGGCCCGCGACGGCGAGCGGCTCTACGGGCGGGGAACCGCCGACAACAAGGGCCAGCACACCATCAACATGCTGGCGATGCGCGCGGTGCTCGAGACCAGGGGACAGCTCGGGTTCAACGCCAAGTTCATGATCGAAACCGGCGAGGAGAACGGTTCCGCCGGGGTCCACCAGCTGGTTTCGGAACAGCTGGAGGCGTTTTCCGCCGACGTCTTCATCGCCTCGGACGGCCCGCGGGTGCGCAGGGACCGGCCCACCATGTCGCTCGGTGCGCGCGGCGCGCTCAACTTCGACCTGGTCTGCGAGCTGCGCGAGGGCGGTCACCATTCCGGCAACTGGGGCGGCGCGCTCGCCGATCCGGGCGTCATTCTCGCTCACGCGCTGGGCTGCATCGTCGATCACCGGGGCCGGATCCTGGTCAGGGAGTGGCTGCCCGAGCCGATCAGCAACCGGGTACGTGACGTGCTGAAGGACGTGGAGATCGACGGCGGGCCCGACGGGCCCCAGGTCGATCCGGACTGGGGCGAGCCGACACTCTCGCCGGCGGAGAACGTCTACGCGTGGAACTCGTTTGCGGTCCTCGCCATGCTGTCGGGCAACCCCGAGGGACCGGTCAACGCGATCCAGCCCTGGGCCCGCGCGCACTGCCAGCTCCGCTACATTGCCGGGACCGATATCGAGAACGTGCTCGACGCCCTGCGCAAACACCTCGATGCGCACGGGTTTTCCGCGGTCGAGATCAAGCCGCCGCCGGCCGGAAACGCCGCCGGGTTCCCGGCGAGCCGGACCGAGCTCGATGATCCCTGGGCACGGCGGGTGCACGCATCGATCGTCCGTTCCACCGGCCAGGCGCCGGCGATCCTGCCGCAGATGGGCGGGTCGATCTGCAACGACGTGTTCACCGACCTTCTCGGACTGCCGGCGATCTGGATCCCGCACTCCTACGCCGCCTGCAGCCAGCATGCGCCGGACGAACACGTGCTGCTGCCGCTGTGCCGCGAAGCGCTCGGACTGATGGCCGGCCTTTACTGGGACCTCGGCGAGGATCCGGGCGGGGACGGTGGCCATGGATGACGAGATCCTGGTCGACACGAGCGGGCTGCAGTGTCCGTTGCCGGTACTGAAGGCCCGCCGGGTGCTGAAATCGCTCGGGGCAGGCAGCCGGATCCGGGTGATCGCCACCGACCCGGCCTCTCCGCTCGACTTCCGTCACTTCTGCAACACGGCGGGCCACGAGCTGGTCGAGATGGCGCAGGACGGCGAGCGGATCGAGTTCCTGATCCGCAAGGCGTGTTCCTGACCGCGCTGCGATGTTCAGTGCGCGGATCGATATCCGGGCACCGGCAAGCGAGGTGTGGCGGCACCTCTCCGATCCGGCGCTGATGGCGAACTGGATCCCCGGCATCACCTCGGTGCGCAGCCGCGACGGGGGCCCGGTCAGGACGGGCTCGTGCCTCGAGTACACCGGCAGAGGGCGCGAGAGCCTGGTCTCGGTGATCGACAGCGACCCCGGGGTCCGGCTGGTGCTCGGGAGCGAGAACAACGGGTTTACCGCCACCTACACCTACGCGATGACGCCCGGCGATGACGGCACGGTGACGGTCTCGCTCGATGCGACCTGCACCGCGCGCGGCATCGCGCGGTGTGCCGCACCGTTCGTCAGGGCAATGATCCGCAAGGCAGACAGGTGGCAGCTCGCCTACCTGAAGGGCGTGGTCGAGCGTGCACGCGACGAGCAGGGAGGATGCCGGACATGAGCGGGAACCGGGTGACGGTGAACGGGCGCAGCTACGCATGGCCGGAGCGCCCGCTGGTCGTCGTGTGCATCGACGGCTCGGCCCCCGACTACGTCAGCCGCGCGATCGATGCCGGGTGCATGCCGTTTGTGCGTGACATGCTCGCACGCGGCGCCGACCTGCGGGCCGACGCGGTGATGCCGACCTTCACCAACCCCAACAATGTCTCGATCATCACCGGGTGTCCGCCGTCGCAACACGGGATCTGCGGCAACTACTACTACGACCCGGCCACCGGCACCGAGGTCATGATGAACGACCCGGGGCTGCTCCGGGCGCCGACCATCCTCGAGGCCTTCGCGAAGGCGGGTGCCAGCGTTGCGGCGGTGACCGCCAAGGACAAGTTGCGCCGGCTGCTGGGCCACGGTCTGGAGTTCGGACGGCATGCGGCGGTTTCGGTCTCGGCCGAACAGGCGGGCCGGACCAGCATCGGGGAGCATGGTATCGAGGACCTGACCGGGCTGGTCGGCATGCCTGTCCCCGAGGTGTACAGCGCCGACCTGTCGGAGTTCGTGCTTGCCGCGGGTGTTGCCCTGATGCGCCGGCAGCGGCCCGACATCATGTACCTGTCCACCACCGACTACATCCAGCACGGTGCGGAACCGGGCAGTGACGGGGCCAACGCGTTCTACGCGATGATGGATCGCCACTTCGCCGGGCTCGACGCGCTCGGTGTCACCCTGGTGCTGACCGCGGACCATGGCATGAGTGCCAAGCACTCGGCCGACGGGAGCATCAACGTGACCTACCTGCAGGACGCGCTCGATGCGCTGTCCGGTGTCGGCCAGACCCGGGTGATCCTGCCGATCACCGACCCCTACGTGGTGCACCACGGCGCACTCGGGGGCTATGCGACGGTCTACCTTGCCGACGGCCAGGACCGGGAGCGGGTCATGCGGCACCTCGGGCAGTGTCCCGGTGTCCTGTCGGTGTACAGCCGCGAAGATGCCTGCGACCGCTTCGCGCTGCCGCCGGACCGGATCGGTGACATCGTGGTTGTCGCCACCACCGAACAGGCGCTGGGGACCACGGAGGCGGCACACGATCTCTCCGCGCTGGAAGGCCCGCTGCGCTCGCACGGAGGGCTCGCGGAACAGGAAGTGCCGATCTACTGCAACCTGCCGCTCACGCCGCCCCGACGGCGGCTGCGCAACTTCGATGCCTTCGACCTCGGGCTCAACGCCGTGGCAGCGGGCTGAGCGTCAGCCGAGGATGCCGCCGTCGATGACGAAGGCCTGTCCGGTGGTGTAGGCGCTCTCGTCGGATGCCAGGTACACGCTGATCGCCGCGATTTCCCCGGCGGTGCCCAGTCGGCCCAGCGGCTGGCGGGCGACGAAGTCGGCCCGCGCCTGTACGGGATCGGGAAAGGCATTGATGCGTTCGTCGAGCGACGGGGATTGCACCGTGCCCGGGCAGATGCAGTTGCAGCGGATGCCCTGGCGCAGGTAGTCGACCGAAACCGACTTGGTCAGCCCGATGACCGCAGCCTTGCTCGCGCCGTAGACCGCCCGGTTCACGATACCCTTCAGGCTGGAACAGACCGACGACATGTTGATGATCGATCCGCCGCCGCCCGCCAGCATCGCCGGCAGGAAGGCCCGGATCATCCGGTACTGCGCCTTGACGTTGAGATCGAAGGAGAAGTCCCAGGTCTCTTCCTCGCACTCGAGGATGGTGCCGTGGTGGACGAACCCGGCACAGTTGTACAGCACGTTGACACCACCGAGTTCATCCGCGATCTCGCGGATCGCGGCAGGATCGAGCACGTCGAGAACACGCCCGGTAATCCCGGTCCCGCCAAACGCGGCGTCGAGCTTGCCGGCGTCGATATCGGTGGCCACCACCGTCGCGCCTTCCCGGTGAAAGGCCTCGGCCGTGCTGCGGCCGATGCCCTGGCCGGCTGCCGTCACCAGCGCGGTCTTTCCGGCCAGTCGATCACCCATTCGAACCTCCCTGTTCTGCGACGACCCTCTGTAACGCCGGACCGGAAACGGCGGCAAGTGCGTTTTCGGGCCGGCGGCATCGCGCTATAACCCGTGGGGAATCCGGGAGGAGAGGATCCATGGCCGATCTGGGGCACAATTCGGGGCACCGCTTGTCCGTCCGCCTGCATCCGGCGGACAACGTCGTGACCGCACGCATCGACCTGCTGGCGGGAACCGGTGACGATGTCGAGGGCGTGAAGACGACGGGCCCGGTCCCGGCCGGGCACAAGGTCGCGACCCGACCCATCGCGAAGGGTGAGGTCGTGCGCAAGTACGACCAGGTCATCGGGTTTGCCAGCAGCGACATTGCGCCGGGCGAGCACGTTCACGTGCACAACGTGGAGATGCGCGGGTTCGACCGTGACTACGCATTCTGCGTCGACGCCCGGCCGACCGAGTTCGTTGCCGAGGCGGAGCGCCGAACCTTCGAGGGATACGTGCGCCCGGGCGGCCGGGTCGGGACCCGCAACTACATCGGGGTTCTGACCAGCGTCAACTGTTCGGCAACCGCGGCCCGCTACATCGCGAACTCGATGCCCGCCGAAGTGCTCGCACGCTATCCGGGCGTTGACGGCGTGGTTGCGCTTGCCCATTCGACCGGCTGCGGCATGGCCGGGGCCGGTGATGGGTACGAGAACCTGCAGCGGGTGCTGTGGGGGTTCGCGCAGCACCCCAACTTCGCCGGCATCCTGATGGTCGGGCTCGGTTGCGAGGTCAACCAGATCGATTTCCTGCTGGAGGCCTACGGGCTTGAACGCGGCCCGCGGTTCCAGACCATGACGCTGCAGGAAACCGGCGGGACACGCCGGACGGTCGACCGCGGCGTCGGGCTGATCACCGACATGCTTCCCGAGGCCAGCCGCAGCGTGCGCCAGACCGTCCCGGTCGGAGAGATCACGCTCGCGCTCCAGTGCGGCGGATCGGATGCCTACTCCGGCATCACCGCCAATCCGGCGCTTGGTGCGGCCGCCACCCTGCTGGTCCGTCACGGCGGAACCGCCGTCCTTGCCGAGACCCCGGAAATCTACGGCGCCGAGCACCTGCTGACGCGGCGTGCGGCCTCGCGCGAGATCGGCGAGAAGCTGGTTGAACGGATCAGGTGGTGGGAGGACTACTGCGAGCGCAACGGTGGCGAGATGAACAACAACCCGTCACCGGGCAACAAGGCCGGCGGGCTGACCACCATCCTCGAGAAGTCGCTGGGTGCGGCCGCCAAGGGCGGGACCACCAACCTGTGCGGGGTCTACCGCTACGCCGAGCGCGTCGATGCCCGCGGCTTCGTGTTCATGGACAGCCCCGGCTACGATCCGTGCTCGATCACCGGGCAGGTGGCGTCGGGCTCGAACGTCGTGACTTTCACTACCGGTCGCGGATCCTGCTACGGCTGCAAGCCGGCACCGTCGCTCAAGCTTGCCACCAACACGCCGATGTTCCGCCGGATGGAAGAGGACATGGACATCAACTGCGGCGAGGTGCTCGACGAGGACCTGTCCATCGATGCGATGGGCGAGCGGATCTTCGAGAAGGTGATCCGGGTCGCGTCCGGCGAGGCCACCAAGAGCGAGGAACTCGGTATCGGCGACAACGAGTTCATCCCCTGGCAGATTGGCGCCACCATGTAGCATTCGCCGGTCCTGCCCCGCACGCCCGGTCGTCTGGCGTCCTGGCCGAGGCGGTCGGCAGCCTGTCCGTTCAGGTCGACTGTCCCCGGGGCGGGCGGAATCACGTGTGTTTCGGCGCCGTTCAGTGAATGGCGCCGTTGCCGAAGACGTCATCAAGACTGGACGCGGATACGAAGGCGTCGAGGTCTCCGACCGGGGCCTCGAGAATGCGGGTCCTGGCATGTTCGGGCACCACGCCGAAGCGGCGTTCGAGTTGCCTGAGCAGCGTTTCCGCATTGCCCTGTGCCCTGCCTTCCTCTTTCCACTGTTCTGCGACCGTCGGCATGACTGTTTCCCGCAGTTCCGGATCAGCCTCGCGGAGAAGCCCCTTGAGGGCTTCCCGGGTCAACCGGTGGGTCGTCACGATAATCACTCGCCAGTCGGAACTTCAGCGCCGGGCTGAGCATGCGCAGGTCCCGCAGCGCCTCCAGGAGGCTCTCGTAGGAGGGCTCCTCGACCAGGGGGTATTTCACGATCCCGGGGCCGGCGCGCAGATGGGTGTCGGGCGAGGGCCCCGGAAACGGTGTCAGGACCAGATCGAGGACTTCGCAGCGGGACGGGTCGCCGGGCCGGCCGGAAAGCTCCGACAACGACCGCGGCACGATCCATCGTGCAGGACCCTGGTAGACGACGACGGGGGTGATGAGCGGGGCCGCGCCGCCCGGACCTTCCCGGCGTTCATGGTCCCGCCAGACGCCCAGCATGTACTCGGCGCTCTGCACCGGCGTCCTGGCTTCGGGGGTGCTCTTGTGCTCCGACTATTGCGTACAGCTTTTTCCCGCCCGTGAGGCGTATCGAAAACACGCCGTCGGCACTGGTCCCCCACAGCGCGTCATCGACGAAGGCCCGCTCGTGAGCTGCGAACGGCGCCTCGGGCAGCAGTGCCGCGACATCCCCGGGCAGGCATCGGCGGATCAGCGCGTCGGCCCACCCGGGATCTTCCAGGAGGGAACGAAAGATGGCGTCGTGGCGCCGGACGGGCGGCATCGGACCTCGCTCTCCGGGACCGCCTGGCGCCCCGCGGAGGTGTGGGTACCAGGACCAGGCAGGCCATGGCGATGCGCGGCTCCCCGGATACCGGTGGGACGGGCGCGGCAACACCATGGGTGCGCACGCGGACGCGTGCCCACCGCGCAATGACGGCGCGGGCGGAGCGCCGCTCGCCGCCGCGAACCCGTCCCGTTGGTCAGGAAATGCGAATGCAACGCGCCCGGCTGGTCCGCTGGCGAGGGCCATCGCTTCCCGCGTCAGGCGCGAGTGGTCGCCACCGGTCACCCGGGTGGCGGGTGGCGCAGGAAGGTGAAGTCGCAGCCGGCATCCGCCTGCAGGATGCTGTCGTGGTAGAGCTTGCGGTACCCGCGGGCGGGGGCCGGGCGCGAGGGAGCGGCGTCGGCCCGGCGCCGTTCCAGGACTTCTGGAGCCACCAGCAGGTCGAGCCGGCGTTGCGCGACGCTGAGCGCGATCCTGTCCCCGGTCCGGACCAGGCCGAGCGGCCCGCCCGAGGCGGCGTCCGGTGTCACGTGCAGCACGATGGTCCCGTAGGCAGTTCCGCTCATGCGGGCGTCCGAGATCCGGACCATGTCGGTCACCCCGGCGGCGGCCAGCCTGCGCGGAATGGGCAGGTAGCCCGCTTCCGGCATCGCCGACGCGCTCGCGGGTCCGGCATTCTGCAGTACCAGGATGTCGTTGGCGTCAACGTCGAGGTCGGGGTCGTCGATGCGCGCTGACAGGTCCTCGAGCGAGGAGAACACCACGGCGCGGGCCTCGGTCTCGAACAGTGCGGGATCGGCTGCCGAACGCTTGAGAATCGCACCGCCCGGCGCAAGCGACCCGAACAGCGCAACCAGCCCGCCCACCGGCTGGACCGGCTCGGCGAAGGGGCGAACCACGTCACGGTCGACCCAGCCGGGTTCCGCCTCCAGCCGTTCGCCGAGCGTCTGTCCCGCGACGTTCTCGCAGGCGAGGTTGAGGAGCGGGCGCAGCTCGCGCAGCACCGGCCCCAACCCGCCGGCCCTGAACAGGTCCTCCATGTAGTGCTCGCCGGTGGGCTTGAGATTGATCAGCACCGGCGTGGTGTCGGAAAGCTCGTTCAGCCAGTCGAGCGGGATGGCAATGCCGAGCCGCCCGGCGATCGCGGTCAGGTGCAGGATGGCATTGGTCGACCCGCCGATGGCGAGCAGCACCCGAAGCGCGTTCTCCACCGCGTCACGGGTGATGATCCGGCGCGGCACCAGCTCGCCGGACGCAAGCGCGACCGCGCGTTCGCCCGAGGCCTCGGCGGCACGCAGGCGGTCGGCATGGACCGCCGGAATGGCGGCGGTCCCCGGCAGCGCCATGCCGAGTGTTTCGACGAGACAGGCCATGGTGCTGGCCGTGCCCATCACCGCGCAGGTTCCCGCCGTGGTCACCAGTCTTTCCTCGATGCGCGCGATGCCGTCGCGGTCGATCTCGCCGGCCCGGTAGCGGGCCCAGAACCGGCGGCAGTCGGTGCACGCCCCCAGTCTCTCGCCCTCGGAGTGGCCGGTGAGCTGTGACCCGACAATCAACGAGATCACAGGGACGTCGGCGTTCGCAGCCCCCATCAGCTGCGCGGGCAGGGTCTTGTCGCACCCGCCGATGAGCACGGCCGCGTCCATGGGCTGGGCGGCCAGCATTTCCTCGGTGTCCATGCTCATCAGGTTGCGGAACATCATCGACGTCGGGCTCAGGAACGACTCGCCGAGCGAAATGGTCGGAAACACCATCGGAAGGCCGCCTGCGGCGAGCACGCCGCGACTGGTTGCCTCGACCAGTTCGGGTACGTGTCGGTGGCAGTTGTTGTAGCCGCTGGTGGTGTCGGCGATGCCGACCACCGGCCGGTCGAGCGTTCTGCGGCCGTAACCCATCGACGCCGCGTTGGCCCGGCGCAGGTACAGGCTGAAGTCCATGTCGCCGTAGTTGGTCAGGCCCCGGGCCAGTCCGCTTCTTCTTTCGGCCATGACGTTTTGATCTCCCTCGAGGTAGCCGCTATGCTCCCGCGCCGATACGCAGTTCGGCGGGCCGGAGCATATCCTGATGCCGGTGTTCGGGAACATCCTTCTCACCTTCGCCTGCGGCATCGTGCTGGTGTTTCTGGTGCCGGTGTTCCTGGTCGGGGCCCGGTTCGACTTCCTGGGCTCGATGACGGACTCCTGGATCAGGATGGCAGGGCTCGTTCCCTTCGCCGCCGGGGTGGTGGTGATGGGTTTCGGCCTGTTCTCCCGTCCGCCACGCAACGGGCGCGAGCCGACGGGCCTGTACCGGCGGGTCCGCAACCCGGTCTGGCTGGGTGCGCTTGTCGCCATCTTCTCGCAGTACCTGCTCTACGACTGGCCGCCGATCATTGCCTATGGCGTGGTGCTGTTCGTGGTCGCGGACTGCCTGCTCCGGTTTGCCGCCGAGCCCGCCGGCGCTGCACGTTCGGGCGCTGCCTTCGAGGCCTGGTGCGAAACGGTTCCGCGCTGGATTCCGCACCGGAATGCGCAGGCGCGTTGAGCAACCCGAAGTCCGCTGATAGTGTCGGGCCGTCATTTTCGTGCGGAGATAGCCGTCATGTCGTACACGCTGGAACAGTTTGCCGCCGATTGCCGCACGGCGCTGCTTGAGGACGATGGACCCGGCGGCCTCGAGCAGGTACGCGGCTTCGTCGAGCGGGCGTGCCAGGACGATCGGTTTGTCGAGACCCATCTCGGACCGGACAACTCCTCGCCGCGCCAGGTGCTCTACGAGGATCCGGAACTCGGTTTCTGCATCCTTGCGCATGTTCACACCGGCGCGCGCAGCAGTCCTCCGCATGACCACGGTCCGAACTGGGCGATCTACGGCCAGGCCACGGGCCGGACCACCATGACCGACTGGGAATGTGTCCGCCGGCCGTCCGGCGACGAGCCCGGACTGGTCAAGGCGGTCCGCCGCTACGATCTCGAACCCGGGATGGCGAGGGCCTACCGGATCGGCGACCTGCATTCTCCGCACCGCGAGGCGGAGACCCGCCTCATCCGCATCGAGGGGCGCAACATGGACGGCGTCGCCCGGGATGCATACATGGTTGCCGGCGACTGACCGGCACGACCCCGTTCCATCCGCCCGAGGGAATCAGACGGACATGGCCGAGACCGGCGAAGTCAAGATGTACACCGACTTCAAGAGCCCCTACGCGTTCCTGGCGTTCGAACCGGCGTACGAACTCGAGGAGCGTTTCGACATCACCATGTCGTGGAAGCCGTTCCAGCTCAGGATCAAGGGCCGGGGACAGCGCAGCGTCTACTCGGAATGGAAGGTTCGCTACTCCTACATGGACGCCCGGCGCAACGCCAACCGGCGCGGAGGCCTGATGCTGCGGGGTCCGCTGAAGGTGTTCGACACCACCCCGGCCCTGGTCGGAGGGTTGTTCGCCGACAGGCAGGGCCGGTTTCGGGAATACGGCGGACTGGTGTTCGGGGCATTCTTCAGGCGCGAACTCGCGGCCGACGAGCCGGATGCCATCGCCGGCGTGCTGGACGGCATGGGCCTGTCCGGTGACGAGTACCTGACCTTCCTCGAAGGCGAGGGTATGGAGCAGTACGAGGCGATCCAGGAAGAAGCGGTCACCGACAACATTTTCGGCGTGCCGCTGTTCGTCTTCGACGGCGAGCAGTTCTGGGGCCATGACCGGCTCTGGCTGCTCGAGGAACGGCTCGCTGAAGCCGGGCTGGCCCGGGCCTGATCCCGCCGGCAGGGACGGCAGGGAACGCGCTCATGATGCTCACAGACTTCCGCGTGCTCGACCTCACCCAGTTCGTGGCCGGTCCGACCGCGACGAAGATCATGGCGGAACTCGGTGCGGACGTGATCAAGGTCGAACTCGCGCCCGCCGGTGACCACGGACGGCGGTCCGGTCTGAGGTCGCGCCGGCCGGGGTATGAGCGGAGTACCCAGAGCACCTATTTCGTCCAGCACAACCTCGGCAAGCGCAGTCTGGCACTCGATCTGAAGGACCCGCGGGGCCAGGCGATCCTGCGCGACCTGGTGCGCCGGTCCGACGTCGTGGTCGAGAACTTCGCCCCGGGGGTGCTGGCCCGCATGGGGCTCGGATACGAGGCGGTCAGGGACCTGAACCCGCGCATCGTGATGTGCTCGATCTCCATGGCGGGCCAGACCGGCCCGCTCGCCGACCAGCCGGGTTTCGACTACATGGGATCGGCCTATGCCGGGATCACCGCCTCGATCGGCGAGGCGGACCGCAGCCCGGCGATGGTTCCGGTTGCCATCGGTGACAGCGCCACCGGTCTTGCTGCCGCCATGGCGGTGGGGTTCGCACTGCTGCATGCGGCGAAGACCGGCGAGGGACAGTACATCGATTGCTCCCTGATCGATACCTACGTGCACATGCACGAGGACCTGATCCCCCGGGTCGGCCTGCGCGGGGCCGGGGCGAAGTTCCCGAGATCGGGCTCCCAGCACCCGAACGGGGGCCCGACCGGGGTGTTCCGGACCGCCGACGGCAGGTTCGTCTCCATCATGGTGTTGCCGTACCAGTGGCCGCGCATCCTGGCTGCAATGGGCCGGCCGGAACTTGCGAACGATCCCCGGTTCAGGACACCGCGTGATCGGCGTGCCAACCGGGAGGAACTGAAGGCGATCATCGAAGACTGGATGGCCGGGCTCGGCGACCGTGACGCGGTACTGGCGGCGCTCGCGGCCGAACGGGTTCCCAGCGCCCCGGTGCTCGAACTCGACGAGGTGATCGCCCATCCGCACATGCGCGAGCGCGGCACCATCCGCGAGGTCGATGATCCCGACATCGGCACCTTTCCCGTCCCGGCGATCCCGGCGCGGTTCTCCGCGTGGCGGCCCGACGCGTCGGTGCGCGCGCCCAGGCTCGGCGAGCATAACGAGGAAATCCTGTCGGACCTGCTGGGCATGGATGCCGACGCGATCACGGCACTCCAGGCCTCCGGCGTTCTCGTCAGCGACCCGGGGCCCGGCGGCGCCACCGGGGCCTGAACCGGCTTCCCGCCCGACATTCGCAAACCCGGAGGAACAGATGGCAGTTGTCGAAACCGAACAGCACGGCCAGGTGCTGGTGGTCAGGTTGAACCGGCCCGAACGCCTCAATGCCATGAACCGAGAGCTCCGCCAGGAAATGGCGCGAATCTGGACCGACTTCCGGACCAACGCCGAATTCGAAGTGGGCATCCTGACCGGAACCGGCCGCGGGTTCTGTGCCGGCGAGGACATGAAGGAATCGCTCGCCGACGGCGAACCGGGTGGAGGCGAGATCGAGCAGCACGACCCGTTCATGTCGCTGGAACTGGAAAAACCGGTGATCGCGGCCGTCAACGGTTTCGCGATGGGCGGCGGCTTCATGCTGGTCGAGCGCACCGATCTCAGGGTTGCGTCGACCAACGCGGTGTTCGAGGTCTCCGAGGTCAAGCGCTGGCTTCTCGGCGGCTGTGACCACGGAGCCATTGCCAACATGCCCTATCCGGTGGCGATGGAAATGGCTCTCGGCTATCGTTTCACCGCGCAGCGGTTCTACGAGCTCGGGTTCCTGAACCGGCTGGTGGAACCCGACGAGCTGATGCCCACCGCGCTCGAGATGGCGCGCCACCTGCTGACGCTGCCTCCAGCCGCGCGGGTCAACACGGTCCACATGATGCGCCAGGTCCGCCCGGGCCTGACGGCCCGCCAGCAGGAGCTCGCCGAGGCGCTGCACCAGCATGGCGCGTTGTCCGACCGCATGGAATCACGCGCGGCATTCGCGGAGAAACGCGCACCGGTCTGGAAGGGCTGGGACGACCCCGGGGACCGCTACCGCATGCCGACCCTGGCGGATATCCCGGGATGACGGGACGGGGCATGGCGGTCCGAAGCGCGACAACCGCGTTGCGCAGACCAGGACGCCACAGTAGGGATTGCGGCTGAGGACCGGCAGGAACGAGTGCTTTCGGGCACGGATCCGAGCCGGCGGGAGCAGGACGTGGCGGCACGAAACTTCGCACGACCGGGGACAGGCGGCATGGCCGCTGTCGCAGCCGTCCTGTGCCTTGTTTTCGCGCTCGCGTCCGCGGCGCGCGCGGTGCCTTCGGCCGGACAGCCGGAAGTGTCGGGCGGGGTCCCGGACCTTTCCGCCTCGCTCGAGCAGCTCACCGGGTTCCTCGACGAGAAGGACGTGGCCCTGTACCGGAGGATCAGGGAGGTGCAGGAACGGGGCGAATGGAAACGGGCAGACGGGCTGGTCGCACGACTGTCCGATGACGTGCTGCTCGGCCACGTGCGGGCCCAGAAATTCCTTCACCCGACGAAGTACCGCTCGAGCTACCGTGACCTGCTGTTCTGGATGCGGTCGTTTGCCGATCACCCGCAGGCGAGGCGGATCTACCGCCTGGCGCTCAGGCGCCAGCCACCGGACTGGAAATCGCCGCCCAGGCCCAGTTCCCGCGCCTGGTCCGGATCCGGTCACGACGGCACGGCGATTCCGCGCTACCGCTCGCCCCGGACACGTTCGGGCGCGCTGCGCCGCGAGGCACGGCAGCTGAAGGCGAGGATGGACAGCCGCATCCGCAGCGGCTGGCCCACCGGCGCCTACCGGATCCTCGCGACCGACCGGGCACGGGAGGTGCTCGATCCGACGGAGTTCGCGCTCGCACGGGCGCGGATCGCGCACGGCTACTACGTCTTCGGCAAGGACGAGAAGGCGCTCGAGCTTGCCCGGCGGAGCATCCGGCAGGCGGCCCGGAGCATTCCCGTTGCAGCCTGGGCCGGGGGACTTGCCGCCTGGCGCCTCGGTCGGGCCGACGAGGCGGCGGAACTGTTCCCCAGGCTTGCCGTGAGCGAATACGCTCCCCCGTCCGAACGGGCCGCCGGCGCATTCTGGGCCGCGCGCGCCGCACTCGCGCTCAAGAAGCCCCGGGAAGCCGAGCGGTGGTTCCGGGAGGCGGCGCAGGCGCCGGAGACCTTCCACGGGCTGCTGGCGCGCCGCGTGCTCGGGGTTAATGAAACCTTCGACTGGCGGTTGCCGCCGGTCACCCCGGTCCTGCTGGAACAGCTGTACGCGATGCCCGGCGCACGCCGGGGGCTGGCGCTGCTCAGGGTCGGCGACCACGCGATGGCCGAAGCCGAGTTCCGCCGCGTGGTTCACGCGGTATCGATGCCGCTGAAGCGTGCGGCCATGACCATCGCGGCCCGGCACGGGATGGCCCGCCTCGCGATGGAACTCGCGCATCACCTGCACGCCACGGGCGATCGCTGGTACTTCGCGGCCCTGTTCCCCGATACCCCGTGGGCGCTGCCGCAGGGGACAGGCATCGACCGGTCGCTGGTACAGGCAATCATGCGGCTTGAAAGCAGGTTCGATCCGCGCGCGCGCAGTCCGCGCGGTGCCAGGGGGCTGATGCAGCTGATGCCGCGCACGGCGTCCTACATCAACCGGTTGCGGGGACCGGCGCCGGGTGACCGGGTCAAGGCCTCGGCGCTGTACGATCCCGAACTCAACATCGAGATCGCGATCCGCTACATCCGGTACCTGCTCGACCAGCACACGGCGAACGACAACCTCTTCCAGTTGCTGACCGCGTACAACGCCGGCCCTGGCAACCTGCGCAAGTGGAAGCGCGAGGTCGAGTACCGGGACGATCCGCTGCTGTTCATCGAGTCAGTGCCGCTGCGCGATACGAGACAGTATGTCGAGGACGTGCTGCACAACCTGTGGATGTATCGCCTCAAGCGCGGCGAACCCACGCCGGCGCTCGACGGGCTTGCGGCCGGTCACTGGCCGCAGTATCGCCCGGTCGGGAACCGGCCGGTCAGGGAAGTGGCCCATGCCGGGAATTGACGCCTCGCGGGAATTCGTTCCGGTCAACATCGCGGTTCTGACCGTCTCGGACACGCGAACCCTCGAGACCGACCGGTCGGGCGGCACCCTGGTCGAGCGGCTTGAGGGTGACGGCCACCGGCTGGCGGACCGGGCCATCGTGCCCGACGAGGTCGACGCGATCGTTGCGCGGCTGCGGTTGTGGATCGCCGATCCCGGAATCGACGCCGTGATCTCGACCGGCGGAACCGGGGTGACCGGCCGCGACGTCACGCCCGAGGCGTTCAAGGCCGTGTTCGAGAAGGAAATCGAGGGGTTTGGCGAGGTGTTTCGCTGGATCAGCTACGAGAAGATCGGAACCTCGACCATCCAGTCACGTGCGATCGCCGGAGTTGCCGGCGGCACCTACCTGTTTGCACTTCCCGGTTCGACCGGCGCGTGCCGTGACGGCTGGGACGGCATCCTGCGCAACCAGCTCGATATCCGGTTCCGGCCCTGCAACTTCGTCGAGATCATGCCCCGGCTGCGCGAGCACGAGCACCACGGCCGCGGGTCCTGACCCGCAGGGCACGCAGGTCGCAGGCGTCGTCGACGTCGCGAAGCCTTTCGAGCAGCACCACGCGCCGGTTGCGGCCGAGTGATACCAGCGTGTCGGCGAGCGCATGTTCCGTCGACCAGCGGACGTTTGCGAAACCGGGCGGTGCGGCACGCGCGCTCACCCCGACCAGCCAGTATCCTCCGTCGCTTGCCGGGCCGAACACCAGGTCGGCGCGCCCGAGTGCGCGGAACGCCTCCCTGATGTGCCCGGACCGGATCCCGGGGATGTCGCTTCCGACCAGCACGACCGGTCCCGGTCGCGGCACCGCGAGCGCGTGACGCATGCGTTCGCCGAGCAGGCCGTGTTCCTGCTCGCGCAGGGCCCACCCGCGCGGCCAGGGTGGATGTCGCCACGGCCGGTTCCCGGTCAGGAACAGGTGGCAGCGCCAGGGGTTCGGCGGGCCGAGACGGTGAAGCAGTGCCGACACGGTGCGCCGGTACCACAACGTGGCGGCCACGGTGCCGATATCGCTGGCAAGCCGGGACTTGACGCTGCCCATGCGCGGGTGGCGCGCGAAGACCACGAGGTGTCTCATCCGCCGCTCCGGCCGTAGAGGCGAGCGATCCGGCGCGGCGGCACGCCGAGCCCGTAGAGCGCCAGGCACAGCAGGTTGCGCATCGAGCGCAGGAGATAGCCGTCCCTGCGGTACCGGGCGGCAGAGGTCACCGCCGGGGTCGGCAGCGCGACCAGCCGGGCCCGGCCGATGCGGCGAACCAGTGCCACGTCCTCCATCAGCGGAATGTCGGGAAAGCCGCCGAGCCGGTTATACAGGTCGCGGTGGATCAGCAGCCCCTGGTCACCGTAAGGCAGTCCGAGCCACCTTGAGCGCCAGTGCACCAGTCGCTCGAGGCACCGGGCCCGGGCGCTGTCGTCGTCGAGCGCGAAACGGAACCAGCCAACGCGCTGCGGCGTGCCGGCGAGGCCTGCAACATCGCGTGGCCACCCGGCACCGAGAGTGGTGTCGGCGTGCAGGAACAGCAGCCACGGTCCATCGGCGCGGAACGCTCCGGCGCGGAGTTGCGACCCGCGTCCGCGCTTCGCGTGCACCAGGTGTGCGCCGAGCGTGCGAGCCATTTCGACCGTCCCGTCGGTGGACCCGCCGTCGACCACCACGAGTTCGGCGTCGATGCCGCGGCCTGTTTCGAGTGCCGCGACGGTTGCCGGCAGGCTGTGGACCGCGTTCAGCGTCGGGATGATGACCGACACCCGCACCCGGCCGGTGCCCGGTGCTGCAGGAGGTGATGACGACGCGGCCATGAACGCAGTATGAGTGGCTGCCGGTTACGGGATACGCCGCCATGGTAGGCCAGACGTGGCGGAACGGACAATGATGGAGCGGCCGGGCTCGGGAGTGCTGGAATGGAACTCAGGTTTGATTCGCGCCGCGATATGGTCACCGCGTTCGAGACCAGGTTCTACGTGTTTCACGTGGACGACTCCGAACGGATGAATGCCGACCTTCGCGAACTGGTGCTCGAGCACGAGCGCACCGACAGCGGCGTGCGGCGCAGCAACATCGGCGGCTGGCATTCCCGCGATGACCTGTTCGAGTGGGATCACCGGGCGATTGGTGCGCTCAGGACCATTGCCGACGCCGCGGTGCGTGGGGTGGTGCCGCTGATGGTCGGAGGAGCGTGCACCTTCGACTTCTCCCTGCGCGGCTGGGCCAACCTGTCGCGCTACGGCGCCTATAACAAGCAGCACACCCATCCCGGCTGCCAGGTCTCGGCCGTCTACTACGTGGCTGCCGGAACACCGCCCGGCCCGGAGACGCCGGAGAGCGGCGTCTTCCAGTTCCTCGACCCGCGCACCCATGCGGAGATGTCCGCACTTCCCGGAGAGACGGTCGGCCGGGGTGTGAGCGTGCAGCCGCTCGACGGGCGGCTGATCCTGTTCCCGAGCTGGCTCTACCACCAGGTCAATCCCTACTTCGGCGAGGGGGAGCGGATCTCGATCTCGTTCAATGCCCATGTCACCAACCTCAGCCTGACCGGCGAGCCGGTCGGGGCAACCCGGGTGACCTGACCCGACGCCTCGCCCCGGTACGCCCGACCTTCGCATGTGTTCCGGTCGTGTTCCTGCTGGTGGTGCAGGAACCTGTCGTTCTTCGGAGTATCAGGTACGGACACCATGTCACGAACGCAGTCATCTGTCGGGAGTTCGAACCGGCCGGACGCGATGCGGTGGCGGACAAACGGGAATTGCGGGCGAACCTTGCCAAGGCAGAAGTACCACTTCGCCGCACCGCCGCCGGAGCTGCGACGGGAGGGCCGCGCGGCGGACCGAGTGGTGCCGTCATGGCGCGCTTGGCTGAAGCCGGGGAGCGGCTCCCGCTGCCGGATACCTGGTTTGCAAGCCTGTTCGTCGCGGACTGTTGCTGGCGCGGCGTGCGTTCCTTGCCAGTAGTGCGCGGAAATGGGGCACGGCAGTCGCGGTGCGTAGTCACACCGGTATTTTGACCGGGTGCCGTGGCGCGAATACAGTCGGCTGCGGGGGCGAGTTGGAAAACGACTTCAAGGACGTCAGCGATCACCTGATCACGCACGTGACGGGCTCGAATGGTGACAACGGCGTACCCGATCGGTGGCAGGGCGGGCCGGCGCGATGAGTGAAGACAGCAGGAACGACAGAATCGACGAGGCGGTGCTGGCGCTGCTCTATCTGGGGATAGTGCAACACGATCAGTGGGGGCAGGCGCGAACGTGGAAGTCCTTCGACTGGTCCGCGATGGAGCGTCTCCACGACAAGGACCTGATTTCCAACCCGGTGAGCAAGGCAAAGTCGGTCGTCCTGACCGAAACCGGTTTGCGTCGGGCCGAAGCGGCATATCGACGGCTGATTGACCCGGACGGCTGAGCGCTCGCGGACCAACCTTGATACCTACACGCGACAGGCGATTCCGGAGTGCCGGTCCGTGCACGGGTCTCCGGCACCCTTGATCGTCGGCCGCCGGAGGATCGCCACTCCACGCTACACAACCATCATGACCACGCTGCGTTGTCCCGCTGCGGTGCGGCTCCCTGCGCACCCTTCCGGCCGCCGGCCCGTCGGGGGCCGTATACGCCGACTTCCAGTCCTGTGGTGCTGTCTGTCGGGCCGGGCAGGCGTGGCTCAGGGCTTCTTCCTGTCGAGGGCCATCAGCAGGGGAGGCAGGAGCAGGAAGTCCGCGAGCAGCGCGAAGACGATCGTCAGCGAGACCAGGAGACCGAGGGCCCAGCTGATCTCGAAACCGGATGCCGCGAACACCAGGAAGCCGAGCGCGAGCACGGCGGTGGTGGTCCACAGGGCGTGGCCGACGGTGCGGAACGCGGCGCGCACCGCTGCCGGGGCGTCGCGGCCCCCGCGCCGGGCGTCGAGATACTTGGTCAGGAAATGGATCGTGTCATCAACCACGATCCCGAAGGCGATGGCGGTCATCACCGAACCGGCCAGGCCCACGCGGCCGACCATGTATCCCCACAGGCCGAGACTCATCGCGGCGGGAATGAAATTCGGCACCAGGCTGAGCAGGCCGACCCGCAGGCTTCTGAACACGAACACCAGGATCAGCGAGATGAGTGCCATCGCGACGATGGTGCCGGTGAGCATGCTCTCGATGTTTCGCTGGGAAAGATGGGCGAAGACGATGCTGACGCCCGACGCTTCCGTGGTGAGGCCGGGGTAATTGGAGTGCAGCCAGTTCCGGGCGCGCGCGTCGAGCTCGCGCTGCCCCTTGGAGGTGAGGCTGCGCATCACCACCGTCATGCGCGTGGCCGACTTGCCGATATCGATCTGGTTGTTCAGGTCCAGTCCGAACGGCAGCGACAGCTCGTACAGCAGCAGGTACTGCGAGGACAGTTCCGGATCCTCGGGAAGGCGATAGAATTCCGGGTCGTCGCCGTGCATGTTCTTGTTGAGGCGCTTCATGATGTCCGGAAACGCCTTGACGTGTGACACTTCGGGCTGGTCGCGGAACCACCGGGCGAAGGCGTCCACACTGCGCAGGTAGGCCGGGTCGGTGATACCGCCCTCGCTTCCCGAATCGAGCGAGTACTCCAGCGTCTCGACGCCGGTGAGATTGTCGATGACGAAGTCCGTGTCCTTGCGGAACTCGTATCGTTCACTGAGGTATTTCGTCCAGTTGTCGGTCAGTTCCAGCCGGGGAATACCGGTGACGAGGACGATGGCAAGGACCAGGGAGCACCAGAGCAGGACCGTCCTGCGCGCGACCACGAAATCACCGAACCGGTCGAAGAAGGCGGAGTGACCGGTGCGGATCGCGCGCGCGCGCATCGGCAGGACCGAAAGCAGCGCGGGCAGCAGGGTGAGCGAGTAGACGAACGCGCAGAACACGCCGAATGCGACGAGGTTTCCGAGCACGCGGAAAGGCGGCGAGTCGGAGGCGTTCAGGCTCAGGAACCCGATTGCCGTGGTGAGCGACGTGAGGAACACCGGCCATGCGTTGACGCGGATCGACTCCGCGATCGCGGCATTGCGGTCAAGCCCCCGTCCCATTCCGGCCAGTGTGGTTGCGACGATATGGACCGAGTGGGCGACCGCCACCGTCATCACGATGATCGGCACGCCGGAATTGGCGGGGTTGAACACCGTTCCCAGCCAACCGGCGAGACCCACCGTGGTGTTGACCGCGAACATCAGCACCGCGACGATGGCCACCGTTCCGAGCACCGAGCGCAGGAGCAGGGCGGCCCCCACCGTGATGATGGCGAATGTCACCGGGACGAAGGTCTCGAGGTCGTCCCTGGTCGCGTCGGCAAAGGCCCGGTTGAGCGGCACGTCGCCGGTCAGGTAATAGGCGTTCTGCGGGTGTTCGGCGCGCGCCCTGTCCAGGACGCCGCCGAGGTAGTCGGTGATCTCGACCACCGCGGCATCGGGGTTGTCCGGCAGGGTGAAGTCTATCGTGAGCCCCGCCACCCTGGCGTCGTGCGAGACCAGGATTCCGGCGATCTCGACCGCGTTCAGTGCCACGTCCCGGACCCGTTCCAGCCCGGCATCGGTGAGTTCCTCCGCATTCTCGACCATGGGCTCGACGATCAGTTCGTCGCCATCGGCACGGCTGTGGGACCAGTTGGTGAGCGAGTCCACCCGGGTGGCATGCGGCGCCTGCCAGGCCGCCTCGGTAAGGTCCTCGACGACCGCCAGGGTTTCGCGGGTAAACACCGAGCCCTCTCGAGGCGCCACGGCGACCAACGCCCGGTTCGACGTGCCGTAGGTCGCTTCCAGCGCGTTCAGCGCCGCGAGCTGCGGATTGTCCTCGTCGAACAGGCTGCGATAGTCGTTGGTGACGCCGACAAGCCCGGCGCCCGACGTTACCGCGAGCATGACCAGAGTGGCGAAGGCCAGAACGGGCCAGCGATGGCGCAGGATCGCGGTGGCGAAGTGATCCAGGGTGGCGCTGGTCATCGCTGTCCTCGTATCGGGATGCGCCGGCACAGTTCAGGACGGTCTCTGCGATGCTTGGCGGGCAGGCGCGACCACACGGTTCCTACCACCTGGAGGATCGTTCCGAGTAGACATGGTCGGGCAGCTTGTAGCTGATCCCGCTCCGGTCGTACACGGAAACACCGAGAATGGTCGCCATGTTGGTGTCGTCGCGGCCACTCTGGGGATTGATCCTGTTCCTCAGGGACTCGATCCGGTTCATCAGCCGGAACTTCCACAGGAAACCCAGGGTCGAACTCGGGGGATACATGAGTTCGTCGGCCAGTTCATGACCGATGAGCGCGCGCGACACCTGGGCGATGTATCCGGCCAGTTTCCGCCGTTCGGCCCTCTTGTCCAGCCCCGCGAACAAGGGAGCCGAATTGATCAGTGCCGCGGCCATGGCGATCGATTCCACCGAGGGAGGGGGCTCGCAGGTGCGGCCGATATTGAAGATCTCGAGCGCGTCCGCCTCGTCCTGGAACAGGATGGTCTCGGGAATGCCCATCAGGTAGCCCGAATACCGCCACACCGACATGAAGCTGCGGCGTTCCTCGTCGTCGAAGGACCCGCCGAGCCTCTTCAGGTGTTTCAGCAACCGCGCGGAAAAGGCGGAGATCGCCAACCCCAGATGCGCCGAGCTGATGGGCAGGCCCAGCTCGTCGATATCCCACTCGGGGGACTGCGAAAGCAGATAGCGCAGCTTGGCGTGAACCAGCCGGACCCGGACGGAATGGGTCCAGCCGTCCGCATGCGCCGCCATGCCCTCCGGCATGAAGATCTCCAGCATGTGGCGGTTGTTCTGCTTCAGCCGCCTGATCCCCTGGTCGCGCAGCCTCCCGGTCAGGAAGAACGACTTGGCGATGTTGGTCGAGAAACCCTCCACGAGAACACCTCCGACCATGCCTGCGAGCACGAGCCGGGTGTTGCGGTGGAACATGCGGCAACCGGGATGGAAGGTGGACAGGTCGAGCCATGCCGGCGGCTCGGTGCAGTGCGCGAAGAACTCCCTGAGCGGTTCCGGAGCGCCGCGCAGCGCATGGCGCTTGCGGTCCAGCATGCCGAGCTTGATCAGCCGTGCCTGTTCCTCCGGGTCGAGCAGTTCGAGTTCGGCGATCAATGCGTCCGCGAGCGGATCGCCGATCATCGTGTGCGCGACGTAGTTCTTCGCCCGGTCCGGATCGACCTGCCTGCCCCTTGCGTATCCCTCCGTGTAGACGGCGGGGACATATGTTGGATCTAGGCTCAATTCCGGTCCACACGAATTCATCAGGGGCAGAACGCCGGCATCCCGGTGCACCGCCTGTCCAGAGGGAATGCGCAACGCTGTGCATCGCCTGTACAGCTAACGGCCGCGTGAACAAACGGGTTGCACAGTCGCAGGATTATTGAGAACCCCGACCATTTGATCAACACGGGAGTTGTACCGGAAGTTCACCGGTGTCGACCGTGACACGGCAAGACAACTGGAACACGCGTGCACCGGCTGTTTCCGGAGTACTCGCCCGACGACATCGGGACGGCTCCGCACGGGAAGGGCGGTGCCGCCGGATCCCCCGGTGAGCCATGACCGTGACCGCGGGTTCCGGTGCCGCTGCCCGGTACGGGTCCCCGTCGATATCCGCTTGCGCCGTCTGCTGTGGCCCGCCCCCGGTGACTGCCGCGCGGCGCACTGCTAGAGTGCCGCCGGGTATCGTGGCCGGCCGAAGCGGCGCGGCTCGTTCGATGGTGTTCGGCGCCGGATCATCCGGTTTTCGACCCGCCCCGGGCTGACAGGTGCAGACCGGGGTTCGAAGGAGTCCGCGTGCAGCGCGGGTGCGCCGGTCCGGTTCCCGCCTTCGCACAACCGGTCGGAACCCATGCAGCAGACCACGGAAGACACGATCAGCAGCACCGGCTCGCCCGGCGGCGTTCGCATCGGAGTGGATGTGGGCGGTACCTTCACCGATGTCGCCGTCATCGACGAGACCGGGGGAGCGATTACCGTCACCAAGGTATCGTCGACCCCGGACGATTTCGGACGCGGGGTCATCGAGGCGCTCGGCCAGGCCCTGGAACGGAGCTCGGTACCCCCGGACGCGGTCACCCTGCTCGCGCATGCGACCACGGTGGTCACCAACGCCATCCTGCAGGAGAAGGGGGCGCGCATCGGCCTCGTGACCACCCGGGGCTTCCGCGACCTGCTGGAACTGCGGCGCTCGGCCCGGGCCGACCTCTACGACCTGTTCCAGGACGGACCCTCGATCCTCGCGCCGCGGCGCTGGCGCATGGAGATCACCGAGCGCATCGGCGCCGACGGCACCGTCATCACGCCGCTCGCGGAGGACGAGATCGACGGGCTGGTCGAAGACCTGCGCGCCTCGCGTGTCGAGGCCGTGGCCGTCACCCTGCTGTTCTCGTTCCTCAACGACGATCACGAACGCCGTCTCGGAGCCCGGCTGCGCGCGGCCCTGCCGGATGTTCCGGTGTTCCTGTCATCGGAGGTGCTGCCGGAGATCCGGGAATTCGAACGCACCAGCACCACCGCGGTGTGCGCCTATGTCGCTCCGATCCTGAACCGGTACCTCGCGCGGCTGAAGACCGCGGTCCGGGAAATGGGGCTGCCGGTCCCCTACATCATGGGTTCGGGCGGCGGCGTGTTCGAGATCGAGGAGAGCCTGGCCATGCCGGCGCTTTCGGCCGAGTCCGGTCCGGCCGCCGGCGTGATTGCGGCCGCGCTTGCCGGGACCCAGATCGGCCGGCCCGACCTCGTGTCCTTCGACATGGGAGGGACCACCGCCAAGGCCAGCCTGATCAGGAACGGAACCGTCGAGACCACGCCCGAGTACGAGGTCGGCGGATCGGCCAGCGGCAAGCGCTGGCTGTACGGCGCCGGACACCCGATCCGGGTACCGGTGATCGACCTTGCCGAGATCAGCGCCGGCGGCGGCAGCATCGCGTGGGTTGACCCGGCCGGAGCGCTCAGGGTCGGGCCGCAGAGCGCCGGCGCGGAGCCGGGACCGGTCTGCTACGGGCGCGGCGGCACCGAACCGACCGTCACGGATGCCAACCTGCTGCTCGGCAGGCTCGACGCCGACTCCCTGCTCGGCGGCGAGCTGCCGATCGACTACGAACGGGCACGCGCGGCGATGGAGGACCGGGTCGCGGGTCCGCTCGGCCTGACCATGGACGACGCGGCCGCCGCCGTGATCCGCGTGGTCAACAATGCCATGGCCGAGGCACTGCGCATCGTCTCGGTCGAGCGCGGCCACGACGCCCGCGACTTCACGCTGTTCTGTTTCGGTGGCGCCGGACCGCTGCATGCCGCGGCACTCGCCGAGGAACTCGACATCGCGGAGGTGATCGCACCGCCGGCGCCCGGCGCGTTCTCGGCGCTCGGGCTGGTGGCATCCGACATCAGGCGCGACTACGGCCGGACTTTCTTCTCGGTGGTGGACGACACCGATCCGGCGGCGCTGGAGGCCGTCTACCGGCAGATGGAGGATGAGGCCCGACTCATGCTGGCTCGTACCGGCATTGCCCCGTCGGCCTGGGAATTCGCGCGCACCGCGGACCTGCGCTACATCCGCCAGGCCTACGAACTCACGGTCGACGCACCCGGTGCGATCGATACCGGGGGACTCGCCTCCCTGGCCCGCGGGTTTCACGAGCGGCACGCGCAGACCTACGGCCATGCCAATTCGGGCGAACGGGTACAGATCGTCACACTCAGGCTCGCCGCCACCGCCCGCCTGCCGGTGCTCGACCTGACCCGGCCGCGGGGCGACGTCGGGACCGGCCGGAGCCTGAAGTCGCAAAGACAGGCCTGGTTTGCCGATACCGGCCGCGTCGCAACCCCGGTGCACGACCGCGCCCGGATCGCGCCCGGAACCCTGGTCGCCGGACCGGCTATCATCGAATCGCTTGATTCCACCATCGTGATCCCGCCGTCCTGGCAGGCGACTCCGGACGACGGCGGTTTCGTGACCATGACCCGTTCCGCTACGGGAGATCCTCGATGAACGACCATGGCGCCCGGGTGTCGGGCTTCGATCCGGCCACCTTCGTGGTGATCAGGAACAGCCTCTACGCCGCGGCCGAGGAAATGAAGATCGTGCTGGCCAAGACCGCCTATTCCCCGATCCTGAAGGTGGCCGGCGACTATTCCTGCGGCATTTTCGACGCCAAGGGCCGCATGGTGGCGCAGGGGCCCGACCTGCCGATCCACCTCGGATCGATGCCGGACGCCGTGCGGGCCGTGGTCACTGCGCATGACGACATCGTCGATGGCGATGTCTTCATACACAACGACCCGTATTTCGGAGGCAGCCACCTGCCCGATGTCAACGTGGTCACCCCGGCCTTTCACGGTGACGAACTCATCGGGTTCGCCTGCGTGCGGGCCCACTGGCCGGACGTCGGGGGCGCGACGCCCGGCAGCTACGGTGCGGTCACCGAGATCTACGGCGAGGGACTGCGCCTGCCCCCGGTCCGGCTTCATTCCGCCGGGGTGCCCAACCGCGACATCGATGCGGTCATCTTCGCAAACGTGCGCACGCCCGAGGAACGCCGTGGCGATCTCGGCGCCCAGGTTGCCGCCAACCGGCGGGCGGTCCAGAGGCTGCGCGCGCTCGTCGACCGTTACGGCCTCGAGACCATCAGGAACGCCATGGCCGAGGTGATGGATTACTCCGAGCGCATGATGCGCACCCTGCTGGCGCGGCTGCCCGACGGCGAGTCCCGGTTCGAGGACTTCTGCGACGGGGACGGGATCATCGAGGAGGGCGACGACGAGGACCGCCCGTTTACCATCCGCCTGCGGGTCAGCAAGCGGGGCGACTCCATCACAGCCGACTTCACGGGAACCGACCCTCAGGTGTCGGGGCCGATGAACGCCCCGCTGTCGGTCACCGCGTCCGGTGTCTACTGTGCATTGAAGACCATCATCGATCCGGGGGGACTGGCCCCGCCCAACTCGGGCTGCTGGCGGGCCATCACGGTGACCGCGCCGGAAGGCTGCGTGCTCAACACCACCTTCCCGTCACCGGTGGTCTACGCCAACCACGAGATCAGCCACCGGGTCTGCGACATGACGTTCGGCGCGGTCGCGGCGTTCTGGCCGGACAATGTCATGGCCTGCTCGCAGGGAACCTCGGCGATCATCACCTTCGGCGGCGCCGATCCCCGGACCGGCCGGCGGTACGTCAGCTACGAGACCATCAAGGGCGGGCTCGGGGCGCGGCCCGGCAAGGACGGCATCAACGCGGTCGCAAGCGGCATCTCGAACACCATGAACACCCCGATCGAGATCCTGGAAATGAGTTTCCCGGTCCGGGTCGAGGAATATGCGCTGACGCCCGACAGCGGCGGTGCCGGGACCTGGCGCGGCGGTCTTGCCGCGCAACGGATCTGGAGGGTGCTCGACCACCGCAGCCGCGCCTCGTCCTGCCTGGAGCGGACGCGCTCGGCGCCGTTCGGACTGCACGGCGGCCACGCCGGCCAGGCGGCGCGGATCTGGGCCGAGGATGCCGAGGGACAGGTGCGGCGCGCACCGGGAAAGGGCGGTTTCGACGTGCCGGCCGGCGGGCGCATCCACCTGCATGTCCCGGGTTCCGGCGGCTACGGGCCGCCGGAACGGAGGGACCGGGCAGCACTCAGGGACGACCTGCTCGATGGCTACGTGACGCCGCAACGGGCGCGATCCGACTACGGTGTTGCGGATCCGGAGGCGCTGATGCGCGACGAGCCGGGCGCGGCGGACTGACGTTTCGGCCGCTCAGAGCCGGCGCACCGGTCCTGCCAGGGCACGCCACAGGACGGCCCAGGAGTCCAGGGTTGCCCTGAGCCGGCGGGTCCGGGCGAGGCGCACGAGGCCGGCGGCGCCGTCCGCGTCCGGCGTGGCGCCGCCACCGGGGGCGAAGGCCGCACGGGTGATCCGTTCCGCCCCGGCGCCGGCATCGGCAACCGCGACCCCGCTGGCGGCCGACCAGGCCAGCAGGGCCCGGTAGAGTTCCGGGCCCGACCGCGCCATGCGTGCGGCGCGGGTCAACGCGCGGTCGGCCCGGGTCGGCACCACCTGCCACAACAGCAGCAGCAGTGGCACCGCGAGCACGACCGCAAGACCCGCCGCGATCACCGCGAGCAGCGTGCGGTCGGCCTCGCGGCGTTCACGGGCCTCGCGCATCAGCCCGGCGACCAGTGCCGCGCGGTCGGGAGGCAGCGGTTCGATCCGATGCCCCGGTGCGCCGCCGCGCCCGATCCCGGCGGTATCCGGGTTCCAGGACCGGATCGAGATCGGGGCGATGTAGATGACGCCGCCCCGTTCGATCCTGATGTCCCAGGACCGGGTCCGGGTGCCGAGGACGCCGCGGGCCGAGGTCCGGGTCTGCGCCGTGGTTCCGGCGTCGCTCACCTGGATGCCGTCGGTGCGCCGGTGTCCGGGGATCGAAATCCAGCGCGCCGGCACACCCAGCGCGGTGACCGTCACCTCGCGGCGCACGATGTCGCCGACACGCAGCTCCTGCAGCGGTTTCGACCAGGTCTCGGACACCTCGACCTGCGGACTCACCATCCACCAGGCGTCGCCGTAGGACCGGTCGATGCCGGCGACCGCGATCTCGATGTCATGGCTGCGGTGATCGAAGGCCACCTCCCGGCCGGAAATCGCGACGGTGCCTGCGGCCCTGACACCGGCGATCACCAGCGTGCCGCTCGACTGCGGAAACACCGCCACCGCCCGTTCGTAGACATGGCCGTCGCCGGCGTAGGACTCGACGGTCCGCACCCTGGGCTTCAGCACCTCGACGGTCTCGGCACCCTCGGGCCGCGGCATGTCGACGACAAGGGACTCGAACGGGTGGCGCGATGCCACCTGGATCCGCACCAGGATCTGGCCCTGCACCCAGGCGCCGTCGCGAACGCTCTCCGGCGGCTCGATGACGACGGTAAGCTGGGGGATCTCGGGAAACGCCACCTGGGCCGTGGCGCTGCCCGGCAGCGCGGCAAGGACAACCAGGATGCCGAGCAGGGTCCTCACGAGCCGGTCTCCTCCGGGTGGCGCTGGCGGTGGATCGCGCGCAGCCGCGAGGCCAGCACCCGGGCCGGGTCATCGACGATGTGGCGCAGCAGGATCTCCGTGGCCTGGCGGTTCTCGCGCAGCAGCCGGGCAACGCCGGTGCCGCCGCCTGGAAGCGCGATCGACGGGTCCTCAGCGGTGCGCCCCGGCGTGCGGCCGGCCTGCATGCCGTCGGCGATCCTGCGATCCCCGAGTTCGCCCGTAACGGTTCCCTCGCCCGACACCGACGACCTGGTCTTCGCGGCCCGCCCCGCGGTCCCGCCTGTCCCGCCCGGTTCGGTCCGCGCGCTGTCCCGGTTGTCGGGTGCCTCGGTGCCCGGGTCGCCGCCTTCCTGTCCGGGGCCGCGGTGTTCGGACTCGAGCAGTTCCCTCTCCCTGCGTTCGGCGCGGTCGATGAGCTCGAGGTTGTGCCGCGCATCCTCGTGGTCCGGGTCACGCATCAGCACCTGCCGGTAGGCCTTCCTCGCCGGACCCCAGTGATGCAGCCGGGCATGGGCGGTCCCGAGGTTGTAGAGGCTTGCCGTGTCGGTGCCGATGGAAAACGCGATGGTCGCGTTGTGGAACCGGTCGGCCCGGTACTGCGCGACCCCCTGCCAGGACGGGTCCTCGAACAGGAACGCCGCCTTCTCCGCCTCGCCGTTTTCCAGCAGTTCGAGTGCGACCGAGAACCGGTCGAGCGGCGCGTCGAACCTGGGCAGCAGCCATGACAGGGCGGCGGCGGCACCGATTGCCAGCAGGAGCGCGCACAGCCTGATCATCACTCGCCGCTCCTGCGCCGGAACAGGGCAAGCCAGCCCGCCGCCGCCAGCGCCAGCACCCACGGAGTGAGATCCAGGGTCGAGTCCGGGTCGGATGTCCGGACCAGGTCGCGGATTGCGTCGTCGTGCCCGTCCAGGACCGTGGCGGAGTCGGTTTGGTCGAGGACCTCGGCCCCGAGCCTGCGTCCGGTTTCGCGCCAGCGGTCGGGGTTGGCGTCGGCGAGCAGGATCGCGCGCCGGGTCCCGGAGGCTGCAGGGCGGACCCGGTCGGCGGGCGGCTGGCCACCGGTCAGCACCACGATCAGGCCGGACCTGACGCGTCCGTCGCGAAGCAGCGCCTCGGCATGGGCGATGCCCGACGACAGCGACCTGCCCTCGAGCGGCATCATGGTGGTGTCAAGCACCTGCAGGTAGCGGCCGAGATGCTGCGGATCGGAGGTAAACGGCACCACGGTGTAGGACTCCCCCGCGGTTGCCACCAGCGCGACCGGCACGGGCATGGAGGACTCCACGATCGCCGCGGCCCGCAGGCGGTGTCCGGGCAGCGCGGATGCGGCCGACATGTCGATCACGACCACCCGGCCGGCCAGGTTGGCCCATGCCGGTCGGTCGGTGCTCTCGATCACCGGGCGGGCCAGCGCGATCACCAGGATCGCGGCCAGCCCGCAGCACCAGCGGACCATGCCCGGGGTCCGGTCGCGCAGTCCGCGGCCGAGGTAGTCGTGCAGGTCCGGCGCCACCAGGCGGCGCCAACCGCCGGGAAGCCGCCCGGCGGGAACCGCCCGGCGGTCCTGCGCGAGCAGCAGCCCGAGGGCGAGCGGAACCAGGAGCAACAGGACGAACGGATGGGCGAAGGTCACGGGTCCCGGACCTCCCGCCAGGCAACCACGCACACCGTGACCAGGGCGAGCAGGAGCGGGATCCAGGCAAGGTCGTTGACCAGGGTGCGGGTGCGCCCCGATGCCGGTCCGGTTCGAGCGAGTGCGGCGCGGAGCGCCTCGACATCCGCGTCCGAGGTTGCGAGGAAGTAGGATCCGCCGACCGCCGAGGCGACCCGTTGCAGCGGTGGCGGCTCGCCGCCGGGTTCCGTCGCGGTAAACCCGACGGCATGGATTGCCAGGCCTTTTTCTCGCGCCATGGCGGCCGCGTCCAGCACCGGGATGTCGCCGGCGTTGGTCTCGCCGTCGGACAGGATGAGCAGGATCCTCTCGGCTGCCGGTTCATCCCCGATGGTCCGGATCGCCAGCCCGATCGCCTGGCCAAGGTCGGTGCGCCGGCCAGGAAGACCGATGGTCACCTCGTCGAGCATGCCGATCACGCCGTCGTGGTCGAAGGTCAGCGGCGCGACCAGGTAAGCCTCGCTCGCAAAGGTGATCAGCGCCACACGGTCACGTCCGGGCCCGTGAAGCAGCGAGCCGACCAGCGAACGGACGGTCTCGATCGGGGGCACGTCGCGGGTTTGCCCCATCGCGGTTCGCCCCGACATGCTGGCTGACAGGTCGACCGCCAGCACGATGTCGCGGCCGCTCGGCGGCAACAGGGTTCCGCCGCGCATGAAGGGACCGGACAGTGCGAGGACCAGCGCGACCCAGCCGAGGCAGCGCAGCAGCAGGCCCGCCGGCGTCGACAGGTCGCGCCTGGCCCCTGCAGCGGAGACGGCATCGAGCAGCATCCAGATGCCGAGGGGGACCGGCATGGCCGCGCGTTCCGGCAGCGCCGGCAACAGCCGCCACGCGAGCACCGGCAGCGGAAGCAGCGCAAGGGCCCAGGGCCGGGCAAGTTCGATGCCGAGGGTGATCATGTCCGGATCGTCCGGCGCAGCCAGTCACGCAGCCGGACCTGGTCTTCTTCCCCGACCTGCCCGGGCGGCAGCCAGATCTGGTCGGGCGGCTCCGTGACCGGACGGTGGCGGGCCACGCGAGAGAGAAGCGAGAGCAGCGCTTCCCACCGGGACGCGTCCGGAACCGGGCCGGTGATGCGCTCGAGTTCTCGGCGGGCATCCCGCCGCCAGCGGGTGCGGCGCCACCAGCGCAGCGCCGCCAGCGCCGCCAGGAGCAGGACGAGCACCACGAAGGGCTCGGGAGCCGGCATGGCCGTCGTCGGTGCCGCGGTCGCCTCGGGCACGTGGATGTCGCGGAGATCGTTCAGGATCTGCGCCGGGGTCAGGTCGGCCACGCGCCGACCTCCGGGAGCCAGTCGAGGGCGTCAATCACCTGCCAACCGCCGTCCACCAGCTGTCGACGCCGCATGCTCCTGTGCCTGTCCGCGGTCTCTGCGGCCGCGGCCGCGGCCTGGCGGTCGATGGCGAAGATCTGCCTCAGCGGACCGCGCCGCGCCGGATAGCGCCCGGCGGGGACCTCGGAGCGCCCGAGATAGTCATCGACGACGAGGGCGTGGAACGACCGGCCGGCGGCGCGCGAGCGGGTGGCGGCCAGCAGTGGCTCGAGCGGCCCGGCAAAGTCGCTGACGACACAGACCTCGTCGCCGTGGCGGACCTGGTCGGCTGCGCGTGTCACGTCGCCGGCCAGCCGGCCGGACGGCGGCATGCCTTCCTGGTTCCGGTAGCAGTCGTGCAGCGAGGCGAGCAGGCGCAGCAGCTGGCCACGGCCGCGCCGCGGCCGCATCGCGTCGTCCGGGCCATCCGGCAGCACCAGGCCGACCGGCTCGTTGAGTGCCAGTGATTCCCAGGCAAGCCGGGCCGCGACCAGGACCGCGGTCTTGGCCATCAGCTGCCGGCGGGTTGCGAAGTAGAACTCGGCGTGCAGGTCGAGCACGATCATCCTGGCGCGGTGGGACTGGGCGGCGAACCGCCTGACCTGGACCTCGGTGCTGCGCGCGGTGGCGCGCCAGTCGATCCAGCGAACGTCGTCACCATGGACGTAGGGGCTGATCCCGTCGAAGTCGAGGCCGGGTGCGCGGCCCCGGCCGGGCCGTTCGCCGACCGGAGCGCGTTCCCCGCGGAGGAACGGACCGCGGACATGGTGCGGGCGAACCTGCAGCAATTCCTCCAGCGTGAGTGTCGTCGCGCCGGCGCCGGTTCGCTCAGACCACGGCCACATGGTCGAGTACCGCGTCGATGATGGCGTCGGGCGCGACCGCGTCGGTCTCCGCACGGTAGGTGAGCCCGATACGGTGGCGCAGCACGTCGTGCGCGAGCGCCTGCACGTCGTCCGGGCGGACGTGATCGCGGCCCAGCAGCCAGGCCCGGGCCTGGGCGGCGCGGGCGAGCATGATGGTGCCGCGCGGCGACGCCGGGTGCGACAGGTGTTCGGCGACGCCGGGGACCGGTTCGGGGATCCCGCGGGTGGCCGCGACCAGCCGGACGATGTAGCCGCGGACCGGTTCGGAAAGATGGACCCGCGTCACCGCGGCCTGGGCCATGCGGGTCCGGGCGCCGGAGATGCTCAGGCCCGGTGTCGCCGTTGCCTCCGTGGCGAGCTGGTCGGCCGCCTCGCTGATCGCGAGGTCGAGAATGTCGCGCTCGGTCTCGATGCCGGGATAATCGAGCGTGATCTGCATCAGGAACCGGTCGAGCTGGGCATGCGGCAGGTCCCAGGTGCCGTCGTGCTCGATCGGGTTCTGGGTCGCGACCACGAAGAACGGCACCTCGAGCGGCCAGGTGGTCTCGCCACTGGTGACCTGGCGTTCCTCCATGGCCTCGAGCAGCGCCGACTGGACCTTGGCCGGAGCCCGGTTGATCTCGTCGGCGAGAATGAACCGGGCGAAGACCGGGCCCGGGCGGAACTCGAACCGCTGCGTGGCGGCATTGTAGATCGAGGCGCCGACAAGGTCGCTCGGCAACAGGTCGGGAGTGAACTGGATCCGCCTGTAGCGTCCCTCGAGCGCCAGGGCGAGGAGACGGGCAATCCGGGTCTTGGCAAGACCCGGTGCCCCCTGCAGCAGCACGTGGCCGTCGGCGAGCAGGGCGATGACCAGGTGCTCGACGGCCCGGTCCTGTCCGACAACCAGCGACCCAAGGGCGTCGGCAAGGGTTCGGAACTGCGCCTGCAGGTCCTGGCCTCCGGCCGGGTTCCGGTCGCCTCCAGGCAGGATGTCGGGGGCTTTTTCCAGCATGGGTACGGGTCCTATCACGCTCGCCGATCCGGGACAATCGGGCCACTGAGGAAGCAGGTCATGCCTGGTCGAGAAGCCCGACGAGCTGCACGATACGGTGCGCGGTGCCGCTGTCGGTCCGCCCGCTCACCCGGTCGGGCAACCAGTGGTACTGGAATGCGCGCACCACCGACTGGTCGGTCTCGCTGCCGCCGTCGTCGGGGCAGTCGTAGCCGATCACGCGCAGCGCGGCGCGCAGCCCGGCAAGCGGGGGCGGGCGCCAGTCACGGGGAACCGGGTCCGGGTCCGGCCACCAGCCGATGCCGGCGCGGGCGAGACCGCGCCAGTCGAAGAGTTCGCCGGGGTCCCTCTTGCGTGCGGGGGCAACGTCGGAGTGGCCGAGAACCTGCCTCGGATCGATGGCGTGCCGCGAGACGATGCCCCGGCACAGCTCGACCAGGACCGCCATCTGTTCGGGCGGAAACGGCAGGTAGCCCCACCGGTGGCCCGGATTGACGAGCTCGATGCCGATTGATCGATCGTTGATGTCGGTGGCGCCGCGCCAGGACGCGACCCCCGCGTGCCAGGCCCGGCGTTCCTCCGGAACCAGGGAAGTGACCGTACCGTCGCGATCGACCAGGTAGTGGGCACTGACCCGGGATTCGGGGTCGCACAGCCGTTCGAGCGCTCCGGCCGCATCGGGCATGCCGGTGTAGTGCAGGATCAGCATGTCGACGGCGCGTCCGGACGGGCGCGGTCCGTGGTTCGGCGACGCGACTTCGCGGTGCGCCCTCACCCGGCGTCCGCCAGTTCTTCGCGCCGGGTCTCGAGCTCGACCCAGCGCTCCTCGGCCTGTTCGAGCTCGGTGGTGGCTTCGGCGAACCGGGCGGTGGTGCGTTCGAACAGCGTGGGGTTGCGCCGGTAGAGTTCCGCATCGGCGAGCCGTGCCCGCAGCTCGGCCAGCTCTCCGGCGAGTTCCTCGATCCGGTCCGGCAATAGATCGAGTTCGCGCTGTTCGCGATAGCCAAGCCGCCGGGACGGCCCCCGGCGCGGAGCCGGCTGCGCGCGGGGCGTGCGCCGGGGCTCGCGCGGCGGTGCGTTGGCTGCTGGCAGTGCCAGTTCGCCGCTGAACCCGCCCGCGTGTTCGGCGATCCTGCCGTCCTCCCCGAAGACCAGCACCGAAGTTGCGACGCTGTCGAGGAAGTCGCGGTCATGGCTGACCAGCAGGATGGTGCCGTCGTAGTCGCCGAGAACCTCCTCGAGAAGCTCGAGTGTTTCGACGTCGAGGTCATTGGTGGGCTCGTCCAGCACCAGCAGGTTGTGCCGGCGCGAGAACAGCCGTGCCAGGAGCAGCCGGTTGCGTTCCCCGCCCGACAGGGCGCTGACTGGTCCGGCCGCCTGGCGGGGATCGAACAGGAAGTCGCGCAGGTAGGACATCACGTGCAGCGAGCGTCCGGCGACCTCGACCGTGTCCCCGCCGCCCGGGCACAGGATGGCGCGGACGGTCCGGTTCGGGTCGAGGCTCTCGCGCTTCTGGTCGAAGTAGACCGGGACGACCCCGAAGCCGGTCCTGACGTGGCCGCGGTCGGGCCTGTCCTCGCCGATCAGCAGTCGCAGCAGCGTGGTCTTGCCGATCCCGTTCCTGCCCAGGACGCCGATTCGCGCACCCCGCTTTACCATGGTCGAGAAGGGCCGGATGAGAGTGCGGCCGTCCGGTGTCGCCTTCTCGATGCCGCGCGCCTCCAGCACGACATCGCCGGAGCGCTCGGTCTCCGCCAGCGAGAAGCGGACGTCACGGCGCTGCTGCGCAGCCAGCCGGGCGCGTTCACCGCGCATCGCCTCGAGTGCGCGCTTGCGGCCCATGTTGCGCCGCCGCCGAGCCGTCAGTCCCTCGCGCAGCCACCGGGTCTCGGCGGCGATGCGCTGGCCGAGCCGCGCCTGCTGCGTCTCCTCCTCGGCCAGGACCCGTTCCGACCAGCCGGCAAACGCCGCAAAGCCGGCCGGGTTGCGGCGCACCGTTCCCCGGTCGATCCAGATCGTGCGGTTAGACAGCGCCCGCAGGAACGCCCGGTCGTGACTGACCAGCAGGAGCCCGCCCGCAAACCGGGAGAGCTCGTCCTCGAGCCAGGCGATGGTCGGAAGGTCGAGATGGTTGGTCGGCTCGTCCATGAGCAGCAGGTCGGGCCGGGAAACCAGCGCGTGGGCGATGGCGGCACGCCGCGACTCGCCGCCCGAAAGCGTGTCCAGCGCCCTTTTGCCGTCAAGGGCCAGGCGGTCGAGCACCGGTTCGACCCGGTGCGCCTCGGTCCGGTCTTCCAGTCCCGTCAGCACGTGCTCGGCCACGGTGCGCCCCGCCGGAAACCGGGGCACCTGGGGCAGGAAGCCGATACGGGCGCCGGGCTGGACGAACCGCTCGCCCCGGTCGAGCTCGATCTCGCCGGCAAGCGTGCGCATCAGCGTCGTCTTGCCGCTGCCATTGCGCCCGACGAGGCACACACGGTCGCCGGCGCCGATCGCGATGTCGAGGTCACGGAACAGCTCGAGGTCGCCGAAGGAGAGCGACGCCCCCTTCAGTGCCAGCAGCGGCGGGTCGGTGCGGGACGGCTGCCGGGGCATGCAGGTGGGACTGCGGGTCAGCCGACGTTCGGGCTGTAGGTGCCGCGGCCGACGGCACACAGCCGGCCGGCGTCGTCGTGGACGTCGATGTCCACCACCGCGACGGTACGCCCGATCCGCCGGGCGGTAGCCGTGGCGGTGAGCGCGGTATTGGTCGCCGGGCGCAGGTAGTCGACCCGGAAATTGATGGTCGGAACCCCGCCGCCGCTCTTCAGGACGACCGCGTAGTCGCCGGCAATGTCGATCAGTGCGGCGATCGCGCCACCGTGGTACTGGCCGGTGCCGGCGCGGCGCTCGAACTCGGGGCGCATAGGCATGCGGATGGTGATCGCCGGCCCGTCCGGGTCGACCCCGGTCACCTCGAGGTTCATGAACGCGATGTAGGGCGAGTCGTCGAGCATGGACTGGATGTCCGCCGAACTCGGTGACCGGGTCATGCCCGTCTCCATTTTCTCACGGGTTGATGACGACCTTGCCGAAGACCTCGCGGTCCTCGATCAGCCGGATGCCCTCCTGCGCCTGTTCGAGCGGCAGGACGCGGTCGATCACCGGTGCCATCCGGCCGTCCCGGATGTACTCCATCAGCGCGGCGAGGTCATCGCGTTCCCAGCTGTTCGAGCCCAGGATCTGCAGTTCGAAGGTCCAGATGAAGCGGATATCGGTCTTCGGATCGAACCCGGCGGTGGCGCCGCAGGTGAGCATGCGCCCGCCGCGCCTCAGCGAGCGCAGGCCGGGAACCCAGGTCTCGCCGCCGGTGAAGTTCACCACCATGGTGACACCGCCCTCGAAGCTGCGCCGGGCCGGCTTGCCGTAGAGCTGGTAGACCCCCTTGTGGAACTCGTTGTCCATGTACGACATGGCGTGGTCCGCGCCGAGTTCGCGCAGCCGCTGCATCTTCTCACCGCTTGATGCGCAGACCACGACCTCCGCTCCCGCCATCCGGGCCAGCAGCAGCGCCCCGGTGCCGACACCGCCGGACGCCCCGAGGATCAGCACCCTGTCGTCGGCCGTGACCTTGCCGATGGTCAGCATCATGCGGTGCGCGGTGCCGTAGGCCACCGGCAGGCTCGCGGCCTGGTCGAAGCTCACGCCGTCGGGAATGCGGATCAGCTGGTGGGTCGGCGCCCGGCAGTACTCCGCCAGCCCGCCATGGATGGTCTCGCCGACCAGGCCACCCTCGACCCGGTTGCGCGGATCGATCAGCACCCGGTCACCGGTTTTCCACGGCCCGGCGTCGGGCCCGGTTTCGGCGATCTCGCCGGCAACGTCGAGTCCGCAGATCATCGGCATGGCGATGCGGATGCCCGGCATGCCGTTGCGGGTGAAGATGTCGTGGTAGTTGAGCGAGGTCGACCGGACCCGGACCACGACCTCCCCGGGGCCGCACCCGGGGTCGGGAAAATCGTTCTCGAGGCGGAGGGCATCGGGCCCCCCGTGTTCACGCAGGACAACGGCGCGCATGGGTTCCTCCCCGGCTCAGGCTCGCCCGGCGGGCGACAATAGCATGCCGGCGCGTCGGGCAAGCGCCTGGCGGTCGATCTTGTTGGTTCCCGTCAGCGGCAGGGTCTCCAGGAAGGTGACCGACCGCGGGTGCTGGTAGGCCGGTCCGCGCGCGAGCGTGAACCGGCGCAGTTCGTCCTCGCTGACCGCATGGCCGGGCCGGCGCACGACGAAGGCGATGGGCTTGAAGCCCTTGATGGCGTCGGCAACGGGGATCACGCAGGCCTGTTCGACCGCCTCGTGCCGTTCGAGCAGCTTCTCGACCTCGGAGGGATAGATGTTTTCGCCGCCGCAGTTGAACATGTCGTCGAGACGGCCGACGAAGTAGTGGAACCCGTCGGCGTCGCGGCGCATCACGTCGCCGGTGCGATACCATCCGTCCGGCGTCATCACCTCGGCCGTCTTTTCCGGAAGCTTGTGGTACCCGGGGGTGACGGCCGGATTGCGGCACTGGACCTCGCCCTGTTCCGGGTCCGGGTCGTCGCCGTCGACGAGCCGGGTAATGCCGGGGATCGGGTAGCCAACCGAAATGTCGGGCTGCGCCAGGCCGTCCGGATGCGGACCGTGGACCACCGGACCGGCCTCGGTGGTGCCGTAGCCGTTGGTGATCTGTGCCTGGGGCAGGATCTCGCGGATGTCCGCGATCAGCTGCGGGCTGACCGGCGCCGATCCCATGCGAACGATCCTGACCGAGGACAGGTCGGTCCTTGCCAGCTCGTCGCGTTCGCGCACTACCATGGCCATCATGGCCGCGACCGAAGTCAGCCAGGTCACCCGGTGCTCGCCGATGGCACGGACGTACTCGCCGGCCACGAAGCGCGGCATGAGCACGACGGAGAGGTGGGCGGCGAGCGCCATCTGGCAGATCGCGAGCCCGTTCATGTGATACAGCGGTGCTGCCACCAGCAGCCGGTGGGCCGGGTCCGGGCGCCGGGCGATCCGCTGCTCGACAACCCACAGGTGGCCGCGATGGGTGAGCGGCACTCCCTTGGGCCGTCCGGTCGAGCCGGAGGTGTAGAGAAACAGCGCCACCTCGTCCGGGTCGGGACGAAGGGTCTCGAACGGGCCCGGGTCCAGAATCCGTTCGAAACTCTCCGGGCCGTCCGACCGGAACGCCAGCGTCGGCACTCCGTCGGGAACGGCGGCGCGCCGGTCCCGGTCGACCAGCGCAACCCGGCAGTCGGCATCATCGAGAATGAAGGCGACGGTCTCGGGCGGAAACCGGTAGTTGATCGGGACCGCGACCAACCCCGCGCGCATCAGCGCACAGCAGGAGATCACGAACTCCGCGCTGTTGGCGGCAAGGACCGCCACCCGGTCTCCGCGGGCAAGTCCCAGGCCGGCGAAGCCGCGGGCCGCGGCCCGGCAGGCGGCATCGAGCTCGCCGTGGCTCAGCGTGTGCGGACCGCCGGGCGCGCTGCAGTCGACGAGCGCGGGATGCGTGGGGTCGGCGGATCGGTCGAGCAGGTCGCCCAGGTTCACAAGTTCCGGCATCAGGGCGTGGTCCAGGCAGGGTGGCAGCGGCAGCGGCACTATAGCGAAGTTGCGCCCGCCCGCCAGTTGCCGCTCCGGAATTGGAGCGTGTCGCGGGCTTCGGATAGTCTGCCCCCCATTGCGGGGACGGGGACGGACATGGCCACGAGACGAACGCAGGTCGGCATCATCGGTGCCGGTCCGGCAGGGTTGCTGCTCGCCCAGCTGCTCATGCGCGAGAACATCGACACCGTCATCCTCGAGAGCCGTGACCGGGCCCATGTCGAGGGCCGGATCCGGGCCGGGGTGCTGGAACAGGGAACGGTGGACCTGCTCGGCGAGGCGGGTATCGGCGAGGAAGTGATGCGGGACGGGCAGGTGCACGCGGGAATCGAGATCAGCCTCGACGGCAGGCGGACCCGCATCGACCTCGCCGGACTGACCGGAACTCCCGGGGTCACCGTCTACGGCCAGACCCAGGTGGTGCGCGCCCTGATCGCGAAGCGGCTGGGTGCGGGCGGCGAAATCGTCTTCGAGGCGGACGGCGTGGTTCCGATCGATGTCGAGAGTGACCGGCCGCGACTGCACTACCGCTCGGGCGGCGTCGAGCATGAACTGGTCTGCGATTTCATTGCCGGGTGCGACGGGTTTCACGGTGTCTCCCGCAGCCACGTGCCCGGCGCCCGCGTGTACGAGCGGACCTGGCCCCATGCCTGGCTCGGGATCCTGGCCGAGGCGCCGCCGCCGAGCCCGGAACTGATCTATGCCCGCCATCCGCGCGGGTTTGCGCTCTACAGCATGCGCCCGCCGGGCCGCTCGCGTCTCTACCTGCAGTGCAGCCCGGACATCGATCCTGCCGAGTGGCCGGACGGGCGGATATGGGAGGAACTGCGCCAGCGGCTCGGTCCGGAGGATGCCGGGATGCTGCAGGAGGGCCCGGTGCTGGAACGGCTCGTGGCGCCGATGCGCAGTGTCGTGACCGAACCGATGCAGCACGGGCGGCTGTTCCTTGCCGGTGACGCCGCCCATATCGTGCCGCCGACCGGCGCGAAGGGTCTCAACCTCGCCGCGTCCGACGTGCATTACCTCTCGCGCGCGATTTTCGAGTCCTGCCGGGGCGGTTCCTCAGCCTGGCTCGAGGCGTATTCGCGCACGGCGCTGGCGCGGGTCTGGAAGGCCGAGCGGTTCTCCTGGTGGATGACCACGCTGCTGCACCGCCCGGTCGACCACGACGGCTTCGAGGCCCGGATCCTGCTGGCGGAACTCGAGTACCTGCTGTCCTCGCCCGTCGCCATGGCTTCGCTGGCCGAGAACTACGTCGGCCTGCCGCTCTGACCCCCCGGCGCGACGTCGCCTCCCCTGCCACGGCATCGACCATGCGGCCGCGCTCCGCCCGAACGGTATCCGGAAACGGCATCTGCGGGCCGGCGCCGGCCCGCTTGCCCCCGGCGGTTCCCGGCATGTCCGGCGAATTCCGTCTTCACCCGGCCTTACGGGCACACGCCATGGCAGGAGACGCGGTACTTCCCCTGCTGGACCCGCCCGATGCCGGTAGCGCGCCGCGTGACCCTGTCGTCGGCGAGGGTCAGGACGGGCCGAACGGCGCCACGGCCCGCATCATGTCACCTCGACCCAGGTCTTCATTCCGGACGCCTGGTGCCCGAGCGTGTGGCAATGCAGGAGCCATTTGCCGGGATTGTCGAACACGCAGAGGATGTCGCGGCTCGCCTGCCGATCGACCAGGGTCGTGTCACGGTAATGACCGGGGACACCGTCGCGCCGGATCTCGTGGAAATGGTGGCCGTGCAGATGGATACCATGCGCAAAGGCGGTGTCGTTGCGCAGCGTTATCAGGGCCGTCTCGCCGCGGTTGAAGCGATGCCACGGGACATCGGGCATGCCCGAGTGGTCGTTGAAGGCCCAGAAATCGTCTCCTCCGTGCCGCCCGCCCATGGCGCCGCCCTGCATGACGAGGGTGAGGCGCACCGCGGCGTTCCGGTCGGGCTCGGGTGCCCCGGCCGACGGCAGCGGCAGGATCGGTGCATCGATCGGCGCGGGGTTCGATCCGTCGGCGAGGAGGGTGCCGAGCGGATAGGAGCCCGTGCGGGTCCGCAGGGAGAACGAGACCGGCCCTGCCGCGTCGAGGATGAGGTCGGTCCGTTGTGCCGGGGCAAGCAGAAGGTCCCCCGGGGGCGCCGGTTCGGCGAGTGGCATTCCGTCGTGGGCCACGATCCTGCCGGTTCCGCCGGTGACCGCGACCACGAATATTCTCGCCGTGGCCGCATTGATCAGTCGCAGACGGACCCGGTCGCCGCGCCGGATCGTGTCGTGCGAGAACAGTGCCCGGGCAAAGTTGCCCATGCGGCCCCCATGCGAGAAGTCGTGCCGGTTGCCGAAGCTCTCGTGCAGTTGTCCGGCTTCGTCCAGCCGCCAGTCGTCGAGCACGACGGTGATGTCGCGGTCGACGGCGGGCGGGTCCGGCTCCTCGACGACCAGCGGGCCGTAGAGTCCCCTGGAGACCTGCTCCCAGGAGCGGTGGTGAGCGTGGTACCAGTACGTGCCGGCATAGGGCAGGTCGAATGCGTAGCGGAAGGTCCCGCCCGGTCGGACCGCCGCCTGGGTCAGGTCCGGGACCCCGTCCATTGCGTTGTCAAGGTGGATGCCGTGCCAGTGGATGGCCGAGGACTGCCCCGATCCGTTCTCGAAGGAAACGGCTGCGCGCTCGCCCTGCCGGAAACGGAGTTCGGGCCCGGGGCTCGACCCGTTGAAGCCGAGCATGCGGGTCGTGCCTTCGGACCCGGGCAGGAGCCGGGCCTCGACGGGCCCGGCCTTCAATCGCAGCTGTGCCTGTGCCCGCCCGGTCGTCGGCAGAAAAACGGTGGCGGTGGAGGCCACGAGGAACTGCCTTCGGTTCATGGTGTGTCTCGAGGCGGGACGGCGCTGTTCGCGGGCACGGACGGGCGCCGATGGTGTTCCGGTGGCCGGCAGGATTGCCTTCATGGCCGGTCGCTCACCGGATGCCGTTGGCGCGCTGGAGCTCGCGGACATAGGCAACGACCGCTGCGACGTCCTTGCGCGTCAGCCCCTCGACCGGCGGCATGTCCCCGAAGGGCCAGTGGTGAGCCATGACACCCTGCGCCACCGCGCGCTGAAACGACTCGTCCCCGTGGTGACCGGGCTCGTAGATGATGTGGACCAGCGGCGGCGCAACTCCATCCTGTCCCGCCGCATTCTGGCCATGGCAGGCGGCGCAGTTGGCTGCGTAGGTCCTTTGCCCGCGCTCCGCCCGCACCGAAAGGGCGTCCGGCAGTTTCACCGCAACGATCGGCGGTCCGCTGCGGGCACCCTCGTCGCTTGTGCCGAAATGGAGGTACCCCGCGGCGCCGATGGCGATGGCCAGCCCGATCAGGATCGTCCACCGCGTCAGTGACATGCCTGGCCGAGCGCCTTGAGCCGCCAGTAGTTGTAGGGCAGCGGAGTGACGAAACCGGCGGCCAGCATGACCGGCACGACCCACCATGTCAGCACGGCTCCCCCGGTGAGCGCCCAGTCGACCGCGTTCATCACGGTCTCCATGGCGACCATCGAGATGAAGGACATCCCGATGGCCGTCCGGAAGGCGGTCCGGACATCCATCTGGCGGGCGAGGATCACGGTCTCGAGCATGATGGACGTCAGCAGGCCGTTCACGATGGCGAGAGCCATGATTGCCACGGTTGGCCAGGGAATACCGGTGAACTGGAAGAAGGCGATGGTGCCGAAGTCGCCGATGGCGCAGCCCAGCAGGCACCATGACGTGTTCTTCGATGCCCGGCGCCAGGTGTGAAGGCAACGCCAGTCGATGGAACTTCTCGCGACGATCGCGACCATGTGCCCACCTCGTGTGTCGACCCGGTTCGGACCTTGAGCATTCCAGCAAGTGGAAGGTCAAGAGGGTTGTCGGTGAGCGTTTCCGCCGCCTGGATGACAGCCGGCCTGCCGGTGACGGCGGCCCGCTCCCGGGTGGATATCAGGCCGGCCTCGGCACCGCCCTGCCCGGAGACGGGGTACGGGATTGCAACGGAAACGGGATGCGCAGGCCGGTGCTCGTATGCCGGGCGGGGAGCCGGCGGCTACCTCCTGTTCGCCGTCGTGGCGCCAGCCCGCCGCCCCGGGTCCGTTCCCAGGCGGTCCGGCGGGTGCGCTGCGAGCAGGGCGGAGACCGGGTCGAATTCCGGGCGGGTGCGGAGTGGCGACGGGTAGCAGCCCGGGAGGCGGAGCGACCGGCGCGGACACACAAGCCTCTTCATGCGAGAGGGATCCGTTCAGGACATGACGAGCGCCTGTGGCCCGACCGTCGTGCTTGAAGAACGATCACAATAATGGATGCCGGGCCTTCTGTATCGGGCACCCTGGTTTCCCGGGTGCTGCACTGAAAGTCATGATGGCAATGCCCGGCATCCATGCGGATGTCAGGGGCGACACGACGTCAGTCATCCGGGATCAGGACCGGCCCGGTGCTGGCGAAACCGACCGTGACCTGCTGATCGATCTCCAGGGGACTGTCGACGTCATCCTGGACCGCGAACATCGATCCGAACGAGGCCTCCAGCGTGTATTCCATCCGGACGCCGACGTAGGTCGCCTTCGCGACCCGTGCGTCGAAGCCGCCCGGGGTTCCGATCACGATCCGGGACGGCCGCACGGCCAGGAGGCCCGGACCGCGCGCCAGACCGCGTGCCGGCAGAACGTACCGGTAGCCATCAACCATGATCTCCGCCGTGTCATCACTGACCGAGGCGATCTCGCACGGAACGAGATTTGCCTCGCCGATGAAGTCGGCCACAAACCGGTTGGCAGGGGCTCCGTACAGTTCGCGCGGGGTCCCGGTCTGAGCGATGGTCGCGTTGCGCATCACGACGATTTCGTCGGAAACCGCGAGCGCTTCCTCCTGGTCGTGGGTGACATAGACCACGGTCAGCCCGAGGTCCTGCTGGATCGCGCGTATGTCCTCCCGGACCTGCCGGCGCAGCTTGGCGTCAAGGTTCGATAGCGGCTCGTCGAACAGCAGCACCTGCGGTTCGAGCACCAGCGCCCGGGCGACCGCAACCCTCTGCTGCTGCCCGCCGGACAGTTCGCTCGGCAGACGGTCGTCATATCCGCGCAGCCCGACAAGCTCGAGACCGTCTCTCGCGCGATCCCGTGTCGCGGACTTCCCGAAACCCGAAAACTTCAGCCCGTAGGAGACGTTCTCGAACACGGTCATGTGCGGGAACAGTGCGTAGGACTGGAACACCATCGAGACGTCCCTGTCGGTCGCCGGCAGTCTGGTGACGTCCTTGTCGCCGATCAGGATCGTTCCGGCCGTTGCCATTTCCAGCCCGGCGATCATCCTGAGGGTTGTCGTCTTGCCGCACCCGGACGGACCGAGCAGGGTGACCAGCTTACCGGCCTCGATGTCGAGACTGATGTTGTCGACCGCCAGGACGTCCGTGCCATAGACCTTGGTGACGTCCCTGAAACCGACCGGCGCGGCGGAACTGCTGATGCTCATGGTCCGGCCCCCTCAGGCACTGGTGCGCGACTCCGTCATCCGTCGACCGATCTCGGTCCTGCCAACGAGCACCTGCAGCAGCCCCACCGCTGCAAGCATGACCAGGATCAGTGTCGTGGAGTACGCGATTGCAAGACCGTAGTCGTTGTTCTCCACCCGTCCGATGATGTAGCTCGTGGCCATGTCGTACTCGGCGGAGACCAGGAAGATCACGGCCGAGATCGCCGTCATGGCCCGCACGAAACTGTAGACCAGGGCCGCCAGGATGGCCGGGCGGAGCAGCGGGAGAATGACCCGGCGGAAGGTCTGCCAGCTGTTTGCCCCGAGGGTGAGCGAGCTTTCGTCCAGCGACTTGTCGATCTGCGACATCGAGGCGATGCCGGCCCTGACGCCCACCGGCATGTTCCGGAAGATGAAACTGACCACCAGGATGATGCCCGTGCCGGTGATTTCGATGGGTGGAACGTTGAATGCGAGTATGTAGCTGACGCCGATCACCGTGCCCGGTATTGCGAAACTCAGCATCGTTCCGAACTCGAAGCTGTTCTTTCCGGCGAAGGTCTGCCGAGTCAGGAGATAGGCGGTGATCAGACCGACCGCGGCAGTCAGCGGGGCTGCCGCCACAGCGATATGGATCGTCGTCCAGAAACTGTCCCAGGCGGACCCGGTCCAGTGGACGCCGTTCTCCGTGAGGCGCACGGAGAACGCCGTCACGTAGTGCTTGAAGGTCAGCGTGTTGCGAACGCCCCAGAGCTCGACAAAACTGCCGTAGACGATCATGCCGTAGATCACCGCCGTGAAGGCTGCCCAGGCGATGGCGACCGTCACGACCGGTACCGAGAGCCTGATCGGCATCAGCGGGTGGACGCCCGCGTCTCCCTTTCCCGAAATGGTGGTGTAGCTCCGCCTGCCCAGCCAGGCCCGCTGGGCATAGAAGGCGGAAAGGGTGAAGCACAGCAACACGAGGGCGAGCACCGCCGCCCGGCCCTGGTCGTATTGCGCACCGACGATTGCAAAGAAGATTTCGGTCGACAGGACATCGAAGTTTCCCCCCAGCACGAGGGGGTTGCCGAAATCCGCCATGCTCTCGATGAAGCCGAGCAGGAAGGCATTGGCCAGCCCAGGCCGCATCAGCGGCAGGGAAACCGTCCGGAAGGTCTGCCACTTGTCGGCGCGCAGGGTCTGGGCCGCTTCCTCCATCGACGGCGACACGCCCTCGACGACGCCGATCAGGACAAGAAACGCGATCGGGGTGAAGGCCAGCGTCTGCGCGATCAGCACACCGGGCAGGCCATACAGCCATCGGGTGGGCTGGACGTCGAACTGATCGGCGATGAAGACCGTGACCGAGCCCGACAGGCCGAACAGCAGGATCAGGGCCAGTCCGATGACGAAGGGCGGCGTGATGATCGGAAGGACCGTCAGCGCGCGCAGTGCGCGCTTGAAACGCACGCCCGACCGCGTCACGACCAGCGCAAAGGCGAGGCCGAGTACGGTCGTGACGATGCCGACCAGGATCGCCAGGAAGAGCGAGTTCCATGCGGCGCCGCACCGGTTGCCGGCGAGGCACCCCAGCCCCCACAGCCTGTCGTCGAAAAACTTGGACGCGAATACCGCGGCCGAATACCCTCCGTCCTCGGTAATGAATGCCGCCGTCAGCATCTTGGCGATCGGGAAGAAGACGAAAGCCGTCACGATCACGATGACGCAGCCGATGGCGCCGACGACGAAGACATCCCCGTTGACGGCGCCGCGCGCAGCGATGCCATGGGTGAACAGGAAGAGCATCGACGAGGCCACGAACAGGCCTCCGTACCCCATGCCGAACTGGCGGTCGGAGAGGTCGCCGAACAGCGCGGTGAGCCAGGAGAAGCTGTACCCGCGAATGCCGATGCCGAAGCCCTGGGCAATCAGGTACGAGAACCCGATGCCGCCGGCGGCGACAAGGACGATGGAAAACAGCGGGTCGGACTTGCTGCGGCCAAGCACCAGCAGCGGCGCGACCAGGGGCAGGATGAGAGGCGCCAGCCAGGGTTTCTGCCCGTCAGCCAGGAGAAAGATGGCAGGCGCGTAGTCAGGATCGAACGGGTACCCGTCCGTCACCCACTCCAGACCGAAGAACCCGTCCTCGATCCCGTACCACGGAAGAACAAGAAAGCCCGCCCACCCGGCAACCAACCAGAAGATCAGGACCGGATGGGCAGACTGTTCGGACGAAACGACGCGCAATGGTCTACTGCGGCAGGGTCGACACCTCGTCGTCCCACTTCTTGAGCAGGCGCTTGCGTTCGTCCGAAGAGCCGTACTTGGCGAAGTCGTAATCGATCAGCTTGATCGTGGACATGTCGGGCGCCTTGTCGGACGTCCGGGCGTTTACGTTCGACGGGACCTGGAACGCGTTGACCTGCAGAGCAAGGTTCTGCGCCTCCGGCGTGAGAGCCCAGTCGTAGAACTTCTTCGCCGATTCCAGGTTGCGGGCTCCGGCGATGATCGACATGGAACCGATCTCGTAGCCGGTGCCTTCGCAGGGTGCGACCACCTTGACCGGGAACCCCGAGACCGCCTGCTTGACCGCATCGTGCATGAACACGATACCGATCGTGTTCTCGCCCCGGCCGGCCGCCTTGATCGGCGCAGATCCCGACTTGGTATACTGGTTGATGTTGGCATGAAGACTCTTCATGAACTCGAAACCGTCGTCCTCGCCGAACAGCTGGACCATGGACGCGAGAGTCGTGTAGGCGGTACCCGAGGAATTCGGGTTCGCCATCTGCACATGCCCCTTGTATTCGGGTTTCAGGAGATCCTTCCAGCAGCCCGGTTCCGGAAGATTGTTTGCCGCAATCAGGTCGGTGTTGTATCCGTAGCCAAGCGCGCCGGAATAGATGCCGATCGTCCGGTTATTGGCGCTCTCGGCCTGGCTGATGGCCCATGGATGCAACTGGTCGCGCATCGGGGACATGTACTCCATGGTCAGCCCTTCCTCGGCTGCCTGGAGATGTGGGTCACCGGTGCCGCCCCACCACACGTCTCCCTTGGGATTTGATGCCTCCGCCTTGACCTGCGCGAAGGTCTCGCCGGAGGACTTGCGTGTCATGTTGACGTCAATGCCGGTGGCCTCTTCAAAGCTGCGCGCCATCAGCTGGCACCAGTCTTCCTGCGCACTGCAATAGTAGGTCAGCTTGTCGGCGCGGGCGGTTCCCGCCGACAACGCGACCGCCGCCACTGACATGCAGACGGCCAGCCCGAAGCGTCTCATTATCTTCCTCCCCATTTGGTCCCGCAGCCCCGACCGTCACATGGGACCGTACTGCTCCTCAGTGCCGACTGTGCTGCGCGTGCAGTTCGCGAAACCGTATCAGCGCGACTCCGGTTTGCATAGAAGACGGTCCGCCTCGTGGAACGCCGGGCCGGACATGCGGACCGGCGGGTTTCGCCCATTGCGGGCGGCGGAACCGATGGCGTGAAGGCCCGTGCCTCCGCCGGGGGTGCGGCGAAACCGCTCTGCGCGCACGAGGGTCGCACCGGACCATCAGCCCGGTGTTGCGTCTCCGTCGGCCGGATCCTCTTCCGCGGCGGCGGGGGAGTGCGCGAGGACGGCGGAACCCGGATCCCTGCCGTCCTCGCCCGTCGCGATGACGGCGCTGGCCGGGAACCGCGCCGGTCTGCCGCCCCGATCCTCAGGCGACGCGGCGCGTGCGCTGCGGACAGGGCCGGCGCGTTCCGGTGATCGGGTCGAATTCCGAGCGGTTGCGGGTTCTCAGGCTGTAGCCGTAGACGTGGAGCGACAGGCTCGGGGCCTCGCCGGTGTTGCGCACGCTGTGGATGTCGTCGGGCGCCAGGACGCAGGTGTCACCGGGGCCGATGCTGACCTCGTCCGCCATCGTGAGTTCGGCCCGGTCCGGATGCGATCCGTCGTCGTGGCGGTCCCAGGTGACATTGGTTTCCGCACCCTCGATGCCGACGACGACGCCCCAGGTCTGGTGGTCGTGCGGGGCCACGCCGCGGCCCGGCAGCCAGCAGATCGCCTCGACCAGCAGGGTATCGTCCGCCTCCTCGTTCAGGATCGTGATGCCGAAGCCCTGGGATTCGTCGCACGACCTGAGCCCGGGGTCGCTCCAGTCGGCCTCGGCCGCATACCGCCTGACGAGGGGCGCGACCCGGGCCCTGACGGTTTCGACCGGTGCGGTTGCAACCCCGTCGATCGCCCTGAGATCGGCGAGAAAGGCATCAAGCGAGTACTGCGACATTGTCATCCATCCGTGGCTGTGGATCGGCGGTTCCGTCCCCATGGTGACGTCTTTGGGTGCCCGGCACCAGAGGGGACGGGAGGCACAGTGACTGCCCGTTCCAGGCCAGGGTGCCGCTCGCGGCACGGCCATTGCGGGCATGGGTCAGCCGGACATGCCAGTGCGGCGACATGTCGGGAGACGGGGCCGGGGTCACCTGCCAGCGCGTGTCCGGTGTCGCGCCGGTCCCCGGGGTGTCGCGCAGCAGGAACCCGGTGACACCGCTGTCGGCGGCGGCAAGACGCAGCCGGCGGCAGGCGACGCTGTCGCGATGGCCGGTGCGCGCCGCGCCAACCTCGCCGACGACGGCAGCAAGGTCACCGCAGCGCAGCCCCTCTTCCATCACCCACAGCCGGTCGGTGTCATTGCGGGCCTGGACGAACAGGATCCGGGACGGGTCGAAGCCGAAGGAGGCGAGGCCGCGTGCCGACAGTCGACCGGCGCCATCGCCGGTACACCAGAGAATATCGCCGCCGGTTTTCGCCAGGACCCGGAGTGCCAGCGCGACCGTGAACCCGCAGCGCGCCGCGTCTCCCGCGGCAAAACCGGGTTCTCCGGCCACCTCGTGCACCTGGCCGCAGCCGAGGCCGCCCCGGCCAAGCGCACGGTCGAACGGCGCCGCTCCCAGGGGGACGACCGGGTGGCTTTCCGGCATGGCCGTGATTGCGCGGGTCCGGTGGCGCAGCAGTTCAAGGTCGACGGAGGCACGGTGTCGAGGCATGCAGGTTCGGTCCCGGCATGAATGACAGGCATATGTTCATGTAGTGTTCACTGAATAGCCGCGATGTCAAGTGCGAGTCGTGCCGGGTCACGCCCGGTGGTGTTCGAGACCGTCCCAGTCGAAGCGGATTCCGTGACCGGGCGCATTGCCCGCCGTGGCATGTCCGTCGACAACGGTCAGCGGGCGTTCGATGAAGCGTTCCAGGCCGAATCCGTGGACCTCGAGGTAGGAGGCGTTGGGGATGGCGCCGAGCAGGTGGACATGGATGTCGTGGACACCGTGCGAGGTGACCGGGATGTTGCGGGCCTCGGCCATGTGCGCGACCTTCATCCACACGGTGATGCCGCCGCAGTTCGACACGTCGGGTTCGATGTAGCTCACGCCGCCGGCGGCCAGCATGTGCTGGAAATCATGCAGCGTGTGCAGGTTCTCGCCGGCGGACACCGGCACACCGCCCTCGGCCAGGATGCGGGCGTGGCCGGCGAAGTCCTCCGGGATGGTCGGTTCCTCGAGCCAGACCAGGTCGAACGGCCGGAACGCCCGGGCGGCGCGGATCGCCGCGTCGACCGTCCAGCGCATGTTGGCGTCCACCATCAGCGGAAAGTCGTCGCCGAGGTGCGCTCGCATGGCCCGCACCCGTTCGACATCCTCTCCGAGTACGTCGCGGCCCACCTTCATCTTGATCGCCCTGAAGCCGTTGGCGAGGTTCCGCTCGGTCTGCTCGAGCAGGGCATCGAGCGTGAACTGCAGGTCGATGCCGCCGGCGTAGGCGGCGACCCGGGGATCGGCGCCGCCCAGCAGCCGCCACAGCGGCAGGCCGGCGCGTTGCGCCACCAGGTCCCACAGCGCGATGTCGACGGCCGAGAGCGCGTGCATCGCGAGGCCGCCGCGCCCGGCATAGTGCAGCCGCCACCACAGCATTTTCCAGGTCGCCTCGATCCGGTCGGCATCGCGTCCGACAAGGACCGGCGCGATGTCCCCTTCGACGACGGCGTGGATGGCGCGGGCGCCGGCGCCGAGCACGTAGGTGTATCCCAGTCCCTCGCGGCCATCCTCGTCGGCGATGCGTGCCGTGACGAGTTCGAAGCTCGGCATCTCGCCGTGCATGGCATCTGACAGCACCACGGGAAGGGGGATGCTGAAGTGATCGGTCTGTACACGGGTGATCGGCATGATGTCTCCGCACCGGGTGGGCCACGAAACCGGCATGATGGCAAATCCGCGGGTCCGGCGAAACGGCGATTCCGTCCCGTGGGGCGCCGGTCGGCCGGCCGGTGTCGGCATGCCGGCGTCACGGACGACCGGGTGCCACGATGCCGGCAATTCCGGCACGGTCATCATCCGTGAGCAACGACGTGATCGAACCCTGGAGCGGGAAGGGTGCGCCCGAAGGAACGCTGCCCGGGCCGCACGGGGAGGGTCGCGGCGAGCCCGTCAGCCCGCCGGAACACTCAGCATCGCCATGAACGACGCCAGCCCGACAAGGGTGACGAACACCGCCCCGGTATAGTTCATCGCGTGCCGGAGCGCGCCCATGCCCCGGTGACCGCGGGACCGCTCCATGACCCGCATCGCGGTCTGCCTGGCGAGAATGGCCCCCACTCCCAGGATGCAGATACTCAGCCCGATCCCGAGCGACATCGCTGCCACGAGCAGGAATCCCGGTACGATCATGCCGTTGGCCACCGCATAGAGCATGATGAGGACCGCGCCGGGACAGGGCACCATCCCGGCGGCCAGCGCCAACAGCCCGCCTTCCGTCCTGCCGCCGTGGTCATGGTGGTGGCCATGCCCGTGGTGGTGGTGATGGCCGTGGCCGCGATGGTGATGGTGGCCGTGGGCACCCGCGTCCGGATCAAGGGAGGCGCGAACGGCGCAGTACAGCATGTAGACGCCAATACCCACGATGACCAGGAAGCTCCCGGCGCGAAGGCCCGGCACTTCGGAGAGCCCGATTCCGAACCCCGCCTGCAGCACGATCTCCGCCAGCCAGACCACGACGACCGCAGCAATGACGTGGACGATCGCGATCTGCGCCGCCATGACCACCCCGCGAACCACCCTCGCCTCGCGGCCGAGAAAATATGACACGATGACGAACTTGCCGTGCCCCGGACCGAAGGCGTGGACGCTCCCGTAGGCGAACGCGACCGCCAGGCCCAGAAAGAACGCGCCGAGGCTGTCGCCCCGTTCCAGGGCGGTCATGTGCCCGGCGATCTCCGCGTTGGCCCGGCGCTGGAATTCGACGGCCGGCCCGAGAACGCGTGCCAGCCAGCCGACGCTGCCGGTATTCCCGGTGTCCGGTTCCGCCTGCGTGTGCGCACACGCTTCCGGCGCAGCGAACGGGACCGCCAGCGCCACGGCAGCGGCTGCCATCCGCAGCCGTATTCCGATACCGGCCAGCACGGTTCGAGTGTTCGGCCCGTGTCCCGTCGTGTCAAGCCGGACCCGGGGCCCCGGCGCGGGCCGGCCGCGTGTCCGGCCACGACTGCCCCGGTGCCATGCGGCACCGTGCCTCCGGCGTGTAACGGGAGAGCCGCGCGATGTCCCGTTACCGGACGGACCACGGGTCCCCATCGTTGCAAACCGGCAGGCCCGGCGAAATGATGATGCCCTTTCGCGAGGCACTGGCGGGACGATGCCGGACAGGACGATGCCTGACAGCACGGTGCGCGGCGGCGTGTCCGCGCAGACGGGGTGGGAGCTGCACAACCTCGACTTCGTGGAACATGCGGCGCTGGTCGCGGACCGGTCGGTGGATCTCGTGGTCGCCGATCCGCCCTACCGTCTTGGCAAGGATTACGGAAACGGGTCCGACCGGCGCTCCGAGGACGAGTTCCTGGAATGGACCCGGAGCTGGATCCTGTGCGCGCTGCCCAAGCTGAAGCCGACCGGCAGCCTCTACCTGTTTGCGACCTGGAGACACGCGCCGGAGATCTTCTCGTTCGTCAAGCGGCACATGACCATGATCAACGAGATCATCTGGGACCGGCGGGTGCCGAGCATGGGGGGATCGACCCGCAGGTTCTCCTCGGTGCACGACACCATCGGGCTGTTTGCACTGACCTCCGGGTACTACTTCGACATCGACGCGGTCAGGATCCCGTACGATGCCGTGACACGCAAGGCGCGGTCCCGGCGGCGCTTCGAGGGCAGCCGGTGGCTCGAGCAGGGCTACAATCCGAAGGATGTGTGGAGCGTGTCGCGCCTGCACAGGCAGCACCGGGAACGCGAGGATCATCCGACCCAGAAGCCGCTCGAGATCATCGAGCGCATGGTCCGGGCGAGCTGCCCCGAGGACGGGCTGGTGCTCGATCCCTTCGCGGGCTCGGGAACAACGCTCGATGCCTGCATCAGGAACCGGCGACGCTGCGTCGCCTTCGAGCTGAACGGCGAGTACTGCCGGATCATCCGTGCACGGGCCGGACGGGCGACATCTGCCGCAGGATGAACAGCGATGCCGCCCTGATCGCCATCGGGTGACAATCGCAGGGCAGACAGGGTCTGGCGTGGCGCGCAAGTAACGGAAACGTGCGGGAGTCGCCCGGCCGCCGCGAGCGTGTCCGTCAGCGTCGCGGATTGATCTGGCCGGAGCAGATCAGCCTGTCCCTGGCGGGCCGGGAAGGGAAGGCACTCCTTGTCGATCCGGGCCGGGTACGGCACCGGGTCGCGCATCAGCGGGGTAAACGGTCGAAGCACGCAGCCTCGTGGTTCGGTACGATCGGGCCCAGGGCTGCGTGTGACAGGGACAGGGCCGGGATCCCGTTGAAACGGGCGGCCATCGGGCAGTCGGACCGGTGCCGGTACGTGCGGGCGGGGATCCTGCCAGGTGCAGTTGCCTGGCAGCTGCCGCTATCCCCGGTGTCGACAGGGCGCGCCCGGTCTGGGACAGTCTGCCGGGCAGCGGACGCGCGCTCCGGTGCGGTATCCCGCCATCCGGCCGCAGGAGACCGGGCACGCCGATGACCGGAAACCAGGACAAGGATTCGCGCCGCCCAGAGCGGCCCCGCGATCGCATCGGACTGGCGATCCTGTTCGTGATCGTCGCCGTCGCACTGTTCTCGATCCTCAACGCCGAGGTGAAGACCCTGCGGGCGGACTACGGGGCGGTGCAGCTGGTCTGGGCGCGCTACGCCGGCGCCCTGGTGTTCATGGTCGTGGTCTTCACCCCGGTTCGCGGTCCGCACTTCCTGCGGCTGCGCACGGCCCGGCCCCTGGCCCAGGTTCTGCGCGGTGCCTGCCTGCTCAGCTCGTCGCTGTGCTTCTTTCTCGCGATCAAGTGGGTGCCGCTGGCGCTTGCCGCCGCCATCACCATGCTGGGCCCGGTGTTCATCACCGCCCTGTCGGGGCCGTTTCTCGGAGAAAGGGTCGGGCCGAGACGATGGACGGCCGTCATCATCGGGTTTGTCGGCGCGCTGGTCATCATCCGGCCGGGGTTCGGCGACACACCGTGGCAGATCGTCTTCACTCTGGCCACGGCCGTCTCCAGCGCGTTCTACGCTCTGATCACGCGCCGGTTGTCCTCGAGCGAGGATGCCGCAACCTCCACCACCATCACCAACCTGCTCGGGACCCTGGCGCTCAGCCTGGTGGTGTGGAGCACCTGGAACACGCCCACAAGCGCACTCGAGATCGCGATGATGGCCTCGCTCGGCCTGCTGTCGGGTTTCGGCCACTACCTCTACACCGTCGCGCTCGGCTGGGGTCCGGCGTCAGTCGTGGCTCCCTTCAACTACGGCCACCTGATCTTCTCCGCGATTCTGGGGTTCCTGGTCTTCGGGTATTTCCCCGACCTGTGGGCCTGGGTCGGTGCAGGACTGATCGTGGGATCGGGCCTGTACATCGGGTATCGCGAGGCCGTGCTCGCGAGGAGCGGCAGGCGCGCAGGCTGACTGCGCGCCCGGCCCGGTCACGACCCCAGGACTTCGGCGTTGATCACGTTGTCGGGATCAAGCCTGCCGTCAAGGCAGTCGACCACGTTCCGGGCGGCGGCAGCGCCCATCCGGAACATCGATTCCTCCGTGACCCCCGCCGAATGCGGCGAGACGATGATGTTGTCGAGTTCGAACAGCGGTTCGTCGGCAGTCGCCGGTTCGACCACGAACGGGTCGATGCCGGCGCCGGCGATGACCCGGTCGCGCAATGCGCCGTAGAGCGCCTTCTCGTCAACGATGTTGCCGCGCGCCGTGTTCACCACGAAGGCCGTCGGCTTCATCGCGGCCAGTTCGGCCGTTCCGACCATGCCGTCGGTCTCCTCGTTCTTCGGACAGTTGACCGAGAGGAAATCTATCTCCGGGAGCAGCGCGCGCCAGTCCTGCACCGGGGTGGCGCCCGCTGTCGTGATCGTGTCCTGGATCACGTAGGGGTCGTGTACCAGCACCTTCATACCCATGGCGGCGCACATGGGAACCAGCCGCCGGCCGATCCGTCCGAACCCGAGGATCAGCACGGTGCGTCCGGCCAGGTCGAATGCCGGGGTCTCGAAACGGACGTTCCAGTTGCCCTTGCGGACCTCGCGGTCATAGAGCAGGGCGCGCTTGGCAAGCGCCATCATGAAGAACAGCGAGTGTTCGGCGACGGTGATCGAGTTCGCGGTGCCGACCACGGCGAGCGGAACACCGGCCTCGGTCAGCGCCGGCACGTCGACCGCGTCATAGCCGACACCGTGCCGTGCGACGATCTTCAGCCGGGCGGCATTCGCGATGATCCGCCGGGTAAACGGGGCCACGCCCAGGATCGCGGCATCGTAGTTGCCGATGTGCTGCAGGATGTTGTCCTCCGACAGCTCGGTAAACCGTTCGACCTCGATGTCGTCGCGTTCCTCGAACACCGACCTCAGGCCCGAGGTGTAGGGCATCTGCAGCATCACGCGGTAGGGCATGCCGGATCTCTCCATGTTCCTGCTGTTGCTCCGGTCACGGACCGCACCCGTACCGGGCGCGCGTCGGAACGGTCGATCACCACACTTCGGTCCGCCGGAGGACGGCGCGACTACAGCCCCAACACCGATCCAGTGTCAATCCGGGTGCGCGAACCGCTTCGTGCCGGAATCAGTAGATGGTGACCCCGCTGTCGACGGAGATGACCTGGCCGGTGGTGATCTCCGATTCGTCGGATGCGAGGTAGACCGCCAGGTTGGCCATGTGGATCGGCTGCCCGAAGCCGAGCAGGTGCTGGTCGGCCAGTTTCTGGATTTCCGACGAGTTCTCGAGCATGCCCTTCACCCGGTCGGACAGCGTGACCGAGGGTGCGATCGCGTTCACCCGGATCCGGTCGGGGGCGTACTCGACCGCCATGGATCTCGTGACCGCCGCGACACCGCCCTTGGCCGCGGTGTAGCAGTCGCGTCCCGGCAGGGCCATCAACGCCACGTTGGACGCCATGTTGATCACCGATCCGCCGCCCGAGGCCGCGATCCGCGGGATCGCGAGGCTCGAACACACGAAGGTGCCGTACAGGTCGAGCCTGATCACCCGCCAGAATTCCTCGTCCGGCGCCTCGGTAACGGGACCGTCGGCAAGGGTGGAACCGCCGGCGTTGTTGTGAAGCACGTGCAGCGCGCCCCAGTCCCCGACGATCCGGTCAACGGCCGCCGCGACACTCGCCCGGTCGGTCACGTCGGTCTCGATGAAGACCGCGCCGCCTCCGTCTGCCGCCGCCGCACCGGCCTGTTCGGCCGTTTCCCGTCCGCGCCCGGCATCGATGTCGAGAGCCGCCACCCGGGCACCCTCTTCCGCGAACCGGATCGCGGTTGCCCGGCCGATCCCGCCGCCGGCCCCCGTGATCATCGCGACCTTGCCGTTCAGTCGTCCCATGGCTGCACCCTTTCTGGTGGTTTTCTCAGTGTGCGAAGATCACGGGGATCTGCGCCTGATCGAGAATGATCCTGGTCGCCCCGCCGAAGATCATCTGCGTCAGCCGGCTCTGGGTGTAGGCGCCCTTGACCAGGAAGTCGACACCGGCCTCGGCGGCGATATCGAGCGAGCGGGCGCCCGGGTTGCCGCCGCCGGCCCCCGCCTTGAGCTCGACCTCGATGTCGTGGCTTGCGAGGTAGTCGACGAGGGCATCACCGCCGGGGCCGGCATGGACCCAGCCATCCACCGTGATCACGATCACCCGGGAGGCGGCGCGCAGGATCGGCATGGCGAGCGCGACCACGCGCGCGGTTTCGGTCGAGTGGTTCCAGGCGATCCCGACGACATCGCCGAACGGGCGCTCCCACTGTTCCGGGATCAGGATCGTCGGCCGGCCGCCTTCGAACAGTGCCATCTCGAACAGCGTCTGCCAGTGCGGGTTGTCCTTCGAACGGGTGTACAGGGAGACGTCGTGGACACGTGCCGCCTCGCCGACCTGGCGCCAGTTGGAGATGGCGGACATGTCGACGCTGACCGCGTCCGCGGCCATCGGCGGATCGCATGCGGCAATCCGTTCGCGGATCCGGGCCACGGCCGCGTCCCGGTGCGTCTCGAGTTCGCCATCGAGCCCGTCATAGGAAACCACACCGCCGCTCATCGGGTCGACGATGACCGGGTCGGGCAATCGCGGGCAGAACATGGCGGTGATCCGGCTGCCGTGTCGTCGTGCGAGCGCAGCCGCCGCTGCGACCGGCGCATCGTCAGCCGAGTCCGATCCGAATGGCAGAAGAATCCGTCTCATCTGCTTCTCCTTGCTGCGTCGTGCCAGTCATGTCACCCGCAGTTCGACCGACCCGATGCCTTCTACGGCATACCGGGCGGTGTCGCCAGACGCGGCGAACCGCGTCGCCAGGGTCGATCCGGTCATGACCAGTTCACCGGCCCTGAGCGGGCGGCCCTGTCGGGCGAGCAGGTTGGCAAGAAAGGCGAGGGACGCGAGTGGTGAACCCATGGCGGCGCCGGTGACCGCGGTCTCGGTTTCGCCATTGTAGTCCAGGGTGACCGGAACCGTCGCCAGGTCGAGGTCGTGCCAGCCGGCACTCTCGGCGCCGAGCACGATACCGCCGCACCAGGCGTTGTCGGCGATGAGCGAATTGGCATCGAGGTCGGAATAGTCGGCGTTCCGGTCCTCGATGAGCTCGAAGGCCGGCATCACCGTATCGACATGGTCGCGAATGCTGGCCGCGTCCTGCTCCCGGTCCGGCGGCACGTCGCGGCCCACGCGGACCGCGAGTTCGAACTCCAGCCCGAGACGCACGAAGCCGTCGCGCCGGATCTCGGCCGGCCCGTGGTGAACCATGGCGGCGAGAATGGTTCCGGCACAGGGTTCCGAGACTCCGACGAGGTCGCGGATCGCCTGCGAGGTGAGCGCGATCTTGTAGCCGACACCGGCGCCCTCGCCCTGTTCCTGCCACAGTTCGACCAGTTCCTGCTGAACCAGGTAGGCCTCGTCGACGGACCGCGGCGCCAGCTCACCCTCGAGGTTGGCAAACCGCGAACGTGCCGCGTGGGCGTCCAGCAGGTGGCGGGCGATGGTGCTGATGCGCGCAGGACCTGACATGCGGGTTCCTCCTGGGGTTGACACGTCAAAGTGTCTGCCACCGGGACGTTGCTTGACAATCCCCGCCGGCACATTCCCGTGTCGGCCGCCGGTTCGGGGCGCGCGCGGATGAGCCGGATCAGTGGAAATACGCGCCGCCGTCGACGACCAGGGTCTGGCCGGTAATGAACGCGGCGCCGGCGGACGCGAGGAAGACGACGGCGCCCACGATGTCGTCGGGCACCTGGTCGCGCTGCAGCACCCGGGCCTGGCGCGAGATCTCCTGCAGGGATTCGAGCTGGTGCGTGTTTGCGCGAACACCGTCCGACAGGGTGAAGCCGGGTGCCACCGCGTTGACCCGGATGCCGGCGGCGCCCAGCTCCTTGGCCAGCGCCTTCGTCATCGCGTTCACCGCCCCCTTGCTCGCCACGTAGTGCAGCATGAAGGGGACACCCTTGAACGGGGTTCCGGACGAAATGTTGATGACGGAGCCGCCTCCCTGTCGCCGCATGACCGGGACCACCGCGCGGGTTGCCATCGCCTGGCCGATGACGTTGACGTCGAGTACGCGTCTCCAGTCCTCTGCGGTCAGATCCTCGAAGGCGGTCAGCTGCAGCGACGAATAGATGCCGGCGTTGTTGACCAGCACGTCGACGCGGCCGAACGCATCGACAGCGGCCTCGGCCATGGCCTCGGTCTCGTGCCGGCTCGAGACATCGCAGGCGATGCCGATGGCACGGTTGCTGTCAAGCGCCGCGGCGGCCTCGATCGCGCCCTCCCGGTCGGCGATCACCACCGTGGCGCCCTCGCCGAGCAGTCCCTTCGCCAGGGCGCGGCCGATCCCCATCGCCCCGCCGGTAACCACTGCAACCTGTCCCTCGCATTGCATTGCCAGTCCCCCTTCCTTCCCGCTGCCGGTCGTCGTATCGGGTACGCGGTCCGCTATGCCGGGCCCAGCCGGACCGGCGACTCCGCGAACACCCGGTAGCTCTGGGACTTCGGCCTGTCGCGGTCCTCTTCGTTCACGTACCGGATCGATGATGCGCCGAGCAGGGAGCGCGGCAGCACCATGGAGCGGATGAACCGGCTGGGCACGCTGGCGGATGCCTGGGCGAACACCGGTTCGGGCCCTTCCTCGAACCAGGCACCGCCGGGACAGTAGGCGGTGGAGTGTCCGGCGGTGTCGATCCGGATGTCGCCTTCCTTCAGGCACCGGATCCCGGGACCCCGGTGGGTGTGCAGGAGAGCGGATCCACCGGGAGGGAACGCGACACTGTCGAGGCGAAGCAGAAGGTCGTCGGCGATCGTTGCCGGCTCCACCGGGCCGGAGCAGCGAAGTGCCGTGCGGTGCCGGTACTCGACCGGGTCCGTGCCTGCCGGCGCAACGTCCCATCGCCACAGCGTGGCGCCCCCGGCGTCCGCCCGGACCAGTGCCGTTCCCGCGAGCACGACGCCATTGTCCGCGGTGACGCCGGCCCCTTCAACCAGCGCGCTGCCGGCCGCAACGTAGATGGCCCGTGCGTCCGATTCGCCGAACCTGACCTCCTCGCCACCCGGCAGGATGTCCTCGAACAGCTCCATGACATACGACATCGCCGCCTCGCGATCGTGTTCACCTGCCGGACCGGCGAAAGCGGGCCCGGGGCGGGAATACCTGCCACGGTCCGGTCCGGTCCCCGTGACCTCGCACAAGTCTAGCCGGCGGGACCCGGGGAGGCCACACGGTCCGGAGATCGTCCGGCCCGGAGGTGGCGTTGCCTGGACGGCTGCCGGCCACCTATGATCGGTCCGCACGTGACAAGTGCCGGGGGCGAGAGTGTCCAACCTGCTGCTCCGAGTGTCTGAGAGCGCGGGCGAGGCAGAGCCCGCAACCGGACCGGAAGGACGGGCGAAGGTCCGGCGGGTCGGGTGTTGACCCGCGTTTTCCTTGTCGGTCACGATGGCCTCGCCGGCCGCAGCCTTGCTCGCGCCCTGGCAACTGCCGGAACCCGGGTCCGGACCGACGCGGACGTGGCGGGACCGGCGGATGTCGCGGCACTTGACGAACTCTTCGCCGCGTTCCGGCCCCTCGGCGTGATCGATGCCATGCCCCGGAGCATGGTCGACGGCGCAGGACCGGCAAGCGGCATGGACCGTCTTCTGCGGGCCCAGCGCACCGTGCTGTCGGCGGCGCATCGGTTCGGTGTCGAGACGCTGCTCTACAGCTGGTCCTGCGACGAGGCCGGGCGTGGGTACCGGGCCTGCCGGGAACTCGGGGCGGCCCTTCTTGAGGCATGGCGCCGGGAGCACGGACTGCGGGCGACGGTCGTGGCGTATCTCGGTCTTGCCGGATGGGAGGATGCGGCCTGCACCCGGCCGGTGGGTCCGGTTGCCCGCCTGGTCCGGGACATCTACCGGGCGCGGAACGATCATGCGGACCATGTCGAGCTGGCGGGTGATCCGGATGCGCCCTGCCGGTACATGTCCGGTGCTGACTGGGCACGGACCTGTCTCGAGGTGCTGGAGGACCGAACGGTTGGCGGAACGGTGGTGATCGATCCCGTGTCCGACATGCCGCTCGGTGACGCGGTTGCGGTGGCGACCCGGGTTGCAGGGTACACCGGCGGGATCTCCTGGCGCCGCGCCGCGTCGGTCCGGTTGCCCGCCGGAGATCGCACGGTCCGGCCCGTGCAGGGCACCGGGCTCGAGACCGTGATCGAGCAGTTCTGCCATGCCCATGCTGCGGGCGGCGGCGCCGTCGGGTCCGGGCGGGTGGTCCGGGCCGGCAGACCGCAGGGCGATGCCGGCACGGCCAGGCAGGTCCGTGCCTGGCGCGCCGACGGGCTCGTGGTGGGATTTACCAACGGGTGCTTCGACGTGCTGCACGCGGGCCATGTCTCGCTGCTGCGCCAGGCGCGCGCGGAGTGCGACCGGCTGGTCGTCGGGCTCAACGACGATGCGTCGGTCTCGCGCCTGAAGGGCTCCGGACGCCCGGTCCACACGGTGGAGCAGCGCGCGTCGGTGCTGAACGCGATCAGGGACGTGGACGCCGTGGTGGTGTTCGCGGAGGACACCCCGGAACGGCTGATCAGGGACCTGCGCCCCGACGTCCTGGTGAAGGGGGCTGACTACGACGCCGACGAGGTGGTCGGTGCGGATTTCGTGCGCGCCCGTGGAGGCAGGGTCGTGCTGGCGCGGCTCGAGGAGGGCCTGAGTTCGACCGGAGCCATCGAGCGGCTGGCGCACGACCGATCTCGCGCATGAACGGGCATACGTGACGCATCGTGGCAGGGTATGATGCCGAAGACCGTGATTCAGGGCGCACGGACAATGCCGCCGATTTCCGGCGCCCGAATTGTCGAAACGGAGATTTGATGAACATTCACCATCGGGAAATGCCCCCGCACGCTCCCGGGCTGCCCGGTCTCATGGAACGCTACCGGGCGCTCGGCGAGCGCGAACGCCTGGTGCTGGAACTCAGGTCCCTGATCCTGATCGGACTCTCGAAGCGCCGGTTCCTCGGGCTGGCGAACTCAGTGGCCCAGCAGTGCGGCGAGCATCACCGGGAGTACACCGGGGCCGAGATCGCCAGGACGACCGAGCGGCTGCAACGTGACGGACTGATCGGGAGCGACGAAAAGGTCTGGCCACCGCTCGCCTGCGCCGTCGCCCGCGAGGCGGTCGCCGGCGCCAGCGGGAACGCGCTGGTCGCGGTGTGCACGGGCACATTCTATCCGATCCGCGGCTACAGGCGCTGGGGCGGAAGGTCTGACCCCGCAACCGGGCTTGATCCGTACATTGCACTGCGCGTCGCGGTGTTTGCAGATGACGAACAGCTGTTCACCACTGCGTACAACGCAAGCTGTGACGACTTCGATTTTCCGATGTCTCCGAGAGGCCTGTCAGACAACCTGGCGCTGGAGGAGGATCCTTTTGAACTGGTCCTCGAGGGACTCGACACCGATCCCGACTGGCTGCTCGGGCGCAAGGGCCCGATCGTGGACCGGATCCTGAACCTCATGCTGGAAAGCGAGTGGGACGGGGACGGCAGCAGACCCCACTCGGTACTGTTCGCTCTCGCCGGGAAGCGGCTGGACCCGCGCGAGCACGAGGCGACCGTCATGGCGCTCATGGAGCGGGCGCTGTGGATCGGTGAATGGGGGTGGATCCGCGAACGCGCCTGGCCCGAGCCGAACTGGGAGCCGCACTCGTGGAACCCGGGATTCTACAAGACCGCGATCAGCTATCTCGCGGGAAGTGACACGGTCGCGGACGAGTTTCGCGACCACCTGGCCGCGGCGCGCAGGAAGCTGCGCAGCCGCAGGCTGCGACCGCCCGGAGCAACCGGGTACCTGTTCGTGCTGGCGATGCTGTCGCGGGGGAGCGCTGATGATCGCAGGGAGGCGCGGGATCTGATCGGGATGATGCGGGAGCGTTCCCGGCTCACCGGTACCCTGGGCTACGAGGCGCTGGACTGCATTCTCGATCTGCTCGAAGGACGGGACGAGGAAGCGCGCCGTGAGCTGGACGAGCTTTTCGCGCAGCACGAGCGGACGGGCGCGCCCCCGTTTGTCAGCGGACTGCTCGCGCTGGCCCAGGTTGCGGCGGCGCCCGAGCGGATGAACAGCAAGGTTCGGGAGAAGCTCGTTACACGCGTAAGCGCAATACGCGATCATGCTCCGGTGCCGGCCCTGATGATTGCCGCGGCGCTGGACCGGGTGGACGCACTCCCTGAGGCGATGCGGGCCTGGCGCGACAGCATGACGGCGTCCGGAATACGTGATTTCGCGACAGTCATCTCCATGTCTCCGGCATGGGTGCGCCGCATGGACGGACTGGCGCGCGTCGTGGGCGCCGGCGGCGTACGGAGCCGGTCCGCAGGGCATCGAGGACGGCTTGCCTGGTTGGTGGACCCGCAGACCCTGTCCGTCTCCGTGGTGATGCAGACACGCCTGAAGCGTGGAGGCTGGAGTGCCGGTCGCGCGGTTCCGGTCAGGCGCTTCTTCGAGTCCGATGAGCAACTGCGGGGAATGATGACCCGCGAGGACGTGTTCGCGGCCCATCACGGTGCCGTGCGGGACAAGAGCAGGTATCGGGACTACGTTCTGGTCCCGGACCTGGTGTTGCCGGCGTTGGTCGGCCATCCGGCCGTCTATCGCGCCGACGACCGCAACCGTCGCCTGGACCTGGTGGCCGGCGAGGTCGAGCTCGCGGTCAGCACACGGGACGACGGGTATCATCTCGGCCTGTCGCACTGGAGCGACATCGGAAGGGTGTTTCTTGATCACGAGGCCGACGACCGCTACCGGGTCGTCCGCATCGACCGGTCGCTTGTCGACATTGCCGAGCTCATCGGCCGGAACGGCCTGGTGGTGCCGCAGGAGGGGAGGGCGCGGGTCATCGAACTGGCCCGGCTCTGCGACGATCACGTGGCGGTGGTCTCGGATGTCGACGGTATCGGGACCCCTGCGACGCCGGGCGATCCACGCCCCGTGGTGCGTCTCGAGCCGACAGACGACAGCAGGCTCAAGGTGTCGCTGTGGGTGCAGCCCTGCGGCCCGGACGGTCCGCGGTTTCCGGTCGGCCGGGGACCGCGTGTGGTCAGGGCGGCCGGCGGCGGCAACGGGAGGCACGAGCGCGACCTCGCCGGGGAGGAAGCGGCGGCCGCGGCGGTGGTTGCGGCCTGCCCGACGCTCGCGGATACCGGCGTGGTGACGGGGTCGCACGTGTTTGACGAGCCGGCGACCGGCCTCGACTTCATGCTGGAACTGCAGGCCGTTACCGGGCCCGTGACCATCGAATGGCCCGAGAATGCGGCAAGACCGCACCCGCGCGTCGTGTCGACGTCACAGGTCGCGACGACTGTGCACAAGGACCGGGAGTGGTTCGCTGTTTCCGGGAAGGTCGCGGTCGACGATGACCTCGTCCTCGACATGCGCGAACTGCTGGACGCACTCGACCATGCGGTCGGCCGGTTCGTGCCGATCGGAAAGGGAAGGCTGGTCGCACTCACCGATGGCCTGCGCCGGCAGCTCGAGACGCTTCGTGCCGCGTCCGCGGGCCACGGCGCCGGCGGTGAACGCATACACCCGATGAGCGCGCTGGCGCTCGACGAGTTGCTTGAGACCGCCGGATCGGGCGATGGCAGGTCGCCGTGGCACCGGTTCCGTTCGCGGCTTGCGGCGGCACGGGAACTCGAATGCGCCGTCCCGGACGGGCTTCACGCCCAGCTGCGGGAGTACCAGCGGCAGGGGTACGAGTGGATGTGCCGGCTTGCCCACATCGGTGCCGGCGCGTGCCTTGCCGATGACATGGGTCTCGGCAAGACGGTGCAGTCCCTGGCGCTGCTGCTGGCGCGCGCGGACGGCGGACCGGCGCTGATCGTCGCCCCGACATCGGTGTGCTTCAACTGGGAAGAGGAAGCGGCGCGGTTCGCGCCGGGCCTTACCATGCATTTTCTCGGTTCCATGGCCGGAAGAATGGAGACCATCTCGCGGCTCGGTCCGGGCGATGTGCTGGTGGTGAGCTACGGGCTGGCGACCCGTTCGATTGCTGCCCTGAAATCGATCGGCTGGCACACTCTCGTCCTGGACGAGGCCCAGGCAATCAAGAACTCCCAGGCCAAGCGCACCCGTGCCATCCGCGAGCTCGACGCCGATTTCCGGGTTGCGCTGACCGGAACGCCGATCGAGAACGCGCTCGAGGAACTGTGGAGCCTGTTCAGCGTCATCAATCCGGGCCTGCTCGGCACGCTTGCGGGGTTCCGAAGGCGGTTTGCAGTCGCCGAGGGCGACCGGGCCGGCCGCGAACGGCTCGCGGCCCTGGTGCGCCCGTTTGTTCTGCGCCGGCGCAAGAGCGCGGTGCTTACCGAGCTTCCCAGCCGGACCGAACAGGTGCTCCACGTCGAACCCGAGCCCGAGGAGCGCGCCTTCCTCGAGGCGGTCCGCCTGCAGGCGGTGGAGCGGATTGCCGGCCTCGGGGACGAAGAACCGGGGACCCGGCGCATTCACATGCTCGCCGAGCTCACCCGGCTGCGTCTTGCCTGCTGTCACCCCCGGCTGGTGCAACCGGACAGCACTCTCCCGGGCGCCAAGCTCGAGTCCGCGATGGCGCTGATCCGCACCCTGATCGCGGAGGGGCACAAGGCGCTTGTCTTCAGCCAGTTCGTGAAACATCTCGAGGTGGTCCGCGCCCGGCTGGACGTCGAAGGGGTCGACTACCAGTACCTCGACGGCTCAACGCCGCCCGCCGAGCGCAGGGCGCGGGTGAACGCGTTCCAGGCTGGGCGTGGAGAGCTGTTCCTGATCAGCCTCAAGGCCGGAGGCACCGGGCTCAACCTGACGGCGGCAGACTACGTGATCCACCTCGATCCCTGGTGGAACCCCGCCGTCGAGGACCAGGCGTCCGACCGGGCGCACCGCATCGGTCAGCAACGCCCGGTCACCATCTACCGGCTCGCGGTACGGAACTCGATCGAGGAGAAGGTAATCAGGCTGCACGGGGAGAAGCGCGAGCTGGCGGACGATATCCTTGCCGGGACCGAGTCCGCGACCGCGCTCACGGAAGACGACCTGATGAACCTGATTGCGCAGGCATGAACGGGCGGTGACCTGGCTCCAGCTCGCCTATGTGCATCTTGCGACCGTGTTTCCGTGTCTCCTGATCGGCGCCTGGCTGCTGGCGCGTCCCAAGGGCACGCCGGTGCACCGCACGCTCGGGCGCATCTACGTCGTGCTCATGATCGCGACCGCGCTCGTTACGCTTGCCATGCCTGCGCAGGTGGGTCCGCAACTTCTCGGTCACCTCGGCTACATTCATCTTTTCAGCGTCCTGGTGCTGGTCTCGATCCCGCTTGCGGTGCGCGGGGCCCGGCGCGGATCGATCAGGACCCACCGCGGCCACATGCTGGGCGTCTATTTCGGCGGCATCCTGATCGCGGGCGGTTTCGCGCTGATGCCGGGACGCCTGCTGCACGGCTGGCTGTTCAGGTGACAGTCCGCCTCGTGGACGCCGACCGGATCGACGAACACCGACGGGAGCCGAGCGCAGCATGCCCAAGACCCATCCTCGGCGTTCCGGACGGCGGGATAGCGAACAGCAGCCGGTAGACCGGAACTGCGTTCGCAGGTGCATGTTCTTCACCGGCAGGAACATTCCCGGGCGCGGACCGGAACGGGACCGCTGTGGCCGGTCACGCGCTCGAGGTGGACATTTTCGGTCCGCGCGATAGTGTCGCAGCCCGGTGCGTCCCGGTTCGGCAGGAGGGTGATGTGATCCGCGTTCGACATGATGAACTGACGGTGGTTGTGGCTGCCATGATGCGCAGTGCCGGCAGCGACGAGGGCGAGGCGCGCACCGTTGCCGAGAACCTCGTCGAGGCCAACCTGATGGGCCATGACAGCCATGGCGTCGGGCTGGCGCCACGCTACATGGCGCACGCGCTGGCGGGGACCATGACCCCCGGCGCGAAGGCGACGGTGGTGACCGATGACGGCGCCTACCTGCTGGTCGAGGGCAACATGGGCTACGGCCAGACGGTCGGGGCCGAGACCATGCGGCTTGCGATCGACAAGGCGCACCGGACCGGCAGCGCCATCGTCGGACTGCGCAACGTGCACCACCTGGGCCGGATCGGGGCCTGGGGCGAGATGTGCGCACGCGCCGGGTTCATCTCGATCCACTACGTCAACGCCACCGGCCACAAGCCGTATGTCGCACCCTGGGGCGGCTACGAGGCCCGGTACTCGACCAATCCCTACTGCACCGCCATCCCGGCGACCGGAAACACACCGATGATGGTGCTCGACATGGCGACAAGCCGGGTGGCGCAGGGCAAGGTCCGTGTGGCGCACTACGCCGGCACCCGGATGCCGATGGATGATGCGCTGGTGGGGCCGAACGGCAGGCAGACCACCGACCCCGGCGTCGTGTTCCGCGATCCGATGGGCGCGATGCTGTCCTTCGGCCAGCACAAGGGCTACGGACTGGCGCTGGTCTGCGACCTGCTTGCCGGCGGACTGCCCGGTGGCGGCACCGCGCGCCCGGAGCTTGCGACCGGCGAGACCATCAGGAACAACATGCTCACCATCGTGATCGACCCGGACCGGTTCACCTCCGGTGCCGCCTTCGCGGGCGAGTTCGACAGCCTGGTCGAGTACGTGAAGTCCGGCCAGCCGGCCGAGGGGTTCGACCGCATACGCGTGCCGGGCGATCCCGAGCGCGAGTCCATGGACGAACGCCGCCGGACCGGCGTTCCGATCGACCCCAACACCTGGGCCGAGATGAAGACAGCAGGGTGCGACAACGGAATGGATGCGGCCGAGTTCGACCGCGCCGTCATCAGCGCCGCCGCGTGAACCGGTAACGGGACGCCCCGGCGCCCTGGAGACGCGATGACCCAGGCAGCCTTCACCAATGCGCGGATCGTGACACCGGACGAGGTGGTCCACGGCACGGTCGAGGTCGCGGGCGGGGTGATATCCTCGCTTCGCGAAGGCGGGCGTGCGTCGGGCCCGGACGTCGATTTCGGCGGCGACTACCTGTTGCCGGGGCTGGTGGAGCTGCATACGGACACGCTCGAGCGGCATTTCGTGCCGCGACCGCGCGTCCAATGGCCGGGGACCGCGGCGGTCTTCGCCCACGACGGGCAGCTCGCCGCCGCCGGGATCACGACCGTGTTCGATGCGCTCTCGGTGGGCATCGTGCGCCAGGGAGATGTCCGCTCCCGCATGCTCGGCGCCATGACCTCGGCACTGCGCACCGCACGCGACACCGGCGTGCTTCGGGTCTCGCATTTCCTGCACCTGCGCTGCGAACTGTCCTGTGCCGGGCTCATGGACCTGTTCGCACCCTTCACCGGCGACCCGCTGGTCCGCCTGGTCTCGCTGATGGACCACACGCCCGGCCAGCGCCAGTTCGTCGACCGCGATCGACACCGCGCCTACTACCAGAAGACCTACGGTCTCGATGACGCCGAGTTCGCCGCATTCCTCGAGACCAAGCAGCGCGACCATGTCACCTACAGCGGGCGTCACCGCGCCGAACTGGTCGGCCTGCTCGAGGGGACCGGCATTACGCTCGCAAGCCACGACGATGCCACAGTCGGCCACGTCGAGGAGGCGGCACGCTACGGTGTCGCCATCGCGGAGTTCCCGACGACGGTGGAGGCGGCGAGCGCCGCCCGTGACCGGGGTCTCACCATCCTTGCGGGCGCGCCGAACCTGGTGCTCGGCGGCTCGCATTCAGGCAATGTCTCGGCGCTCGAGCTCGCCTCGCTCGGGCTCCTCGACGTCCTCTCCTCGGACTACGTTCCCGCAAGCAGCCTGCACGGCGTCTTCCTGCTCCACCGTTCGGAGCCGTTCCTGTCCCTGCCGCAGGCGGTCGCGCTCTCGACCATGAACCCGGCCCGCGCCGTCGGACTGGCGGACCGCGGCGCCATCCGGCCGGGCGCGCGCGCCGACCTCATCCGGGTGCGCGAGATCGAGGGCGTCCCGGTCGTGCTCGAGACCTGGCGCGAGGGCCGGCGGGTGATGTGATCGGGTACCGCGACCGGCCCTGACAGTCACCCGACAGCGCCTTGCAGCGGGAACCGGCGCAGCAGGTGGAACGGACGTCCGACCGCCGCCTGCTCGAAGATGCAGATCGATCCGACCGGGTACTCCTCGGCCGCATGCGGTGACCACAGCCGCTCGAGGACCTCCCGCATCCGCTCGCGCCCGCCCACGGCCAGCCGGTCGGTGAGTGTGAAGTGCAGGCGGAATTCGTCGAACACGTAGGGATATCCCCACCGACCGAGCAGTTCGTCCTGTCGTTTCGTGAGCCCCGCGGCCCGGCGCCGCGCGAGTTCATCCTGCCCGGGCGCGGCGCGAAAGCGGTCGAACCCGCGCACGCACGCCCCCGCCAGGTCGTCGGCCTCGGGGCTCGTCCCGGTCGGAACCAGCGCCAGGAACCCGCCGATGGCACGCACCGCGAGTCGCGGCAGCCGAAACTCCCGCGTCCGGTACGCAAATCCTTCGGCAAGGTCGAGCAACTCGCTCTCGCTCCTGCCCTGTGCGAGTCGGAACGGCGGCTTCAGCGTGGCATGGAACCCGTAGAGCCTGGCGCTGCTGGTCGCCGCATCGATTTCTCCCGTGCCGAGCCCGGGCAGCGAGGGACGCGCGGGGACCACCACTCCCTCCGCGGCGCGCCCGAGCCACATGCTCCCGAAGTTCCACAGGAAATCGCCCGGGCGTGGCGCGAGGTAGACAGCGTACCGGTGTTCGTTGGCCAGGGTTCCCTCCCCGCGTGGTGCGGCGCCACGCCACCGCATCGGTTCGGACAAGGACGGGAAGCCCGCGCCGGGGCAACAGCGATCAACGCCGCGGTGCGCAGACCGGTCGGTCCACCGGGGCGTTACCGCTTCGCGCCTGTTCCCGGCGGCTTTCCGGTTCCCGCCGCGAGGTGGATCTTCTCGATGAAGTGCTCGGCGAGCGTCACCGCGTCCCCGGAGTCCTCGAAGATCCCTCCGAGCGTGGCGTCGTAGTTGGGCTGGTGGAAGAAGACCAGCGAGATGCGGTCGCGCCGCGCCGCCCCGTCCGGCGGGTTCGCAACCCGGTGCAGGGTCGATGCCCAGCGACCGCCGGTCCAGCGCGCCATCGCGTCGCCGAGATTGCACACGAAGGCATCGGCGGGCGGGCGAAGATCGGTCCAGCCGCCGCCCGGCAGCCTGACCTGCAGGGTCCCGGGTACATCGTCCCCGCGAAGGACGGTCAGCGTGCCGTAGTCGGTATGGGCGCCGGCGCGAAGCTGCCCGCGCGCCGGGGCGGCCGTCTGCGCCGGATAGCGGATCAGCCTCAGGCCGCACGCCGGCCGGTCGATCTTGTCGGCGAAGAAATCCTCCTCGAGCCCGAGTGCCAGCGCCATCGCTCCCATGAGCCGGTCGCAGAGCCCGAGCAGGGCGCGGAAGTAGCAGTCCACGGTCTCGCGGAATGCCTCCGGCCTCGCCGGATAGCGGTTTGCCGCGAAGAAGTACTCCGCGATCTCGCCGCGGTAATAGTCGTCGTCGGGGATGTCGGGCGGGCCCATCGCGAACGCTTCCTGCAGGTCGGGCGGCGTCTTCTCGCCGAGCGTGTAGGCAAGCGAGCGGTCGGCATGGGGGTAGTAGCCGCGGCCGACCCGGCTTTCGGGCCGGAGAATCCGGCACTTCTCGTCGAGGGGAAGGGCGAAGAAATCGACCGCCACCTGCCGCGTTCGGGCGACGAGGTCCGCCGGCACTCCGTGTCCCGTAATGCAGAAGAAGCCCGACTCCATGCACGCCGCGGCGATCTCGCGGGCAACCCGCAGCTTGTCGTCATCCCCGCCGTGCAGGTGGGGGCGGATATCGATGACCGGGATCGACATTCCGTCACCTTTCGCCACGATTGCGTCCGGCAGCTGACAGGTACACCCGATCGAAAGGGCGAGTCCACCCGGCACCGGCGGCGATGAAGGCCTCGATCACATCCTCGTCCCCGCCGGTCACGGCCGGCACGTCACGGGTGACAGGACCATGCGGGAGGCGGCACACCGGATCATCCACGCTTGAACAGTGACGCCCGTGAGACGGACTATCGTGTTCCACCGCGGTCGCCGTCGTGGCGGTTGCCCGGCTCCGGGCATCCGCCCGCCGCAAGCGGTGCCGGTCGGGGAAGCCGGTCGTCCCGCGGCGCGGTGCGGCGTCAGGCCCTTTTCCGGGGAGCTCCGCAGGGTCATGATGCCGGTGATGGTCGACGTGGTCTTCCCCCGGTCGGTCGGACCAGGCGCGCCCGGCCCCGACCGGACGCGTCAACTCCTGCGCTGTGGCCGCGGGAGAGTGCCCGTTGATCGTCAACCGCCAGGACCGACGCCCGGCCGCCGCAGTTGCCGGGGCGGCGGTTATGGACCCTGCCGGCCATCGCACGAGCCTCCGTCTGACGGGCTGACACGGCCGGGCGGGATGCAGTGCCGGGCCAACCGGGCCTCGACGACGATCGGGCTTGCATCACCATGAGAAGGGACGCGGAGATCGGGAACCTGCCGGCCCGGGAGAGACGACATCCGGCGTCGCGATTGCGTCAGCTGGCCGCGCAGCACGTGGCGAACCTCGTCCGCCGCGCGCGCGGTCGGCCCGGTGATGCGGCGAACCGGTCTGGACGGGTCCCCGGGGTCGGAGGCGCAGCGCCCGATCCCAGCCGCCCGATGCGGTCAGCGGCCGCCTCCTGCGAGGCACGGTACTGCCCTGCGACCGTCCCTGACAGGGAGCCGGTTTCCCGTCCGATGGGCCGGACATCGTGATTGCGCCGGCCATCGAGCGACGACCGGTGGCGCTGGTCGCCCTGATGTGCGTGGCCCTGGTATTCGCGATGGCAGGGTTTTGCTCGTACTGGTCGCTGCAGCCGGTGCTTCAGCAGGCGTGGCAGATGAACAATGTCACGGCTGGCTGGCTCTCCGGCGCATTCTTCGGCGGCTATGTGTTGACGGTCCCGTTCCTCACCGCGATCACCGACCGGGTCGACGCCCGGTCCGTCTTCATCTGCGGTGCAGCGCTGTCCGCCGCGGGCCTGGCCGGGCTGGCGTTCATGGCGTCGGGTTTCTGGTCCGCCCTGCCATGGCGGGTGATCGCCGGTGCCGGTATGGCCGGATGCTACATGCCCGGTCTCAAGGTCCTCACCGACCGCCTGCCGGGCACGGTGCCGCGCGCCCGCGCTGTCGCCTTCTACACGGCGTGTTTCAGCGCTGGAACAGCGGCTTCCTACGCGCTGGCAGGCTGTGCTCTCGAATGGTTCGGCTGGCGGGGCGCTTTCCTGTTCGCGGCCGCCGGACCGGCCCTGGCCGGCATCGCGCTCGCGGTTCTGGTCTCGCCCGGGGAGCCCGAGGCGGCCGCGGAGGTCCGCAGCCATGTGCTGGATTTCCGCCCCGTCCTGCGCTCGCGGAAGACCATGAGCTTTATCGTTGCCTATGCGGGCCACGGTGCGGAGCTGTTCGCCATGCGCTCCTGGGTCGTGCCGTTCCTCGTGTTCTGCTTTGGAAGCGGTGCCGAGTTCACGCTGAACGCCACGCTGCTGGCCGCACTGACCTCTCTCGTCGCGGTGGCGTCGAGCATCGGCGGTGCGGAGCTGGCCCTGAGGGTCGGGAGCGTGCGCCTGATCTCGTGGGTGATGCTGACGACATTTGCGCTAGGCGCCGTCGTCGGATTTTCGTCCCTGCTGCCCTTTGTCGTCGTGGCGGCCCTGTGTCTGGTCTATTCCGCGGCGATGCAGGCCGATTCAGCGGTACTGACCGCGGGAGCCGTCAACACCGCCCCGGCGGGCCACCGGGGTGCAACGCTCGCCGTGCATTCGATGCTGGGGTTCAGTGGATCGCTGTTCGCGCCGCCCCTCGTGGGAGCGGTGCTCGATCTGGCCGCCCCGCTCGGGGGAACGGTCGCCTGGGGGCTCGCCTTCGTGACCATCGGGTCCATGGGTCTGATGGGCTTTCTCGCGTTCGTGGTGCTGCGCCGGCGCGTGGCGTGCCAATAGGCGCCGCCCCTTCCGTCGTCGGCGCCGGCCGCACGGTTTCAGGCACCCGACCTTGAGCGAAGAGATCGGGGAACCAGGTTTCCCGCCGGGCAGCAGGAACCTGCCGGCCCCGGTGACGCTCCGGAGCATCCCTGCTTCGTCGAACGACAGGCCCCGATCCCATGATCGAGGCGGTGAACCACGCCCCCTTCGCTCCCGCTCTGCGACAGCCACGGGCGGCCATCGCGCCGGTCCCGGAACACGATCGCCGCGATCAGCCCGCCGTCCCCGACGACGCGGCGTAGCCGCCGCGGTGTGCCCAGGTCCCCGCATCCATCAGGTGGGGGGGCGAAACCCGGCGGCGAGCCCTGCCGCGGACGTTCCCGCACCCCTGGCGGCCGGTCCGACCGGCGGGCGGGACAACCTCGTTTACATGGACGCGGCACCGGGTCCGGGGCGCCTGCCGGGGGTGCGCGACGATTGACAGGAACATGCCCCTGAACCATCATGCGGCCGATCTTCCGGACAGGATGCGGCACGCGGATTCGACGTGTCATCCGGGCCTGCCCGGGTGCCGCGACCGGTTCCCGGCATGACCCGCACGCGACCCGTCCCGGAAGCGCAGGAACGTATGACCCGGAGGGAATGATGGACGGATCTCCCGCAGACGCTGCCGGCGGTTGTCCCGTGATGCACGGTGCCAGCCGGACCTTGCCGACCGGCTTCATCGCCAACCAGATCTGGTGGCCGAACCAGCTCAACCTGAAGATCCTGCAGCAGAACTCGTCGCTCGTGGATCCCATGGGCGACGGATTCGACTACGCGGCCGAGTTCCGGAGCCTCGACCTCGAGGCGGTCCGCCAGGATCTCTATGCCCTGATGACCGACAGCCAGGACTGGTGGCCGGCCGACTACGGTCACTACGGCCCCCTGTTCATCCGCATGACCTGGCACAGCGCGGGTACCTACCGCATCCACGACGGTCGCGGCGGTGCGCGTACCGGCTCTCACCGGTTCGCACCGCTGAACAGCTGGCCGGACAACGGCAACCTCGACAAGGCACGCCGCCTGCTGTGGCCGATCAAGCAGAAGTACGGCCGCAAGCTGTCCTGGTCGGACCTGATGGTGCTTGCCGGCAACTGCGCGCTGGAATCGATGGGCTTCAAGACCTACGGCTTCGCCGGCGGGCGCGCCGATACCTGGGAGCCGGAAGAGGACATCTACTGGGGTCCGGAGACCGAATGGCTGGGCGATGCCCGCTACAGCGGCGAGCGTGACCTGCAGGAACCGCTCGGTGCGGTCCAGATGGGACTGATCTACGTCAATCCCGAAGGCCCGAACGGCAAGCCCGACCCGGTTGCCGCCGCCCACGACATCCGCGAGACCTTCGCTCGCATGGCCATGGACGACGAGGAGACGGTGGCGCTGATCGCGGGCGGCCACACCTTCGGCAAGTGCCATGGCGCGGGCGATCCGGGCAATGTCGGACGCGAGCCGGAAGGGGCGAGCATCGAGCAGCAGGGCCTGGGCTGGGCGAGTACCCACGCCAGCGGACGCGGAGCGGACGCGATCACGAGCGGCCTCGAGGGCGCCTGGACGGCGAACCCGACCAGGTGGGACCACGGGTTCTTCGACATGCTGTTCAAGTACGAGTGGGAACTGACCAAGAGCCCGGCCGGTGCCTGGCAGTGGTCGCCGAAGAACGTCGAGGACGCCGACCTCGCGCCGACGGCCGACGGGACGGGGCGCGTGGCCACCATCATGGCGACCACCGACCTGTCGCTGCGGATGGATCCGGTCTACGAGCCGATCTCGCGGCGGTTCCACCAGAACCCGGACGAGTTTGCCGAGGCCTTCGCGAAGGCATGGTACAAGCTCACCCACCGTGACCTCGGCCCGTATGTCTGCGGACTCGGTTCGCTGGTGCCCCCGGAACCCGAGATCTGGCAGGATCCGGTGCCGGCGGTCGATCACCCGCTGGTGGACGACGGCGATGTCGCGACGCTGAAGCAGGAAATCCTTGCCGGGCCGGTCTCGGCCCAGGCCCTGGTCAGGGCCGCGTGGGCCTCGGCGTCCACCTTCAGGGGCACGGACCTGCGCGGAGGCGCCAACGGCGCGCGGATCCGTTTCGCTCCCCAGAGGGACTGGGCGGTGAACGACCCGGCCGAGCTCGCCTCGGTGCTCTCGGCGCTCGAGACGGTGCAGTCGTCCTTCAACGCCCGGCAGTCCGGCGGCAAGCGGGTCTCGCTCGCCGACCTGATCGTGCTCGGCGGATGTGCCGCGATCGAACAGGCGGCGGCAGCGGGCGGCCACGCGGTCTCGGTCCCGTTCACGCCGGGGCGCACCGATGCGCTCGAGGAACAGACCGACGCCTCTTCCTTCGCGGTGCTCGAGGCGAAGGCCGACGGCTTCCGCAACTACGTGGCATCGGGGCAGCCCCGCTCGGCGGCCGACATGCTGGTCGACAAGGCGCACATGCTGACGCTCACCGCGCCCGAGATGGCGGTGCTGGTGGCCGGCATGCGCGCGCTTGGTGCCAATGCCGGCGGATCGACCCACGGGGTGCTGACCGACCGGGTCGGGACGCTCAGCAACGACTTCTTCGTCAACCTGCTCGACATGTCGACCGAGTGGGTGCGGTCCGCCGACGACGAGGGGGTCTTCGTCGGGCATGACCGCAAGACCGGTGCGAAGCGCTGGACGGCGACCGAGGTGGACCTGGTGATCGGCTACAACTCGCAACTGCGGGCGATTGCCGAGGTCTACGGCTGTGATGACGCGGGCTCCGCCTTCGTCACCGATTTCGTTGCCGCCTGGGCCCGGGTGATGGATCTCGACCGGTTCGAGCTCTCCTGATCCGCGGACGGCCTGCACCGGGCGGGAAATCGCTGCCCGGGGCCTTTCCGGGGCGAACCGGCAGCGGCCGGTTCGCCCCGTTGCGTGAGCGGGACATCTTCCCGTCCGGGCGGATCGGTGCCTATGATGGTGTCGCGGACCGATCCGCAAGCGGCGCAATCCCGACGGACCCGGCCTGACGGGACCTGGCCCGGGCAGGGACATGTGCCGCGGTTAACGGGAGATGCAACAATGACGCTTACACGATCACTCGTGCTCGGCCTCGGTGCCCTCGCCGTGGTTGCGGGCACCATGATCACCGACGCGGAGGCCTTCGAACGCCGCGGTGACCAGAAGATCCTCGTGGTCGCCAGCCGGCAGAAGGTTCCGATCCTTGATCCGAGCATCAAGTACGATGCGTCGATCCGGACCATGCAGCAGGCGCTCTATGACGGGCTGCTCAAGTACACCGGTACACCGCCCGAATACGTTCCCTGGCTGGCCGAACGCTGGGAGGTGAGCGACGACGGTCTGACCTACACCTTCCACCTGGTCAAGAACGCGAAGTTCCACAACGGTGATCCGGTCACCGCCGAGGCGGTCCGCTGGTCCTATGCCCGCACGCTCGAGCTCGGCCAGGGTCCGGCATGGATGCTGAATGCGGTGCTCAAGGCAGAGAACATCAAGGTCATCGACGACCACACCGTCTCGATGACGCTGGACCGGGTCTATGCTCCGTTCCTGTCGTTCGTGCCCTGGTGGTACATCATGAACCCGGCCCAGGTCATGGCCAACGAGGTCGACGGCGACATGGGCCAGAAATGGCTGATCGAGAACGAGGCCGGCAGCGGTCCGTTCCGCCTGAAGCGTATCGAGCACGGCAACCTGCTGGAGCTCGAGCGGGTGCAGGACTACTGGCGCGGCTTCAAGGGGCCGCTCGGAGGCGTGATCTACAGGCTGATCCGCGAGTCCTCGGCCCAGCGCGCCGCCCTGCAGAAGGGCGAGGCCGACATCGTGACCGGTCTCACGCCCGACGAGTTCGAGGCGGTCTCCAAGACCCCGGGCATGGTGACCTCGACGGCACCGGCGCTGACCGCCTTCGGGCTCAAGTTCAACACCAAGGCCGAGTACACGAGCGACATCAACGTGCGCAAGGCGATTGCCTGGGCCTATGACTACGACGCGTTCGTGAAGATCTTCAACGGTCGTGCCAGGCTGCAGACCAGTCCGTTTACCGATGACATCAAGGGCAAGATCACGGTGCCCGGCATGCCGTACAAGGACCTGGCCAAGGCAAAGGAGTTCCTCGCGAAGTCGGCGTGGCCTGATGGCGGGTTCGAGATCGAGTACGTCTACGTCCAGGGATTCGAGGTTGAACGGCAGATGGGGCTGGTGCTGATCGATGCACTCAAGGGGCTCAACATCTCGGTGAGCATGGTCCCGCTCACCTGGGCCAACATGGTCGCCCGCGGCTCGACGCAGGAGAGCTCGCCGCAGCTGATGGCCATCTTCGCCACCCCGGTCTCCACCGATCCGGACGCGGTGGCGAGCCAGTACCACAAGAGTTCCTGGGGCCGGTACTACGGCACCCACTACTATGACAACAAGGAAGTCCACGACCTGATCGAGAAGGCGCGCTACCTGTCGAACTGGGAGGAACGCCGTCCGATCTACGAGGAGATCCAGATGCGGCTGGTCGAGGATCAGCCGGAGATCTTCGGCATGATGCGCGAGCGCATGATCGTCTACCGGGACTGGGTCAAGGGCTTCGAGTACAGCCCGGTCCGGATGACATCGGAACTGGACCTGTATCCGCTCTACATCGAGTAGCGGACGCGGAGCAGCCCCGGTGTCCCGCCACCATGCCGCCCCGGTCCCGACCGGGGCGGCAATCCGGCCCCGCCACCAGGGTCACCCGCAATGCTGAACTTTGCACTGCGGCGGATGGCCTGGATGGCGGTGATGCTGGTGGGGCTGCTCGCCATCACCTTCAGTATCTCGCACATCGCACCCGGTGACCCGGCGGCTCTTGCCGCCGGGCCCGACGCCACCCGTGAAATGGTCGAGCGGATCCGCGTCGAGCACGGCCTCGACCGGCCGCTGCCGGTGCAGTTCGCGCTCTACCTCGGCAATATCCTGCAGGGCAACTGGGGGCAGTCGATCAACACCAGGCACGCCGTCTGGGACGACCTCGTGCTGTTCTTCCCCGCGACCTTCGAACTGGTGGTGTTCTCGATCCTGATTGCTGTGAGCATCGGAATTCCGCTCGGCGTGCTCGCCGCCGTCAGGCAGAACACCTGGCTCGACCACTCGATCCGGCTCGTCACCGTCGGCGGGGTCGCGCTGCCGATGTTCTGGCTCGGCCTGATGATCCAGCTGGCCCTGGCACTTCACTTTGGCTGGTTTCCGCTGGGCGGGCGCATGGACATGATGACGGACCCGGTGGCGCCGATCACCCACCTGCTGCTCGTGGACACGCTGCTGCACGGCGAGTTCTCGATCTTCGTCGAGTGCCTGCACCACATCGTGCTGCCGGCGGCGGCACTCAGCATCCCGGCCCTTGCCTCCATCATCAGGGTCAACCGGGCGGAGATGCTGGAGACGCTGAAGCAGGACTACGTGGTCAACGCCATGGCCCAGGGCCTGTCGACCGTCCGCATCGTCGCCATCTATGCCCTGCGCAACGCCATGCTGCCGACCATGGCCATGATCGGGCTGAGGTTCGGCTGGATGCTCGGTGGCACCGTGCTGGTCGAGACAGTGTTCGACTGGCCGGGGATCGGGCTCTACGCGGTTGAGTCGGCAATCAACTCCGACTTCGAACCGATCATGGGGTCAACCATCGTGCTCGGCTTCTTCTTCATGCTCACCAACCTGTTCATCGACATCATCTACGCCCTGCTCGACCCCCGGGTCCGGGAGCAGATATGACCACGGGTGATCGAAGCGCGACGGCAAGGCCGCAGATGACGGCAGTGCGGAGCGATGCTAGGGTGTCCCCGGTTCCGGCGGCACAGCCGGGACCGCCGGGAGCAGGGCCTCGCGCCGCCGCCTCGCCCGCCCGGACCGGATGCTGACGCCGCCATGACCGAGAGTGCGCTCCAGCGGGACCTTCCCACCACCGACCCGACCTGGGCCGAACGCAACCATGCCGCGCTGCGGACCCTGCGGCTCTATGTCAGGACCCTGTTTCGCAACGCCTCCGCCGTGCTCGGCCTCGGACTGGTGCTGTTCTTCCTCGCCATCGCCGCTGTCGGCCCCTGGATCATTCCCTACCCGGAGGATGCCGCCGGCGCGGTGCACATGGACCGCAAGCTGCAACCGCCAAGTGCGGAGCACTGGTTCGGGACCGACGAGGTCGGCAACGACGTCTTCTCCCGGGTGGTTCTCGGTACCCGGCTGACCCTGCAGATCGCGCTCATCGTCACCGGGGTCGCAATCCTGATCGGCGTGCCGCTCGGCATGATCGCCGGCTATGTCGGAGGCGCCGTCCAGGAAGTGATCATGCGGGTGACCGATATCTTCCTTGGTGTCCCCGGTCTCATTCTCGCCATCGCCATTGTCGGCGCGCTCGGGCCCGGGATCGCCAACGCCATGCTCGCGCTCTCCCTGGTCTGGTGGCCGGGCTACGTGCGCCTGGTGCAGGCAAAGACCCTGTCGCTCAAGAACGAGATCTACGTCGATGCCGCGAGATCCATGGGTGCGGGCCCGATGCGCATCGTCTTCGTGCACCTGCTGCCGAACTGCACCTCTCCGATCGTGGTCAAGGCCTCGATGGACATGGGCATGGCCATCCTTGGCGCCGCCAGCCTCGGTTTCCTCGGTCTCGGAGCCCAGCCGCCGGAGCCGGAATGGGGCGCGATGATCTCGATTGCGCGCAACTACCTGCCCGACTGGTGGTGGTACTCCTTCTTCCCCGGTCTCGCGATCTTCATCACGGTGATGGGGTTCAACCTGCTCGGGGACGGATTGCGCGATATCCTCGATCCGCAGCACCGGGAATGACCGGCAGGCCGCGAGGTATGGCTGAGACCGTGGACCACGGATCCGTGCCGGGATTTCACACGGGCCGCTTCGGGCGCCGGATCATGACTGTCGCGGGAGTAGTGCCTCCGCGCGGCCCGTGGCCACGCTGCTCCGAAGGCGCCCGCGAACACCCCGGCCCGCAGGGCCTGCGCGCGGGGGGACGGCGGGGCCGTCAGGCCCGGGAGGCGCGCAGACCATCGAGGGAAGACAGCGTGCTGCCGTCACCCGTTCTCCGGGAGTTGCAATGACCGGCTCTCCCCTCCTCGCCGTCGAGGACCTCACGGTCGAGTTCGATACCTTCGACGGGGTCTACAAGGCGCTCGACGGGGTGAGTTTCACGCTCGGGCGCGGCGAGTCGCTGGGCATCGTCGGCGAGACCGGCTGCGGCAAGTCGGTGACCGCCAAGTCGATCCTCGGACTGGTCCCGTCGCCGCCGGGGCGGACCAGGGCCGGCCGGATCCTGTTCGACGGCGACGACCTGCTGGAAGACGGGGGCGCGCGGGTCCGGAACATCCGCGGCGTCGACATCGCCATGATCTTCCAGGATCCGATGACCTACCTGAACCCGGTCTTCACCGTCGGCCAGCAGCTGGTCGACGTCATCCGGGCCCAGCAGCGGCTGATGCCGGCATCCGAGCGCATGAGCCGGGAGGGGGCCCGGGCGCTGGCGCTCGAGATGCTCGAACGCGTCCACCTGCCGAACCCCGAGCGCCAGTTCAGCGCCTATCCGCACCAGCTGTCGGGCGGCATGCGCCAGCGGGTCCTGATCGCCCAGGCCCTGTCCGGACGCCCGCGGATCCTGGTTGCCGACGAACCGACCACCGCGCTCGACGTGACCATCCAGGCCCAGATCCTGACGCTGATCCGGGAACTGATCTCGAGTTTCCAGCTTTCGGTGATCCTGATCTCGCATGACCTGGGCGTGGTGGCGACCGTGTGCGACCGGATCGTCGTGATGTATGCGGGCCAGATCGTCGAGGACGCGAGCGTGACCGAGATCTTCGACAACCCGCAGCACCCGTACACCCGGGGGCTGCTGGCGGCGGTGCCGCATCCCGGCCGACCGGTCTCGAGCCTGTCGGGGATCTCGGGAACCCTGCCGAACCTGCTCGATCCACCGTCCGGTTGCCGGTTCAGGACCCGGTGCGAGCGCGCGACGGACGCCTGCGGTACACGTCCCGCGCTCGAGCAGCTCGGAAACGACCACCGGGTCGCCTGCTGGCACCGGGGAGTGGACCCATGATGCTCGAGGTCCGCGACCTCAAGGTGCATTTCGACGTCTCGAGACGCGGCCGGGGCCGGACGGTGGTGCAGGCGGTGAACGAGGTCTCGCTCCATCTCGAGCGGGGCGAGGCGCTGGGACTGGTCGGGGAGTCGGGCTCGGGCAAGTCCACCGTGGGCAAGGCGATCCTGCAGCTCGTGCGCCCGAACGCCGGCAGCATCAGGGTTGGGGGCGAGGAGATGACGCAGCCCGACCGCGAGCGGGAAACCCGGCTGAGGCGGACCGCGCAGATGGTGTTCCAGGACCCGCACTCCTCGCTGAACCCGCGCATGACCATCTTGCGCAGCGTGGCCGAGCCGATGATCCTGCACACCCGGCTGCGCGGCCAGGCGATGCGCGCGCGGGTCGCCGAACTGCTCGGGATCGTCGGCCTGCCGCAGCACTTCCAGTTCCGCTACCCGCACGAACTCTCCGGCGGCCAGAAGCAGCGGGTCTGCATCGCCCGGGCGATCGCGCTTGACCCCGACCTGCTGATCCTCGACGAACCCACCTCCGCGCTCGATGTCTCGGTCCAGGCCCAGATCCTGGAGTTCCTGCGCTCGCTGCAGCAGGACCGGGGCCTGAGCTACCTGTTCATCTCGCACAACCTCGCCGTGGTCCGGCACCTGTGCAACCGGGTCGCGGTCATGTACCTCGGACGCATCGTCGAGGAAGGTCCGACGGAGGAGGTGTTCCGCAGCCCCCAGCACCCCTATACCCGCGCGCTGCTCGGCGCCGTGCCGCTGCCCCAGGCCCGCCAGCCGCTCGCCGGCGATCCGCTCACCGGCGATATCCCGAGCCCGGTCGACCTGCCGCCCGGCTGCAGTTTCACCTCCCGCTGCCCGCAGGCGATCGGGGGTCTCTGCGACGTGCGTGCGCCGGACGACTTCGTCCGCGGTCCGGGTCACCGGGCCCGCTGCCACCTCCATGACCCGGCCCGTGCGTGAGGCCCGCGTGCGTATGGCGGATGCCGTGGCGGCGGTGGTGCGCCGCCGGACGCCGGTCGATCCGGAGCGCCTGCAGACACTGTTCCTGTGGGCCCTGCGACGCGGCCTCGTCCCCGACCTCAGGTTCGAAGCCAGCCCGATGCTGGCAACCCGGGTTCTCGGGCTCGGGTTTCCGCACCCGGTCGGACTGGCGGCCGGCATCGACAAGGATGCGGTGGCGGTCCGCGGCCTGCTCCGACTGGGCTGCGCCTCGCTCGAGGTCGGCACCATGACGCTGCGCCCTCAGTCCGGCAACCCGCGACCGCGGGTGTTCCGGCTCGACGAGGATCTCGCGGCCATCAACCGGTTCGGCTTCAACAGCCGCGGGCTCGACGCCGGCCTGGAACGGCTTGCCGGGCGCGCCCGGGAGGACGGGATCGTCGGCATCAACCTCGGGGTGAACTCCGATGCCTCCGACCGGGTCGGGGACTACGCGAGGGCGGTGGCGGCTGCGGCCCCGTGGGGGGACTACCTGGTGGTCAATGTCTCCTCGCCCAATACCAGCGGCCTGCGCGACCTGCAGGGCAGCGACTTCATTGACGACTTGCTTGCGCGCGTCGTCGCCGCCCGCAACGGGGCCGAGCGTCGACCGCCGCTGCTGCTCAAGATCGCGCCGGACCTTTCGCGCGACGAGGTTGGCGTGCTGGTCGGGTCCGCGCTGCGCCACGGTGTTGACGGCATGATCATCGGCAACACCACCGTCACCCGCCCGGACGGTCTCGCGAGCAGGCATGCCGGGGAGCAGGGCGGGCTGAGCGGCGCGCCGCTGTTTGAACTCTCGACCCGCGTGCTCGCCTGGGCCCGGCTCGCCGCCGGCGGTTCGCTGCCGCTGGTGGGTGCCGGCGGGGTGCGGGACGCGGAGACCGCCTGGGCCAAGATCCGTGCCGGCGCCGACCTCGTGCAGCTCTACACCGGCCAGGTGTTTGCCGGCGTCGGCCTGTTCAGGTCGATCCACGACGGTCTTGTGGAACGCGTGACCGGGGCCGGACTGGACCACGTGAGCGAGGCGGTGGGCATGGACGCGGCGATGTATGCGGAGGATGCGGCGTGAACAGGCTGGTCTCGGGCATGGCGGAGGTGGTCGACCGCTACGACGGGTTCGTCTTCGATATCTGGGGGACGATCCATGACGGCGGAACCATCTATCCCGGAGTGATCGATGCCCTCGCCGGCCTGCGCGACGCCGGCAAGGTGATCGTGTACCTGTCGAACTCGCCGCGAACCCCGGCGGTGCTCGAGGACCGGCTCGACGGTCTCGGTCTGCCCGCCACGCTGCGCGACGGCATCGTGACCTCGGGCGGCGAGACCAGGCGCCGGCTGTCGGATCCCGGCGATGCCGAACTCGGCGGCCTCGGCGGCCCGGTCTGGCAGACCGGGCCCGACCGGTTCCCGGACACACTGCCGGAGGACCGGTTCCCGACCACCGGTGACATCGGGGAGGCGGCCTGGGTGCTCAACGCCGGACCCAACCTGCCCGAGGACACGCTGGACGTGTACGATGCGGCACTGAGAGCGGGCGCGGAACGGGGTCTGCCGATGGTCTGTGCGAACCCGGACATCCGGGTGATGCACGGCCCCGCGATCCACCTGTGCGCCGGGGCGCTCGCCGAGCGCTACGAAGGTTACGGCGGCGAGGTGTGCTGGATCGGCAAGCCGCTGCCCGGGGTCTTCGAGCAATGCCTCGCCCTGCCGGTGCTCGCCGGAGCCCAACGGGTCCTGGTGGTCGGCGACAACCTGGAGACCGATGTGCTCGGCGCCACCCGCGCCGGACTCGACTCGCTGCTGATTGCCGGCGGCATCCACCGGTTGCTCGATGAAGCGGGTTCGGTCCGCGTCGACGAGCTCGAGCGGCTCGAGGCCGGTTTCGGGACCAGCGCCTCGCTGGTCGCGTCCAGGCTGATCTGGTCGCAGGGTCAGCCGTAGGCCGGGGCCGTCCGGTCGGTTCCGGCGAGCAGGACCGAGCGCTGACGGGCGAGCGCGGCGTCGCGGAATGCCCGGCCGGCGCCATCGTAGTCGGCCGCCGGGCGCGGCTCGGGATCGAAGTGGTGGTAGCGGTCGGTCCCGGCCGCCAGCGTCGCCGTGGTGCGCGCGCCGTGCTGGCGAACCCTGGTGCTGATGTAGCGGATCGCAAACCCGATCCTCGGGACCGGGCTGGCATTCGGCTCCGAGCCGTGCACGATCCCTACGTGGTGCAGCGACATCTCGCCGGGCGCCAGCACGATGTCGGCCGCCTCGCTCTCGTCGACCTCGACCGCGATCTCCTGGCCGCGGCTGAGCAGGTTGTCGGCGGCGAAGGTATCACGGTGCGGCAGGGCCGTCCCGGAATGGCTCGCGGGGATCACCCGCATGCAGCCGTTGGCCGCGGTGCTCGGGGTGAACGCGATCCACGCGGTGAGCACCTCGTAGGGTTCGAGACCCCAGTAGTTGGCGTCCTGGTGCCAGCTGACGTAGCCGCTCGATGCCGCCTGTTTGGCGAAAAAGCTCGATCCCCAGGCGAGCACGTCCGGCCCGAGCAGGTCGGTGACCGGCCGGGTGATCGCCGGGTCGCACACGAGGTCGTGCAGCCACGGGAAGACGAGGTGCGGCTTGCTGCGAAACACCGCGTCCGCGACATCGGGCCGGGCGCGCCGGAACTGCCGGTACCGCTCGTGCAATTCGCCTGCCCGGTCGGCGTCGATCGCGGGCAGCGGCGAGAGATAGCCGTCACGCCGGTAGGTTGCGACCTGGTCGTCATCAAGCTTCGTCATCGCTGCGGGCCCCAGAGTTCGTCGGTTGCGAGGCGTGCTCCCTCCACGAGGGCCCCGAGCTTCGCCCAGGCCACGTCCTCGGCGGTGAAGGTATCGCCGGCGAAGGTCCCGAATCCACAGTCGGTGCCGGCAAGGATGCGGGTGTGATCGCCCACCGACCGGGCAGCGCGAACCAGCCGTTCGGCCACCACCCGCGGATGCTCGACATAGTTGCTGGTGGTCTCGATCACGCCGACGACCAGCGCCATGTGGTCCGGCAGCGGCAGGGTCCGGAACGCCTCGACCTCGTGGGCATGGCGCGGATTGGCGAACGGCAGCACCAGCGCGCCCACCCGTGCCTGGTACATCACCGGGAGCACGTCGGGACACGGCACGTCGTGCAGGTGCGGTCCATCCCGGTTGCCCCAGCAGGCATGCAGCCTGATCCGCTCCCGCGGCAGGTCCGCAATCGCCTCGTTCAGGGCCGTGACGTGCATCTCCATCGCCTCGATGAACTCCGCGAGCGTGCGGTCCTGGAAGTAGCCCGAGCGTTCGATCCCGAGATCGGGCGAGTCGATCTGCAGGATGAACCCGGCGTCGACGATGTGGCGGTACTCCGCGCCGAGCGCGCGGGCCAGCGCGAAGACATAGTCCTCGTGCCGGTCGTAGTGGAGGTTCACCATGGCGGTGGACGCGAAGCCCGGGGAGACCGCGGTCATGAAGGTCTCGGCAAAACCGTCGCCGGTCTCCGCGAGTGCCTGGCGGAACGACGCGCACTCCGCCTCGACACCGTCGAGGTTCGCGTAGGAGACCGGTCCGATCGCCTGCGGCAGGCCGTAGGGATTGATCCGCCTGCGTCCGCTCTCCCTGATCCGGGAGAACCAGATCGGGAACTCGGTTGCATCGAGCGGCAGGCGACGCTGCGGACCGCCGTCGCCGTGGCCGAAGCCGTTCATGCGTTCGGCGGCATAGGAGACGAAGTCGGTGCGCGGCATCTCGCCGTCGTTGCCGACGTCGATGCCGGTCTCGATCTGCCGCGCAACCACGGTCCTGAGCGCGCGGGCCACGGCCCGGTCGAGCGCATCGGCGTCATGGGGCTCACGGTTCGCCCTTGCAACCAGCAGGTCGGCGAGCGCATCCCCGCGCGGCAGGCTGCCGACATGGGTTGTGAGGATACGGTCCGTGCTTGTCTTCATGCGCAGAACTCCTCCCGGAGCGGTCACTATGGGCGCCCGCCCGGCGCGCTGTCCATGGCGTACCACTTTGCAAAGGAATGTGCGATCTGCTAGTCCGCAGGGGCCCCGTTCTCCCGGATGATGCCCATGGGTCCCCTGCTGTTTGCACCGTGCCGGCACCGTGATGTCGAGCTGAAGAACCGCGTGGTGATCGCACCGATGCACCAGTACTCCGGTGTGAAGGGGTACCCGACCGACTGGCATGTCATGAGTGTGGGGCGGTACGCCGCCGGCGGCGCCGGACTGGTCTTCGTCGAGTCCACCAAGGTCGAGCGCCGCGGCTGCGGGACAATCGGTGACCTCGGCCTGTGGCACGACGACTTCATCGGGCACTTCGCGCGCCTTGCCGACTTCATCCGCAGCCACGGCGCGGTGCCCGGCATCCAGCTTGGCCACAGCGGGCGCAAGGCCCGCCGCTACCGGCCGTGGGAGGGGGGCGGACCGCTCGACCGGTCGCCGGTGATCGACGACTGGGATGACTGGGAACTGGTCTCGGCCAGCGAAGGCAGCGACCGCGGCGAACCGGCTCCGAGGGCGCTGTCGATCGGCGAAATCACCGACCTGGTCGGGCGCTGGGGCGACGCGGCCGCGCGCGCCCACGCCGCCGGGTTCGACGTGCTCGAGATCCACGGCGCCCACGGCTACCTGATCCACCAGTTCCTCTCTCCGCACTCGAACCGGCGCGGCGACCGCTACGGTGGATCCGAGGCCAACAGGATGCGGTTCGCGATCGAGGTGGTCGAGGCGGTGCGCGCCGCGTGGCCGGCGAACAAGCCGCTGTTCCTGCGCCTGTCGGTCGAGGACGACGCCGGATGGAACCCGGACGCCAATGTCCGGCTCGCCCGCATTCTGGGACCCCGCGGTGTCGATGTCTTCGACTGCTCGTCCGGCGGCATGCGGGGCGCACCGGTGGTCAGTGCCGGGCCGGTCGGCTATGGCTACCAGGTTCCCTACGCCGAGAAGCTGCGCCGGGAAGCGGGTGTCGCGACCATGGCGGTCGGACTGATCGTGCACGCCGACCAGGCCGAGCAGATCCTGCAGCAGGGCCAGGCCGACCTGGTCGCGCTGGCGCGCGAGGTCATGCACAATCCGAACTGGCCGCTTGATGCGGCAATGAAGCTCGGGGTGGCCCGGCCGTTCGGCCTGATGCCCAGTCCCTACGCCTACTGGCTCGAGAAGCGCGCCGGGCAGGTCTCGACACTGACCCCGTCAACCCACACCCGGGGTCTCGACCACCTCGCCACCCAGCCACGGGAGTAGAAGATGTCACATGTCCTGGTGGAGTTCGCCGGGGGTGTCAGGACGGTTACGCTGGACCGGCCCGAGAAGCGCAATGCCATGAACCAGGCCATGCTCGACGCACTGCACGCGGTGTTTGCCTCCGAGCCTGCGCCCGACGAACGGGTGGTGGTGATCCGGGCCCGCGGGCCGTCGTTCTGCGCCGGTATCGACCTCGCCGAGCGCCGGCAACGCGGGACACCGACCTCGGAAAGCCCGGTCGAACGGGTCTTCCATGCCATGGAGACCTACCCGCTTCCGATCATCTCTGTGGTCCAGGGCGCGGCGATCGCCGGGGGGTGCGAACTCGCGCTGCACAGCGAGTTCGTGGTCGCGGCCGAGGACGCGCGATTCGGCATGTCGCTTGCCCAGATCGGCCTCGCGCCGACATGGTTCCTGTGCAAGAAGCTGATGGAGGTGGCGGGTCCGGTCGCCACCCGGGAGATCCTGCTGCTCGGAGACCCGGTCCCGGCGCGCTGGATGCACGACCATGGCCTGATTGCGCGCATTGCTCCGGCCGATGAACTCGATGCGACCGTTGCCGCTCTCGTCGACCGGCTGTGCGCCAACGCGCCGCTGTCGCTTCGCGCAATGAAGGCACTGATCATCCGCCAGCTCGACTACCGCGACGGGATCGACCGCAGGGACACCGACGACCTGGTACGCGCCGCGCGGACCAGCGCCGACGCGCGCGAGGGCATGGCGGCCCGCCTCGAGCGGCGACCGGCGCGGTTTGTCGGCAGCTGAGCCATGCCGGTGCGACTGGATGGCGGCTGGCAGGAACTCGACGCGGAGACCTGTGCCGCGGTCGGGGGCCATCTCGGGGTCTACCAGCTCGGTACCGCTGACGGGACCATCGTATACATCGGCGTTGCCGATGCGCGGACCCGCTTCGGGCTGCGCGGCGAGCTGTTGCGCCACTGCGCCGATCCGCCGTCAGGCGCCACCCGGTTCCGGATCGAGGTCACCCACTCCTATCGAAGCCGCTACATGGAGTTGGTCCAGGCCTACCTGCATGATCACGGCCGGTTCCCGGTCGCCAACACCGACCTCGACCGCTCCCGGTTCGGAGTGCTGCGGCCCGGCGGCGGTCCGGCCTGACGCCCGCGGAAGGATGACGCGCGATGGACTTCGCCCTCACCCCCGAACAGACCATGGTCGTCGACATGGTCCGCCGCTTCGTGCGCGAGGAAATCCTGCCGCTCGAGGAGAACCTCGATGCGGATGCCGAAGAGGTGGCGCCCGAGGTGCTGTCCCGGCTGGCGGCCCGGACCAGGGAGATGGGGCTCTACGGTCTCGACACCCCGCCCGAATACGGCGGGCCGGACATCGACATGGTCACCCGGGCGCTGATCGCCATGGAGTGCAGCCGGCACCGCGCTGGTCTCTACGCGCCCTGCTACCAGGCTTTCGGCGGTGCGCGCCAGGCCCAGCTGTTCGAGGCCACCGACATCCAGAAGGAGCGCTACCTCTACCCGATGCTCCGGGGCGAGAAACGCGCCTTCTTCGCCCTGTCCGAACCGTCCGGCGGCAGCGATCCGGCCCGGGCGATCAGGACCCGGGCGGTGCGCGACGGCGATGCCTGGGTGCTGAACGGAACCAAGCTGTGGATCAGCGGCGCCGACCGCGCCGACTACGGGCTGGTGTTCGCGCGGACCGGTGGTCCCGGCCGGTCGGGTGTCACCGCCTTCATCGTCGAGACGCACTGGCCGGGATTCAACGTCACCCGGGTGGTGCATACCCTGCGCTCGTCGAAATACGCGACCGAGATCCACATGGAGGACCTGCGGGTTCCGCACGAGAACATTCTCGGGCGCGAGGGCGGCGGGTTCGAGATCGCCAATGACCGGCTGGCACGCCAGCGGATCCCCTACGCTGCCGAATGCCTGGGTGTTGCCATGGAAGCACACCGCATGGCAATCGACTACGCACGGATCCGCGAGACCTTCGGGGCCCCGCTTGCACACCGCCAGGGCATCCAGTGGATGCTGGTCGAGAACGAGATCGACATTCGCTCGGCCCGGCTGCTGGTACTCGACGCGGCGGCCAGGGCCGACCGGGGAGAACCGTTCCGTACCGAGTCGGCGATCGCCAAGCTGGTCTGCGCCGAGAACGGCTTCAGGGTGGTGGACCGTTCCATGCAGATCCACGGTGGCCTCGGGGTGGCGAAGGACCTGCCGCTGGAACGCTGGTTTCGGGAAATGCGGATCCGCCGGATCGGCGAGGGGCCGAGCGAGGTCCAGAAACATGTCATCGCCCGCGACATCATCGGCGGATCGCTGAGATAGACGGGCCAAAAAAATACCGGAACCGGCGCCCGCCGCGAGGTCGGGTGCCGGTCCCGGAAATGTTCAGGGTTGGCTTACAGCCGTTTCAGGCAACACCGGCGCCAATGGACCGGTGTCGCCCTGACACTGACTAAGCGCTCAGAGCAATCTGAGATTGGTTGCAGCCTGCTTGCCGTTACGGCCCATTTCCAGTTCGTAGGACACCTTCGCGCCCTCGTTCAGCTGGGCAATTCCGGATCTCTCGACAGCCGTGATGTGGACGAACGCATCGGGTCCACCCTGGTCGGGCTGAATGAAGCCGTACCCCTTGGTTGAGTTGAACCACTTGACGGTTCCAGTTGCCATTGTACTTTCTCCATAGTCTTGGGGGATCAACGGTTACAGGTGTGCCCGACCCCCTTCGGTGAGCGCTCTTAATGTCAGGAGACGCTTTCTAAGCCCTTGTGTTTTAGGCCCTTTACATTCAACGACACTGGCGCAACACAAGGTAGATGGGATCAGGACCGCGGGAATTCAAGGCATCGGACCGCGTCTTGCGGCACCCGTTGTTCTGCGATAGGCAGGAGACGCGCCGCCCGTGGCCGGCCGCATGCAGACCGGGAGTTCGTGGATGCCATGAAGGCTGCGCCCTTCGAGTATGTTCGGCCCGCGAGCCTTGCTCACGCACTGGAACTGCTGGCCGAACCCGGCCCCGAAACCCGCATCATTGCCGGCGGACAGTCGCTGGTCCCGATGATGGCGATGCGCCTCGCCCGGCCCGGCCGGCTGGTGGACATCGCCGGGCTCGGTGCGCTCGCGGGAATCGGTCGCGGGGACGACGGCATCGTGATCGGGGCCGCGACCGTGCAGGCCGAGGCGGAACGCTCGCCGTTGCTGGCCGCGGAAGCGCCGCTGCTGGCCGCCGCACTCCCGCATGTGGGGCATGTCCAGACCAGGAACCGGGGAACCATCGGCGGCAGCATTGCCCACTGTGATCCCTCCGCGGAAATCCTGCTCGCAGCACTCGCGTTGCGCGCCGAGGTCGAACTTGCCTCGGTGCGCGGCTCACGCCGGCTCCCGGTCCATGACTTCGCCGTCGGCGCGATGGTGACGGCGGCCGGGGACGACGAGATGCTGGTCCGGGTGTTGCTGCCGGCCCGTCCGGCGGGCCTCGCGATCGGAGCCGCGGTCAGGGAGGTCAGTACGCGTGCCGGAGACTTCGCGATCCTTGCGGCCGCGGCCGAAATCGGTCTTGACGGGGACGGCGTGTGCCGCCATCTCCGCCTTGCGGTCGGTGGCGCCTCCCCGGTCCCGGTGACGGCCGGGGCAGCCGAACGGGCGCTGCTCGGAACCAGGGCCGACGCCGGTGCGATCCGTGAGGCGACGCGGCTCGTCGCGCCGCTTCTCGACCCCTGGGACGACCAGCGGGCGTCTGCTTCCTATCGCCGCCGCGTCGCGCCCGGCCTCCTGGCACGTGCGCTCGAGACCGCCGCCGGGCGGGCGCGGTCCCCGGAGGAGTGATGTCGGTTCCGGTCACGATGACGGTCAACGGGCGCGCGGTGTCGGACACCGTTGAACCCCGTGTGACCCTGGTGGACTTCCTGCGCGATCACCTGGGCCTGACAGGCACGCATGTCGGCTGCGAACAGGGCGTGTGCGGCGCCTGTTCGGTGCTGCTCGACGGTGTGCCGGTGCGCTCGTGCCTGCTGTTCGCGGTCCAGGCCGGGAACCGGTCCGTCACGACCGTCGAGGGACTGGATGATGCCATCCTGCAGGACGCGTTCGAGGAGACCCACGCAATGCAGTGCGGCTACTGCACGCCGGGAATGCTGATCGCCGCCCGGGGGCTGCTGTCGGACACGCCGGACCCGAGCGAGGACGATATCCGCGAGGCCATTTCCGGCACGCTGTGCCGGTGTACCGGCTACGTGCAGATCGTCGAGGCGATCGCGCTTGCCGCGTCCCGCCTGCGCCAGGACGAGCGCCATGGCTGATCCCGCACGGTTCATCTCCACCCGGCGCCGGGTGCGCGAGGACCGGCGCTTCGTGACAGGGACCGGCCGGTTCGTCGCCGACATCCGCCTGCCGGGCGCGCTGCACGCCGCCGTGGTGACCAGCCCGCACCCGGCCGCCCGCATCGTCTCGATCGACACCCGGGCGGCCCTGGCCAGCGAGGGTGTGGTGGAGGTTCTGTCCGGCGCCGGGTTGCCCGACCTGGTCGATCCGATTCCCAATGCGCTCGATACGCCCGGGATTTGCTGCTACCCGCTGGCGGTCGATGCGGTGCGCTATGTCGGCGAATGGGTGGCGGTGGTGGTGGCGCGGACCAGGGCGCTCGCCGAGGACGCGGCGGAACTCGTCGAGGTCCGCTACCGGGAACTGCCTTTCGTGGTCGATGCCGAGACCGCGCTCGACCCCTCCTCTCCCCCGGTGCACCCGGCGCATGGCAGCAACCTGCTCTACCGGCGCCTGTTCTCCTGGGGACCGGTCGAGAGTGATTTCAGCGCCGCGCCGCACCGCCTCGGGTTCGATCTCGCCTGGGGTCGCAGCTCCACGGTTCCGGTCGAGACCTTCGGTGTCGTGGCCAGCTGGGATGCCGGGCGCGACCTGCTGGACATCTGGGCATCGATCCAGATGCCGTCCTTTGCCGAGCAGGTCGCGTCCTGCCTCCGGCTGGACCTCAACCAGGTCAGGGTGCACTACGACGTCGATGTCGGCGGATCCTACGGTGTCAAGCGCGGCCTGAAGCACACTGTCGTTGCCGGCCTGCTGGCACGGCGGACCGGCCGGCCGGTCCGCCTCGTCGAGGACCGGCTCGAAAACATGGCGGGCGGCGACATGCACGGCCCGGAACGCAAGTTCAGGGTGGCGGTCGCGTTTGACGACGACGGGATGATCCGGTCGCTGAAACTGCGGGCGCTGGAGGATGTCGGGGCGCAGTCCGGCCGGGCACCACTGCAGCTCGGCAAGCCGGTGAGCGCCATCGTCGGCGCCTACCGGATCGGCAGCGTCGCCTACGAGGCGATCTGCGTGTCCACCAACAAGACCGGACAGACGGCGGTGCGCGGCTTCGGGATGGCGCCGACCAACCTTGCTCTCGAGACCGCGGTCGACCGGGTCGCCCGGCACCTGGGCATGTCCCGCTTCGCGGTTCGCCGGACCAACATGATCCGCGCGCACCAGTTTCCGTACCGGATCCCCAGCGGTTCCACCTACGACAGCGGCGACTACCACGCGGTGCTGGCAAAGGCCTGCGGGTTGGCCCGGCTGGACCGCCTGCTTGCGCGCCGCGCCGCCGCCCGGGCCGGTGGCCGCGTCGCCGGGGTCGGGATCGCGACCTGCCTCGAGCCGAGCGGCGGCAATTCGAGCTTCGAGGCGTTGCTCAACCCGAAGAACACCACCACCACCTGGCCTGAATCCTGCGTCATCAAGGTCGATCGCACCGGCCTGGTGACCGCGAGCATCGCCACCTCGACCTCCGGCCAGGGCCACGAGACGCTGACGGCCACGCTGATCGGCGAGGAACTCGGCATTGACCCCGACCGGATCCGGGTCCTGCACGCCGATACCCTGTCGGCCATGCCGGGCAACACTCCCGTGGCGAGCCGCATGGCGATCATGCTGGGCGGCGCCGCGACCGGCGCGGCAGGCCGGATCCGCGACCGGGCGCTTGCGATCGGGGCGCACCTGCTCGGCCTCGCCCCGGGCGAGGCGGAATGGAGTGACGGAGCCGCCGTTGCGCCGGACGGCCGCCGCCTGTCGCTGGGTGAAATCGCGCAGGTCGCGCACCGCGAGTATCACCGCCTGCCCCCGGGCATCACCGAACCGGGGCTGCAGGCCACCCACGTCTACCAGGTACCGACCGGCGGTACGCTGCCCGATGCCGACGGCCGCGGGCAGATGTACCCCTGCTACTCCTTTGCCGCCCACCTGGTCTATGCCGAGATCGACCGGCTGACCGGTACGGTGTCGCTCGCTGACTACGTCATCGCCCATGACTGCGGAACGGTCATAAACCCCGATATCGTGCGCGGCATGGTGATCGGGGGTGCGGCCCACGGTATCGGCGCCGCGCTCTACGAGGAGTTCGCCTACGACGGCCAGGGGCAGTTCCTCTCGGGCACCCTTGCCGACTACGTCATGCCGACCGCGCACGAGGTTCCCGACATCAGGCTGGTGGAACACTGCACGCCGTCGCCGCTGACGTCGCACGGACAGAAGGGGGTGGGCGAAGGCGGCTACCTGGGCGCCCCGGCCGCGGTCGCGAGTGCGGTCAACGACGCGTTGGCGCCTTTCGGAGTTGCCTGTCTCGACCTGCCCATGCGCGCCGGCACGCTGTCCGACCTGCTGGCCACGGCCACGGAGCAGCCATGATCATCGATATCCACGCCCACCTGCTGCCCCAGGGCACGCTCGACGCCCTGGCGGCCCGGCCGGGACAGTTTCCGTCGGTCTCGCTGCTGCGCGATGCGGACGAGCTTCGGCTCGCATTTGCCGGCGGACCGCCAACCCGACCGATCATGCCGGGGCTGCGCCACTTCGGACCGCGGCAGCGGTTCCTCGCCGGCGCCGGCATCGACCTGCAACTCGCCGGCGGCTGGCTCGACGCCTTCGGCTACGAGCTGCCCGCCGAGGAAGGCGCGGACTGGTCGCGGTTCCTGAACGAGGGAATGCTCGCCGAGTGCCGCGACCGCGACGGGGTGCTCCCGCTGGCGACGGTCCCGCTGCAGTCGGGCGCCCTCGCCGCCCGGGTGCTGCGCGAGGCGGTCAGGGACGGCATGCCGGGCGCGATGATCGGGACCCAGAACCGGGGCGGTTCCGGCTCGCTCGACGACCCCGACCTGGACCCGTTCTGGGAGACAGCGGCGGAACTCGCGGTCCCGGTAATCGTTCACCCGATGTTCGGCTCCGCCGATGCCCGCCTGCATGACATGCAGATGATGAACGCGGTCGGGCGGGTCTCGGACGTGTCGACCGCCGTCAGCCGGCTGCTGTTCAAGGGTCATCTTTCGCGGTTTGCCGGCCTGGTGCTCGTGGCCTCCACCGGTGGCGGGGCGCTGCCCTACATGCTTGGCCGGCTCGAGCGCAATCACCGCGCCTTCCCGGACCTCGTGGTCGACCCGGTGGAGCAGTTCGCCCTGCTGTACTTCGACAGCGTGGTGTTCCAGCCGCGGATCCTGCGCTTCCTGGTCGAGATGGCGGGTGTCGAACGCATCATGCTCGGGTCCGACTACCCGTTTCCGATCGGCGATCCGGACCCGCGCGCGGTGGTCGAGCAGGCCGGCCTCGGTGCCGAAGCGACCGAGGCCATGTTCACCGGCACGGCGCGCCGGCTGTTTGGTGTCTGAGGAGGGCGATGTCGAAACGGACCTTCCTGCTCGTCCTCGGCGCTCTCGCGCTGATGTTCGCCGGCGCGCTGGGCGGCGGCTTCTGGATGGTGGACACCTGGCGGGGCGGCGGGTCGCGGGGAAGCGACCTGGTCGGCGGTTCCTTCAGCCTCGTCGACCATACTGGCCGGACGGTTACCGAGGCCGACTACGAGGACCGTCATACCCTGGTCTACTTCGGTTACACCTATTGCCCCGACGTCTGCCCGCTCGGATTGCTGACCATCACGGAGGCCCTCGAGCAGCTGGGAGAGCAGGCCGGAAAGGTGAAGCCGCTGTTCATCACCGTCGACCCGGAACGCGATACCGTCGAGGTGATGGCGGCCCACCATGATCACTTTCACCCCGCCTTCAGCTTCCTGACCGGGACGGCGCGCCAGATCGCCGATGTTGCCCGGGCCTACCGGGTGTACTACCAGAAGTCCGAGACCGAGGACGCGGCCGACTACCTGGTGGATCACTCCACCGTCACCTACCTGATGGCGCCCGGCGGCGGTTTCCTGCGACACTTCGGCCACGCGGTCACGGCGGACGAACTCGCCGCCGCGCTGAGGGAGGTGCTGTAGTGGAGCGACAGGACAGCCGCACCGGCCGGGTCATGCGCCTGCCGCTGTTCGACGGGCAGGTGCCGTCCGGCGGTCCGGTTCACCTGGTTTCCGACGAGGGAGAGGAGCTGCTGCTGGTCGCCGTGGGTACCGACATGCCGGGCCGGGTCGAGGACCTGGCCGCGGCATCGGCCGACCGGTTCGAGGCCTGGCTTGACCGCGACGTCACGGTCCGCGGCACGGTGCTCGGCACGGTGATCTGGAATGCGGCCGTCATGCCGTCGGAGTAGCGCGGTCGAGCGCGACCCGGCCCGCGCGTTCGCGTGCGATGATCAGCTTCTGGACCTGAGCGGTCCCGTCGCCGATCTGCAGGCCGAGAATGTCACGCATGCGCTGCTGGTGCGCGAGGTCGCGGCTGTAGCCCGAGTGACCATGCAGCAGCAGGCACTGGTGCACCACGTCGAAGGCAACCTTCGGCGCCCACCACTTCACCATCGCCGCCTCGGCGGTATGCGGCTCGCCCCGGTCACGCAGCCACAGCGTCTTGTAACAGAGCAGGCGTGCCGCCTCGAGCATGGTCTCCGCCTCGGCCAGCGGAAAGGTCACGCCCTGGAAGGCGGCGAGCGGCTTGCCGAAAGCCTCGCGCTCGCGGACATGCTCCCAGGTCTCCGACAGTGAGGCCTGCGCCGTGGACAGGCACTGCAGTCCGATCAGGGCGCGCGAATAGTCGAACCCGCCCATGACCTGCCGGAACCCGGCCCCTTCCGGGCCGACCCGGCGCGCGTCCTCCACGCGCACGTCATCGAAGAACAGCGAGCCGCGGCCGACCACCCTCGAACCCACGTCGTCGAACCCGGTCCGCTCCAGGCCCGGCGCGTTTCCCGGAACCAGCAGCGCCGTGATCCCGTGGGCGCGTTCCCCGATACTGCCGGTCCGCGCGAACACCAGGATCTCGTCGGCCTGGGTGGCAAGCGAGATCGACGTCTTCTCGCCGTTCAGCACGTAGCCGTCGTTGGTGCGCCGAGCGGACAATCGCAGACTGGCTGCGTCCGAACCGCCGGCCGGCTCGGTAAGCGCGAGTCCCAGCAGGATTTCGCCGGCGCAGGCACGGCCGATCGTGTCCCGGGCCAGGTCAACGGGCGCGTGGTCCGCCAGGATCGCACCGACCAGCCCGGTCAGCATCGGGACGTAGGCGACATTCATGTCGGCGCGGCTGATCGCCTCCATGATGAGGCCGGCGGTCACCGCGTCGGCGCCCGCACCGCCCGTTTCCACCGGCAGTTCGGCTCCGATCAGTCCGAGTTCGCCCATCTCGCGGACCAGCCCCCGGTCCAGTTCCGCCTCGCCGTCGCGCGCGAGGTATCCGGGAGCGAGCCGGTCTCCGGCAAACCGTTCGGCCATGTCGCGGATCGCGTGCTGCTCGTCGCTCAGTGCAAAGTCCATCCTGTCGCGTCCCCTACCGGTCGCCGTCACTGTCGCTTGCCAGTTCCTTCAGCTCGTAGAGCATTTCCAGTGCCGCGAACGGGGTCAACCTGTCGGGGTCGAGTTCGCGCAGCCGCCCGGCCAGCGGGTCCGGTTCCCCGTGTTCCGGAGGCGGAGGCAGCGGAACCGAGCGGAACAGGGGCAGTTCCTCGATCAGGCGGCGCGCGGTCCCGGACCGCTCGTCGCTTTCCAGCCGGTCGAGAACGTCGCGCGCCCGTTCGATCACCGCGCCCGGCAGGCCGGCGCGCCGGGCGACATGGATGCCGTAGGAGCGGTCCGCCGTGCCGCGGACAACCTCGTGCAGGAAGACGATATCGTCGTTCCATTCCCTGATGCGCATGGTGCAGCAGGCAAGCGCCGGCAGGGTATCGGCAAGCACGGTGAGCTCGTGGAAGTGGGTGGCGAACAGGGTGCGGCTCGCGTTGACTTCGTGCAGGTGTTCGAGCACCGCCCAGGCGATCGAGAGCCCGTCCCAGGTCGCGGTGCCGCGACCGATCTCGTCAAGGATGACCAGCGAGCGTTCCGTCGCCTGGTTGAGGATGGCGGCGGTCTCGACCATCTCCACCATGAAGGTCGAGCGCCCGCGCGCCAGGTCGTCCGCCGCCCCGACCCGGCTGAACAGCCGGTCGATGACACCGATGTGCGCGTCCCGCGCCGGCACGAAGCTGCCGGTCTGCGCAAGTACGGCGATCAGCGCGTTCTGGCGCAGGAAGGTCGACTTGCCGGCCATGTTGGGGCCCGTAACCAGCCACAGGCGCTGGTCGCGGGCAAGATCGCAACCGTTGGCGACAAACGGCTCGCCCTCGGCTGCCAGGGCCTCGACCACCGGGTGACGGCCTTCACTCACCGTGAAGTCAAGGCTGTGATCGATCCGCGGGCGCACCCACGAACGATCAACGCCGAGATCCGCCAGCGAGGAGGCAACATCGAGCCGTGCCAGCGCCGCCGCCGCACGGTCGATCGCACCGGCGCGGGCGCAGACCTGTTCGACCAGGAACCGGAACAGCTCGAGTTCCAGTGCAAGCGCGCGGTCCGCCGCCTGGCCCAGGTCACGCTCGAGTTCGCCGAGCTCGGCGGTGGTAAACCGCATTGTATTGGCCATGGTCTGGCGATGAATGAAGTCCTGGTGCGCCTGCACCTTTCCGGCCTGGACCGCGGTCACCTCGACGAAGTAGCCCAGCACGTTGTTGTGCCGGACCTTGAGCGATGCAACGCCGGTCTCCTCGGCGTAGCGCTGCTGGAGGGCGGCGATCATGCGCCGGCTGTCGTCGCGCAGCGAGCGCAGGCGATCGAGGTCCCCGTCATGTCCAGCGGCGATGAACCCGCCGTCGCGAGCCGCAAGGCCCGGGCGCTCGACCAGTGCCGCCTCGAGCAGGGCGACAAGGTCACCGTGGCCGTCGAGCGCCGCGGCGATCGCGCCGATCCCGCCCGGCGCATCCGCAAGCAGGGCCGCGAGGCCGCCGGCACAGTCGAGCCCGTCGCGAATTGCTGCGAGGTCACGGGGCCCGCCGCGCTCGAGCGACAGCCGCGAGACGGCTCGCTCGAGATCGGTCATGGTCGCAAGCCGGTTGCGCACGTCGGCGCGCAGTTCCGGGCGGGTGGCAAAGTGCGCGACCTCGTCGAGGCGGGCGTCGATCGCTGCCGGGTCGGTAAGAGGCGCGGCGAGGCGGTCGGCGAGCAACCGTGCGCCGGCGCTGGTCGCGGTGCGGTCGATGACCCCGAGCAGGCTGCCGCGCCGGTCACCGCCCAGGGTTCGCAGCAGCTCGAGGTTGGTGCGTGTCGCCGTGTCGATGACCACGGTGTCGGCACCGTTGCAGCGGGCGGGTGGCCGAAGCCTGGGCAGCCTGCCCTGCTGGGTGAGGTCAAGGTAGTCGACGAGTGCCCCTGCCGCGGCCAGTTCCACCCGGGAAAAACTGCCGTACCCGTCCAGGGCATCGACGCCGAACAGCGCCTTCAGCCGCCGTTCCCCGTTGATGCTGTCGAACCGCGCCGATGGCTGTGGAACCAGGATGTCCCGCCAGTCATCGAGCGCGTTGGCATCCAGGCGATCCGGCACCAGCAGTTCACTCGGCGCAATCCGCGCCAGGAGCAGGGCCAGGCCGTCGCGGTCGGTCTCCTGGACCAGGAAGGTCCCGGTCGAGATGTCGACCCAGGCGACGCCGCAGGTCCCGCGCAGCTCGGCAAGCCCGGCGAGGAAGTTGTTGCGGCCCGGCTCGAGCAGCGTGTCTTCGGTGAGTGTGCCCGGGGTGATCACCCTGGAGATCGCGCGGCGGACCAGCTGTTTCGACCCGCGCCTGCGTGCCTCCTCCGGCGCCTCCACCTGGTCGCAGATGGCAACCCGGAACCCCTTGCGGATCAGCCGCGACAGGTAGGCGTCGGCGGAATGGACCGGGACCCCGCACATCGGGATGTCCTCGCCGTGGTGGCGGCCCCGCCGGGTGAGCGTGATGTCGAGCGCCCCGGCCGCCTCGACCGCGTCGGTGAAGAACATCTCGTAGAAATCGCCCATGCGGTAGAACAGGAGCGTATCCGGATGTTCCTTCTTGATTTCGAAGTACTGCGCCAGCATCGGCGTCAGGGTGCCGCTGGCACTGCGATCCTGTCGGGACGATGCGGAAATCCGGTTCACTCCGTTCGGGTCCGAGGGGCCGGGACTGTATCACGCCCGGCGGCCGGTTGGCATCATGCCGGCCGTGCGCATGCTGCCGGTTACCCGCATTGGTGCTACGCTTCCGCTCGGCATGGACCCGTGCATGTACGGGTCCTGCGATCCAGGAGGGGGACGGGAGTCGATGGACCACGACAGGGGAATGCTCGAGCGTGATGCCCTCGACTTTCACGCCCAGGGCCGGCCCGGCAAGCTCGAGATCACGCCGACCAAGCCGCTCACGACCCAGCGCGACCTGACACTTGCCTACTCGCCCGGCGTGGCCGTGCCGTGTCTCGAGATCGAACGCGACCCGGCCGTCGCCTACGACTACACCGCCAAGGGCAACGTGGTCGCCGTGATCTCGAACGGCACCGCGGTCCTCGGCCTCGGGGACATCGGTGCGCTTGCGGCCAAGCCGGTAATGGAGGGCAAGGCGGTCCTGTTCAAGAAGTTTGCCGATGTCGATGGAATCGATCTCGAGGTCAATACGCGGGATATCGATGAATTTGTCAACTGTGTCCGGTTCCTTGGCAAGAGTTTCGGAGGTATCAATCTTGAGGATATTGCGGCACCCTCCTGTTTCATCATCGAGCAGCGACTAAAGGAACTGCTGGATATACCGGTGTTCCATGACGACCAGCACGGAACAGCGATCATTTCTGCCGCGGGACTGCTCAATGCGCTGCACCTTACCGGTCGCGACCTGCGCGAAACGCGCCTCGTGGTCAATGGCGCCGGTGCTGCATCCATCGCCGGCGTCGAGCTGCTCAAGGCGATGGGCATGCCGTACGACAACATCGTGATCTGCGACTCGCGCGGCGTGGTCTGGCGCGGCCGTGAAGCGGGCATGAACCAGTGGAAGTCGGCCCACGCCGCCGAGACCGATGCGCGGACGCTCGAGGACGCGGTCAGGGGCGCCGACGTGCTGTTCGGCCTCTCCGTCAAGGACGCGTTTTCGGCCGACATGGTCCGGTCCATGGCCGACAACCCGATCATCTTCGCCATGGCCAACCCCGATCCCGAGATCACCCCGGAGGAAGTGGCTGCGATTCGCTCCGATGCCATCATGGCCACCGGCCGGTCCGACTACCCCAACCAGGTCAACAACGTCCTCGGTTTCCCCTACATCTTCCGCGGCGCCCTCGACGTTCGTGCGGTCGAGATCAACGACGCGATGAAGATCGCGGCGGCCCGCGCGATCGCGGAGCTCGCCCGTCTCGACGTGCCCGACGAGGTCAATGCTGCCTACGGACGGCCGTTGCAGTTCGGGCGCAACTACATCATCCCCGCCCCGTTCGACCCGAGGCTGATCGTCCACGTCTCGAGCGCGGTTGCACGCGCGGCCATGGACACCGGGGTTGCCCGCAAGCCGATCGAGGACTTCGAGACCTACGAGGCGACGCTGTCCGGCCGTCTCGATCCCACCGCCAATGCGCTGACCGGGATCTACGGCCGGGTGCGCCGGTCGCCGCGCCGGGTCGTGTTCGCCGAGGGCGAGGAGGAACGGGTGATCCGGGCCGCCTTCGCGTTCCGGGCCAGCGGCTACGGGGAACCGGTTCTGATCGGCCGCGAGGAGACCGTCGGCCGGACGCTCGCCCGTCTCGGCTACGAGGGCAGCATCGAGATTCACAATGCGCGCAGGTCGGAACACAACCGGATGTATACCGACGCGCTCTACCGGCGGCTGCAGCGGTCCGGCCAGCTGTTCCGCGATGTCCAGCGCATGGTCAACCAGGACCGCAACGTGTTCGCGGCCTGCATGGTCCGCCACGGTCACGCCGACGCCATGGTCACCGGGGTGACCAGGAGTTTCGGGGTGAACCACGAATATGTCACCCGGGTGCTTGACACCCGGCCCGGGCAGAGGCTGATGACCTGCAGCATCGTGATCACCCGGCGCCAGACCCTGTTCATCGCCGATACCAACATCAACGAGCTTCCCGATCCGGAGTGCCTCGCCGACATAGCGGTTCAGACTGCGGAATTCGCGCGTTCGTTCGGGCATGTGCCCAGGGTTGCGCTGCTGTCGTTCTCCAACTTCGGCTACCCTGACCGCCAGCACATGCAGCGCATTCGGGCCGGTGTCCAGGCGATCGACCAGCGCGGCGTCGACTTCGAATACGACGGCGAGATGAACGTCGATGTCGCTCTCGACATGTCGCTGCGCGAGAACTACCCGTTCTGCAGGTTGTCCGGCCCGGCCAACGTGCTGATCATGCCGGCACTGCACTCGGCCAACATCAGCTACAAGCTGTTGCGGGTGGCTGGGACGGGAACCGTGATCGGCCCGGTCCTGATCGGGCTCGAGAAACCGGTGCAGATCGTGCAGATGAACGCGACGGTCAACGAGATCGTGCAGGCGGGCGCCATCGCCGCGCACGACGCCATCCGCGCTGCGTGCTGAGCCCCGCGGGTGAGAGGGCGCACGATCGGTGTCAGGCAGGTGGACAGCCGGCAGCCTTCTGGGGACCGCGGCGCTCGGCGCCGCGTTTGCTGCCGGGATCGGCGTGGTTGCGGCATTCACCCCGGGGGTTTCGTTTCTCGCCATGGTGGCCGGCTGGGTGCTCGCGACCGCGGTTGCAGCCGTGCTGGTGTCCCTTCACGCGAAGGGACTTGCCACCGTCGCCCGATCCCTGCGCGCCGGCGCCGGGAACGGTGAGCTTGCCCGGCTCGCCGACGGCAACGGCGATCTCGCCGATCTCGCGGGAGCGCTGATCCGGCGCCTGCGCGAGGACGAGTCCGGCCAGGACCGCATCCGTGCGGAGACCGACGGGTTGCGCCGCATCGTGGCCGAACTTCCGGACCCGATCATGGTCATCGGTCCGGATGACCGCATCTCGCTCGCGAATGCGGCGGCGGCCCGGGCCTTCGGCGAGGCGCTGGCCGGGCGGGACCTGAAGACGGTCCTGCGGGAGCCGAACCTGCTCTCGGCGCTCGGTGTGGTGCGCCAGGGCGGAGAAGGCAGGGATATCGAAATCGCCGGGATCGGCCCGGCGGAGTCGGTCTACCGGGTGCGGGTCTCGCCGATCGGGGATGATCCTGGCGCGACCTGCCTGCTCGCGTTTACCAGCCTGACCGAAGCCCGGCGCGCGGAGCAGATGCGGGTCGAGTTCGTGGCCAACGTCAGCCATGAGCTGCGGACGCCGCTCGCGATCCTGCACGGGTTCGTCGAAACCCTGATGGGACCGGCCCGCGATGACGCCGAGGCGCGTACCCGGTTCCTTGGCATCATGTACAGCCAGTCGACACGGATGACCCAGTTGGTCGAGGATCTCCTGTCCCTGACGCGTATCGAGGCCCGGGAACACCACCTGCCGACCGAGACCGTCTCCATCGACCGGGTGATCGAGCGGACGGTTGCCGATGCCCGCTACGTGGCGAGCCAGAAGGGCATGACGATCGAGTCCGGCATCCGGGGCGGGCTGCCCGATGTGATCGGCGATCTCGACGAGCTGCTGCAGGTTACCCAGAACCTGGTTGACAACGCCATCAAGTACGGCCGTTCCGACAGCGTGGTCAGGATAGAGGCGATGATGGCGGACGACGTCGAGCCGCCGGTCCGCGACGGGGACGCGGAAATGGTTGCAATCGCGATCAGTGACCAGGGAGAGGGGATCGCGCGCGAACACATCCCGAGACTGACCGAGCGATTCTACCGGGTGGACAGCGCCCGGTCGCGCAAGCTCGGCGGCACCGGGCTCGGGCTTGCAATCGTCAAGCACATCATCGCCCGGCACCGGGGGACGCTCGCGATCACCAGCGAGGTGGGCACGGGCAGCACCTTTACGGTGTTCCTTCCGGCCGCACCGGAAGGCTGAGCGCAACACAACTGTCACACAGCGGTGATAGGCTCCGCCTGCCCGATGATGGCTGAGCCCGTCATCGGTGCGCCACGCTTCCGATCCTGCTGGAGAACCGCACCATGACCCTCATTCCACGCGCTGCCGTCCTGACAGTCGGCGGTGTTGCCCTTGCGGCGCTGATGTCGGCCCAATCGGCCGATGCCCGCGACCAGATCCGCATCGTCGGATCCTCCACCGTCTTCCCGTTCTCGACCGTCGTCGCCGAGAACTTCGGCAAGAATACCGGCATGAAGACCCCGGTGGTCGAGAGCACCGGTTCGGGCGGTGGCCTGAAGCTGTTCTGCGCCGGCGTCGGACCGGAGCATCCGGACATCACCAATGCCTCGCGCCGGATCAAGCAGTCCGAGATCGATACCTGCGGCAAGAACGGCATCGAGGATATCGTCGAGATCAAGGTCGGCTACGACGGTATCGTGCTCGCCAATTCCAAGGCGGGCCAGGTCATGAAGCTCAGCGAGAAGCAGATCTTCATGGCACTGGCCAAGCAGGTTCCGGTCGACGGCAAGCTGGTCGACAACCCCTACGAGCGCTGGTCCCAGATCGACGCGTCCCTGCCCGACGTCGAGATCGAGGTTCTCGGGCCGCCCCCGACCTCGGGTACCCGCGACGCCTTCGTCGAGCTCGCGATGCGTGACGGCGCCAAGGCCTTCCCGATGCTGAAGCAGCTGCGCAAGGACAAGGGCAAGAAGGCGTTCCGCGCCGTGTCCGACAGCATGCGCGAGGACGGCCGGTTCATCGAGGCCGGGGAAAACGACAACCTGATCGTCCAGAAGCTCGAGGCCAATCCGAACGCGCTTGGCATCTTCGGCTTCAGCTTCCTCGACCAGAACGCCGACAAGGTCCGGGGTTCCGAGGTCGATGGCGTTGCCCCGACCTTCGAGAACATTGCCGGAGGAGCCTACGGCATCTCCCGGTCCCTGTTCTTCTACGTCAAGAAGGCGCATGTCGGCGTGATCCCGGGCATTGCGGAATACGTCGCCGAGTTCACCAGCGAGCGGGCTGCCGGCGAGGACGGGTACCTGACCGACAAGGGCCTGATCCCGCTTCCGGCGGCAGACCTGAAGAAATACCAGGAAGACGGAGCCAGGATGACACGCCTGGCCGGGCTCTGATCCGGCTGCGTGTGATACACTGGCCGGCGCCCGGGGTCTGCCCCGGGCGTCGGCTGTCCGGCAGTGATGCTGCCGGGAGGACAGGGCATCGAGGGGCCAGGCGGTGCACAGTTTGATCCTTGCGGCAACAGTCCTGCTTCTGGCCCTGTTCGGCTACGCTCTCGGACGGTCCCGGTCGCGGAACCTGGCCGTTGCGAGCGGACAGCCGCTGCATTCGCTTCCCACCTATTACGGCGGGTATGTCGCGATCTGGTGCGGTCTGCCGGCGGTCCTCGTGATGGCCGTGTGGCTCGGCGCCGAGGGTGCCATCGTGCGGGCCCTGACCGTACAGTCACTGCCGGCAGCACTGGTCAGCGACGATCCGGACCGCATGGCGCTGCTGCTCACCGACATCCGCAACCTGGCCGCGGGCAGTATCGTCAGCCGTGACGTTGACCCGGCGCTCCAGGCGGCCGCCGATCACTACCAGTCGCTGCGCCAGACCGGGTTCGCCTCCATGGTCGTGGTGGTCCTGGCATGCGCCATGGCCGGACTGGTCTGGGCGCGGCGGCGAGTGGTGCCCGGACTGCGGGCCCGCAACCACGTCGAACGCATCATCCTGTGGGTGCTGGTCGCCTGCTCGACCATCGCCATCCTGACGACCATCGGCATCGTGCTGTCCCTGATCTTCGAGACCCTGCGGTTCTTCGAGAAGGTGCCCCTGCACGAGTTCCTGTTCGGACTGCACTGGAGTCCGCAGACGGCGATCCGCAGCGACCAGGTCGGCGCATCGGGCGCGTTCGGCGCCATCCCGCTGTTTGCCGGAACCCTGCTCATCACCCTGATCGCCATGCTCGTTGCCGGACCGATCGGGCTGATGAGCGCCATCTACATGGCCGAGTACGCGGGATCCAGGCTCAGGTCCACCGCCAAGCCGATACTCGAGGTGCTTGCCGGGATCCCGACCGTCGTCTACGGGTTCTTCGCCGCCCTGACCGTCGCCCCGTTCGTGCGCCAGTCCGGAGGCAGCATCGGTCTCGACGTGGCGTCCGAGAGTGCGCTCGCGGCCGGCGTGGTCATGGGCATCATGATCATTCCGTTCGTCTCCTCGCTGTCCGATGACGTGATCAACGCGGTCCCGCAGTCGCTGCGCGACGCGTCCTACGGTCTCGGCGCCACCCAGTCGGAGACCATTCGCCAGGTGATCCTGCCCGCGGCTCTGCCCGGCATTGTCGGAGCCTTCATGCTCGCGATCTCCCGCGCCATCGGCGAGACCATGATCGTGGTCATGGCCGCGGGGCTCGCGGCCAACCTCACCGCAAACCCGCTGGAGGCGGTGACCACGGTCACGGTGCAGATCGTCACCCTGCTGGTGGGAGACCAGGAGTTCGACTCGGCCAAGACCCTTGCCGCCTTCGCGCTCGGGCTGATGCTGTTCGTCGTCACCCTCGGGCTCAACCTGCTCGCCCTTTCCGTGGTCAGAAAGTACAGGGAACGCTATGACTGACCATGCAGCCAGGTTTCGGGAAGGGGCGGTAATGTCGGGCGAACCGGACTACGCGGCGCGTCTGCGCCGCCGCCATCGGTCCGAGATGCGGTTCCGGTTCTACGGCCTGCTGAGCATCGCACTTGCCGGTGTCATCCTCGTGGTCCTGATCGGGAGCATCGTTCTCAAGGGCTACAGCGCGTTCTGGCAGACCCACGTGCGCCTCGACTTCGCGATCAGCGCCGAACAGGTGGACATCGACAACCTGCGCGAAACCAACTGGGGCGGCCTGGTCAAGGCAACGCTCCGCGACATGGCGCCCGGGGTCACCGGCAGGAGGGACAAGCGCAAGCTCTACCAGTTCGTCTCGCCGAATGCCGGTTACGACCTGCGCGACGCCATCGCGGCCGATCCCGGCCTCCTTGGCACGGAGTTCAGTCTCTGGGTCAAGGCGTCCGACGACATCGACATGCTGACCAAGGGGCACCTCGACCGCACCCTGCCGGAATCCGATCGCCGCGTCTCCGATCTCGAGCTCGGCTGGTACGACCGGTTTGTCGGGGAGGGACGCATCGAGCTGCGCTTCAACCTCGACTTCTTTACCACCGCGGACAGTCGCGAGCCGGAGGAGGCAGGGATCCAGGGCGCACTGATGGGCTCGTTCCTGACCCTGCTTGTCACCCTTGCGCTTTCGTTTCCCGTTGGCGTGATGGCAGCGGTATACCTCGAGGAGTTTGCGCCGAAGAACCGCTGGACCGACATCATCGAGGCCAACATCAACAACCTGGCGGCGGTTCCCTCGATCGTCTTCGGGTTGCTCGGGCTGGCCGTTGTGATCTCGCTGTTCGGTGTTCCGCGCTCCGCTCCCCTGGCCGGCGGCATCGTGCTCGCGCTGATGACGCTGCCGACCATCATCATCGCCTCGCGCGCGGCACTGAAGGCGGTGCCGCCGTCGATCCGGGAGGCCGCAACAGGTCTGGGGGCGTCACCGCACCAGGTCGTGATGCACCATGTCCTGCCGCTCGCCATGCCGGGTATCCTGACCGGGACCATCATCGGACTGGCCCAGGCGCTTGGCGAGTCGGCGCCACTGCTGATGATCGGCATGGTCGCCTTCATCGTCGACACGCCAACCGGGTTTACCGACCCGGCGACCGTGCTCCCGGTACAGATCTATATCTGGGCCGACAGTCCGGAACGCGCGTTCGTCGAGAAGACCTCGGCCGCCATCATGGTCCTGCTCGCCTTTCTCGCCTGCATGAACGCGACGGCGGTCTGGCTGCGCAGGAAATTCGAACGTCGCTGGTAGGAAGTCGGGATGGTCACGAACGGACAGCAGGACGAGAACCCGGCGCATGCCGCCGCCCGGGTGAAGATGCAGGCCAAAAAGGTCGCGGTGTTCTACGGTGAGGCCCAGGCATTGCATGATGTCGATCTCGATATCCGGGAACACACGGTCACGGCGCTGATCGGCCCGTCGGGCTGCGGCAAGTCGACGTTCCTGCGGTGCCTGAACCGCATGAACGACGTGATCGACATCTGCCGGGTTGAGGGCCGGATCATGCTGGACGGTGAGGACATCAACACGCCGTCGCTCGACACCGTGCATCTGCGCGCCCGGGTCGGCATGGTGTTCCAGAAGCCGAATCCGTTTCCCAAGACGATCTACGACAATGTCGCCTACGGCCCGCGGATCCATGGCATGACATCGGGCAAGTCGGAGCTCGACGAGGTGGTGGAGACCAGCCTCGAGAGGGCCGGGCTGTGGAAGGAGGTCAGGGACCGTCTCGACGAACCCGGCACCGGGCTTTCGGGCGGACAGCAGCAGCGCCTGTGCATCGCGCGTTCGATCGCGGTGAACCCGGAAGTGATCCTGATGGACGAGCCGTGCTCGGCGCTCGATCCGATCGCCACCGCCCGGATCGAGGAACTGATCGACGAACTGCGCACCAATTTCACGATCGTGATCGTGACCCACTCGATGCAGCAGGCGGCACGGGTCTCGCAACGCACCGGTTTCTTCCATCTCGGGGAACTGGTCGAGGTTGGCAACACCGACCAGATCTTCACCAATCCGGACGACCAGCGCACCCAGGACTACATCACCGGCCGCTTCGGCTAGGAGGCGGGCGGAACCACCCTTACCGGGAGCCTCAAGGGCGATGGAACGCACGGTCAAGGCATTCGACAATGATCTCGACGCGCTCAAGTCGGCAGCAGCCGCGATGGGCGGCCTGGTCGAGGCCCAGGTTGCGGATTCGGTTCGCGCCGTCGTGCGGCGCGATATTGATCTCGCCGCGCGGACGCGCGAGGTCGACGAGCGGATCGATGACATGGAGATCGAGATCCAGGATCTCGCACAGCGGATCCTGGCACTTCGATCCCCGGTGGCCTCCGACCTGCGCGCCATTCTCGGTGCCCTGCACATCGCCCGTGACCTGGAACGCATGGGTGATCACGCAAAGAACATCGCCAAGCGCGTGAGTGCGCTTTCCACGGTTGCCGAACTGCAGGGCCTGAACGGTATCGTGCGCATGGCCCGGCTGGCCCGTTCACTGATCAAGGACGTGCTGGATTCCTATGTCAACGGCGATACCGAGGCTGCTCTGCGCGCCTGGCGGCGCGACGAGGAAATCGACGAGATGCACACGAGCCTGTTTCGCGAGCTCCTGACCTACATGATGGAGGATCCGCGAAGCATCTCCTACTGCACGCACCTTCTGTTCGTTGCCAAGAACATCGAACGGATCGGCGACCACGCCACCAACATTGCCGAAATCGTGCACTTCATCGAGGAGGGGAGCCGGTTCGCCGAGAGCCGGCCGACCAGTGACGACGCCAGTGTCACTGTTGTCGACTCGACGGACAGGGAGCAGGGGACATGACCCGCGCGCAGGTGGAGGGATCCGGCAGGGACGACGTCCTGATGAAGCCGCACATCCTGGTCGTCGAGGACGAGGACGACATCGTCACCCTGCTGCGCTACACGCTGGAGCGCGAGGGTTTCAGGGTCAGCGCGGCCACCAACGGAGAGGAAGCGCTGCTGCTGTGCCGGGAACAGATGCCGGACCTGGTCCTGCTTGACTGGATGCTGCCCCTGCTGTCCGGTTCCGATGTCTGCCGACAGCTGCGCCGGACCGATGATACTGCGGAGATCCCGGTCATCATGCTCACGGCCCGCGGCGAGGAGACCGACCGGGTACGCGGGCTGAATGCCGGCGCCGACGACTACATCACCAAACCGTTCAGCCTCGTCGAGGTGGTCGCGAGGATCCGGGCGGTGCTGCGGCGAACCCGGCCCGGGTCACAGGCCAGCCAGTTGACCTTTGCCGACCTGGCGATGGACCTCACCAATCACCGGGTGACACGCAACGGCCGCAACGTCCATCTCGGACCGACGGAGTTCCGGCTCCTGCGGCACTTCCTGGAGTATCCGCGCCGGGTGTTCTCCCGCACACAGCTGCTCGATCGTGTCTGGGGCCGGGACGTCTACGTCGAGGTGCGTACGGTCGATGTCCATATCAGACGGCTGCGCAAGGCCCTGAACGGGGACGGCGAGATGGACCTGATCCGAACCGTCCGATCCGCCGGCTACGCCCTGGACATGCCCATGGAATCCTGAGCCCGGTCAGGCCCGGCCGGCATGGGTCGACAGCAATGCGGCCTCGACTCCGAGGTCGGCGAGCACGCGGTTCCACATTTCGTCAAGGTCGCTGTCGAACAGCCGCGTGTCCTCGCAGGGCGCGCACAGCCATGCATTGCCCTGGATCTCGCCTTCGAGCTGTCCCGGACCCCAGCCGGCATAGCCGAGCGTGAGGATATGTTGCCGCGGCCCGCGACCGGCGGCGATGTCCCGCAGGATGTCGATGTTTGCGGTCAGCGCGATGTCGCCCGCAATCCACATGGTGCCGTCATGCCGGTAATCGCTGGTATGCAGCACGAAGCCGCGTTCCGTCTCGACCGGGCCACCGAAATGGATGTTCGGCATCCGTGCGTGGTGTTCGGGGTTGATCTCGATGTCGAGCTGGGTCAGCAGGTCGGGAAACGACAACGATCCGATCAGGCGGTTGATGACGAGGCCGATCGCACCCTCCGGGCCATGGGCGCACATGTAGATGACGGTCCGCTCGAAGCGGGGATCCGACATGGTCGGCATGGCGAGCAGAAGGTGACCTGTCAGGTACCCGTCCGTCACGTTCAACTCCGAGGTCATGGTACGCACCTGTTTGTCGACGTGGCCCGGACCCGGTTGCGCAAACCCTGGCCGGACACACGGAGTCCTCGTTTGCCGTAACCGCGCATTGTAGTATCACCCATACTATCGGTCCCGGGCGATTCCACAACCGGGGAGCCTGCCACCCTGTGCGGGAAAGCCGGTATCATGGTTCGCGCGCTCCTTGCCCTCCTGCTGCTGTCCGCCTGGCACGCCTGCGCCGTCGCGGGCACCTGGGTGCGGACCGACATTGCCGACGTCCGGCTTGTCAGTGCCGTCGCTGCCACCGGATCGGAACGCGCGGTCCCGCTCGGCCTGCAGTTTCGTCTCGAGGAGGGCTGGAAAATCTACTGGCGCACCCCGGGTGACGCCGGCTACCCGCCCCAACTCGACACGTCGGACTCGCGCAACCTCGAGCGCCTGGATTGGTCCTGGCCGGTTCCGGAGCGTTTCGACTGGAACGGGCTCGAGAGCATTGGATACGGCGACGAGGTGGTCCTGCCCCTCTCAGCGGTGCTGATCGAGCCCGGAGCACCGCTCGAGATCGCGGCCACCCTCGATGCGCTGGTGTGCAGCGAGGTCTGCATTCCCCTGACGGCACCGCTCCACCTCGCGGTCCCGGCGGGCCCCGGCGGGCCGACGGCCTACACCCAGCTGATCGACCGCTACCGTGCCCGGGTTCCGACGGCGGGTGACGGGATCGGGCTGTCGGTCGAGCGGGTCACGTGGGATGATGGCGCGATAGATGTCAGCCTCCGGTCAGACGTTCCGCTGCAGGAACCGGCGCTCTTCGTTGAATCGGACCGGGCGGGCTACGGATTCCGGGCCCCGCGGGTCGAGCTGGCAGGCGACGGGTACGCCGCCAGCGTCCGGCTCGAGGCAACGGTTCCCGCCGGCGGCAGCCTGCGCGCGCTGCCGGTGGTCATCACCGCCGTTGACGGGGCGCGGTTTGTCGAGGCCAACTCCACCGTCATCGACCCGCCCGCTGCCGGTACACCACTTCTCGTCATGATCGGGCTCGCGCTCATCGGCGGGCTGATCCTGAACCTGATGCCCTGTGTCTTGCCGGTTCTGTCTCTCAAGCTCATGCAGGTTCTCCGCGCCGGCCACGACACCAGGAGCACGGTCAGGGTCGGCTTCCTTGCGACCGCCGCCGGGGTCGTCACCTCCTTCCTGGCGCTGGCCGCCGGCGCCATCGCGCTCCGCCACGCCGGGGTCGCGATCGGTTGGGGCATCCAGTTCCAGCAACCGCTGTTCCTGATCGCACTGTCCGTGGTGCTGGTCGTTTTCGCGGGCTCGATGATCGGGTCGCTGGAGATCCGGCTCCCAGGCGTCCTCGCCCGGCTCGCGGGAGTGGACGGTGGCGGGCACTGGGGCAACTTCCTCTCCGGCGCATTTGCGACCCTGCTGGCGACACCCTGTTCCGCCCCCTTCGTCGGGACCGCGCTGGGGTTTGCACTGTCTGCCGGCGCCCTCGAGATCCTGGCGATATTCACGGCCATGGGCGTCGGGCTTGCGGCGCCGTGGCTCGGCATTGCCGCCTTCCCGGCCCTGGTGACCGTCCTGCCCCGTCCGGGTCGCTGGATGGCAGTAGTCCGCGCGGTGCTCGCCCTCGCCCTCGCCCTGACCGCGGCCTGGCTTGTGGCCATCGCCGCGGAGCAGGTCGACGGGACCTGGCGGCATGTCACCGTGCTCGCGGTTGCAGCGATGGCCGCGGCCCTGGCCGCGCGGGCATGGTGGTGGCGGCGCGGCCTCGGAGCGGCAACGGCGGTCCTTGCCTGTGTCGCGCTCCTGGCTGCCGGGGCGGCTCCGCCCGGCGGGCGCCCCGGGCCGGACGCACGGGCGGTGGACGGAAGCTGGGAGGAGTTTGATCCCGGCAGGATCACCGGGCTTGTTGCGGACGGCCGGGTGGTGTTCGTTGACGTCACTGCCGACTGGTGCCTGACCTGCAAGGTCAACGACGCGGTGGTGTTCGCAACCGATCCGGTCGCAGGGCAGCTCTCCACGCAGGACGTGGTTCCCATGCGGGCGGACTGGACCCGGCCCGACGATGCGATCGCACGCTACCTTTCGGGGTTCGGGCGCTACGGGATCCCGTTCAACGCCGTCTACGGACCGGGTGCGCCGGACGGGGTGCCCCTGCCGGAACTGCTGAGCCCGGGCGCGGTGCTCGACGCGCTTGCCGAGGCCCGCGGGTCGCCATGACCACCCCGCCTCTTGCCGCTGGATTTCGCTCCAGATCTTCGTATTGTGTGGCCACCTGAAACCGCAGCCGCACACGCCCGTTCCCGCGCGTTGTTCGGACACACCAGCATCCGAGGAGACGATCCATGACCATCAAGCCCGGAGACAAGATTCCGTCGGTGACGCTGCACCACAAGGGCGAATCGGGCATCGAACCGATCAGCACCGACGACCTGTTCCGTGGCAAGAAGGCGGTGCTGTTCGCGGTGCCCGGCGCCTTCACCCCCACATGCTCCAACCAGCACCTGCCGGGTTTCGTGGCGAAGGCCGACGAGATCAGGGCGAAGGGCGTTGATGTCGTCGCCTGCGTGTCGGTCAACGACGTCTTCGTGATGGACGCCTGGGGTGCGAACCAGCAGGCCGCGGGCAAGGTGACGATGCTGGCCGACGGCAGCGGCGAGCTTGCGCAGGCGCTGGGCATGGTGCTGGACCTCACCTCCCGGGGACTGGGGGTACGCTCGGCGCGCTACGCCATGATCGTGAACGACGGTACGGTCGAAAAGCTGTTCGCCGAGGATGCGGGCGCGTTCGAGGTCTCGAGCGCGGAGAACGTGCTCGCCGCCCTGTAGCGCCGGACCGGGAGCCGGCACCCGGCAATCATGAGCGAGCAGCTCTTCGAAGGCGGGCGGGGGCGCCTCAACACCACGGGCATCCTCGCCAGCCAGAACATCCGCGACCTGATCGCACACCATCGCATCCAGGCCGATCCGCCGGTCACGGAAGACCAGATCCAGCCGGCCAGCATCGACCTGCGCCTCGGTCCGGTCGCGTACCGGATCGCCGCGAGTTTCCTGCCCGGCGCCGGGGTCCGGGTCGAGGACAAGCTCGAGCGCTACGCCATGCACAGGCTCGATCTTGCCGATGGCGCGGTCCTGGAGCGCGGTTGCGTCTACATCGTCCCGCTGCTCGAGCACCTCGCCCTGCCCGCCGGGTACTCGGGCATGGCCAATCCGAAGAGTTCGACCGGCCGGCTCGATGTCTTCACCCGGTTGATCACCGACAAGAGCGGCGAGTTCGAGACCGTCGCGGACGGCTATGCCGGTCCGCTCTACGCCGAGATCTCGCCGCGCACCTTCTCGATCCTGGTCCGCCGGGGATCCCGGCTGACCCAGCTGCGGCTGCGCCGCGGCACGCCGCGCCCTGCCGATGCCCGGATGAGCCGGCTGCAGCGGCAACTCGGCCTGGTACAGGAAAACGGCGCCGGGCGCGCCGACCTGCTGGGTGACGCCCCGTTGCCGGACGTCGACATTCGCGAAGGTGTCGCCATCCGCGTCGATCTCGAGGGTGCGCCCGGAACCGGCCTCATCGCCTACCGGGCCCGCCCGCACGCCGGCCTGATCGATGTCGACCGGTCGGGTTCCCGCGATGCACTCGACTTCTGGGATCCGGTGTACCGTCACCGCGGCCAGCCGGCCGAACTGGTCCTGAACCCGGAAGAGTTCTACATCCTGATGTCGAAGGAAAGCATCCTGGTCCCGCCGGAGGCCTCGGCGGAGATGCGCGCCGTCAACACCCGGATCGGCGAGTTCCGGGCGCACTACGCCGGTTTCTTCGATCCCGGCTTCGGCATGGCGGACCATGGTGGCGGCGGCACCCGGGCGGTGCTCGAGGTCAGGTCACGCGACGTTCCGTTTCTGATCGAGGACGGGCAGACCGTGTGCCGGCTGGTCTACGAACAGCTCCTCGACGTGCCGGACAAGCTCTACGGCCGGACCATGGGTTCGAACTACCAGGGCCAGAAACTGAAACTCTCCCGGCATTTCCGGTCCGACTGACGCCCGGCTCACTTGACAGTCCGGTCGCCGTGCGGTGATAAGCTCGGTTCTTGGCGCCCCGATCCCGGGTCACGGACCCGGCGAGCCGAGCGGGCGTTTCCAACATTGAGGAGAGAGACCGTGACGTCGGTGATGACTACATACGGACGCATCGAAATCGCTTTCGAGCGGGGTGAGGGCTCCTGGCTGTACAGCACCGACGGGCGACGATTCCTCGACTTTGCCACCGGCATCGCGGTGAATTCGCTCGGTCACGGACACCCGGCGCTCGTCGCCGCGCTGAAGGACCAGGCGGAGCGGCTGTGGCACGTCTCCAACCTGTACAACATCCCCGAGCAGCAGCAGCTTGCCGACAAGCTGGTCGAGCATTCCTTTGCCGATACCTGCTTCTTCTGCAATTCGGGTGCCGAGGCGATGGAAGGAGCGCTCAAGGTCGCGCGCAAGTACCAGTTCGTCTCCGGAGCACCGGAACGCGAGGAAGTGGTCTGCGCCAGCGGTGCGTTTCACGGCCGCACGCTCGCGACCCTTTCGGCAGGGGACAGCGAGAAGTACCGCGAGGGTTTCGGTCCCCGGCCCGACGGGTTCCACCATGTCCCGTTTGGCAACCTGAACGAGCTGCGTGCGGCGCTGTCCGACCGCACGGCCGCGATCCTGGTCGAGCCGATCCAGGGCGAGGGCGGGATCAACCCGGCCGACGGTGCCTATCTGGAGGGACTGCGCGCGGCCGCAGACGAGTTCGACGCCCTGCTGGTGTTCGACGAGGTCCAGTGCGGCATGGGACGGACCGGCCACCTCTTCGCCTACCAGATGTACGGGGTGAAGCCGGACATCATGGGCCTCGCCAAGGGTCTGGGCGGCGGGTTTCCCGTCGGCGCGGTGCTCGCCACCGAGAAGGCGGCGACCGGCATGGTCCCGGGCACCCACGGCTCGACCTTCGGCGGAAACCCGCTCGCCATGGCCGCGGCCAACGCGGTGCTGGAGGAACTGGTCAAGCCCGGGTTCCTCGACGCGGTGGCGCAGAAGGGTGTGCGGCTGCGTGCCGGCCTCGATGACCTGGCGGCACGGCGCCCCGATGCCATCGAGGAGGTGCGTGGTGTCGGGCTGATGATCGGCATCAAGTGCGTGGACAACAACCTCGAGGTGATGACCGCCCTGCGGGATGCCGGGCTGCTCACGGTCGTCGCCGGCGACAACGTCGTCCGCCTGCTCCCGCCGCTGACGGCCAGTGATGACGAGATCGACGAGTGCCTCCGCATTCTCGATACCGTCTTCGCGCGCAGCAAGGCCGACTGATTCCAGGAGCGGCCGGGACGCCCGGCCGCTCCATCACCCTCATTGTCACGCTGGAGGCCGTGGGATGACGGCAGCCGTGAAACATTTTCTGGACCTCGACGAAATTGACGCCGGAACGCTGCGTGGCCTGGTGGACGACGCGGTGGCGATCAAGCAGGGTACGACCGGCGCGGACCGGCCGCTCGCCGGGAAAACGCTCGCGATGATTTTCGAGAAGCCCTCGACCCGGACCCGGGTCTCCTTCGAGGTCGGCATGAAGCAGCTCGGCGGCGAGGTCGTGGTGCTGAACGGGTCAGAGCTGCAGCTCGGCCGCGGCGAGACCGTTGCCGATACCGCGCGCGCACTGTCGCGCTACGTCGACTGCATCATGATGCGGACCTACGAGCGCGAGAAGATCACTGAAATGGCGCGCCACGCCACTGTCCCGGTGATCAACGGACTGACCGACCACTCGCACCCGTGCCAGCTCTTGGCCGACGTGATGGCCTACGAGGAACACCGCGGTCCGATCCGCGGCAAGGTGGTCGCCTGGAGCGGCGACGGCAACAACATGGCATCGTCCTGGATCCATGCCTCGGTCCGGTTCGGCTTCCGGCTGCGTATCGCCTGCCCGCCGGAACGCTCGCCTGACCCGGAACTGCTCGCATGGGCCAGGGCCAACGGCGGCGAGGTCGACCTGATGCATGACCCCGTTGCCGCGGTCACGGATGCGGACTGTGTCGTGACCGATGCCTGGATCTCCATGGGCGACGACGATGCGAGCCGGCACAACCTGCTCGCTCCCTACCGGGTCGACGAGGCACTGATGGGCCGGGCGAGCAAGGACGCTGTGTTCCTGCACTGCCTGCCGGCGCACCGCGGCGAGGAAGTCACGCCGGGAGTGATCGACGGGCCCCAGTCAATCGTGTGGGACGAGGCGGAAAACCGGCTCCACAGCCAGAAGGCGATCCTGACCTGGTGCCTGTCGTGATCCCGGATGAACCGGTGCGCGAGGACATGGTCCTTCCGTTCCAGGTCGAACCCTATGCCCTTCGCGGCCGACTGGTCAGCCTGGACGCCGCTGTCGATGCCATCGTTGCCGTACATGCCCATCCCGAACCGGTCGCACGCCTGCAGGCCGAGATGCTGGCGCTGGCTCCATGTCTTGCCGGTGCACTGAAGTTCGACGGCGTTTTCACGCTGCAGGTGAGCGGAAACGGGCCGCTTCGCACGCTCATGGCCGACGTCACCAGCGACGGCAGCCTGCGCGGCTATGCCGCCTGCGACGAGGACGGCGTGCACAGGCTCGTGCAGGCGCACGGGCCCAGGGTTCCGCTGTCGCGCCTGACCGGGGGCGGACACATGGCGTTTACCGTTGATCAGGGCCGGCACGCCGAGCGCTACCAGGGGATCGTCGAGCTGACAGGAGACGGCCTCGTGGAGTGCACCCGGGCGTATTTCAGAAATTCGGAACAACTCGAGACCGACCTTACCCTTGCTGCGGCACGGGACGAGACCGGAGCCTGGCGCGCGTCGGCGCTGATGGTCCAGCGCCTGCCGTTCGCCGGCGGCCACGGCGCACCGCCCGGCGTGAGCGAGGAGGAGTACGACGAGGGATGGCGCACCGCCGTCATTCTGATGGGAAGCTGCACGCGGGAGGAACTGGTCGACCGAACGCTGGCGCCGGAGGCGCTGCTCTACCGGCTGTTCCACGAAACCGGGGTCAGGGCCTGGCCGAGGCAGCCGATCGAGGCCCGGTGCCGCTGCAGCGCCGAGCGGGTCGAACGGGTCCTCCGCTCGCTGTCCGATGAGGAACTGCGCAGCATGATGCAGGAGGGTGTGGTGTCGGTTGTCTGCGAGTTCTGCAAGACCGAGCGACGCTACGACGCCATGGCGCTTGCCGAGCTCGGCCGTGATCACCCCGCGTCCGGGAGAATGCTGCAGTGAGGGCGGGAACGCGCCTTGCGGCAGGTCTGGCGCTGCTGCTCGCCGCCTGTGTGACGCCGCCGCCGCCATCGCCGGCGCCGCGAGACGTCTCGTTCGCCGAACTGGCACCGATCCGGCTTGATGTTGTCCGGGCGCGGACCGTGGTCGAGTACGTGCCGCCGTTCGCGTCGCCGCACGTGGAGCACCTGGTTCCGATCGCGCCTGCCGCCGCGGCCCGGCAATGGGCTGAAGACGTCCTGGTTCCGGTCGGCGCCGGACGCGAGGCGGTGTTCGTCGTGACCGACGCCAGGGTCGTCGAGGAAGCACTGCCCCCGGCATCCTGGCTGAAGTCGCTGCTCCAGGCGGCGGGAGAGAACCGGCGCTACCGGGTCGAGCTGGAAGCACGGCTCGAGGTTCGCGACGCCGACCGGGTTCTCGCCAGTGCCACTGCCTCGGTCTCACTTGCCCGCACGCTCTCCGATGCACGCTCCCCGACCGCCCGCGGCTATGCCTGGTACGACCAGGTGGCGCAGGCGATCGGTGAATTCGACCAGGCGATCCGACCGGAAATAGGCCGGCACCTGTCCCCGTACCTGGCCCGGTAGCGGAAACGACGCGGTGGCGGTGCTCTCGATCCAGTCCACCGTGACCTATGGCCATGTCGGCAACGCGGCGGCGGTCCCGGCTCTCCGGGTCCTCGGACACGAGGTCTGGCCGATCGCCACCGTGACTTTCTCGAACCATCCGGGCCACGGCCGATGGACCGGGCGGACCCGCTCGGCGACCGAACTCGCGGACCTGTTCCGGGGCCTGCGCGGCCTGGACGTGCTCGGGCGCTGCGACGCGGTGCTGTCGGGCTACCTCGGCCGACCTTCAACGGCAGGAGTGGTCGCACAGGCCGTCCGCGCGGTGCGACGCGCCAACCGGGACGGACTCTACGTGCTCGACCCGGTGATCGGCGATGACGGCCGGATTTACGTGGCGCCCGGTATTGTCGACGCGATCCGCTGCCGGCTGCTGCCGCTTGCCGACATCATCACACCGAACCGGTACGAACTCGGCTGGCTCACCGGCCGGCCGGTTGATGGCACCGAAGACGTCGTGACGGCTGCCCGCGCACTGTGTCGCGGCTCCCCGGGCCAGGTCGTGGTCACGGGCATCGTCCAGGGCGAGCGGATTGCCTCCTGCGCGGTCACCGCCGACACCGTCCGGTGGGTCACCGCTCCGTACAGACAGGCACGGTTTCGCGGTGCGGGAGACCTGTTCTCGGCCCTCTACGCCGCGCACTTCATCGACACGCGTGATACCGCCCGCGCGCTGGAGGCCACCATGTCGGGGCTCGACCTGGTGACGCGCCGTACCCTGGAACTCGGGAGCGACGAACTCGCGCTCGGCGCGTGCCTGGCCGAGCTCGCAACCATGCCCGGGCGGTGAGCGACGCGCCTACGCCGCCTCCTCGAGATAGTCGGCCACCAGGGCCTCGGCGATTTGCACCGCGTTCAGGGCCGCGCCCTTGCGCAGGTTGTCCGACACGCACCAGAACACCAACCCGTTGTCCACCGTCGGATCCGTGCGGATCCGGCTGATGTAGACCGGGTCCTCGCCGACGCACTCCTTGGGCGTCACGTATCCCTCGTCCTCGCGGTAGTCGACTACCACGACGCCGGGAAAGGCACGCAGAACCGAGCGCGCGTGTTCGGGATCGATCGGCATCCTGGTCTCGACGAACACCGCCTCGGCATGGCCGATGAAGACGGGAACCCGCACGCAGTGCGCCACGACATCGATGTCCGGGTCGAGGATCTTGCGGGTTTCCACCGCCATTTTCCATTCTTCCCGCGTCGATCCGTCGTCCATGAACCTGTCGATGTGCGGGATGCAGTTGAACGCGATCTGCTTGGTGAACACCTCACGCTCGACCGCGTCGCTGACATAGATACCCCGGGTCTGGGAAAACAGCTCTTCCATTCCCTGCTGTCCGGCGCCCGAGACCGACTGGTAGGTCGAGACCACCACCCGGCTGATCTCGAAGGTGTCGTGCAGCGGCTTCAAGGCCATCACCAGCTGGGCGGTGGAACAGTTGGGATTGGCGATGATGTTGCGCTCGCGGTAGGAGCGAAGCGCATCACCGTTCACCTCGGGCACCACGAGCGGAATGTCCGGTTCCATGCGCCATTGCGACGAATTGTCGATCACCACGCATCCCGCGCGCGCCGCCTTCGGCGCGTACTGTTTCGAGACCGAGCCGCCGGCCGAGAACAGGCAGATATCGGTGGTCGAGAAGTCGTGTGACCCGAGAGGAGAGATCCTGAGCGTCTGTTCCTCCCCGAAGGAGACTTCCTTGCCGATCGATCGCGCCGAGGCGAGTGCCACCACCTCGTCGGCGGGAAACTCCCGCTCGGCCAGCACGCGGAGCATTTCGCGGCCCACCGCACCGGTGGCTCCTGCCACCGCAACCCGGTATCCCATGGTAGCTGTCGCCCTCTTGCCGTTCAGGACGCCGTGTCGAGCTCGTGCAGGATCGCGTCCATCATGCCCTCGGTCGACACCGCGGTCTTGCCTTCGCTCATGATGTCGCGGGTCCGGAGACCTGCCGCCAGCACCCGGTCGATTGCTGCATCGACAAGGTCGGCGTCCTCGCCCATGTCGAAAGAGTAGCGCAGCGCCATCGAGAAGCTGAGCAGTTCCGCAATCGGGTTCGCGATACCCTTGCCCGCGATGTCCGGTGCCGAACCATGGACCGGTTCGTAGAGCGCATGCCGGGTCCCGGTCACCGGATCGGCGGCGCCGAGCGAGGCCGACGGCAGCATGCCGAGCGAGCCGGTGAGCATGGCGGCACAGTCCGACAGCATGTCGCCGAACAGGTTGTCGGTCACGATCACGTCGAACTGCCTGGGATAGCGGACCAGCTGCATGGCGCAGTTGTCCGCGTACATATGCTCGGTCTCGAGACCGTCGGCCTCGGCGTCGAACAGCTGCTGCATGGTCTCGCGCCACAGCACCCCTGACATCATGACGTTCGCCTTCTCGACCGAGGTCACCTTGCCGCGGCGCTTGCGCGCGAGGTCCATGGCGACCCTGCCGATCCGTTCGATCTCGGGGGTGGTGTACAGGTTGGTGTCGTAGCCCTTGCGGGTTCCGTCCGGGAGATCCTCGATCCCCCTTGGCTCGGCGAAGTAGATGCCGCCGGTCAGTTCACGCAGGATCAGGATGTCGAGGCCCGACACCAGTTCGGACCTCAGGCTGGAGCTGTCCGCCATCGGTCCGAACACCATCGCCGGGCGCAGGTTGGCGAACAGGTCCATTTCCTTGCGCAGGCGCAGGAGGCCGCGCTCGGGCTTCTGCTCGAACGGCAGCTGATCGTAGGCCGGGCCGCCGACGGACCCGAACAGCACCGCGTCGGCGGCGAGCGCATCGGCCAGGGTCTCGTCGGTGAGCGGCGTGCCGTGCCTGTCCCATGACGCGCCGCCGGCCAGCCCTTCGGTGATGTCAAAGCTGACCGAGCGCTTGCGCGCCAGCCAGTCGACCGCGCGCAGCACCTGCCCCACGACTTCCGGCCCGATCCCGTCACCCGGGAGGACCAGCAGCTTCCTGTTCGATGTCATGGTATTCCCCTGCATCTCGCCGCACCGGTCGGACCGGGCGTGTTCAGACCCAGGGCTGTTCCCGGGCCCGGCGTTCCTCGAAGCTGTCGATTGCCTCTTCGCGTGCCAGCGTCAGCCCGATGTCGTCAAGACCGTGGAGCAGGCAGTGCTTGCGTGCCGGCTCGACCTCGAAGCCGATCTTCTCTCCGTTCGGCCGCGAGATTTCCTGGGCGGCGAGGTCGACCTCGAGCACCGCGTTGGCGCCGAGTTCCGCATCCTGCATCAGCTCGTCGAGCTGCTCGCGGGAGACGGTGATCGGCAGGATGCCGTTCTTGAAGCAGTTGTTGTAGAAGATGTCGGCGAAGCTGGTCGAGATCACGCAGCGGATGCCGTAGTCCAGCAGGGCCCAGGGGGCGTGTTCGCGCGATGAACCGCAGCCGAAGTTGTCGCCGGCGACGATGATGCTGGCGTCGCGGTAGACCGGCTTGTTCAGCACGAAGTCGGGGTTCTCCGACCCGTCGGCGCGGTAGCGCATCTCGGCGAACAGGTGCTTGCCGAGCCCGGTGCGCCTGATGGTCTTCAGGTACTGCTTCGGGATCACCTTGTCGGTGTCGATGTTGATCATGTCGAACGGTGCCGCGACACCGCGGTGGGTTTCGAACTTCTGCATTATTCCGCTCCCGCCAGGAGTTCACGCACGTCGGCGAGCCGCCCGGTCACCGCGGCGGCCGCTGCCATCGCCGGGCTGACCAGGTGCGTCCTGCCGCCGTAGCCCTGGCGTCCCTCGAAGTTGCGGTTGGATGTCGAGGCGCACCGCTCTCCGGGTTCGAGGCGGTCGGCATTCATCGCCAGGCACATCGAGCACCCGGGTTCCTGGCGCCAGTCGAAGCCCGCCTCGCGGAAGATCTCGCCCAGACCCTCCTCTTCCGCCTGCTCACGCACCAGGCCGGAACCGGCCACGATCATGGCATGGACGCCGGGGGCAACGGAGCGTCCCTGCGCCACCCGGGCGACCGCGCGCAGGTCCTCGATGCGACCGTTGGTGCACGATCCGATGAACACCTTGTCGACCGGTACCCGGGAAATCGGCGTTCCGGCCTCAAGCCCCATGTAGGCGAGCGACCGGGCGACCTTGGCGCGGCGCTGTGCGTCCTCGATTGCGGCGGGATCCGGGACCGGCTGGTCCACCGGGATCACCTCTTCGGGGTTCGTTCCCCAGGTGACCTGGGGAACGATGTCGGCGGCCTGCAGAACCACCTCGGTATCGTAGGTGGCGCCGGGGTCGGACGGCAGGGTCCGCCACCATGCGACCGCCTGCTCCCATGCGCCGCCCTTCGGCGCCATGGCCCGGCCGCGCAGGTAGTCGAAGGTGGTCTCATCGGGCGCGATCATCCCGGCGCGTGCGCCGGCCTCGATCGCCATGTTGCACACCGTCATCCGGGCTTCCATCGACAGCGAGCGGATGGCGTCGCCGGCGAACTCGATCACGTGTCCGGTCCCGCCGGCGGTTCCGATCCTGCCGATGATGGCAAGGATCACGTCCTTGGCGGTAACACCGAACGGCAGGCTGCCCTCGACGGTCACCCGCATGTTGCGAGCCGGCGCCTGGCGCAGGGTCTGGGTGGCGAGCACGTGTTCGACCTCGGACGTGCCGATCCCGAAGGCAAGTGCCCCGAAGGCGCCATGGGTGGCGGTGTGGCTGTCGCCGCAGACAATGGTCATTCCGGGCAGGGTGAACCCCTGTTCCGGCCCGATGATGTGCACGATGCCGCGGCGCGCATCCTCGAGCCCGAAATACGGGACCCCGAACTCGGCCACGTTGCTTTCGAGCGTCTCGACCTGGATGCGCGAGTCCTCTTCCGCAATCCCCTCGGAGATGTCCGTGGTGGGCGTGTTGTGGTCGGCCACCGCCAGGGTGAGGTCGGGCCGGCGCACCTGCCGGCCGGCGATGCGCAGCCCTTCGAAGGCCTGCGGGCTCGTCACCTCGTGCACCAGGTGGCGGTCAATGTAGATCAGGCAGGTCCCGTCGTCTTCCCGGTTGACCAGGTGCGACTGCCAGATCTTGTCGAACAATGTACGCGGCTTCGCCATTGCACGTGCTCCTGCCCGGTTGTCCTCGTGATCAGTTCCGCGCCGCGCCGCGCCGCGTCCGGCCGGTCCGGGTCACCTTCTCCGGGATACGGGCCGCCTTGCCGCGTCGCGAGCGCAGGTAGTAGAGCTTGGCCCGGCGCACGCGGCCGCGACGGATCACCTCGATGTCGGCAATCCGCGGCGAATGCAGCGGAAACACCCGCTCGACACCCTCACCGTAGGAGATCTTGCGCACGGTGAAGTTGGAGTTGATCGAGTCCGACTTGCGCGCGATGCAGACGCCCTCGAATACCTGGATGCGCTCGCGCGAACCTTCCACCACCTTGACGTGGACCCGGAGCGTGTCGCCCGGGCCGAACTCCGGAACCGGGCGCTGTGCACTGAGCCGCTCGACCTGTTCCTGGCTGATCTGCTGCACGATGTTCACTCTCGGTCCCCTTCTGACTGGCCGGCGCGCCAGCGCTGCCGTCTGTTCCCCGTCCTGTTGCCGTCTGCGTGCATCCACACCGGGCAATGTCCGTGTGGCAACGCCAACACGAATGCCCGGACCACGATCGCCGGCAAAGCCGGGCTTATCGCGCGCAACGGCGCGAATGTCCAGTGCCTTGCGCCACGGACGGCGGTCCGGTGGCCGCCGCGAACACGGGCCCTACATGTCGCTGCCGGTCCCGCGCGGGCGGGCGCCGGGGCGGCGGGCCCACAGGTCGGGCCGGCGCTCGCGTGTCGCCTGCTCGGCCTGATCCCGGCGCCACGCGCGGATCCGCGCGTGGTGGCCCGAGAGCAGCACTTCGGGGACCTCCATGTCGTTCCAGCATCGCGGCTGGGTATAGAGCGGATACTCGAGAAGACCGTCCTCGAAACTCTCCTCCTCGAGCCCGCCGTCCGCTCCCACTACCCCGGGCAGCAGCCTGACGCAGGCATCGAGCATGGCAAGTGCCGCCGGCTCGCCGCCCGAGAGCACGAAGTCGCCGAGACTGACCTCCTCGAGCCCGCGGGCATCGATCACCCGCTGGTCGAGACCCTCGTAGCGCCCGCACAGCAGGACCACGCCGGGTTCGCCGGCCCAGCGGCGTGCCGTTGCCTGGTCAAAGGGTCGGCCGCGCGGGGTGAGATAGATCCGCCGACCGGGACGTCCGTCGACCGCCGCCAGCGCGGCATCGACAACGTCGGGCCGCAACACCATTCCGGCCCCGCCGCCGAAGGGCGCATCGTCGACCGTACCGCGCCGGTCGCGCGCGAAGTCGCGGATGTCGAGGACCTCGAGGTTCCATGTCCCGGCGTCGCGCGCCTTGCCGGCAAGCGACAGCGCGAGCGGGCCTGGAAACATGTCAGGGAACAGGGTGAGCACCGTCGCCAGCCAGGCCGGTGTGCCCATACTCACCGGTTGCCCCCCGCGTGGTCCTCGAGCAGGCCCGGCATAGGATCCACCACCATGCTGCCCGCCTCAAGATCGACCTTGAGCACTGTCGCCGCGTCAAAGGGCAGGAGCACGGTACGGCGCGAGCCGGCGAGCCGGACATCGATCAGGTCGCCGGCGCCGAAGTTGTGGACCGACGCAACCACACCGAGCGGCGAGCCGTCCCGGCGTTCGACCTGCAGCCCGATCAGGTCGGTGTGGTAGTATTCACCGTCACCGGCTGCGGGAAGCACGCTGCGCGGGACATGCAGGCGGGTTCCCCGCAGGGCCGCCGCCGCATCGCGGTCGCCCACCCCGGCGATGCGAACCAGCAGCTGACCGCGGGAACGGCCGGTCACCTCGAGGCTGTAGCGGGTGCCGTCCGCATCGTGGAGCGGGCCGTAGGCGGCGATGTCCTCCGCCTTTTCGGCAAAGCTCTGCACCCGCACCAGGCCGGCAACCCCGTGCGCGCCGGCAATCACCCCCAGGCACACGTCCTGGCGGGAGTGTGGGAGTTCAGGCGGCGGCCGCCGCTTCACGTTCCGCCCGCTTCTTGCCGGGTGCCGACTTCGTCGGCTGTGGACGGACCTCGAAGGCGGGCATCAGCCCGAGTTCGCCCAGGAACTTGTGCACCCGATCGGTGGGCCTGGCGCCGACAGACAGCCAGTGTCGGATCCGGTCCTCGTCGACCTTGAGCCGGTCGGGGTGCTCCTTCGGAACCATCGGGTTGTAGGTCCCGACCTTCTCGACGAACCGGCCGTCGCGTGGCGCGGTGTTTTCCGCCACGACAATTCGGTAGAACGGGCGTTTCTTGGCACCACCCCGTGCCAGGCGAATTCTCAATGCCATTCCTGTGCTCCTCGCGCGTTCGCGTGCGCCTATCTTCTGCCCTGCCGACGCCTGCCTGCCCGCCGTCCCTGCAGGGCGAGATGACCGGCCGACTGCTGGTGCCGGCCGAGGACCTGGCCCATCTGCGCCAACATGTCCGGGGTCGGCTCGCCGCCCCCCGTGAACGCGGACAGTTTCTGCATCAGCCCCATCTTGCCCATGCGTTTCATGGCCCGGGCGATTTCCATGTGTTCCTTCAGCACGCGGTTGACCTCCGGCAGGGGCCGTCCCGACCCCCGGGCAATCCGCCGCTTGCGCGATGCGTTCAGCAGCCGCGGCGACTGCCGTTCCTGCCGGGTCATCGACAGGATGATCGCCTGCTTGTGTTGCATCGCCCGGTCATCGATCCCGGCGTTGTCGAGCTGCTTCCTGACCTTGGCGATGCCGGGCAGCATGCCGAGAATGCCGCCGATGCCGCCCATGTTGGTAAGCTGCCGGTAGTGGGCCAGCATGTCCTCGAGGTCGAACCGGCCCTGGGCCATCCGGCTGACGAGGCGCTGGGCTTCCTCCTCCTCGACCACCTGCTGGGCCTTCTCGACCAGGCTGACCACGTCGCCCATGCCGAGGATGCGCCCCGCCACCCGCTCGGGATGGAATTCCTCCAGCGCGTCGAGCTGTTCACCGACCCCGACCAGCTTGACCGGCACGCCGGTCACGGCCCGCATCGAGAGCGCCGCACCGCCGCGCGCGTCACCGTCCATGCGGGTGAGCACGATGCCGGTCACGCCGACCTGCTCGTTGAAGTTGCGCGCGGTGTTGACCGCGTCCTGCCCGGTCAGGGCATCGGCGACCAGCAGGGTTTCCACCGGGTTGACCGCATCGCGGACCCGGCGGGCCTCGGCCATCAGCTCCCCGTCGATCGAGACCCGCCCGGCGGTGTCGAGCAGCACGATGTCGTACCCGCGCAGGCGTGCCGCGGTCATTGCGCGCTGCGCGATCGATTCCGCGGTCTCGCCGGCGGCATTGGGAAGGGTCTCGACGCCGCACTGTTCGCCGAGTATCTGCAGCTGTTCGAGCGCGGCCGGGCGCGAGACGTCGAGTGACGCCATCAGCACCTTCCTGGGGTCGCCGCCCGACAGCCGTTTCGCGAGCTTGGCGGTGGTCGTGGTCTTGCCGCTGCCCTGCAGCCCGACCATCAGGATCGGCTGCGGCGGAACCGCGTTCAGGTTGATCGCGGACGCCTCGGACCCCAGGGTCTCGACCAGGGTGTCGTGGACGATCTTGATGACCTGCTGGCCCGGAGTGATCGACCGCAGAACCTCCTGTCCGACCGCCCGTTCTCGGACCTGGCTGATGAACGGGCGCACCACCTCGAGGGCGACGTCGGCGTCAAGCAGCGCCACCCGGACCTCACGGAGCGCCTCCGTTACGTCGGCCTCCTGCAGGGCGCCACGCCGGGTCAACCGGTCAAAGGCGCTGCCGAGACGTTCGGTGAGGGTTTCGAACACGCAGTGGGTCTCCGGTTGCCGCGTCGCCGGCCGTTTCAGCCGGGGTGCGAAATGGCCGAATGTAGGATGGTTCGCTCCCCCGACGGACGAGCCGGACCGAAGCGGCCGCACGCTAGCGCCAAGGGCCGGACGCGTCAAGTTCCGGCGTGGTCGACGCTTCCCCATGACCGTGGAGGGCGGTGACAGCGGACCGGAGACCGGCCACTGTCATGACGTTGCCGCGGATCACCTGCGGGACTGTGGCTCGCCGGCAGAAAACTGTCATTCCTGTCGCTCCGGCGCCACAGGGCTGTCCTCGCCGTTACGACAGCAGAGGTCAACGGGTCACCCGTATCGGCTTCCCGGCAGCAGCGCCTGCGGAACCGCTGTTGCTTGCTAACCGGATGTTGTTCCCGCCATAGTATCCGATTGGGATGGCGGTACTCCAACGGCGTGGCGTGCCGCGCGCAACGGACGACCGGACAGATCGCCATGCTGACCCGTCTTGAAGTGGACGGTTTCAAGAATCTGGTCGAATTCGCCGTCGATTTTGGCCCGCTCACCTGCATCGCCGGACCAAACGGGATCGGAAAGTCGAACATGTTCGACGCCATCCGTTTCCTGTCCCTTCTGGCGGACAGGCCGATCGTCGAGGCGGCGGCTGCCATTCGCACCGGCGCCGGTGACCCCGGCTGTCCCGACGACCTGTTCTTCCGCAGCGGTTCCATGGAAAGCCACTCGTTCCGCATTGCCGCGGAGATGCTGGTGGACCGGCAGGTCCGCGACGATTTCGGGCGCCCCGGATCGGCCACGTCCACCTTCCTGCGCTACGAGGTCGAGATCGGGCGACGGTCCGGTGTTCCGCATGATCACGGCCGGTACCCGGACATGGAACTCCGCTGGGAGTCCCTGCGCCAGATCCGCAAGGGCGATGCCGCGAAACGACTGCGTTTTCCGCATTCCAGGTCCAGGTTCCGGGACCGGGCGGTCCTGAACGAAAGGCGTTCGAAGTCAGGGTACATTTCGACCGAACGGGGCAACGGCACGGAGGCCGAGATCGTCATTCACCAGGACGGCGGTTCCACGGGGCTTGGACACGGGGCACCGGCCCGCCACGCACCGCGGACAATTGTCGGGACAACCACGACCGTTGCGATCCCGACGATCCTGGCCGCGCGACGGGAAATGCAGGCCTGGCGCCTGCTGGCCCTGGAACCGGGCGCCATGCGCCGTCCGGATCGCCCGGGCCGCGACCCCGACACCGTTTCCGATAACGGAGCCCACCTGGCCGCGGCACTCGCCCGCCTGAAGGACAGCGGGGAAACAGGCGATCGCGACGTCATCGCGGCCATTTCGTCGCGACTGCGGGAACTGGTCCCCGTCAACCGTGTCGACGTCATTCGCGACGAGGCCCGCCAGCTCCTAGGCCTGTCGATCACCGACCGGGATGGCCGGCACTTCCCGGCGAGCGGGATTTCGGACGGAACATTGCGGTTCCTTGCCCTTGCGATACTGGCGAAGGATCCGGGAGCGGGAAGGCTGTTGTGCATCGAGGAGCCGGAAGGTGGCATTCACCCCGGACAACTGGGCGCCGTGGCAAGCCTGGTGCGCGATCTCGCGGTGAATGCCGGCGAGGAACCGGGAGACGGAAACGCGATGCGCCAGGTCATACTGGCAACCTACTCTCCGTACTTTCTCCGGCTTCAGAACGAGGACGACGTGCTGCTGGCCAGAGAGGTACTCGTGCGCAGGAACTCAGGTCCGGTCAGTGTCCTGCGCTGTGATCCGCTGAAAGGGTCCTGGCGCGCAAGGCTTGACGGGTCGAAGCATGCGCCCGACGTCTCGATGATGCTGGATGACCTGCAACCACCGCTGAACGCGCAGTTGAGTTTGCCGCTCGAATTCCACGCGGCCGGGTCGGCCCCGGACACCTGATCGGGCGGACGGCCCGACTTGTCCTCGTGATGGGGGAACCTCAGACGGAGTCCTTCGGCAACATCCGCAGGCGCTGCTGATCCACTGAAATGTGGTCGAAGCGGTTGGCACAGGATTCGCGCATGTTCCAGGACGGTCACGCGAAGTCGGATCGTTGCGGCCGGTCAGCTGCGCGCCGCTGCGCGGGCCTCGCGGCGGCGTTCCCAGCGCGCCTGGCGGCAGATGTTGCCGAGGAACTCCAGCACCGTGTGCGCGGCGAGGTAGGAGGTGACGCCGGTTCTCACGTCCAGAGTCGGATTGACCTCGACGAGGTCGAACCCGACCACGGTGCAGTGATCCGCAATGGCAGCAAGCGAGTCACGCAGTTCCGCGTAGCTCATCCCGTTGGGTTCGGCCGACACGCAGCCCGGTATCAGGGGCAGGTCGAGCACGTCGATGTCGATGTTCGCGTAGGTTCCGCGCATCGCGGGGCACTACCCCGGCGACGTCTTGCGGGCCGACGTCCTGGAACTCGCCCATGGTCATCACGCGGTTGCCGTCGTCGATCGAATCGACGATCTCGGACTCGGCGCTGCGCAGGCTGCGGATCCCGACCTGGGGTGAGGCTCAGCACATGTTCCAACGGAGCGATGTTCCGGAACGGGTGCATGTTGGTGAAGCGCAGATCGTGGATGAACGGCGCATAGTCGATGTGGGCGTCGAAATGGATGGCGTGCAGCGGCGCCTCGTCCTCGAAACCCCTCACGACCGGATAGGTCACCGAATGGTCTCCGCCGAGCATTACCGGCAGGGCACCGGCGGCGAGGATCGACTTGGTGAGGTCGGTCGCATTGTCGAAGGTGCTGTTGACGTCCGTCGGCCAGACGTCGACATCGCCGACATCGGCGATGGTTCCGTTCGCCATCTCGTGGGCGAGGTAGGTGCGCCCGGTCTGCGGGTCATGGAACCCGGCGCCGGAGCCTGCAAACCGCAGCGAATGCTCGCGGATCGAGCGCGGCCCCATGCGTGAGCCCGCGAGGAACGGCGAGCCTTCGTCGAACGGGACGCCGAACACCGCGATGTCGGCGTCCAGCGCGTCGCAACTGTTCTCGATGCGCGCACGCAGGAACGAGGGGACGCCGACGAAGGGGCGGTGGAGCTTGAGTCCCGAACGTCTGCTGCTGGATGTCATGACGGGCTTCTCCCTTTGGAATTCGCGGAATGCGCAGGCACAGGTTGGTGAACCGCAACACCGCACGGGCTTCGATAGTGGCGGCTTGAGTCAGCCGGCATTGCGATCGCGCGGGACCCGCCGTGGACTTCCTTGAGGAATGCCTGTCTGGAGTGAGGATCGAGACTGCCACTACGGAACCCGCTGAGCCAAACTCACCGCACAGTGCCTGCACGGTGCGAAATCAATTCCCGGGGCTTTCGACAGGACCGGCAGGAAACCGCACGACAGTCTTCCCTGCGCGTGCCGGCCCTGCTGTCTGGCGATGTGACGGCTGCGAGACGCCCATTCGTCTCATTTTCCGCCATTGCGACGGTTTCAAGTCGTGGCTTGGGACCGTAGCCGGGGACCCGTCTCCCCGGGAAGCGGCTCAAGGTGCCGACCCCGTGCTCGCCGGTGCGCAGGCTTCTGCGGCGCAGGCAGGTCGGGCAGCTGACCGGGACGCGCGTGTGGATTGGCGCCGGCGGAGCCTCTCTGACGGTACGGTCAAGTACCGCATGGCCTACTCACGACGCCGGCGCTGGTGTAGCGTCGGGTCGGGGAGGATGAAGCCATGTCCGGACTTGGAGTGCTGGTGGTCGGTCAGAGCCCGCGACCCGAGGTCGCCGCCCTGGTCGCGGACCTTGCGGGGCCCGGTGTCGAGCTTGACCTGCGCGGCGCGCTCGACGGTTTCTCGCGCGCCGAGCTCGAGACGATGCAACCGGAATGCGATGCCGAGGCCCTGTTTACCCGGCTGCCGGACGGATCGGGTGTGAAACTCGGCAAGCGCCACGTGATCGCCCACGGCACCCGGCAGCTCGACGCGCTGACCCGGGCCGGTCACCAGGTGGTCATGGTGATGTGTACCGGCGCGTTCCCGGACTGGATGGTCCGGTACAGGGCCGTGTTCCCGTCACGCACGCTCGAGGCTTCGGTTGCGGCCTGCCAGCCGGCGGGCCGGCTCGGCGTGCTGGTGCCGATCGCCGAACAGTGCGCAGGCGCGCACGAGCGCTGGGGCGGACGTGGCTACGATGTCAGCGCCGCGGCGCTCTCGCCGAACGCGGGGCCGGAAGAAATCCGCAGCACCGCATCGCACCTCGGAAAGGCCGGGATCGACCTGCTGGTGCTCGACTGTATCAGCTATACCCGCGAGACCAAGCGGCTGGCCCGCGAGGCGGCCGGCGTGCCGGCCATTCTCGCGGTCTCGAGCGCGGTCAGGATGGCGCTGGAGCTGATTGACTGACCGACCGGCGCAGCCGGTCGCTCGCCTCGCGGTCGATGGTGCCGCAGCCGAGCACCACGCAGCCGTAGTCGCGGCGCGCACCCTCGGGCGTGACGTAGCCGGCATCGAGGTCCTGCTGGACCGCGTCGTAGTCCCGCGACATCGGGTTTCCGAACCCGGAGCCGCCGGCCAGCCTGATGGAGGCCCGCTGGTCGATGGCGTCGAGGTAGCCGAGACCGCCGACCCCCATGTCGTGGACCGCGCCGTTGCCGCCGGAGATCCATGCCCGGGCCAGCATCCCCGGACCGCCGCCGAACAGCCCGTCGATCGCCGTGGTGACACCGTTGGGGTAGAGACCGACCTGGCAACGCAGGCCATCGTCGTCGCGCTTGCGGGTCACCAGTTGCTGGGACAGCCCGCCGCGGTGGGTGCCCGGACCGCCGCTGTCGGGCACCAGCGCCTTTTCCATCACGAGGACCGGCATGCGGGTTTCGAACAGCTCGACCGAGGTGTTGGCGGCACTCGTCGGATACAGCAGGGCCGACTTGCCGTCACCGTGGGACGACGCGCCCTGTCCGCCGCCCTGGAACAGGTGGTCGCTGAAGGTGCGCCCGTCGGTTGCGACCCCGTAGAACAGCGCGCTCGATGGCAGCCCGGTGAACGACTGGACCTGGCCGGGAGCCGCCTCGGCGAGCGCGCCGAAGATGTTCGGCGCCACGTACCATCCGGTGCGAACACGTGTGTTCACCGCCTTCGGTTTCTCGCAGTTCATGATGCTGCCCGGCGGTGCGCTCACCGACATCGGCTGGTAGCAGCCGGCATTGCCCGGAATATCGGGGGTGAGGATGCATTTGAGCGGGTAGGTCGAGTGCGCCATGGTGTAGCTGAGCGTGCAGTTGCTGCCGCCGCGCTCGGTCTGGGGAGGTGCTCCCTCGAAGTTCACCGAGATTTCCTCGCCCTCGACGTCGACCTGGATCGGGTAGGTCATCACCTCCTCGATGCCGTCGGCCCGCACCACGTGGTGGTAGCGGCCGTCGGGCACCGCGGCAATGGCCCGGCGCATCGCGGTCTCGGCGCGGCGCTGGATCACCGCGGCCAGTGCCTCGAGATCGTGCATCCCGTATTCGTCCATGAACTCCAGCAGGCGCGCCGCACCGGTCATGCCGGCGGCAACCAGCGCGTGAACATCGCCGAGCACCTGGTCGGGTCTGCGCACGTTCTCGCCCAGGATCTGGAACAGGTCCTCGTTGGGCTTGCCGGCCCGAAACAGTTTCATCGGCGGGATCTGGATGCCCTCATCATAGATCTCGCGGGCGTTGAGATCGTCCTTGGTGCCTCCGATGTCGCTCACGTGGCCGACGATGCCGATGAAGGCCACGATCCGGCCCTGGCGAAACACCGGCACCGCGACCGCGATGTCGAACAGGTGACCCGCGCACAGCCACGGGTCGTTGGTCACCAGAACGTCGCCCTCTTGCAGGGCCTGGGTCGGGAACCGCTCGATCATGGCGTTGATCGCGATCGGGAGCGTCAGGTTGAAGACCGGCATGGCACGGGGCGAGTGGACGATCTGCCGGCCCTTGGCGTCGAGCAGCTCGCAGGCGAAGTCCTGAGCCTCGCCGATGATCAGCGAAAAGGCGGTGCGGATCACCGTGTGCCAACACTCCTCGGCGATGTTGATCAGCCTGGACCACATGATCTCGAGGCCGATCGGGTCGCCGTCGAGCCGGGCGATCGCGTCTTCCATCGCCATGTCCGAGGCCACCACCAGCGCGCCGCCGGTCTCGCCGGGCAGGGCCAGGCGCAGGTTGCCCGCATCGTCGACTACCGCGGTGGCGCCGGTCGGGACCACGGTGGTCGCCTCGCGTTCCTCGATGATGGCCGGGCCGGACACCACGAGGCCGGACGGAAGGGCATAGCGGTCGTAGACCGCCGCGGTGGTCATGGCGGCGATGTCGGGGTCGTAGACGGGTCGATGGCCCTTCATCATCGAGACCTCGCCGGCGACATCCTCGCGCGCGGTTTCGAGCGCGGGGGTCAGGGCGGTGCAGCGCACCCGCAGGTTGATGATCTCGATGCGGGCACCGTCGTAGAGATGGGTGTAGAGCTGTTCGTAGGCGGACCGGAACCGGTCAGCGAGTTGCGACAGTGTCGCGGGATCGAGCGGACCCTCCGGGACCGGGACGCTGATTTCGTGCATCTGGCCCTGCAGACGCATGTCGGCAAGGCGCTCGAGTGCGAGCGGCCCCTCGCCTCCCGCGTCGTCAACCCGGCGGCGGCAGGCATCCGCCATGGCGTCGTAGACCTGTTCCATCTGTTCGCGGTCCGCCTGCTCGAGAAGCATCGGCAGGGAGCGCGACATCTCGAACTCCACCGGTGACGCCAGCATGCCGAGCGCTGAAGCGGCACCCGATGCCGGCGGAACCACGATCTCGCCGATCCCCAGCTTGCGCGCGACCCGGGCGGCGTGCACCGGGCCGGCCCCGCCCATCGCCACCATCGCGTAGCGCCGCGGATCGCGACCTTTCTCCACGATGTGAACCCGTGCGGCTCCTGCCATGTTCTCGGCAACAAGATCGTAGACGCCCCATGCCGCCTCGAGCGGCGAGACCCCGAGGGCTTCGGCGAGCCGCGCCATCGCCCGTTCGGCAGCGGTCACGTCAAGCGCCATGCGGCCACCGAGGAAGAAGCCGGCGTCGAGGTAGCCGAGCACCAGGTTGGCGTCCGTCACTGTCGGCAGCTCGCCGCCCTGGCCGTAGCAGGCCGGACCCGGACTGGCGCCGGCGCTCTCTGGTCCGACCTTGAGCAGGCCGAGTTCGTCCAGGCGGGCGATCGAACCGCCGCCGGCCCCGATCTCGATCATGTCGATGATCGGGGCATGGATCGGCAGTCCGCTGCCGCGCTTGAAGCGGTGGACCCGGCCGGCCTCGAGCATGGCGGTGACGTCCGGCCTTCCTTCCTGGATCAGGCAGGCCTTGGCCGTTGTTCCGCCCATGTCGAAACTCAGGATGTCCGGCGCCTCGATGCCGGCGCCGACGAAGGCGGTGGCGCGTGCCCCGCCGGCGGGGCCGGACTCGACGAAACGGACCGGGAAGTCCACGGCGGTTTCCGGCGTGGTCAGGCCGCCCGATGACTGGATCAGGTGAAAACGCCCGGTAAACCCGCTCGCCTTGAGACCCGAGACCAGGCCGTCGACATAGGCGCCCATCAACGGCTGGACGTAGGCGTTCGCGGCCGTGGTCGAGGAGCGCTCGTATTCCCTGAGTTCCGGGTGCACGTCCGAGGACAGCGACACCGGCATTCCCGGCGCTATCTCGGCAATCAGCCGGCGCAGCTCGCGTTCGTGGTCCGGCGTCTTGTAGGCGTGCAGCAGGCAGACGGCGAATGCCTCGACGCCGTCATCGAGCAGTGCGCGGATCTCGCCGCGGGCCTGGTCGGGATCGAGCGGGGTCACGATCCGCCCGGAGCTGTCGATCCGTTCGTCGATTTCCCGGCGCAGCCGCCGCGGCGCCAGCGGTTCGGGATACTGCAGGAACAGGTCGTGGATGTCGTAGCGCTGTTCCGTCCCCATCTCCAGGATGTCGCGGAAACCCCGGGTGGTGAGAAAACCGAGCCGGCATCCGCGCCGCTCGATGATGGCATTGGTGACCAGGGTTGTGCCGTGCACGATCTGTTCGATGCGCCCGAACGGGACGTCGAGACGCTCCAGCATCTCCGCCATGCCCTGCATGGCGCCCACCGACGGGTCATCCGGCGTGGTCAGGCACTTGTGCAGGTGCAGGCGCCTGCGAGCGGGTTCGACCAGGACAAAGTCGGTGAAGGTTCCACCGATGTCGAAACCGAGCCTGTAGCCATTGTCCTGCACTGTCATTGCACCACTCCTGTTGCCGGAGTGGGGAGCGTAGCGACTTGTCGGAATTTGTCGATACGCGAAGTGGCGCCGGCGCTCCCCAGACAGGCCGGTGTGGGCAAATCCGGGAATCGCCGTCCCGGCCGGGCGGCGGGTCAGTCGGCCGCGTCGGCGAGTTGCGGGAACTCGGTCTGCAGCGTGGCCAGGATCCGGTGGACATCGGAGCCGTCCCCGCCGCGTGTCTGCGGGTCCATGCGGTCCATG
>JAJEAR010000063.1 GCA_022822665.1 Alphaproteobacteria bacterium | reverse complement strand
GGGCACGCTGTCGGTCTCGCCCGAGCCCGCCGCGGTCGCGGCCCTGGTGGACCGGGCGCGCAACACCTTCCTGGCCGGCGGCGCCCGGCACGAGGTGGCGATCGACCTGCCGGGCGACATGCCGCTGGTGGCGGCCGACCGGCGGCGCATCGCGCAGGTGCTGAACAACTTCTTCGCTGTCACGTGGTCCACCAACGTGCGACCAAAGCGCGACAGCCACAGCTTCTTCAGCGGGCCGGAGTTGCATTGCCGTTTGCCGCTTTCTACAGTGGCATCCGAACGGCGCACGGCGGTCCAGGACACGGGTCCCGCAGGCGCGCGGCGGGCTCTGCCGCTCAGGCCGGATGCCGCAAACACGACGGCTTTCATCGCCCGGGCGGGGAACGACGCCCTGCGGCGGCCCGTTCACACACACCGCGAACAGTGGAACGAGCATGACGACACCAGCATCCACCGCACCTTCCCCCCGGCCCGCCGAGGTCGGAACCCGGTACGACGCCGTGATCGTCGGCGCGGGATTCGGCGGCATGTACATGCTGCACGCCCTGCGAAGGCTGGGATTCTCGGCCCGGGTGTTCGAGGCCGGTGACGATGTCGGCGGGACCTGGTACTGGAACCGCTACCCGGGAGCACGCTGCGATATCGAGAGCCTGCAGTACTCCTATTCCTTCGACCCGGACCTCGACCAGGAATGGAGTTGGTCCGAACGCTACGCGCCGCAGCCGGAGATCCTCGCCTACGCCAACCACGTGGCGGACCGGTTCGATCTGCGCCGCGACATCCGCTTCGAAACCCGCGTGACCTCGGCCCGGTTCGACGAGGACGCCGGCTGCTGGGAGATCGGGACCGACCGTGGCGACCGGGTCACCGGGTGGTTCTGCATCATGGCGGTCGGTTGCCTCTCGAGCGCGAACATCCCGGACTTCCCCGGCCGCGACGAGTTCGAGGGACCGGTCCTGCATACCGGGCATTGGCCGCACGAGGAGGTCGATCTCACCGGCAAGCAGGTGGCGGTCATCGGCACCGGATCATCGGCGATACAGTCGATCCCGATCATCGCCCGCCAGGCAAGCCGGCTCACTGTGTTCCAGCGCACGCCGAACTACTCGGTCCCGGCATGGAACCGGCCGATGGACCAGGAACAGGAACGCGAGGTGAAGGCCGACTACCCCGGACTGCGGGCACGGATGCGGGGTCGCCCCACCGGCTTCTTCTTTCCGTTCAACGCCGACCCGGCGCTCGCATCGACGCCGGAGGAACGCGAGCGCCAGTACGAGGAATTCTGGTCCCGGGGAGGCCTGCCGTTTCTCGGCGCCTACGGCGACCTGCTCTTCGACGCCGACGCCAACGAGACCGCGGCCGAGTTCGCCCGCAGCAAGATCCGCGCCGTCGTCCGGGACCCGGCAACCGCCGAACTGCTGTGCCCGGACAACGTGTTCGGCTGCAAGCGACTGTGCGTCGATACCGGATACTACGAGACCTACAACCTGCCGCATGTCCGCCTCGTCGACGTGTCGGGTACGCCGATCGAGCGGTTTGCCCGTGACGGCGTGGTGGTCGACGGGACCACGTGGCCGGCCGACGTCATCATCTGCGCCACCGGCTTCGCCGCCATGACGGGCTCGTTCGAACGCATGGAGATCACCGGTCGCGGAGGCCTGACACTCGCCGAGAAATGGCGTGCGGGACCGCGTACCTGCCTCGGGCTGTCGTCGCACGGGTTTCCGAACCTGTTCATGATCACCGGTCCGGGCAGCCCGTCGGTCCTGGCCAGCATGATCCAGGCCATCGAGCAACACGTCGACTGGATGGCGGACTGCATGGCGCACCTGCGCGACATCGGTGCGCGCACCATCGAACCCGGGATCGCGGCCGAGGACGCATGGGTGGACCACGTCAACGAGGTCGCCGGCGTCTCGCTGCGCTCGACCTGTTCATCCTGGTACGTCGGGGCCAACATTCCGGGAAGGCCGCGGGTGTTCATGCCCTACATCGGCGGATTTCCGATCTACGTGAACCGGTGCAACGAGGTGATGGATGCCGGTTACGAGGGGTTCATCATCACCGGCAGTGCGACGCCGTCGGCGTCGCCCGAGATCCGCCTGACCGAACGCTGGCACGTTCCCGTCGACATCGACGTGATCTCCCCGGCCATGGTCGCGGCACGCCAGGTCCCGGTGGTCTGAGACATCGTCCCCCGCCCATGCACCCTCGCGCCGGCGGATGGCGCCCGTCGGGGCCATGGTGGAACGGTTCGACGACACCGACGAGATCATGCCCGGCAGTGCCGCCGGTTCGACTCCTGGTCACATGGGCTTCCAGGTCCGCAACGGCAGGGCACCGTGTTCGTGACCACAGATGCAATCGCCAACCACCGTGTTGCCCTCGCCCGGCCGCGGTGGCACAGGGGAGCGGTCCAGGATCCGGAGACCGCCGCACGAAGCAGGACCAGGCTGCCTGACCACCTCGCGGCCGAAGGCATGCGGCTCGCCGGCTTCCAGCTGCCCGGCGTCGGCATCGGCCGGATCACGGCCGGCGGGGGCGGCTGCCGGTTCGTGCGGGAGGACTGACCGCACCCGGACGCACCGGCTGCGCCGCGGTCACCGCCGGGCGCGGGGCGGCGTCACCGGGTGCGGGAGCGGACGGGCCGCCCCGCACTGCGTGGGTTCCGGTTATCCGAACATGTCGGTGGTGATGCCGGTGTACCAGCCTTCCGATTCCTCGTAGGTGGCCTTGCGCAGCTCCGCGCTCTCGCCGGTCTTGGAAATGAAGCCACCCGTATTCTTGATCTTCTCGTCGGTCGCCTCGTAGGACGCGCCGACCTTCACGCCGTTCTCGGCGGAAATCAGCGACCAGCAGGTGTTGGAGTAGCGGGCCGGGAACACCTTCGAGCCGGTCAGCGCGCCACGCACCGCGTTGGCACAGACCTTGGCCTGGCTGTTCGCCGAAAACCCCGACTTGGGCATGTCGCCCTGCTGTGCGGCATCACCGAGCACGTGAACGTTCGGATCCGTCCGGGAGGACATGTCGTAGGCGCTGACCGGCGCCCAGTTGCCGTCGGTGACACCGGCGATCTCGGCAATGCGTCCCGCCTTCATGGCCGGGATGACGTTGCACGCGTCGACCTTGGTGGTCTCGCCGTCGATGGTGACGGTCATGGCCGCCGGGTCGACCGAAACCTTGTCGCCGCCGAAGTCGGGGCCGATCCAGTCGATCATGCCGTCGTAGTGGTCGCCCCAGCCCTCCTGGAACAGCGCCATCTTGGAGAACTTTGGCTTGGGATCGGCAATGATGATCTTCGCCGTCGGATTGGCGGACTTCAGGTAGTGCGCGACCATGCAGATCCGTTCGTACGGGCCCGGGGGACACCGGAACGGGTTCGGCGGCGCGATCATGGCATAGACGCCGCCCTCGGGCATGCCGCGGATCTGGGCACGCAGCAACTCGCTCTGCGATCCCGCCTTGTAGGCATGCGGCATCGCGTTCTGCGACGTGATGTCCCAGCCCTCGACCGAACCGTCGACGAAGTCGATCCCCGGCGAGAGGATGAGCCGGTCATACGACAGCGTGGCGCCACCGGCGAGGCTGACCGTGCGGGCGGACCGGTCAACCCCGACCGCCCAGTCGTGCACCACGTTGACGCCGAAGTCGCTCGCCAGCCGGCCGTAGGTGTGGCCGATGTCCGCAACCTCCTTGAAACCCCCGATGTAGAGGTTGGAGAAGAAACAGGTGTAGTAGGTCCGGGTGGGCTCGACCAGGGTCACGTCGATCGCGCCCTTGCTGTCCTTTGCGATGTAGCGCGCCGCGGTCGCACCACCGGCACCGCCGCCGATGACCACGACCCGCCCGCGCGCCTGACCGACCACCTGCGGAGCCGCCAGCGCGGCGGTCGTCGCCGCACCCGTGCCCAGGAACGTCCTTCTGTTCATCTTCATTGCCGTTTCCTCCATGTTGCCACTGCGGCGACGGCCGGCTTCACCGTCACTCGCCCGGATTTTCGAAAAATGCGGCCAGCGCCGCAATCTCCTCGTCACCCAGCCTGCGCGCGATCATCTGCATCACCGGGTGGTCGCGCCGCCCGGACCTGTAGGCATGCATCGCGATCACGAACCGGTCCACCGGCCAGCGCACGATCGACGGGATCCCCGCGTCACCGCCGTCAGCCTGGTGGCAGGTGACGCATTCTCCGCTGAGCCAGGCGCCGTATTCCGCGTCACCCCTGATCGCGAGGACCGCCGGGTCGATCCCGTGATCCTGTTCAACACCCGCCCTCGCGATGCCGGACCCGTCGCCGATCCCACGCAGGAACGCGACGAGGTTGCGCCGGTCGACGGCGTCCGGGAGCCCGTCGAAACTCATCGGCGAGCCGGGAACGAGCGTGTCGGGATCCGCCAGCAACTGCTCCAGCGTCGCCTCGTCCCAGACCAGGCCCCGGTCCCGCAGGCGCAGGAAGGCCGGCGAGTAGGCGAAGGTCTCGTGGCTGGCCGCCAGCCGGCCGAACAGGCCGTTCAGCTGCGGGCCGATCCCGTGCTTCGCTCCGGCGCCGATTTCGTGACAGCCCTCGCACTCACCGAAAACAACGCGTCCGGCCTCGGCATCGCCGGATTGCGCCTGCACCGTCCCGGCATGGATCGCAACCGCGACCAGCAGGACCAGCATCCGCGGACCCGCGCCCATTCAGCCCCCCTCGCTCCGGGTACAGGTGATGACGGCTCCCATGACCGTTCACCCTCCCTCGCTCCTGATGTAGGCGATCACGGCCTCGATGTCGGCGTCCTTCCTCAAGCCGGCGAACACCATCTTCGTACCCTTCAGGTACCGCCTGGGATTGGCGAGGAACCCCGCCATTTCCGCGTCATCCCACACCCGGCCCTCCTCTGCCGCCTGCCGGAATACCTTCGAGTACCTGAATCCCTCGACGTCACCCATCCTGCGCCCGAACACGCCGGAGAGTGTCGGACCGATCCGGTTCCTGCGGTCATCACCGACGGTATGACAGGCCTTGCATTTTCGAAACACTTTCTTGCCCGTACTGACCAGTGCCGGGTCGGGCGGCGCGACGGCCGCCGGCACGGCAACCGGGGCCGCAGCCACGGCAGGCGCGGTATCCGTGCCTTCGTCCTGCGGCGTGACGTCGAGCACCGTGGCCCGCATGGTGATGGCGACGGCATCCTTGCAGTCATGCATGCACGGCTCGCCTCGCCAGGCCGCGTACTCGGTCACGGGCCGGTCGTCGACGATGAACCCGTCGGCGTTGGGCAGCTCGATTTCCCGGAAGGTCTCGTGACCGAGTTCGAACTCCTCGTCGACCAGGTCGTTCGAATACAGGATGTAGGCCACGATCGCGTAGACCTCGTCGGGCTCGAGTGTCTGCGCGGCACCGTAGGGCATCGAACGGTTGACGTAGTCCCACACCGTCGACAGGTACGGCCAGTACGATCCGACGGTCTTGACCGGGTCCTCGTCCGCCAGGGTGTCCAGGCCGCCTGCGAGTTCCGGCCAGTTGTCCACCCCTTCCGCGAAGTCGCCGTGACAGACGGCGCATTTCTCGCTGAACAGTTCCTCACCGACGGCCACGGTGCCGCGGCCCCGGGGCAGACCGGTGCCGTCGGGCAGGATGTCGACATCCCACGCCGCGATCTCCTCGGGCAACGCCGGACGGCCGAGACCGAACCGGTCAGACGCCAGGACCGGCGACGCGAGCAGGAGCGCCGCCACCACCACCAGTTCAGGACACTTCCACATTCTCGGTCATCCCGTCGGCCCTGACATGCCAGGTCTGGATACAGTTGTTGTGGTAGATCGAGTTCAGGCCCCGGACCTCGCGCAGCTGCCGCTTGGTCGGCTGCACATAGCCGGTCTCGTCGATGGCACGCGATTGCAGCAGCATCTCCTCGCCGTTCCACGTCGTATCGAGATAGAACCGCGTGAGCGCCCGGTCCTGGCCGGGAGCCGCGAGGCGCGCCGTTTCCCAGTTGATCCCGCCGTCGCGCGACACGTCGACGCGCGTGATGCGCCCGTGGCCGGACCAGGCGAGGCCGGTAATCACCAGCGGGCCGGCGCCATGCGCGATCGGGGACTGCGGACTGGGCGACGTGATCACCGATTTCGCGTCCATCACCCAGGTCCACTTGCGCGAGGTCCCGTCGGCCAGGGTGTCGGTGTATTTCGAGGTTTCCTCGCGGCTTTCCACCGGTACCGCCAGCACCTCCACGCGGCGCAGCCACTTCACCCACAGGTTGCCCTCCCAGCCCGGCACCACCAGCCGAACCGGGTAGCCATGCTCCTTGCGCAGGGCCTCGCCATTGGCCTTGAAGGCGACGAGCACGTCGTCAAGCGCCTTCTCGAGCGGCAGGGACCGGCCGTTGGACGAGGCGTCGGCCCCCTCGACATAGACCCACTTGCCGGCAACCGCGCCCGCCGCCCCGAGCCCGGCCTCCTCGAGCAGGGTGCGCAGCGGCACGCCGGAGTATTCCATGTTGTGAACCATGCCGTGGGTGAACTGGGCGCTGTTCAGCTGCGCCCCGGCCCATTCCATGCCGGTGTTGGCCGCGCACTCGCAGAAACACACCCGGTTGACCCGGGGAAACCGCTCGAGATCGCCATAGGTGAACACCATCGGCGTGTCGACCAGGCCATTGATCAGCAGGCGCCAGTCCTGCTTGCGGACATCGATCGCACCGGAATGGTGCCGCTCGAACGCGCATCCCTGCGGCGTGATGGTCCCGTCGAGCGCGTGGATCGGCGTGAAGTTGACCGAGGAGACTGTATCGGCCGTCAACCAGCCGACATTGCGCCTGACGACATGCTTCTCGTGTTCGGTCGGCATGCCGTAGGGGACTGCGTCCACCCCGTCACCCAGCGTCGAGGCCCAGTCCTGAACCCGCGTGATAAGGGGATCGGGAGCCGCATCGGCCACGGTCGGGATCGCGGTGGCAGCGCCCGCGACGAGGCCTCCTCCGAGCAGTCCGCGACGACTGATCCGCGCTGTCATGGCATTCCTCCTCCTGCCCGCCTATCCGCCGACGACGGTGACGGCATCGCCGGGCGTGACGGTGACCGTCCCGAGCCTGCGGACATGGGCCTCGACGACGTCCCAGATCGGCGGCCCCCGGGTGCCCTCGTTGACCGATGCCCAGCCGGCAACAACATAGGTGCGCGCCGGGTCGATGGCCTCTCCGGTCCGCAGCAGCACCAGGTCGCTGATCCGGGACCCGCGGGGCCTGTCGATCTCGACCCGGTAGCCGATACCACCCGTGCGGACCATGTCGCCACCCTGCTGGTAGTAGGGGTCGGGGTGAAAGATGTTGTCGGCGACATCCTCGAGCACCTCCCTGAGGAACACCCCCGACATCTCCGTGCGATAGGCCGCGCCATAGGTCATCGACGTGACGTTCCAGATGTCCTCGCGGGTGATCTCCTGGCCCGGGATCAGCGTCGGGCCCCAGCGCACGCCGGGAGACAGTGCGATCTCGGCATCGCGTTCGGCCAGCAGCGCGTCGCAGATGACATCGTCCCAGGTGCCGTTGAAGGTGCCGCGCCGGTAGAGAAGCGAGGCGGTGTGCCCGATCACCTCGCCCAGTGCCTCGAGATGAGGCGCGCGCTCGGCCTCGATCAGCCGGGCCATCGCCGGATCCGGCGCGATGACATCGGCGAAGACCGGGATCAGCCGGTGCCGCCACCCCTGCATCCGGCCGTCGCGCACATCGAGATCGATTCGGCTGACGAACTTCCCGTTCGAGCCTGACGGCACGATGACGGTGCCGCCGACCAGGACCGGCTCGGGAAGCGCGTCGTGGGTATGGCCGGACAGGATCACGTCGATTCCCGAGACGATTCCCGCCATCTTCTTGTCGACGTCGAACCCGTTGTGCGACAGCACCACCACGCAGTCGGCGCCATCACCGCGAACCTCGTCGACCATCTCCTGCATGTGTTCATCGCGAATGCCGAACGAGTACTCCGGAAACATCCAGCGCGGATTGGCGATCGGCGTGTAGGGGAAGGCCTGGCCGATGACAGCGATCCTCGCGCCCCCGCGCTCGAACACGGCATGGGGCGCGAACAGTTCGGCCGGCTCGTCCCACTCGGCATCGAAGATGTTCTGACCAAGCGCGGCGAACGGCAGGCTCCCGACCAGTTCGCGCACACGCTCCGAACCGAGGGTGAACTCCCAGTGGAACGTCATCGCATCCGGGCGCAACGCGTTCATCGCGTTCACCATGTCCTGGCCGGCGGTGTGATGGCAGGTATAGGAGCCGTGCCAGGTGTCTCCGCCGTCGAGCAGCAGAGCATCGGGGCGGTCGGCACGGATCGCGTTGATGACGGTTGCCACCCGGTCGAGACCGCCGACCCGGCCGTAGGCGCGTGCGAGTGCCGCGAAGTCGCCGGAACTGAGCGCATAGTGCGAGGGGCTGCCGTCGGCAATGCCGTAGAGCCGCCGGAAGTCGGCGCCGGTGACATGCGGCACGGCGCCGCGATTGTCGCCCGTGCCGATATTGACCGAGGGTTCGCGGAAGTAGACCGGCTTCAGCTGGGCGTGGATGTCGGTGACGTGGATCAGCGTCACGTTGCCAAAAGTCCGGAAGTCGAGCAGCTGTTCCTGGCTGAGGCTCTGGCGCGCCGCGACGCGGGCCCAGTTGCCGAAGCCCGAGGCCCCGAACAGGGCGGAAGCGGCCATGCCTGCCTGGAGAAAATCGCGTCTCGAGATCATCTGCTCAAGGGCCCTTGCAAATCCGAATGCGAGCACGTGTCCGTTACCTGGAAGCCACCCCGCACCTCCCGGCACACTGGTCAGTTGCGGACGGACGGTCCCTCGACGCTCAGTCCGTTGCCCCGCGAGGCGACGTAGAGTTCAAGCGCGACGAACTCGGGCGAACCCGGGGCGAAGGTATGGGCGCGGGTGTCCCGCACGCACCCATTGAACCGGGAATGCACCGCGACCAGCCTGGTGTTCTCCAGCCTGTAGGCCGGGAACCCGTTGGTGTGTCCCTGGCTCAGGTGATCGGCCCGGATCATGTTGCCGTAGTTGTCCTCGTGACAGTTGGCACAGGATAGTTCGAGCTGTCCGAAACGCGTGTAGTACATCTCCCTGCCGCGCTCCCATGTTGCCCTTGCCGGCCCGTCGATGGCGACATTGACCGGCATGCCGCGCGAGACCAACGCCAGCAGTGCGACCATGTTGGTCATCTCCGCGCCGTCATACCGCCACGCCGCGGCACCCATCCGGTTGGTGCGGCAGTGATTGACCTGCATCTCGATGCTGCGGACCTCGCCCGCCGCCGGGTTCCATTTCGGGTACACCGCCTTCACACCGGCCATGGTGGAGACATCGTCATGGCATGACGCGCAGGACTTCCCCGCGCCGCCGTCCGCCATCGACCAGACCTCCGCCGCGGCCGCAACGAAGAGCGTGGCGGGATTCTCGAAGTCGTCCATCTGCATGGCCTGGGTCTCGTCGGTACGAAACCGCCAGCCTGACCATATCCTGTCGAAACCCTCCACATGCGCCGGAGGGCTGGTCTCCGTCACCATCCGGATCTCCCCGTTGACGACGAGCTCATCATCGTCGGGGCCGGGACCGGCGAGGACCGATGCGCTGGCCAGCAGCGCCGCGGCAACACCGAGCGCGCCGGTTGTCCCGGGCCCAAGCGTCACGAACCCCTTCCCGCTTCACGCGGTGCGGCAGCGCACACCGTCACCCGACCTTGATCTTCCTAGACTTGGTGTAGACGGATCCGTCGTCGTCGTACCAGGTGAAGGTGAACTCGCCTGCTTCCGGAACGACGGCATCGAACTGGAAATACGGATTGGTGGAGATCGCCGGCTGCATGGCCACGTCGATCACGTTCTGGCCGTTGAAGTCGACCACGAAGCGGTTGATGATCGAGCGGGGAATCGGGTTCCCCTGCTTGTCCTTGCGCTGGCCGCTCTCCATCTTGTGACGGATCAGGGTCTTGATCGTGATCGTCTCGCCCGGGCTTGCGGACTTCGGAACCTTGACCCGGGGCTTCACACCCTTTGCCATCCTGTCTTCCCCCTGCTGTCTCAGCCGCCGCAGCCGCCGATGGTCACCTTGACCGCCGACCGCGCCATCTGGAACGACCCGTCCTCCATCCGCGCCACCGCGATCACGTTCTGGGTCCTGGCGAGCCTGATCCGGGTCGACGCCGTGCGGGTCGGGTTGAGCGGTCCGAACCTGATGACCGCGACATCCGGGACCGGGTTGCCGTCGGCGAACAGCGCGACCAGTGACGCACCGGGTGCGCTGACGCTGATCGGCACCGTGTTGCCGTTCTCCGCGATTTCCGGCGCATCGAGGGTGATCACCCCCTCACCGGGCACCGCGTTGCCTGTCAACGCCGCGATTGCGTCCTCGGTCGGCGTCGCGAAGGCGGGAAGGCTGCCGGTGCCGGCGGCAGCCAGGGCGCCCGAGCCGAGCACAAGCAGGTCTCGTCGTGTCAGTTCCATCAATCTCTCCCGTTGCCTGGCATCACTCCTGCCCGAGCGTCATCAGGTAGGCGACGACATCTTCCACCTGCTGGGCGGACAGCAACGGCTGCACCTCGCCCTCGGGCGGTTTGCCGGTAAACCCGTCACCAACGCGGATGAAACCCTCGGTCCGGTAGAACGACGGCATCATCGATCCCTCGAACATGACCTTGGCATCGGCAACGATGCCGCGGATCTCCGCCTCCGACCAGCGGTCGGCCACACCGTCGAGCGAGGGCCCGATCTCGCCGTGCCACTGCAGGTGCGCCAGCCCGGTGACCCGGTGACACGCGATGCAGTTTCCGGCCCCCTTGTCCATGATCAGCGCGCCTGCCTCCGGGTCACCGGGCTTTCCGCTCAGGGAACGCTCGACCGCGCCTTCCACGAAGACCACTGCGCCTGGCTTGACGCTCTCCGCAGCCACCGCCGTGACCAGGACAAGCCCCAGCACGAGCCCGGTCGCCAGCCCGATCACCCGCCGGCCGCATGAGCCCTCCCCGGAACGCCGTGTCGTCATCTGCGCCCATACTCCACGTGTAGTCATAGCGCAGGCCGGACGCAACTCAAATTCACATGCATGATTATTTGCATATGTTGGATCCGGCCGGCCGGATCAGTCGGTGGACCCGTCATTGCGTTCGCGGATGCGGCGGGCATGGTAGCGCTGGAAGTCCTCGTCGGTATCCAGCAGATAACGCTTCTCCACCACCCAGGTGAGCAGGTCGAGCGTCGTCCCCTTGCCGAAGGCTCCCGGCATCACCGCGACCGCGGCCTCGGCCGCCGACTGCCCCTGTGGAACCGATTCAGGCATGAACATCATGCTTGGCGTAAACAGGATGCCCCACTTGCGCGCGATCGCCTTCTCGCTCAGCGTCTCGCCATCGAAATCGACCACCTCGGTATCACCGTGCAGGTTCAGCTGCACAACGAAGTAGCTGTCGGTGATCGTCCTGGCCACGCCGGGGTCGGGGAACACCTCTTCGTGCATTCGCGTGCAGTAGATGCAGCCGCGCTGCTCGAACAGCAGCAGCAGGCGCTTGCCCTCGCCGGAGGCCTCGGCGAGGTCCTCGGCAAGGTCCTTGAAGGTATCGCGCATCCAGGGTGCCTTGTGCAGGCCGTCATCGCCTAGTTCCGCGGCCACGGCCGCAGTCCCGAACAGCAGTGCCAGCAGGATGACACACGGGCGAAGCATGGTTTCCTCCCTTTCCCGGTCCCGGTCAGCCGATGGTGGCGAACCATGGCAGGGTTTCCAGCATCCACAACGCGATCAGGTTGACGGTATCGGTCGCGATCAGGACACCGAACAGCACGAGCATCCCCCCGGTCAGCCTCTCGATCACCGGCAGGTGGCGACGGAAGCCCGCCATCCAGCGCAGGAACGGGCCGATGAACAGGGCCGCGAGCACGAAGGGCGCCGTCATTCCGGCCCCGTAGACGAAGAGCAGTGCCGCTCCTTCGAACGCCGTGTCCTGGCCGGCGGCAATGAACAGGATTGCAGCCAGCACCGGTCCGACGCAGGGCGTCCAGCCGAATGCGAAGGCAAGCCCGATGACGTAGGCGCCGGGCAGGCTCACCTTCCCGGTGCCGCCGGCGGCGCTGAACTGCCGGTACAGCAGTCCGATCCGCACCACACCCAGGAAATGCAGTCCCATGACGATGATGACGCCGGCCGCAGCCCAGCGCAGCACATCGAAGTGCTCGCGGACCAGCTGGCCGAACGCCGTGGCCGCGGCACCCAGTCCCATGAAGACGGTGATCACGCCGAGTGCGAACAGCGCGGCGACCATGATGGTCCGGCGGCGGACCGGCGGCGTGATCTCGACCCCGGTGGTGACGAGGTTGGCGCCGGCCCCGGCGAGATAGCCCAGGTAGAAGGGCACGATGGGGAGGACGCACGGCGAAAGGAACGACAGCAACCCGGCAAGCAGTGCCCCGACCAGTGTCACGTCAAACATTGTGCCGACGCCATCCACGCGGTGAATTGCCAGTGCGCTGCTCTCTGCATAGTCCCGTTGCCGGCTGCCCGGCAAGCCAGCGGGCCGTGAAGCCTGCATCGCGGCCGCGAACCCGGTATGCTGCGGTTTCAGTCCGGCCAGGGTCGAGGATCGCATGCGGTTGATGGCACCACTGCTGCTGCTCGTGCTGTGGTCGGTGCCTGCGCCCGCCCAGACCATGCTGCTCATGGCCGAGGAACAAGGGTGCCTGTGGTGCGCGCGATGGGACCGGGAGATCGCCGCGATCTATCCGAAGACGCCCGAGGGCCGCGCGGCGCCGCTCCTGCGCTTTGACGTGCACCGGGACCCTCCCGCCGGCGTGAGGCTGGCCGGCCGCATCCTCTACACGCCGACCTTCGTTCTGGTTCGTGACGGCTCGGAGATCGGGCGCATCGAGGGCTATCCCGGCGAGGATTTCTTCTGGGGGCTGCTCGGCACGCTGCTGGCCCGGGCCGACATCGACCTGTCCGGACCCGGGACAACGAGGTAGGGCCGGCGTCCTGGCCCCGGGGTTTGCGGCGCCATGACGTGGACGCCGCACCGGTCCCAACGCTCCCGACGCACAGGCGCCTGACGGATGGCAGAACCTCATCGGCAGTCCTGTGCCAGCGGAACGGTCTCGGCGGCCTCGTTGACCGTCACGGAGCATGTGGTGACTGCCCGCTCCGGTTCCCCGGCAGATCGGTGACCGCCGCGCCGGATCCGCTTTTCGGTCAGGTCGGCGACGAAGCGCTCCACCTGGTTGGAATACGAGCCGTTTGCCAGGGTGACATGAACATGCCAGCGCGGCGACCGCGCAGCTCGCGGGAAGCGGAAATCAGCCACGGATCCCTGAAGGCGGGCAAGTCCCTTTCCCGACTGAGGCATCTTGACATCAGAACAGTTACTCATCAAGATGTCACCCATGCGAACCACACTGACCATCGATCCGGATGTTGAGCAACTCCTTCAGCGGGAAATGCGGCGCACAAACTCAAGCATGAAAGCCGTCGTGAACGATGCGTTGCGCCTCGGTCTTGGGATGCGGGGCAAACCGCCCCGGGCACCGTCCTTCAAGGTAGAGCCTCATGCTTTCGGCTTCAAACCGGGTATCGATACCGAACGGCTCAATCAGCTCGTCGACGAGATGGAGGCGGAAGAGTTTGCTCGAAAGCTGGCTCGGTGATCGTTCCCGACGTCAATTTGTTGGTGCATGCTCACAATTCCCAGTCCCGCCAGCACGAGGCGGCACGAAATTGGTGGGAAGACTTGATGAACGGGTCCGGAACGGTCGGTCTTCCCTGGGTGGCGGTTCTGGGGTTCATCCGCATCGCAACCAATCCGAGGATTCTCGATAATCCCCTCGAAGTGAGCAGTGCGTGCAGCCGCGTCCGGTCCTGGCTCGCCCGTCCGCAGACGGCGCTCATCCACCCTGGAAACCGTCATGTTGACATCCTGTTCAGACTCCTTGAAGAGGCAGGATCGGCCGGCAATCTGACCACGGACGCGCATCTCGCAGCCCTTGCGATGGAGCACCAGGCCGAACTCCACTCGACCGATGCCGATATGGCCCGGTTTCGTGGGTTGCACTGGAAAAACCCTCTCGTCTGACTGGGAATTGCTGCACTGCCTGGCACCCGGAAGCTGGCTGGTGGAGCCCGAAGATGGAGAATCGCTCCGCGCGGTTCCGCAGCACCTGAACGCGCCAACACTGGGCTTACGCCGCCGTCATCATCCTGCTCAACATACCGGCGTCGTTCGTTGGTTCCACTTCCGGTACTGATACTCTCCACCGATGGTTTCGACAGCGTCAACAGCCGCAAACGCTCGACCGAACACAGCCAATGCTGCCCATGCGCCCGGGCCAGGCGGAGCGCCGCACCCAGGTCCAGCCCACGCCAGTCTACGCCCACGGTACCGATGCGCACCTTGTCGAAGCGGTGGAAAAGGTCGGAGCACTCATCGCCACCGTGATGGCGAGTCAACGCCCACGACCGATAACGCATGGACAATCGCACCGCAGCGCTTCGGGTCGCCGAGCACGTTGAAAACGTGCATCAATCCGGCGCGACCGTGTCGCCCGTGTAAAAGGCCGCCGTGCGCTGCGCCGCTGCGCGCGCAACGTCGGCGTCCGTTCCCGCTGCCTCGGCCGCCCGGCCCCACGCTGCACCGCTTCCGACGATGAACACCCTTCCGTCACGTGTCGTGTGGAACGTAGCCGCGTCCAGCTTGGGTTCGTTCGGCCGCGCAAGGTGCAATTCCATCCCCAGAAAGCCCATCTCCCAACCCACGCCGACGGCACCGGGACCGAAACTGTGCCAGTGGTCCGACACCAGCGCGGAATGCGTAATCGCAAGGCGCGAGCGGCCGGTACCATGGTTATGCAGACGCGCCTCCACCCAGATCACGTCACTGTCGAATTTCCACGTCAGCCCGAGATACGAGGGACGCTCGCAATGCGTGATCGCGCCGCCTGCGTTTCCCTCCAGTTGGAAGCGACCGCCGAGTTCGAGCGGCCGCTGACCGGCAGGAACCAGCGCGGGATTCGTTCCGCGTTCGTCACGGGATCCCAGAGGTCCTCCACTGTCGTCACGTAGCTGCAGGCCAGGGTGCCCGCGCGAGCGGCCTGTCCGTCGCGTTCCAGGGACGACACCGTGCGCTCCACGGCGCCGAGGAGGCGTTCGACATCCAGGTCCATGGCTTCTCCGTTTCGTCAGGCACGCGATTGTCCAGGTACATGCCACTGCGTACCGCAAACCAGGCCGCGTGGACGATGGCTCGGACCGTCCACAAGGTCGCAGACCGTCCGACAACAGCAAGCCGGGTGTCCGCTCAATGGCGACACGCCTCGACGAGCTCGAGCGCCGACAGGTGGCCCGGCACTTCGCGCCCGAGACAACGAGTCCGGCGGCTGTCATGCCGCCCTGCATTTTCTTGTTGTCTCGTGCTTCCTGTACTGTCGGCCGGAAGCCGCGCGACGGTTCGGGACGTGTTCCCGCAAGTGCGCGGCGGGAGCTGCCGCTCAAGCGCCGCTCGGGCCAGATGCCCGGCCTGCAACGGCTTGCACTGCGCGGTCGCCAGATTGACCAGGAAACGGTGTGACGACGCCCTGCGACGTCTTGTTCACACACCCGACACACCTCGGCCGGCCGGAGCGTGGCTCGTGGTCAAGCTCGTCAGGATGGTGTTCGGCGAACCGGTTGCCGGACGACCCGTCGGTCTGGTCGGTGCTGTCCAGTGCGATTGAGATCTGCAGGTTGGTCAGCCCCCTCCGTTCGGGGGGAAGCATGATCCGCGTCCGATCCTTCGGGCCTGACCATGCCAGGCGCCCGGGATCGCCGGACTTCCGCGCAGTCAACTTGATCTCGACCGGCCAGCGCATCACCATGTCGTCTGAAGGGACTCACCCCCTCTCACCCATCCGGGCGTTGCGTTCGGGACACCGGGGAGGTACCGGACAGGAACGTGAACAGGACCTCAGGGCATGATGCGCCGGGCAGACTACCCGTCCTCGATGGGACCATGTCGCCCGAGGATCGCGAGGAGATGCGCCGGAACGCCCGGAAGGCGTCTCGGTTCCTCAAGGCGATCAGCCACGAGGGCCGCCTGATGATCCTGTGCCACCTCGCATCGGGCGAGAAATCCGTCACCGAGCTCGAGGAGCTGCTGGCAATTCGCCACCCCGCTGTCTCGCAGCAGCTCTCCCGCCTGCGCCTGGAAGGGCTGGTCACACCGCGGCGCGACGGCAAGACCGTCTACTACAGCCTGACCGACGATCGGCCGCGCCAGGTGATCGAGGTGCTCTACGAGCTGTTCTGCTCCGAGCCCTGACCCCGCGGGCCTGGCACTCTCAGGTCTGCCCGGAGGACGACGCGTAGTCCGGGTTCACCACGAAACCGGGAGCCTCGCCGGCGGACACCCTGCCGATATTGCCGAAGGCGAAATCGAGGCGCCGCCACCAGGTGTCGATAGTGGTGCCCGCGGTATGCGGTGTCATCACCACGGTGTCCATGCCGGCAAGCGGGCTGGTTCCGAGCGGTTCGGTTTCGAACACGTCGAGCCCGGCACCGGCGATCTCGCCCGATCGCAGCGCCTCAACGAGATCGTCCTCGACCACGATCTCGCCACGCGAGGTGTTGATCAGGACCGCCGAAGACTTCATGGCCCTGAACGCCGCGGCGTCGATCAGGCCGCGGGAGCCGTCCGTAAGCGGCGTGTGCAGGGTGACGATGTCACTGGTCGCCAGCAGCTCGTCAAGCTCGACCCGGTGCGCGCCGAGTTCGCGTTCGACGTCGGGGTCTGCCGCCGTCACGTCGGCATAGACCGGTTCGGCGAGGAAGCCGCGAACCATGCGGGCGACCTCGCGGCCGATCTTGCCGAAGCCGACGATGCCGACCCGCTTGCCGCGAAGCTCGAACATGCGCAGCGCCTCTCGGTGTCCCAGCCACTTTCCGCCCACCAGTTCGCCATGGTGCAGCGGAAGCTTGCGATAGACAGCGAGCATCAGCATCAGCGCGTGCTCGGCAACGGTCGGCGCGTTGGCGCCACCGTTGGTGGCAAGCGGAATGCCTTTCGCGGTCAGCGCCGGAACGTCCAGCCGGTCGTAGCCGGCGCTCAGGATCTGCAGCAGCCGCACCCGGTTCGCCACGTCGACATCATCGAAACCGACCCCGTAGAGCATCAGGTAGTCCGCCTCGGCGACACGGTCGCGACGGCTGCCGGCGTCGGTGGCGGATTCGCACAGTTCGAGCCGAAACCCGGACGGCACCTGGTTCATCGCCGCGTCACGGACCAGGTCCGGAACGTGGGACGCGCTGTAGAGAAACACGATGGTCTCGGCGTTTTCCATCTGGACAGTCCTCTTGCGGGCTTCGGTTGCTGCGGGTCGGGTTATAGCAACGGCGCGCAACCAGCGGCAAACACCGGCCGGCCCCGCCTGCGAGCCAACGGCCGCTTCGCGCGCCAGGCACAGGGTATGGGTCGTCGGGAACGCCGAAAGTGCTCCGGGAGTGGTCCGACATGCCCGCCGGAGTGCGCCGGGATGCGCCCGGCCCTCCCCCGCATCCCCTGCGGGAGGCGGTTTCTGTTCACACCCCGGGGACGGACCGGCGTGGCCAGGGAGCAATCCGGGCGCCCGGGCGGACGGCGCCGCCGGGGACCGTGCGCCCGGCGCGAGCCCCTCACCGCTGCTTCGCCGTGCCTACGGGTCGCTACGCCGGCCGATGGGGTGCATGTTCTCCCGGTGAAAGTTCTTCATTCCGACCGCGCGCAGAACCAGGCGGGAGATCCGCCATCCGGCGTCGGAGCGGCGGAAGGAATGGTGATACTGGCCCCAGAGCTCGCTTAAGGCATCGCTTCCCTGGTAGCGCTGCCACGCATACAGGTAGCAGACGCTCGTCGCCGCATCCGGTCCGTCGAAACGGATGACGATATTGGACACGTGGTGGCTCGTCGCGGCGAAGGTTTCCGCCAGTCCGCGCGAGATCATCGGACTGATTTCGTCCACGCCCTTCATCGTTGGCACATCGGGCCCGTAGTCGAGTTCGGCGTCCCCGGTGAACAGGGCAACCACGGCCTCGGGTTCGGCCCGGTCGAAATGATAGCAGTAGGCGTGGATCAGCTCCGTGATTTCCGCCTTGTCCAGCAGTCCCTCGAGGCTTCGCGCGTGGTCCATCCGATTTCCGGCTCCCTTATGGCGGGCCGACGCCCTTCTCCGTTGCATTCGAGGCTACGTGGACAATCCGGAAATCGCAAATCGCCTGCCCGTGGGACCATTCAACCTGAACGACCGCATTCCCGTTCAACCACGCGAGTGTCTCTCGCGTCCCGGAGCGATTTGCCGTCCACCGGAGTGATCCGACCTGTTTGTCCGGCCCCGCAACACGGACCAACCAGTGCCGCAGGCTGCCCCGATGCGCTGCGGACACGACGGCAGGGAGCGCCGGACCACCTCGCCGGGGAGACCTCCGGACGGTACGGGATCGGCGGCCCGTGAACGGACCGGTTCGTGGAAAGAGCGGTCCGCATGGCTCCGGGTTTCCGGGCGTTCACCAGGACGCCGTTGCCCGCGAGCTGCACAACACGCTGACAGGCCGGCACCGCCACGGAGTGCCTTTCGGTTCCGGAAATGTGTCGACGCGCTTCATGTCGCACGGTGCTGACACGGATCGCCCTTCCCGGCAACCCGGCGCTCGATGGCGCGTCCGGTCCCGGACCCGGTGATCACGGTCGTTGCCAGCGCCTTCGGCACCGCACCTGCCGTGGATCAGTCCGGGTCCGGCGCGAAGATCTGGGGAAAGAGGGCGCGCATCGCCTCCTCGTCGAACACCGCCTTGAAGGGGTGGGATGCCGCCAGGGCCCGCGCCCGTTCCGCTGCCGAGCGGGCGTCAATCTCGCGAAGCAGCCTGGCCACGCTCGGGTAGGTCTCCATGACCCGGTCATCCCCCAGCATGTAAGCGAGCCGCGACGCCCAGCCCCACACGGCCATGTCCACGATCGTGTACTCCGCGCCCAGCATGTACGGGCGGTCCGCCAGACGATCCTCGACGATCTGCCAGTGTCGGCGGGCCTCGAAGTCGTACCGCCTGAGCGCGTAGGGCAGCTTCTCGGGCGCGTTGTTGCGGAAATGCACGGCCTGTCCCGAGTACGGGCCCACGCCCGAGGCCACGAACATCAACCAGGACAGGAGTTCTCCCCGTACGCCCGGACCTTCAGGGGGCAGGAACCTTCCCGTCCTTTCCGCGAGGTAGAGGAGTATGGCGTTGCTGTCGAAAACCGTGGTCTCGCCATCAACGATCACGGGCACCTTGCGGTTCGGATTGATTGCCAGGAATTCCGCCGTGTGCTGCTCGCCCCTGCGGGTGTCGACAGGGACAGGCTCGTAGTACAGACCGGTTTCCTCGAGGAAAAGGGCAACCTTCATCGGGTTCGGCGCGTTGTTGTAGTAAAACCTGATCATGACCTGCTCCAGTGGTGCACAGGGCCGGCGGAACCGTACCTGCCTGCCGGCGCACCCGTTCCGGCAACGAACTCTTCGACGATGACAGTTCGGAGGAGAACCATGGCACAGTCAATCCCCCCGATCGTGCCGAACCGGCAGGCAAGGCCGTCAAGATGCCCGCCGGCGCCCTGACCCTCGGCCTTGTCGTCAATCCCGTCGCCGGTCTCGGCGGCACCGTCGGGCTGAAAGGAACGGATGGACCCGGCATGGTGGCCGAGGCGCTTGACCGTGGCGCCGTCCCCCGCGCGGGCGAACGGGTACGGCGGGCCTTTGCGCGACTTGCCGAACGAGCGTCGGGAACGCCTGTCCGGGCCGCTCCGGGGAGGTTGGCCGCGGACTGGCTGGAGGGCCTTGATCTGGATATCCGGCCCCTGCCCCCGTTCGAGGTCTCCGGCACGGCACGTGACACGCGCGCCGTGACCCAGGCGCTGGCAGGGTGCGATCTCGTGGTGTTTGGCGGCGGCGACGGAACCGCCAGGGACGTGACCGGCGTCCTCGATCCCGGTCATGCCGTTCTCGGCATCCCCTGCGGCGTGAAGATGCACTCGGGCGTCTTTGCCGTCTCGCCGGAAGCGGCGGGCGCGATGCTGTCCGATCTTGTGACCGCGCCGGACCGCATCAGCTGGGAAGACGCGGCGGAGGTCATGGATATCGACGAGGCGGCGCTGCGATCGGGTCGCCTGGCGCCGCGGCTGTTCGGCCATGCCCGCATCCCCGTGTCACGCACGGGAATGCAGGCTTCGAAGGGTGGACCTTCGCTCCCCGCCACGGGCGCTCTGGCGGGCGCCGCACGGGAACTCGTCGATGGCATGACGCAGGGTACGCTCTATGTGATCGGTCCGGGGACCAGCGCCGGCAATGTCCTGACGGCGCTGGGCGCAACGCCGAGCCTGCTCGGGATCGATGCCGTCCGCGACGGGAAGGTTGTTGCCCGCGATGCGACGGCCGAAGAACTGGAGGCGCTCGCGGGCGACACCCCGGTGCGTATCGTCCTCGGAGTCACGGGGAAGCAGGGATTTCTCCTCGGACGCGGGAACCAGCAGATCACCCCCTCGCTGATTGCGCGGGCCGGATCCGAAGGCCTGATCGTGATGGCCTCCGACGAGAAGCTTGCCACCCTCGCGCAGCCCCGCCTCTGGGTCGATACCGGCGACCCGGTGCTCGATCAGGCGCTCTCGGGGTACTTGAGAGTGAAAACCGGCCGGGGGCGCGAGACGGTGATGCGTGTTGGAGCGAGTTGATGCATGGGTGCGTCTGCCGATCGCCCGGGATCCCCGGCCAGCGGGGAAACCGCGACACGGTCCCGCACCGGTTCGCGCCGCGCGCTCGACGAAGTGGAAGATCCGGAGGCCGGAGCCGGTATCGCCGGGCAAGCCCGGCCACTCAGCGCTTCACGTGGTTCGGACCGGGCGTGCGGCGGGTCCGGATGGTGCCCAGGTGGTGCATCGTCCCCTGCGAAGCGGGGCGTTCTTCGCACCTGAGAGCCCGAACCACCGGTCGCCGCGGCGGTAGCCGTGTTTCGTGGAGATGACACCGTCCTTCACCGCAACGATCAGGTGGCTGGCGGGTCGTCAGGCCGTCAACGGGAACCTGGAAGGTCGTGTGCCCGCGGCGAGCGAGGTCCACCTTCCGCAGAGAGTACGCCGGCAGAACCCCCTGGTGGCATTGTCCGGGATGGCCGCGGTGGGCTGACAGGGGACCGGTGTCGCGCGGTAGTGCTCCTGCGCACTGGAGGCCGGGCGCAGCATTTCGTCACTCGCTCCACGCACGCGCGAAGCCGCGACGCGTGCCATGTCGGTGACGTGTCCGCAGGGAGCAGCTCACGAAACCGCGCCATTTCCGACCGAGCGTCCTGAACAAGCATTTTGTGCCTTGCGCACGCATTTGTGCTTTATTTCCCGTGCATCGCGGATTCGACGGGGAGCACTGAGATGGCAGGCGAGAGACGGGCCCATCCCTGGATGGCAAGTTCGGCCCCCGGCGCGCTTGAGGTGATGCTGAAGGAGATCGGCGCCGCTTCCGTTGACGACGTGTTCGAACAGATCCCGAAAAATCACTTCCGGTCGACACCGCTCGACCTTCCGCCTGCACTGACATCCGAAATCGAGCTTCGCCGTGATCTCGTCGGCAAGCTCAGGAAGAACGCCGACTGCGAGGACAACCTCTCGTTCCTCGGCGCCGGCGTCTGGCAGCACCATGTTCCCGCCATCGTCGACGAGATCGTCGGGCGGACCGAGTTCGCCACGAATGTCTGGGGCAGCTACCAGTCGGATCACGGCCGCAACCAGGCCTGGTTCGAGTTCAACTCCCAACTCGGTGCACTGCTCAACCTCGATGTCGTGCAGCTGCCGGTCTATTCCTGGGGCTGTGCCATCGGTCACGCGATCCGCATGGCGGCCCGGATCACCGGACGCACCAGGGTCCTGGTTCCCGCCCTGTCCGATCCGGAGCGGCTGAGCGTGATCCGCACCTACTGCCAGCCGTCCGGGATGGACGGCCATATCGAGGTCGTCTCGCTCGCAGCCGATCCCACCTCGGGCCGGCTCGATGTCGGTGACCTCGCGGCACGGCTCGGCGACGACGTGGCGGCCGTCTATTTCGAGAACCCGTCCTACCTGGGGACCATCGAAACCGGCGCGGCGGAAATCGCGCGGCTGGCCCGTGCCGCCGGCGCCGAAACCATCGTCGGCGTCGACCCGGCAAGCCTCGGCGTGATCAGGGCGCCGGGCGATTACGGCGCAGATATCGTCACCGGCCCGGTTCAGCCGCTCGGGGTGCACATGCATTGCGGCGGCGGCGCCGGGGGGTTCATCGCGTCGCGCGACGAGGAACACTACGTGCGGGCATACAACGGCTTCCTGGTGTCGGTCGTGGAGACCCGGGAACCGGGACAGCTGGGCTTTGGCCTCGCCTGCCCGCATCAGAACTCCTACGGAATGCGGGAGGACGCCAACGACTGGACGGGCAATTCGACCTACCTGTGGGCCATTGCCGCAGCCGTGTACATGAGCCTTCTCGGTCCGGAGGGTTTCCGCGAACTCGGGACCCTGATCGTGTCGCGCGCGCGGTATGCGGCAAGGCTCCTCGGTAACATCGACGGCGTGCGGATCGTCTGGCCCGATACGACGTTCAAGGAATTCGTCGTGAACTTCGACGACACCGGCAGGACCGTCGCCGAAATCAACGATGCGCTTCGCGCACGCGGCATCTTCGGGGGCAAGGACATATCGGGAGAGGCAGGCGGCCTCGGCCAGTCCGCACTGTACTGCGTCACCGAGGTTCACACCGCCGCCGACATCCGCCGCCTGGCCGGGACCCTGACGGAGGTGCTGAGATGACCCGCCTGCCAGACTTTCATGCTGCAAGATGGGACGAACCTGTCGTGATGGAACTGGGCCGCCCCGGCGGTCGCGGCCAGCACTTCCCCGCCCCCGAAGACGAGGTGCGGGCCTCGGTCGGCGTGGACCTGATCCCGGAAGGGATGGCGCGCACGGATCGTCCGGACCTTCCGGAAATCACCGAGTTCGAAGCGCAGCGCCATTACCTGCACCTCAGCCAGATGACGCTGGGGATGATGGGGGTCAGCCTCTTCGGCACCTGCACGATGAAGTACAACTCGAAGACCGCCGAGTTCGCGACGCTGCGGCCGGAACTGGCGGCGGTGCACCCCTACCAGCACCCGGACACGCTGCAGGGCGTTCTGCAGATCTTCCACGACATGGACGGCATGCTCCGCTCCCTGTCGGGGATGGACCAGTTCATCTTCCAGCCGGGCGGCGGGGCCGATGCGGCCTACACCATGGCCTGCATGGCCCGCGCCTACTGGGCGGACAGGGGCATGCTCGGTCAGCGCACCGAAATGGTCACCTCGGTCCAGGCGCACCCGTGCAATCCGGCGACCGCGGCGGCAGCGGGCTTCAGAGTGGTGAACCTGCCGCTGGAAGAGAACGGCTATCCGTCGCTCGACGCCCTGAAGGCGGCTGTCGGTGACAGGACCGCGCTCATCATGATCAACAACCCGGACGACATGGGAATCTACAATCCCGAGATCAGGGAGTGGGTCAGGATCGCCAGGGAAGCAGGCGCTCTCTGTTTCTATGACCACGCGAATTTCAACGGCGTCATGGGCAAGCTGTCGGCGCGCGAACTGGGGTTCGATGCGTGCATGTTCATGCTGCACAAGACGTTCGGAGCGCCGAAGGCCGGCGGCGGACCTGCCGTGGGGGCATTCGGCTGCACGGAGGAACTTGCCGGCTACCTGCCGACGCCGGTCGTGGTGAAGTCCGGCGATCGCTACACGCTCGATGACGACCGCCCGAAGTCGATGGGCAAGATCCGGGAATTCTGGGGCAACGTCCCCCAGGTGGTAAAGGCCTATGCCTGGACCCGTGCCATGGGCGCGGACGGGATCGAGCTCGGCGCCGACATCTCGGTGGTGACCAACAACTACATGGACAAGCGCCTTTCCGAAATCCCGGGCCTCGCCATCTCGAACCCGGACGTGTCCGCAAGGCGCATGGAAATGACACGCTGGTCGCTCGGCCCCATTGCCGAGGAAACCGGCATCGGCACGGTCGATTTCGCGAACCGGATGGCAGATTACGGGATTGACCCGTGGTGGATGAGCCACGAGCCCTGGATCGTGGCCGAACCGTTCACGCCCGAGCCGGGAGAGCTCTGGTCGAAAGAGGACATCGACCTCTGGATCGACGTTCTCGCGAAGATCTGCGAAGAAGCGCGTTCGGACCCCGAGATGGTCAGGTCGGCTCCCCACAGCCAGGCCATTGCGCAGGTCAGGGGAGACGCATTCGAAGACCCGGCGAAATGGGCAATGACCTGGCGCGCCTGGAAGCGCAAGCAGGCAGGCGCGGACCAGGTCGAACGCGGCGTCGCCTGAGCGATGTGACCGGTGGGCGACCGTCTAGTCGCAGAGAAGCGACAGGCCCCGGAGCGCGACGGGCGAGGAACGCCCGAGCGCCAGGTCCGCCGCGACCCGGGCGGTCATCGGGGCCGCCGAAAAGCCGACCCAGGGGAAGAGGGCGTGGATCATTTCCGGACGATCGGGGTCCTTGCCAAGGATCGGGCGCCAGTCAGGCGTTCCGTTCACCCAGGCCGTCCAGCTTCGAAGCGCACGGGCACGCGCCAGTGCGGGTACGACCCGCGCCGCCACGCCCATGTTGCCGGCGAGGCTTTCCGGATCGGTCACGAGCACGCCGTCCTCCCGTTCCCGCGCGGGCCATCCTCCCCCGATCACGCATCCCCCGTTCGCGACCTGCTTGAGGCTGAGCTTGCCGGCTGCGGAGTAGACGAGATGGGGAATCAGCCCGGCCAAGGGCTCCGTGATGGTCACCTGAAGGGGAAAACCCCTGATATCCAGCGTGGTGCCGATCATTGCCCCGATCCGGCCCGCCGCGGCCCCGGCGGCGTTTATGATCCGGCCCGTCCGGACCTCGCCGCGGGTGGTGACGACCGCATGGCCACCGCGCACAGGAACGATGCCCGAAACCCGGGTCTGCGTCGCAATCCGGGCACCGGCGCACGCTGCCGCGCGAGCAAGCACCAGTATCACCCGCAGGGGGTTTGCCTTTCCTTCCGGTTGGCAGTAGCCGCCGCCAACCGCCTCCGGCGACAGGTAGGGCGCACGCCGGAGCAGCTCGTCCCTGCCCAGGATTTCGGTCTCGACGCCGGCTTCGGCCTCTATCTCCGCCTTGGCGCGTATGCGGTCCATCTGCGCCCCGGTCCACGCCGCGGTGATTCCTCCGGCGAACCTGGCGTCAAGATCGGCCCCGAGTTCCGCCGGCAGGGCCGTCCAGAGCGCCAGCGACTGCTTGAGAAATTCCAGGCACGGCCGATAGGCACGCGCCCAGTCCTCGCCATAGGCCGCGAACTCCGGGTACGGGATCTGCAAGTGGATCGACCCGGCATTCGCACCCGAAGCCTCGGCTCCCAGGTCGCCTGCTTCAAGGAGCATGACGTCCGCCCCTTCACGCGCGAGGTACCGGGCGGTCATCAGGCCCACGATCCCGCCGCCGATGATGATGATGTCGGCGCTTTCCTGCATTACCCTGTCCAGGCCGCCGCGTCGGCCGCGCAACTGTGAGGGACCCTGCCATGCAAGCCCCCTTTTCCGGAAGTTACACCGTCACGATCACCCCGTTCACGCCGGGAGGTGCGGCCATCGACTACGAGGCATGGCGCAGGTTCCTCGACTGGCAGGTGGCATGCGGCGTGCCCGGTATCATCATTCTCGGGACCACCGGGGAGTTTCTGACAGTAACCGACGCCGAACGGAGGGAATTCGTGAAGCAGACCATCGCCCTGGTCGCCGGACGGATGAAGGTGCTCGTGGGAACCATGAATGCCCACACACCGAACGCGGTGCGCTACTCGGTCGAAGCCGAGGCGCTTGGCGCGGACGGGCTGATGATCATTCCGCCCTACTACTACACGCCGACCGAGGACGAGATCTTCAACTACTACCGGGCGATCTGCGAGGCCTGCGGCCTGCCGATCATGCTCTACAACAATCCGTTCACCTCGAACGTGGACATGCCGGCAAGACTGGTCGGCAGGCTCACGAAGAGCTTCGAGCAGATCCGGTACATCAAGGAAGCGTCGCAGCGGATCGAGCGCGTCCACGAGATCATCGTCGAATCCGGGGGACTGATGAACGTCTGGGCCGGCCAGAAGGTGCTTGAATCATACAAGATGGGGGCCAGAGGGTACGTGAATCCCTACGGCAACTACATCCCGCGGGCGTCGGTCAAGTTCGTCGAGTGGGCGGAGCAGGGCCGCTGGGATGATGTCTGGGCGGTGCAGTCCATCATTTCGAAGTTCGACGCGATCATCACGGAAGGTCATCCGCTCTACGGGCACCAGTGCTATTCCAAGGCGCTCGCCGCGGCGGCCGGATATCCGGTGGGCGATGTGCGCCCGCCGATCACGACCTTCGAAAGCCTGGGTGCGGAAGGGCGCGAGCGCGTGGCGCGAATGGTGCCGCTGATGGAGGAACTCGACCGGGTGGTCGACGCGATCGAGGCGCCGAGAGCCGCCGCCGAGTAGGTTCACCGGATATAGGCCGCGCCGTTCACGTCGATCGTGCCGCCGGACAGGTGGCGGGCACGACCTTCGGCGAGGAAAACGCAGATCTCGCCGATGTCCGATGGCGGTATCCATTCCCCCATGGGCAGCGTCGCCGTTACCGCCGCCTCGCCGCCAACGGTCGCAGCACTGTCCACGGACATTTGCGTTCGCACGACGCCGGGGGCGATCACGTAGGCGAGGATCCCGCGGTCGGCATAGTTCCGTGCGACGGTTTTCGTGGCAGCCGTAATGGCGGCCTTCGAGGCGGCATAGGCGATGGCGCCCGGGTTCGAGGTGCCGCGTGTCGCCACCCAGCTGCCGATCCCGATGATCGCGCCCGGCCGGTCGGCCGACAGCCAGTCGCCCACCGCGTGGCGCAACAGCCGCGCGGGCGCATGGACATTGACCGTCATGGTCTCCAGCCAGACCGCGTCCCACTCCTCGATCGGATCGGAAATGCCGCCCGTCTGGTACATGATGCCGGCATTGTTCACCAGGACATCGATGGACCCTTCCGCCGCATCCCTCGCCTCTGCCCAGAAGCGATCGACCGCACCCATGTCGCGGAAGTCAGCGCTCAGAAGCGCGACCTGTCCCGGCGCCGCCCCGGCCACCGCAGCCTCGGCCCCCGCCCTGTCTGCCCCGTAATGCGCGATGACCCGGGCACCTGCCGCCACAAGGGCCGAGGCAATCGCCGCACCGATGCCCTTTGACGTCCCGGTCGCGACCACGGTCTTTCCGATCAGGCTTCCCATCATCTCTGCTCCTCGTCACGCAGGACTTGCCGCGAGGCACCGGGCCCCGGCGAACTCAGGACGCGAAAGGCGCAAACTCCCTGCCCCGGCGCCAGTCCCATCGCGGAACCCGCAGCATCCCGCGCGACCGATCGTGTGCGGGAAGGTCGTGATGCGGGCACGAGCGGCCCGGGCCGCATCGCCGTTCGGCCCGGCACAGCCAGGAGTGATCCGCCGTTTCGCTTCGCCTTGCGTCGTCATGACCAGGAGCAGGGCGGCCCCGTCCCAGGCACATTGCCCGCCATGAACGATACGCCAGCGGCCGGGGACGCCGCTCCGCGGGAATGCCGGCACATCGAAAAGACGATGCTGCGGTTCGGAATCCTGGACACCGTATGAGCCTGCCCCTTCTGGTCCCCTCCTGTCCGGGCAATCGGGGACAGACAGGCTAACGGTCCGGTGAAGCCTTGTCAGTCCGCTCTCGTCCGGACAGGAAGGGACGGGCCCATGGTGCGGATTCGAGGCGAACGGGACTTCGGTCGTCGAAATACCATCAGCTGGCTACGGCACCGCCGGTCCTGATCGTTCCAGCATGGCGTTTTGATCCCGGCTGATTGCAAGGTCATGCGTCGGCCAATTGAAGACCAATCCATCGGTGGCAGTTGAGAAAGCGCCCCTCTTGCGGCGGCGACCTCGTAGCAGCGGAACTCGTCGGTCCTGTCCGAGCGGTCGGGTTTCGACGCCACGCAGCCCTCGACAGCATCGCCGGGCGTGGGAATCCCCCGGGCCCCGGTGCGGTTACGGCCGGATCATCCTGTCCCGCCACCCGGCCAGGGAACTCCTGCGCCTTCCGCGGCGCCCGGTCGGTGGTGACCGGGCCGCAACGGCCGGTCACGACTCGCTTGTTGGGCCGCTTTCTTCCGCAGTCGCCGCTCCGGTACGCCGCACAGCTCGACCGCATGGGCGACCCCAGGGTGAACCGGTGTCGCCGACGCCAGGGCCAATTGGAACGCCGCCTTCCGCCCGGCACTGCCCTGCGCCGAACATTCCGCCGGAAGCGTTTGTCCACGACCCGCTTCGCCAGGGTGGTCGTTTGCGAATCGCACTTCGACCATCCCGTCGTTCTTGGGGCCAGCGGGTGACCGCCCGACAGCGCAAACCCGATCCGGCCCGTCAGATGCCGCGGGCGTTGCCGATGGGGGCGAAGACGACTGGGGAACCACCTCGACAGGCAGGAAGGAGGGCACACGATCACCGCCCCCTGCCCCCGGGCCGGAAGGGCCGTCCCCGGTTCCTCGACGAGAACCCGCACCATCGGACGGACATCGTGATTGTCGACCAGGAATGGCGCCCGGTTCGGTCACCGTCAATCCCGGAAGGTCGTGGCACAGGTGCCGGATGAACGCGTCCGGACAGGGGGGATCGCGCGCGAGCGCGGGCGTGGCTCCCTGGTGGCAGTCAAGGCAGCGGCCGTCGGCGGCGCAGCCGTCCTCGAAACGGAGGATCACCCGTCAATCGGCGCGGACCGCGACTGCACGGGACCCGGTACGCCGCCGGGCGTACCGAACTCTGTCACCGCCCAGGCGGACAGACGGGAGCACGCGGTAGAATTGATCTGAATTTGTTTGCGGACTTCCGAGTGTCAGAACCTCAATTCCTTGTAATACAACAATAAATTATCAATTCTGAGCAAATGTGACACTCGGCAGCCCGGACGAGCGGGAACGGTGCTCGGCGTTGAGCGATCACATAACGATTGAACCGCAAAGTCCGCACAGTATGGTAGCTCATGCGGGAATTGCGAACATTTGCTCCGCAGGCTGGCAAGAGGAGAGACCGGAAGGATGACCCAGTTGGACGTAGCCGCAAGCACCTTCCCGTTTCTGTACTCCCATGACGGCCTGGGTGCGCTCAAGCATTTGAAATCGCTCGGATACGACAGGTTCGAGATGATGATCTTCCCTCCCCATTGCTGGCCGAGGGAACTGCCGGTCGCCAGGCGCAAGGAGTACAAGTCCTGGCTTAACGGCGAAGGATGCGAGATCACCTCGTTCTGCTACCCGCTTCTCGACAACAACCCGAACGGCGTGGACCGCCTGATGCGGGCCTATACGCTCGACAGGTATCGTGAAGCCATCGATCTTTCGGCGGAATGGGAGTGCCCCTACGTGGTCGCGATCCCCGGGCCGGTGAACAGTCTCATCAACCCGCCCCACCAGTGGATGCTGGACTGGTTTGTCGAGGGCATGAAGCAACTCGTCGACTACGCGAAAGGGACCGGCGTTCAACTTCTTCTGGAGAACGTGCCCTTCACCTACCTTCCGACGGCCAGGGACATGAAAGACACCGCCGCGCTCATCGGGCCGGAGGTCGGGGTCAACTTCGACATCTGCAACAGCGCCTTCATCAAGGAGGACCCGGCAGAAGCGATCCGCATGCTGGGCGATCTGGTCAAGAACGTCCACATCTCGGACTCGGGTTACGATGAGTTCCTGCACACGCGGCTCGGCACCGGCGTGGTCGAGCCGGGACCGGCGGCAGCCGCGCTTCGGGACATCGGTTACTCCGGCATGACCGTACTCGAGATCATTACCGACGCGTTGCAGCCCGGCGCCGACCCGGATACCGATATTCGCGAAAGTCACGCCATACTTGCACAGAACGGGTGGGCCCAGCCGGGTTAGGCCAGCCTCGCTTCTTCGGGTGAAATCACGCCCGTCAGCCCGCCTGTACCGTCGGTTCCGGGAAGTGCGCAGCGTGGTCCGCATCCCGGCGGCCGCAATCTGCCCCGAATCCGTTGCGCGACCTCGCAGCATGCAGCCCAACTCACCCGGTCGCCCGGTAGCGTCTGCTTGGAAAGCGCGGACTGTCGCGATGGAGCATCGCCGATTTCGACGTTCCGGACTGCGCGGCGGATTTTCGTGAGATCCCCAGGGTTGCGGCGACTGTTTCGGCGTCGGGGCACACGCCCAGCAGACATCGGATCCGACAGGACTGCGGCGGACATCCGCTGATAACCGGCCGGCACTGGTCTCCTGTCCACCGCGCTATACCGGGGCACTCCGTGGTTCCAGCCGCGAGAAACCCCATGTCCGCTGCCATCACCGAACGGGAACCGATCGCCGCCTGCCGGGAAAAGGCGCAGTCCGCTCCCGTGATCTCACCGGTGACGCCCGGACCGGACAAGGGCCTCCCGGCTCAGGCGGCGTCCGGGGCCGCGCTCACCAGCCGGCCGGCGCTGGCCGGGGCAATCGGGTCTTTCAGGGGCCAGATGCAGCAAGTTGTGGAAGGCCCGGGATACACCAGCGGACCGTCACCCCGGAGGAAACCATGAACACCAGTGAACGCGGTCCGGATCTCGAGGGGCTGGCGGCGTTCAAGGATCGGGGGGACCGCGAGGACGCCATCTTCTTTGTGGGACGTGATCATGAGATCAGGGCGGTGGAGCGCCTGTGCGCCCGGGCGTTTGACCTCGCCCGGTCCGGCAACGCCGCCAGGGGCGCGGCATGCCTGTTCCAGGGTGCACCCGGAGCGGGCAAGACGGCCCTGTTGTCGGAACTGCAGTATCGCTGGCTGGGCGCGCCGGCAACGGAGGACGGCCCCGGCCCGGTCGGGTTCCGGGGCCGTCCTGCCCGTCGTCGTGCACTGGAGCGACCTCGGCTCCGAGGAAACGGTCGTACGGGCGGTACTGAAGGCGGTGGATTCCGGGCTGGACGAGACCTGCCGCCAGACACAGTCGAGCGAAGCGCGCGCCTCTGCCGGCGTCGCCGGATGGTTTCGTACCGGCAAACGGTCCGGCCAGACCACGTCTCCACCAGCGCTCACCTTCGTTGAACTGCTGGAAGCTGTCACGTCGTTCCATGGAGGGGGCTGGCCCGGACCGGTCGCCTGATGGTGGACGAGATCCAGGCGACGGAACAGGGACGCGCCAGTGTCCTCGGGCGATTGCACGAAGGTGTGCCCGGCCTGCCGATCATTCCGGTGTTGGCAGGACTGGGATCTTCGGAAGACTGACTGTCGAGCCTGAATGTCGGCCTGTCGCGGCTCTCTGTGCGGTCCATTCACCACATCGGTGCGCTCACCCACGCCGAGGCTCGCGAGGCGGTGGACCGCATGCTGGCGGCGTACCGCGTCGACCGGCACGGCGAAAACGCGGACTGGCCGGAGACACTGGCC
>JAJEAR010000070.1 GCA_022822665.1 Alphaproteobacteria bacterium | reverse complement strand
CAACCCCTTCCTCCTCAATGCCTCGTACAACGAAACCGACATCGCCGTGCCATGGCTCGGAAACCGCAGGCTACGAATCAGCTTCCTGTGACCCAGGACCGCAGGCTCACATCAATTGCGGTCGTTGGGAATCGAGGCTAGAAAACGCTGCAGGTTGGCCGCGTTGGAGGACTCCCGGTTGCCGGCCGCGAAGCCGGCTCGAAGCTCTCCCAGCACGATCAATGGCAGGCGAATGGAGCGCGCATGGCGAACGACCGAGACCCGGCTATCGTCGCCGCGCATGAAGTCGGTGTACGCGTTGGTGTCCAACGCGACATTCATTTCCAGGCGTCGCTGTCAATTCGCTCGAAATCCGCGATCGCCCGATCAAAAGCTGGATCTTCCTCCCAGGATCCGATCAGATGATCGAGATCCGTGTGTTGCGCGCGGGCAGCATGCACGTCCAGACCGCGCGCAAGCGCCTCGACGACAACGGCGTTGATGCTCTTGCCCTCGCGCCCCGCTCGATCCCGCACGGCGCGGTCGATCGGCTCTGGGACGGAACGGATCGTGTATTGCATGCTCATGATGCAGGCAATGTATTCAAGAGTTGCAGGCAACACAACCGCCGTTACCGGGCGGCTTCAGGGACGAGCAGCGCCGCTTCGAGCTTCAGCCGGATGGAAGGCCGCTAATTTTTCTCACTTTGACCGGTTTGGGGATTTGCGGCGGTGGCCGGGCTGAAGGCGCACCGGTCTTTGAAAAACCGGGACAGCGGTCCGCTGGTGGCGTCCGTCAGGACAGACGAGTTGCCGCAAGAGCGTCACGGGAGGGTACGACCGCGCGAAAGTCGTGGACTTCCCGACAAGGCCGACAGCCGTCCCGTTGCCGACAGGAGCGTCGGCCGGCACGACGACGCCAGGGGAAGAGCACCTGTGTTGCCGGACAGGTCCGATGACAAGTCATGGCGCCACGGGTGCGTATCGGCTACCCTGCGCGCTCCCGCACCCAGCCGGAGCAGCCGTCATGCCGGACACCTTCCTGTCCAATTCCCAGATCGTAAGCGCCTACCGGGAGAAGACACCCGGGTCCGGAACCCTGGCCGCAGAGGCGGCCGAGCTGCTGCCCAGCGGCATCGCGCATGATTCGCGCTACCTGAAACCGTATGCCCTCTACATCGAGCACGCGGCCGGCCCGCACAAGTGGGATGTCGACGGCAACCGGTACGTCGACTACTTCGGCGGCCACGGCGCACTGCTGCTCGGACACTGCGATCCCGAGGTCACCTCGGCGGTCAACGACGCGATGGCAGCAGGCACCCAGTTCGGCGCCAACCATCCCCGCGAGGTCGCCTGGGCGCAGCAGGTGATCAGGATGGTTCCCTCGGCCGAGCGGGTCCGGTTCACCTCGTCGGGCACGGAGGCCACCCTGATGGCGCTGCGGCTCGCCCGGGCCCATACCGGACGCAACAAGGTCATCCGGTTCCGCACCCATTTTCACGGCTGGCACGACCACATGACCGCGGGTTTCTCGAGCCACTTTGACGGCACCGCGACGGTGGGCGTGCTCGAACCGGTCGCGAAACACATCGTGCTCGCGTCTCCCCAGGACCTCGACGACGTTCGCTCGATCCTGGAGAACGACAACGACATCGCGGCGGTGATCTGCGAGCCGACCGGCGCCTCGTTCGGCATCGTGCCGATGGATGCCGCGTTCAGCTCGGGCCTGCGCGAGCTGACCGCGCGCCACGGCGCACTGCTGATCTTCGACGAGGTCGTCACCGGGTTCCGCTGCAGCCCCGGCGGCGCCCAGCAGGCCTACGGTGTGACCCCTGACCTGACCACCATGGCGAAGATCCTCGCCGGCGGTCTGCCTGGCGGCGCCGTTGCCGGTCGCAGGGAGATCCTCGATCACCTGGATTTCGACCGCTCGGCGGAGGCCGGGCGCGAGAAGATCGATCACCCGGGAACCTTCAACGCCAATCCCGTCTCGGCCACCGCCGGACTGACCGCGCTCAGGATCATCGAGGCCGGCGACGCCTGCGAGAAGGCGAACGCGTCCGCGGCCTGGTTGCGTGAGCGTTTCAACGAGGTCCTGGCCGAGGAGAACGTTGCCTGGGCCGCCTACGGGACCTTTTCCGGCGTCCAGCTCTACATGAATCCCGATCGGGACCCGGTCACGCCCGGGAACATCGATCCGTCCCTGATCCCCTACGAGAAGCTGAAGAAGCGGAACAGGCAGCAGGTGATGAAGCTGAGGCTCGCCATGGCGGTCAACGGTGTCGACCTGTCGAACGCACCGGGCTGCCTGCTTTCGGCAACCCATACCCGCGACGACCTCGAATTCACTGCCGACGCGTTCCGGGAATCGCTGCGGATGCTGCGCCGCGACGGAGAGCTCTGAGCCGGTCAGGCCCCGCGGAACTCCGGGACACGGCGCTCGGCCATCGCCCGCACGCCTTCCCGGAAGTCCTCGGTCTGGCGCAACCGGTTCTGGATCACGAGTTCGTGATCGGTGGTCTCGCGTACGCGGTCCGCAAGGCCCGCGCGCATGGTCGCCCGGGTCTCGACCACGCCCAGCGGCGAGTTCTCAGCGATTTCTGCTGCCAGCGCCTGCGCGGTTGAACGGACCCCGTCAAGTGGCGCCAGCACGTCGGCCAGCCCCCATTCGACCGCCTCCTCGCCCTTGATTCGGCGGCTGGTGTAGAACATCAGGCAGGCCCGCTGCTGGCCGATCAGCGCCGGCAGGGTATGGGTCAGGCCGAACCCGGGATGAAACCCGAGCCGGGTGAAATTGGCGGAGAACCGCGCCTCCGGCGCCGCCACCCGGAAATCGGGAACCAGCGCCAGGCCGAGACCCCCGCCGATCGCCGCCCCCTGGATGGCTCCGACAATGGGCGTTCTTGCCCCGAACAGCCGGACCGCCTCGAGGTAGAGATGCGGTGCGCGAACCCCGTCGCCGTTTTCGGACCGGCTCGATGAACTCGATCCGTCGGAACCGAAGTTCGCCCCCGCGCAGAACGACTTGCCGGCAGAGCACAGCACCGCACAGCGCAGCAGCGGATCACCGTCGATGATGTCCATCGCATCCGCGATCTGCTGGATCAGGGCGTAGTCGAAGAAATTATGGGGCGGTCGCTGGATCTCGATGGTTGCGACATGACCCTCGGTGGTCACGCCGATGTCGGCAAACCCGGGAAACCCTGTCATCTGAACCCTCCGTGAAACTCCCTGCGTCGACGTCATCGAGTGACCATCAGGGCGTCGACGATCGATACTCCCGAACCCGGCGGGTGGACAAGCACCGGGTTGAGGTCGACTTCGGCGAGATGATCTCCGACCGCGACCGCGAACCGCCCGAGTTCGCACATGAGCGCGCACAGGGCGTCGAGGTCATGCCGGGACGGGTCCAGCACTGCGGCTCCCCTGAGCCGGTCAAGTGATGCGGCGGCATCCGCTCCATCGAGCGGTGCGGCGACAAGCGCCACGTCCCGGCCGGTCTCGACCGCGATGCCACCGAAACCGACCAGTACCATCGGCCCGAACCCGGAGCTGTTCTCGATCCCGAGGATCATCTCGAGCCCCGGCGGGGCCATCGGCTGTACCAGGATGCCCTGGATGCGGGCATCCGGATGATGCTGCGAGACCCGGTCGATGATAGTCCCGAAGCCCGCCCGCACCTCTTCGCGTGTCCCACACCCGAGAACCACGCCGCCGGCCGCCGACTTGTGCGGGATGTCGGGGGACTGGATCTTGAGCGCGACGGCTCCCCCGATGAGGCCGGCAGCGCGTGCGGCCTCGTCGGCATCGGCGGCGAGCCGGCCCGGCTCGAGCGAAAACCCGGCTTCGGAGAGGATCGACATCGCCTCGACCTCGGGAACCACCCGCGGTGTCCCGGCCAGCGCGGAGCCGACCGCCGGGGCCACCGGCCGGCAGGAGCCGGCGGGAGCGGCGAGCGCCCGGTCGCGGGCCCGCGCGTGGGTCTCGAGCGCCGCGATGGCGGCAGGGGCGTTGCGCATCTCGGTGACGAGCGGCAATCCGGCCCGCGCCAGCGTTCGCACGGCATCGGGATGCGGCAGGGTATAGCTCCAGGCGATTACCGGCTTGGTGGTCTCTGCCGCGTACCCGGCGAGCGCTTCGGCTTCGGAGACCAGCGAGTGGGGATTGCGGGCCGAGGTTATCAGCAGTATCGCGTCGACGCGCGCGGACGACGCGATCATCCGGGCAATACGGGCATAGCCGAGTTGCCGGATCACGCCCGCGGTCCCGTCCACCGGGTTCTGCGATGTGCCATAGGGTGGCAGGTGGACGTCGATCCGTGCCCGCGTCTCGTCATCGAGCACGGGTACCTCCAGGCCGGCATCGACGCAGGCGTCGGCAAGCCAGCCGCCTGCACCGCCGGACCCGGTGAAGATCGCCACGTTCCGGCCCGCGGGCGGCCGGTCGCCGAAGGCGGCAAAGCCGGCGGCAATGTCGAGCATCTGGTCGAGGTCGCGTCCCTCGATCACGCCGTGGCGGCGGAATATGGCCTGGTAGATGTCATGCGAACCGGCAAGCGAGGCGGTGTGTGACGCCGCCGCCCGGGCCGCCGCTTCCGACCGGCCGATCTTGGCGACGATGAGCGGCTTGCCCGCGCGCAGCGCCCGCGCCGCGACCGACGCGAGGCGCGACGGCGTCTTCACGTCCTCCATGAACAGCAGGAAGACGTCAGCGCCATCGCTGTCAACGAGGTATTCGACCACGTCGAGGCTCTCGAGGCAGGCCTCGTTTCCGGTGGTCATGACGTGGCTGAACCGCAGGCCCTTTCTCCGCCCGCGATCGAAGAACGCGAACCCCATGCCGCCGCTCTGGGCCACGGCCGCGATTCGGCCCGGCGGCCCGGCGTCAGGCACCAGGACCAGCCCGTCACCGTCCAGAGCCGGACTGAAGGTGGCGGCAAGGCCAAGCTCGAACACCGCCAGCCCCTCGGAGTTCGGTCCGGCGACGATGAGGCCGGTCTGTTCGCTGATCTCCCGGATCTCGCCCTGCAGGTCGCGGCCTTCCTCCGACGGTTCCTCGGCGAAACCGGACGCCAGGACGAGTGCGGCCCGGACACCGGCACTTGCACACTCGCGCAGCACGCCCGGCACGTGGGCCGCGGGAATGACGATGACGGCGAGATCGACCGGGCCGGGCACGTCGGCAATGGTCGTGAATGCCGCGCGTCCCATGATGGTGTCGTGCGAGCGGCTGACCGGGTGGAGCCGGCCGGCAAATTCGTGCCGCGCAAGGATGTGCATGATCCGCCCGCGCAGGGTGCCGGTGTCGGGCGAGGCGCCGATCAGCGCCACGGACCGCGGTGAGAGCAGCGCGGACAGGTCGGGCACGGATCCGCTCCCGGTCAGCGCAGGCCGAGTCCGCGGGCGATGATCCCCCGCAGCACTTCCGTCGTTCCGCCCTGGATGGTGAGCTTGGGCGCGATGACGGTGGCGAATTCCAGCAACTCGTCGAAGGTGGCGCGGTTGCCGGGAGCCGCGTCGACGAACGCGGCCAGGTCCCGGGCGCGGGCCGGGAGCTCCTGTTCCCACACGGTGCCCAGGTCCTTCACGATCGATCCCTCCAGGACCGGTTCCTTGCCCGCCTCCAGCATGCCGGCGACCGAAACCGACATCCGCCTCAGCGCGTGCAGCTGGGCGACCAGCCGGCCGATGCCCTCGGCGCCGCGCGTATCGGGGTCGCCGCCCAGCACCCGGACCAGCTCGGGCAGAACGTAGAAGGTCTCGAGAAACCGCTCCGGTCCGCTTCGCTCGTAGGCAAGCTCGCTTGTCGCCTGCTTCCACGCGCCGTCGACCTCGCCGAGCACGTGGTCATCGGGGATGAACAGGTCGTCGAAGACCACCTCGTTGAACTCGTGCCGGCCGGCCATGTTGCGTACCGGATTGATGGTGATCCCGGAGCGCGACAGGTCGACCAGGAACTGCGTGAGACCGTGCCGCCGGTTCTCCGCCGTCGGCGGCGAGGTCCGGAACAGTCCGATCATGTAGTCGGCATTGTGCGCATTCGATGTCCACAGCTTGGTGCCGGAGACCAGGTATCCGCCGGCCGTGGGCGTCGCCCTGGTGCTGGCCGCGAACAGGTCCGAGCCCGAATTGGGCTCGCTCATCCCGATGCAGAAGCAGCATTCACCCCGGGTGATGCGCGGCAGCACGTCGTTCTTGATGTGCTCGGGCGCATACTTGAGCAGGACCGGCCCACTCTGCCTGTCGGCGGTGAAGTGGGCCCCGGTCGGGGCATTGGCGACCCTGAACTCCTCGGTGACCACGTAACGTTCGAGAAAGCTGCGCTCGCCGCCGCCGTACCGCTTCGGCCAGGTCATGCCGATCCAGCCGCGGGCTCCGACGCGGCGCGAGAACGCGCGGTCGAAGCCGCCGCGCAACACCGATGCCGCGGGGTCGAAGCCGCCGCTGGCGATCTCGTCGGCGAGGAAGGCGCGGACCTCGAGACGGAGTTCCTCGGCCTCGCCGGGCAGTCGGAGCTGGTCGAACTGGATTGCGTGGGACATGGGTGTCTATCCGGCCGGTCGTTACCGAGAGGCGAGCAGGGGCCACAGGTCGTCGGCGCCGGCGGCGGCGACGAACCTGCCGAGCCGGACCGCCCACTCGCTCTCGCTTCCGAAGTCGTCGCGCCAGGCCCACAGGCGCCGGGTGAAGCGGTGCAGGACATGCTCCTCGGTAAACCCGATGGCCCCGTGCACCTGATGCGCGATCGCGGCCCCGGTGCCCGCCGCCTCGCCGGCGCGGACCTTGGCCGACGCCGCCTCGAGAAACAGGGCGTCATCGCCGCCGGTTCCGGTAGCCACGGTGTCCGCCGCCGACCCGGCGGCAGCCACCGCCGCCGCCGTCTCCCCGGCCAGGCGCGCCAGGTTGTGCTGGACCGCCTGGAACCGGGAGATCGTCCGCTCGAAGGCGACCCGCTCGCGCGCGTAGTCGGTCGCGAGTGCGAGGATGGCCTCGAGCGCTCCGCCGATCTGGACCGCCCGGACGGTTGCACCCATCAGCGCCAGGCAATCGGAACCCAGGCCGGGACCGAGCGGTGCCAGTTCGACCGGTCTCGCGCCGTCAAGTTCCACCAGGTCGCGGCCGTCGTCCCTGAAACCCTGACTGGTCCGGATCGTGCACTCGGAACGATCGACCCGGACGACCGTCGCCGCACCGTCGCGGTCGGCGAGGACCACCAGGGTATTCGCCGCGGCGGCGAACGGGATCGCGGCCGCCTTCCCGGCAAGGGTGCCGTCACCGCGCACGGTGACGGTGTCGCGAAGCCGTGACGGCGCCACCGTCATCGGGCCGACCGGGCAGGACAGCCCCGCCTGCGCCAGCAGCCAGCCGGCAAGAAGGGTTTCCGCGAGCGGCACCGGCACGGCGAACCGGCCGGAAACCGCGAGGACCTCGAACCCGTCAGCAAGCCCGGCACCGGCGCCGCCGTGCTCCTCCGGCACCCAGGCAAGCGTCAGTCCCGACCCCTCGAGCGCCTCCCACAGCGTGTCCTTCCACTTCCCGTCGCGGGCGGCATTGACCGTACGGGGATCGCACAGGTCCTCGAAGATGCGTGTGGTGGTATCGAGCAGCAGCGAATCTGACATCACGTTTCCCGGGGCCTGACACGGCCGCAAACATAGTCCGCGTCCCGCACGCCTTCCATCACGTCGAGGATATGTGGCTCCTCAGCGCCGGCCGGCAAACGGCGTGCGCGGGTCCTGGCCGAGCAGGCGCAAGCGGAGGAAATTCAGCAGGCTGATCACGCCGTACTCGCGGACCCGGGTCCTGTCGCCCGGCAGGTGCGTCGTCTGGAACTCGATACGGTCGCCCAGCGCGAGACCGAGGTGAACCGTTCCGACCTGCTGTCCCTCCTGTTCCGTCGGACCGGCGACCCCGGTGGTCGAGATCCCGACATCGGCCCCGAGCTGACTGCGAACGCCTTCGGCCATGGCGCGGGCGGCATCGGGCGTGACCACCGGGCCCTCGGGGACTCCCAGCAGATCGAACTTGACCTCGCTGGCGTAGGAGACCACTCCCCCGCGAAACACGTCACTCGCTCCCGGAACCGAAGTCAGCCTGGCGGCGACCATCCCGCCGGTTACCGACTCGGCCACGGCGAGGGTGAGACCGCGCTCGCGCAGCAGGTCGAGCACCACCGATTCCATGGTCTCGTCATCGGTTCCGAACACGTACCGGCCGATGATGGCCCGGACCGCCTCCTCCTCGTCGGCCAGCACCCGGGCCGCCTCGTCCTCCGTTTCCTCCTTCACCGTGATCCTGACCTTCAGCCCCTCGATGCCGCTCGCCTGGAAGGCGATCGTCGCATGACCGGCCTGGTCGAGATGCGCCATGCGCTCGGTCAGCATCTCGTCAAGCCCGGATTCGGTCTGGCCCCAGGTCCTGAGAACGCGGCTCCTGATGACCGCGGTCATGCCGGCACGGCGCTGCAGGTCCGCCAGGACACACTCCGAGAGCATCATGCGCATCTCGAAGGGAACGCCGGGCACGGCGTAGATCACCTTCTCACCCACCGGACAGATCAGCCCGGGCGCGGTTCCAGGCATCTGCGGAATCGCGCTGGCGCCGAGGGGGATGTCAGCCTGGCGCAGGTTGTTCTCGCTCATGAACCGGCCGCGGGATTCAAATCGGTGCCTGATGCGCCCGGCGATCTCCTCGTCGCGGACCAGCGCGACCCCCATGACATCGGCGATGACCTCTCGGGTGATGTCGTCCTGGGTCGGTCCGAGCCCGCCGGAGACGATCACCGCATCGGCCCGCCCCAGCGCGCCCTGGATGGTGTCGTGCATGCGCTGGGGGTTGTCGCCGATGGTGATGTGGTAGTGACAGTCGATCCCGGCAAGCGCCAGCTGCTCGCCGATCCAGGCCGCATTTGAATTGACGATCTGGCCGAGCAGCAGTTCGGTGCCAATCGCGATGAATTCGCAGCGCATGGCGTGGTCTCCGGTTGCGCGGACGGGGGAGGGGTCAGGGCAGGCCGGCGCCCGGGACTTCGACCCGCGTGAATTCGATCCGGCCGGAACGGGCCCGGGCGATCTCCGGACCCGAGCCGGTACAGGTGCACAGGTACAGCGTGCGGCGATCATCACCGCCCAGCATGCAGGCGTAGGGCGCGCGCCCCTCGAGCCGGATCCGTTCGGCGACGTTGCCGCCGTCGCGGAACCGGACAACCTCGCTGTTGTGCGGGTCCGCCACCCAGACCGCACCCTCGGCATCGAGGCAGATCCCGTCGGGGTACATGGTCGCGGTTTCGGCGAAGATGCGGCGGTTGGTGAGCGCGGCACCGTCGTCGATTCCGAAGGCGCAGAGCCGCCGCGCCCTGGTCTCCGCGACGATGAGGGTCCGGCCATCAGGAGTAATCGCGCAGCCGTTCGGAAACCACAGGCCGCGGGCCGCGATGTGACAGGACCCGTCCGGATCGACCCGCACCAGGGTCGTGCTCCGCGGCTCCTCGCCGTCGTGGCGGTTGAATCCGAAATTGCCGACCCATGCCCGGCCGGCTGAGTCGACCACCATGTCATTGCACCAGTACCGGGCGTGGCCGGACAGGTCGGCGTACGGGCGCAGCACGCCGTCCGCAAATCGCAGCAGCGCCTGGTCGCGCATCGAGACCACGAGCAGGCTGCCGTCCGGAAGCCAGCCGAGACCCGACGGCTGGTTGGCGACCTCGCAGACGGTCTCCTCCACGCCCTCCGGGTCGACGGCGATCACCCGGTGTGAGTAGAAGTCCGAGAACCACAGGCGCCCCCGGTGCCAGCGGGGTCCCTCGGGGAAGGTGAGCCCGTCCGTGAGGGTCTCGAGCCCGGTCATGGCCGGCCCGCCCCCGGCACATCGACCCGCAGCGTCTCGATACGCCCGGTGGGATTGCCCACCCGGTCACTGTTGCGCCAGATGTTGGTGCAGATGAACAGGGTGCGCCGATCGGCACCGCCGAGCGCCACCGCGTAGGCACCGCGCTCGCCGGTCGAATGGCGCTCGGCAACCGCCCCGCCGTCCCGGATCCGCAACACTTCCTTGTTCACGGGATCGGCGATCCACACCGCGTCCTCCGCATCCATGCAGATGCCGTCCGGCACCCAGGTGTATCCGCCGTCCGCCCAGCTGCGCCGCGCCACGAGCTCGCCACCGGCGGAGATATCGAAGGCGGTGAGCCGCCGGCCCCAGGATTCGGCCACCACCAGTGTCGAGCCGTCGGGCGTGATCGCGATCCCGTTCGGAAAGAACAGGTCGTCCGCCGCCACTGTCGCCGTCCCGTCCGGGTCGACCCGTACCAGGGTGGTGGTCCGCGGCTCCTCGCCCGACCTGTAGTCGAACCCGAAGTTCCCCACCCATGCCCGGCCGGCCTCGTCCACCGTCATGTCGTTGCACCAGAACCGGGCCAGACCGGTGAGGTCGGCGTGCAGCACAAGCCCGTCGGGATCGAGCCGCAACACCGTACTGTCGGTCATGGACACCACCAGCAGGCGCCCGTCCGGGAGCCAGCCCAGACCGGACGGCTGGTTCGCGACCTCGCAGACGGTCTGCGTCGCGCCGTCGCAATCGGCGGCGATCACCCGGTGGGAGTAGAAGTCGGAGAACCACAGCCGCCCCTGGTGCCAGCGCGGTCCTTCCGGGAAGGTCAGTCCGTCGATCAGGATCTCGGGTCGTGGCATCGGCGTGCGGCTTCAGTCGGGGAGGGGGAAGCGCTCGAGAACAGACGCGTAGTGCGGCTCGTTGTCGATCTCGAGCGTTGCGAGGACCCGGACCACCGCGCAGTAGAAGGCGATGGCAACCACCAGGTCGACGAGGTGTTCACGCGACAGCGATGCCTCGAGGACGGCGAACTCGGCATCGGGTATGGCAAGGTCGGTCACCATGGCCCGTGCGGCCGAGAGCACCGCGCGGTCGAGGTCACCCAGTCCGCTGTCGCGGCCCTCGGTCTCGGCCGTGATCGCCTCGATGTCCGCCGGACTGACCCCGAACTGCTCGGTCCCGAGACGGACATGGTGGGTGTATTCGTACTCGCTTCGCGCGAGATAGCCCACCTGCAGGATCGCCATCTCGCGCAGTCTCGGATCGAGCGTGCTGGTGTGGCGGATGTAGCCCCCGAGACCGGACAGCGCCCGGGCGGCCCCGGGGCTGTGCACCAGCTGGCGAAACAGGTTGATCGGCCGTTTCAGCAGATCGCGGTCCTCCGGCGCGAGGTCGCCGGGATCGAGATAGGGCAGGCGAGCCATGACAGTCCTCCTCCCGAACTCAGCCGCGCGGCCTGGCCGACAGCGAACACCCGCCGTCGACCACCAGGTGATGCCCGGTGACGTACCGGGCCCAGTCGGAGCACAGGTAGACGACCGCCTTGCCGATGTCCCAGCCCTCGCCCTCGACGCGCAGCAGCGAGGCCTCGCGGCGTTGCGCCCGGTGTTCCTCGGTCATGCCGGGCCCGTAGACCATCGGCGTGTAGACCGGTCCGGGCAGGATGCAGTTGACCCGGATCCCCTGCGGCCCGTGGTCGACCGCCATGGCTTGGGTGAGTGCAAGCACCGCTCCCTTCGAGGTGGAATACGCGGTCAGTCCCTTCGGACGCGTCGCGGAAATCGACGAGATGTTGACGATCGATCCGCCGCCGGTCTCGATCATGGCCGGTATCGCGTGTTTCGACATCAGGAACATCGGCCGGACATTGACGCCCATGACCCGGTCCCAGGTCTCCTCGCTCTCGTCGACCACCGACAGCCTGCTGCCGATCCCGACGTTGTTGTCGAGGAAATCGAGGCGGCGCCACCGAGAAACGGCGGCGTCCACCGCATCCCGGCATCCGGCTCCGTCCATCAGGTCGGCGGCGAACGCCGCGGCCTCTCCACCTCGCGCGGCGATCATCGCGACGGTCCGCTCCGCGCGCGGCAGGTCGCGGTCGACGACGAGCACGCGGACACCGGCGTCCGCCAGCAGGATCGCGGCGGCGCGGCCGTTGCCGATGCCTTCATCCTCGGCACCGCCGCCGGCAACGATCGCGACCTTGCCCTTCAGCCCGAGATCGAGCGAACCGGACATGACATGTTCTCCCGAATTGCGTTTTACGGACCGGACAGTGCGGAGCATTGCGAGCCCCGTCAAGCAACGCGCGCCGGTCCTCCGCCGTTCATCACCGACCCGGTACCGGATCCGCGCCGTCAGGACCCGTGTTCGTCCTCCGCCCGCGCCCGGTCGCGGACCAGCGCCAGCAGCCGGCGGTCGCGCCAGCGCGCCCGTTCGGCGAGTTCGTCCGGCGCCATCACCAGCCGGCGTTCAGCCTCCAGCCGCGCGTAGCGCTCTTCTGTCCATGGCCGGAACTCCGACTGTTCCGCGGCAATCTGTGCGAACGCCGGCCCGAACCGCTCGAGGTAGTCGCGAATTCCCCCGGGCGCGTTGAGGTCGATGGTTTCCATCGGACCCATGAACGACCAGCGCAGCCCGAGCCCGTGTTTCACCGTCTTGTCGAGATCCTCGCCCGACACCACCCCGTCCTCGATGAGCTTGAAGGCCTCGTTGAGCAGCGCTACCTGCAGCCGGTTCAGGACGAACCCGCGCATCTCCCGGCGAATGGTGATCGCCGCCATGCCGATCGCCTCCAGGAAGTCCCGGGCGTGCCGGACGGTCCCGTCGGCGGTGTCCGGACCGCCGGAAATCTCCACGATGGGCAGCAGGTGCGGCGGATTGGCCGGATGGGCGACCACCATGCGGCCGGCACCCTCGAGATCGGCGGCGATGGCGCTGCAGGGGATGGCGGAGGTCGAGCTCGCAATCACGACGGAGCCAGGGACAACCGCGTCCATGCGGTGGAAGAGCCCGCGCTTGATCTCCAGGACCTCGGGCGCGTTCTCCTGCACCCACCCGGCGCCCTCGAGCGCATCCTCGAGCACGTCGGTGTCCGAGATCCTCGCCATCGCCTCGCCGCTGTCCGCGATCAGCCCGGTCCGCTCGAGTTCGGCAAGGTCGTCGGCAAGCCGCGAGCGTGCCGCCGCGAGCGCGTCCGGATCCGGGTCGTACATCGACACCTCGCATCCGGACCGGGCGAAGACCATGGACCACGACCTGCCGATCAGGCCGGATCCGACCACGGCGACCCTGCGCGACATCCTACGATCCTCCCGGGGCATTGACCGGATGCACGGGTTGCCTGCCGTTGAGGACACGGACGATGTCGCCGGCGGCCACCCGGGCGATGGTCTCGAGACACTCGCGTGTCGAACCCGCCATGTGCGGCGTCATGATCACATTGGGGGCGCCATACAGCGGACTGTCCGGATCCGGTGGTTCCCCGTCCAGCACGTCAAGCGCCGCCGCCCCGACATGCCCCTGCTGCAGGGCCCCGGCAAGCGCGGTCTCGTCGACAAGGTTTCCCCGGGCGCAGTTGACCAGCACCACGCCGGGTTTCATCCGCGCAATGCTGTCCGCGTTGATCATGTGACGGGTCGCGGAGATTGCCGGTGCGTGCAGAGATATGATGTCGGCTTCGGCGAACAGGGTCTCGATCGAGACTGGTTCCGCGTGGCGCTCGCGGACCGCCGCGGCGTCGAGAGCCGGATCGGCCGCCACCACCCGGGCCCCGAACGCGGCTGCCAGTCCGGCGACGCGGGTGCCGATCTGTCCGATGCCGACGAGCCCCAGCGTGCGTCCACCGAGTTCGCCTCCGAGAACGCGCGCACTGTCCCACTGCCGGCATGACCGGGTCGCATGGGCCGCATCGGGAATGCCGCGCAGCGCGCTGAGCACGAGCGCGATCGTCAGTTCGGCCACGGCGTCGGCATTGGCTCCCGGCGTGTTGGTCACCCGCACGCCGCGCTCCGTGCAGGCCTCGACGTCGACCGGGTCCACTCCGGCACCATGCACCGCGACCACCCGCAGATCGGGGAGCAGGTCCAGCAGTTCTTCCGTGACATAGCCCGACCTGAGCAGGATCCCGCCGGCGCCGGCGAACCGTTCCGCCCAGTGTGCGGTTTCCTCCGCGCTCAGCGGGGCGTAGGGCAAGGCGACGGTTCGCACCTCGTGCCGGTCTTCGATCGCATGGCGCACCGGGGTCTCGAGGATCGGCAGTTCCGGTGTCGCAGCGAGTGCAATCCAGGGTCTGGAAGTGGGCATGGCCGTTCAGTATCCGGAGTCTGCGGTGCTGGCGCGGCAGTCTAGTGTGCGGGTCCTGCCGATCCAACCGGTCACGTCGACGGCGCCAGCAGGTCGAGCACCCGTTCAGGCGGGCGTCCGATCACGGCGCGCGAGCCGGCGACAACGATCGGGCGTTCGAGCAGGACCGGGTGCTCGACGAGCGCCGTCAGCTGCCCTTCATCGTCGAGCCGCGCGACCGCGTGTTCGCGGTACGCCGCCTCCTTCCTGCGCATCACGTCCTGCGGCCGGCAGCCGAGCAACGCCAGCAGGCCGGCGAGCGTCTCGCGGTCCGGCGGCGTCTTCAGGTACTCGATGATCTCCGGCTCGATGCCGTGTTCCCGCAGCAGCGCCAGCGCGCCGCGGGACTTCGAACAGCGGGGATTGTGGTAGATGGTGACGGTCATGGCCCTGTGATCGCGTGATGATGCACAACGGTGTCCGGCATCTTCGCTACCTCGGGGAACATTGCAAGCCTCACCCCGGGGGCGGGTCCCCGCGGCCGGGGATGTATGGTATGTCCGCATCGATGAACGCACGTCGGCGGGAGACCATGATGAACCATCGCCAGCTTGGCCGGTCGGGACTGCATGTCTCGCCGCTGTGCCTCGGAACCATGATGTTCGGCGGCCAGACCAACGAGGCCGAGAGCCAGGCCATCATCGCGTCCGCGCGCGATGCCGGGATCAACTTCATCGATACCGCGGACACCTACGTGCAGGGGGAATCCGAGCGCGTGGTCGGCCGCTGCATCCGGACCGAGCGCGACCGCTGGGTACTCGCCACAAAGCTGTGCAACAGGATGTCGGACGATCCGAACGGTGGCGGCCTCGGCCGCAAGTGGGTGATGCGCGCCTGCGAGGCCTCGCTGCGCCGGCTCGGGACCGACCACATCGACGTCTACTACCTGCACAAGGAGGACCATCGCACCCCGCTCGCGGAAACCGTCCGGGCGATGGCCGACCTCGTGCACTCAGGCAAGATCCGCTACTTCGGCGTCTCGAACTACCGGAGCTGGCGCGTCGCGGAAATCTGCTGGCTCTGCGACCACTACGGCATCGACAGGCCGGTGGTCAGCCAGCCCTACTACAACGCGCTGAACCGGATGCCGGAAACCGAGCACCTTCCGGCCTGTCACCACTACGGCCTCGGCGTCGTGCCCTACAGCCCGCTGGCGCGCGGCGTGCTGACGGCCAAGTACCGTCCCGACGCCGAACCCGAGGCCGGCAGCAGGGCCGCGCGCGGTGACCGGCGCATGATGCAGACGGAATGGCGCAGCGAATCGATCGAGATCGCCCAGCGCATCCGCGCACACGCCGAGGCCAGGGGCGCAACCCCGGTCGACATCGCGATCGGGTGGCTGCTGAACAACACCCTGGTGACCGCCCCGGTGACCGGGCCGCGCACCATGGAACAGTGGCAGGCGTACCTTGGCGCGCTGGACTACGACTACGGCGTAGAGGACGAGGACCTGATCAACTCCCTGGTCCCCTCCGGACACCCCTCGACCCCGGGCTACACCGATCCGCAGTACCCGATCGAGGGCAGGGTCAGCAGGGTCGGGACGACACCGGTCAGCGACCGGTAAAGCGGGGGGTGCGCCGCTCGGCGAAGGCCGCCTCGGCCTCCTTGTGGTCCTCGCTGAACCACAGTGCCGGGAAGAGCCGTTTCTGAAGTTCCCTGACGCGTTCGAGGCCGTCCGTTGCCCTGATCACCCGCTTGGTCACGCGTAGCGCCAGCGGCGCGCCGGCGCGCAACTCCGCGGCCCAGGCACGGGCCGCCGCGAGCCCCGCGCCGCGCGGAACCACCTGGTCGATGATGGTGAGATCGCGGGCCTTGGCCGCGGACACCTGCTCGCCGGTCAACATCATGCGAGACGCCACCCGGGGCCCGCAGTCCCGGACCAGCCTGTCGATGCCGTTCCACGCCGGGATGATGCCGAGACGGACCTGCGGCCATCCGATCCGGGCATGCTCCTCGGCAATGCGGTAATCGCAGCACAGGATGATCTCCGCACCGCCGCCGAGCGCATAGCCGTTGATCGCCGCGATGACCGGGCAATGCAGCCCCTCGAGCATATCCATCGCCCTGCGGGTACGGTCGAACCGCGCGTTCAGTTCCTCCTCGGTCTGGATCAGCCGGTATTCCTTGACGTCGCCGCCGGTGCAGAAGAACCGCTCCCCCGCGCCGGTGATGATCACCGCGTGCACGGTCTCGTCCCCGGCAAGGCGTTCGAGTTCCTCGAGCAGGACCCCGGTCAGGCCGCTGCTGATCGAGTTGCCGGCACCGGGCCGGTCGAGCGTGAGAACGACGATGTCGTCCGCCCGGTCACATCTCAGCATCGTCGCATTCCCTCCCGCCCCGGCTCGGGCAGACTCTCTCCCGGCGATCGCCCGGATAGAGTAGAACGGCCGGTGGACGGAACACCAATCGGGAAGACATGCCATGACACTTGCCACCGGGGCACGGGCGCCCGCAGGCATGGACGCGGCCGAGTGGGAGGCACGCTGCGATCTCGCGGCCGCCTACCGGTTGGCGGCGCTCTATGGCTGGACCGATCTCAACAACACGCATTTCTCGCTGCGGATTCCGGGACGCGGGGACGAGTTCCTGCTCAATCCGTTCGGCATGCTGTTCGACGAGATCACCGCCTCGTCGCTGATCCGGGTCAACAGCGACGGCGAGGTCATTGGGGCGAGCGACTACCCGCTCAACCCGGCCGGCTTCGTGATCCACGGCGCGATACACCTCTCCGACGCGCGGCACCACTGCGTCCTGCACACCCACAGCCGCTTTGGCACCGCGGTCTCGATGCAGCGCCAGGGACTGCTGCCGGCAAGCCAGAAGGCGCTGACGATCTCCGGCTGGCTGGGCTACCACGACTTCGAAGGACCCGCGCTCGACGCCGGCGAACAGCCACGCATCGTCCGCGACCTTGGCGAGAACCGCATCCTGATCCTGCGCAACCATGGCCTGCTGACCGTGGGGCAGACGGTGGGCGAGGCGTTCGTGTGGATGTACCGGATCGAAACCGCGTGCCGCCAGCAGATCGACGCGCTTTCCGGCGGGTCGGAACTGATGCCGATCTCGCTGCAGACCCGCGAGAAGTCGGTGCGCCAGGGTCGTGCCATGTACGGCAAGGGCGGATTCATCGAGGCCGGGCGCGAGTGGCCGGCGCTGCTGCGCCAGCTGGACCGCTCGGGGCTCGGAGACTTTGCCCGGTGACCGCATGCAGAACCTGACCGCCTTCCTCGCCTATCACGCCCGTCTCACGCCCGATCGCTGCGCGGTCATCTTCGAGGACCGCCGGATCGGCTACGGAGAGCTCGAGGAGCGGGCTCTCTCGCTTGCCGGTTGGCTCGCGGCACGGGGAGTCGGGTGCGGCGACATCGTCGCCGTGGTGATGAAGAACTCCCCGGCCTTCCTCGAGTTCGCCTTTGCCGTCAGTCACCTCGGAGCGGTCCTGCTCCCGGTTAACTACCGCCTGTCGCCGGAGGAGTTTGCCTACATCCATGACCACGCCGGGGTGACACTGACCGCGGCCGACAGCGAGTTCTCTTCCATGCTCGAGGGGTTTGCGAACACCGTCCTTCTGGACGCTGAGGCGCGGGCCGACACCCGCACCCTTGCCGGTGACCGCGCGCCTCCGCCGCCACCGGTTCCGCGCGGACCCGATGATCTGTACCGGCTGATGTACACCTCGGGCACCACGGCGCATCCGAAGGGCGTCATGCATTCCTACGGAAATTCCTACTGGAAGTGCGCGGACCACGTCATCGCGCTCGGGCTTTCGGCTTCCGACCGCCTGCTGGTGTGCGGCCCGCTCTACCATGTCGGGGCCTTCGACCTTCCGGGCATCGCGGTGCTGTGGATGGGAGGGACCTGGTGCCTGCTGCGGGAGTTCTCGCCGGCGGCCGCGCTCGGGGCCATCGAGCGCCACCGGCTGAGCTGCGCATGGCTGGCGCCGGTGATGCTGCGCATGTGTCTCGACCTTGATGGCCGGGACCGCTACGACCTCGCCTCCATGCGCTGGGTCATCGGCGGAGGGGAGAAGACGCCGGAGGCGCGGATCCGGGCCTTCGGCACCCTGTTTGCCAACGCGCGCTACATCGACGGGTACGGACTGACCGAGAGCTGCAGCGGCGACACCCTGATGGAGCCGGGACGCGAGCTGGAGAAGATCGGTTCGGTCGGCCGGCCCCTCGCCCATGTCCGGGTACAGATTCGCGACGACCACGGGCGTTCGCTTGCGGCGGGACAGACCGGCGAGATCTGCCTTGCCGGTCCCCGCATCACCCGGGGCTACTGGCGTGACGCGGAACGGACCCGCGAGGCGTTCCACGATGACGGCTGGTTCCGCACCGGCGACGTGGGTCACCTGGACGGGGACGGATTCCTGTATCTGACCGACCGGAGGAAGGACATGATCATCTCCGGCGGGGAGAATATCGCGTCCTCGGAAGTCGAACGGGTGCTCCACGAGCACCCCGACATTGCCGAGGCGGCCGTGATCGGGCGTCCCGACGAGAGGTGGGGCGAACGTCCGGTCGCGGTGGTTGTCCCGCGGACCGGCGCCGGGATCATCGAGGATGACGTCATCCGCCACTGCCGCGGCGCGCTCGCGGGCTTCAAGGTTCCGAGCGAGGTCCACGTCGTGGGCGAACTGCCCCGCAATCCCTCGGGCAAGGTGCTGAAACGCATCCTGCGCGATGCGTTCGCGTCCGGGGAGACCGTGAAGTGAGCATCGGGTTCATTGTCTACGTGCTGGTCGTCTACCTGGCGGCCGGCATGGTCAAGGGTGTGGTCGGACTCGGTCTGCCCACGATCTCGCTTGCGCTGATCGCGGCGGTGTTCGGACTGAAGGAGGCGATGGTCCTGCTGCTGGCGCCCTCGCTGGTCACGAACGCCTGGCAGGCCGTGAGCGGTGGGCGGCTGACGGAGATCCTGCGCCGCATCTGGTCGCTTCTGGCCATGCTGTGCCTGGGCGCGTGGCTTGCCTCCGGGGTGATGCTGAAAAGTGACGCGAGCGCGCTTGCGATCGGGCTCGGCTGCATTCTCGTCATCTACTCGGGCGTCAGCCTGTTCACCCCGCAGATCGCGGCGCCCGGCCGCCGCGAGACCTGGATGAGCCCGCTCGTCGGTCTTGCCACCGGGGCAACCACGGGGTTTACCGGCACCTTCGTGGTCCCCGGCGTGCTGTACCTGCAGGCGCTGCGCCTGGGCAGGGACGGCCTGGTCCAGGCAATGGGGATCTGCTTCACCACCGCGACCCTCGCACTGGGACTGTCGCTCGGAACACGCGGCTACATGCCGGGCGAGCTGGTCGTGCTGTCGCTGGCGGCCGTGGTCCCGGCCATGCTCGGCATGGTGCTGGGCAAGCGGATTCGGACCTTGCTCCCCGAGAGCCGGTTTCGCAGGATCTTCTTCTTCACCCTGGCGCTGCTCGGCGTCTGGATCGCCTTGCGCTCGACTCTGTTTCCCGTGGCAGGGTGAATCCGGCGTCCGCCGCGCCGGATCCCGGTCAAGGGCGACGGCGTGAACCCGGTTGGACTGAAGCCGAAGTGCGCGCGCTGTGCTATTCTTTATCTTCAGGCATGCCCTTGCAGATCGACTGCATGCCCTTGCAGATCGACTGTCGTCCCGCGCTGCAGGGGATCGTCGACAGGACCCACCCGGGTTCAACCGTACAGGTGACTTGAAACGGGGAGCTGGTGTCATGGACGAATCATCCAGGTCTGACTGGGCGGGTTATCTCCAGTTCGGCGTCATCGCCGTCGTGGTCGTCGGGGCACTCTACCTCGCCAGGGCGCCGGGTCCCGTCGACCTGGTTTCCGGAAGCGCGCTGCAGGCAAGCGAAGGCGGACCGGAAGTCACCGTATTCGCTCCGGAGGTCACCAGCCGCGCCCTGCCGGTCGAACTCACCGGCAACGTGAGGGCACAGCGCAGGACGACCATCATCTCCCCGGTGGTCGGGCGCGTGGACTGGATATCGCCCGACTACAGGAACGGCGGCTCGGTCACGGCCGGGGAACCGTTCATCAGGATCGATCCCGCCGCCTACGAGCTCAAGGTGCGGATTGCGCGGGCGGAGCTGGACAAGGCCCGGGCAGCCCTTTCCGATGCGCAGGATGGCCGGGAGGGTGGCGCGTCCCCGGCCGGTCTGCAGGCCGAGGTCGACAAGCGCACCGCGGAACTCGAACTCGCGGAACTCGAGCTTGCCCAGACCGAAATCTCCCTGCCTTTCGACGCCCGCGTGATCGCAACCGACGTGTCGGTCGGGGAACTGGTCGGCCCGAACGAGACCGTGGGAAAGAACGCGGAGTTGGGCCGGACCTACGAGATCGGCAACCTGCAGATCCGCGCGCCACTGCGCCAGAAGGAGCTCGCCTATCTCGACCCGGTGATCGGACGCGAAGCCGTGGTGAGAACGCTCTCCGGGACCCATGCCGCCAGGGTGGCCGCGGTCTCGGCCGTCATCGCCCGTGAATCCCGGCTGGCCGCCGTCATCCTGGAACTCGATGACACGGTCGGGGCGCCGCCAATTCCCGGTTCGTTCGCACAGGTCAGCATCAGCGGCCCCCTGGTCGATGACGTGTTCGTCATGCCCGAGGCGGTACTGGGCGGGGAGGACCGGGTCTGGACGGTCCGGGATGGAGCCCTGGTTCCGGTTGTCGTGGATGTGCTGGCGCTGACGTCGGAGGGCGCGATCGTCAGGAGCTTCGATGCCGGAGAGGGTGTTGTCCTGAACGCGCCGGCATCGGCGTGGAACGGAATGACGGTATCAGCGGTCTCCAGGTAGCCGGCGAGCCCTGAACCGATCGAAGGACCCGGGAGTGCAAGGCCATGGCCAGTAGCGACCAGCCCCGTGGCGGGAATGCAGACGGCCGGGACAACGGTCTCGTTGCCTGGTTCGTCGCGAACCCGATGGCGGCAAAGTTCCTCTACATCGCAATCCTCGTGGCTGGCCTTGTTGCCGGGACACAGCTCGTGGTCCAGCAACTCCCCGAATGGGACCCGCGGATCGTCCGCGTCACGATCACGCTGCCCGGAGCGGCGCCCCGCCAGGTGGAGCAGGACATCACCCGGCGGGTCGAGGAGATCGTGGTCGGCCTTCCGGGTGTCGACCGGGTCGTCAGCCGGGCTATCGAGGGCAGGGGCGTGATCGATGTCGAGATGGCCTCCTTTGCCGATTCGGAGGCCGTCTTCAACGACGTGTCAACGGCGGTTGACGCACTGAAGGCGTTTCTGCCGGCCAATACCGAAACTCCCGAGGTCAAGTTCTGGCGCTGGTCTCTGCATGCCCTGACCCTCGCCGTCTCCTCCCCCTCGGCGGACGAGCACACCCTGCGGAACGCCGCGGAGGAGGTGCGCGACCGCCTGCTCGCGCTTCCCTCGGTGTCCCACATCGAGTTCACCGGCGCCCGGGAACGGGAAATCGCCATCGAACTCGACGAGGAACAGCTGCGCCGGTACGACCTGTCCGCGCGCCAGGTGGCGAAGCGCGTGCGCGAAACCTCGACGAACATCACCTTCGGCGAGTTCCGGACCGACTCGGGCACCGTCACCCTGCACACCGATTCCAGGCGCGCATTCGGCGCCGAATACGCCGACATACCCCTGATCACCAGGCCGGACGGAACCGCCGTCACCCTCGGTGACGTGGCGGTGATCCGCGACGGGTTCGTCGAAGCCGGCAAGTTTGTCAGGGTCGACGGGGTTCCCGCGATCCTGGTGAGTGTCCGCGCCTCGAAAGAGCAGTCGATGCTGGAGATCGTCGACGAGATAAGGGCTCTTCTCGAAGCCTACGTCCCGCCGTCCGGCGTCTCCGTCACGGCCTGGGACGAGAATGCGACCGCGGTGACCGGGCGCCTGACCAGGATCGTCGAGAACGGGGTGATCGGTATCGTCCTGGTGTTTCTTGCCCTGTTGCTGGTCCTGGACCTGCGCGCCGCGTTCTGGATCACCGCCGGCATCGTCCTGTCCTTCGTGGGTTCGTTCGCGCTGTTCGGGCTGGCGGACCTGACCATCAACGTGGTGTCGGTGATCGCCTTCTTCCTGATGATCGGCATCGTGGTGGATGATGCCGTCGTCGTTGGCGAGAGTATCGAGACGGCGCGCCAGAGGGGCCTTTCGGGCAGGTCTGCCGCCGTGGCCGGAGCCAGGGCGGTCATGGGCCCGATCGTGGTCGGGACGATCACCACCCTGATCGCGCTCGCCCCGTTCTTCTTCGTGAAACAGGAAGAGTTCCAGGTCCTCGCTATCTTCTCGTTCATCGCGCTGTTCGTGCTGACCGTCTCCCTGCTCGAGGCGTTCCTGCTGCTTCCGGGCCACCTCGCGCACGACCGTCCCTGGTCGCTGCGACCGCTCAGCACCATCCAGGGCTGGTGTTCGCAACGGCTGGACCGTTTCCGCGACATCGTCGTGGTGTCCGGCGTTTCCTGGTCAATCCGGCACGTCTGGCTGTCACTGTCGCTGACCGCCGCGGTCATGCTGGCGGCTTTCGCGCTGCTGCGCGCCGACGTGGTCCGGCTGAACCTGGTCCTCACCTCGGCATCGATGCGGGCCGACTTCGTGCAGGCCGACATCCGACTGCCCGCGGGGTCGCCGGTCGACGTGACCGCACGGGTCGCCGAACGGTTCGCGGCAGCCGGAGAGGCCATCAACGGTTCCGCGGGGGAAGGCGACCTTGTCAGGGACGTGACAATCGTCGTGGGAGAACAGGCCGGAAAGGCCCGTGGCGACCATTCGGCCGGCGGGTACGGAGAGAACATCGCCTCGGTGCGACTGCGCCTGGTCCCCGACACGGAGCGGACCGCCACTCCCGAAGACGTCGAGAGTGCATGGATCGCCCTCGTCGGTGATGTTCCGCAGGTTGAGACGGTCACCTACCAGCGCACCAGGTACAAGACGGTGCCGAACGTCGCGTTCGCGCTGCAGCATCCCGATCGGGAAACCATGCACGCGGCGGCGCGCGAGGTCGCCGGGTTCCTGCAGGGCATCCCCGGAGTGAGCGGCGTGTCGGACGGACTCGGGCTTGGCAAGCGCCAGTTCGAGGTCCGGCTCACTCCCGCGGGCCGGGTGGCGGGACTGACCCCTGCCAGGATCGGTCTGCAGCTCCGGGCCAACCTGCACGGTGTCGAGGTCCAGCGAATCCAGCGCGGACGCGAGGAAATACGTGTCATGGTGCGCTACCCGGAAAGCCAGCGCGACAGCCTGGGCGACCTGGCCCGGGAGAGAATCCGCATCTCTCCGGGACAGGCGATGGCCCTGCATGAGGCAGCCACACTCATCGAGCAGCGCGGCACGCCGCGGATCGTGCGCATCGACGGGGCTCCGGCGGTCCAGATCCGCGCCCACGCGGACGGGCTCGATGCGCTGCCGCGCGCCGTCATCGGGGCTGTGGAGACGGAACTGCTGCCGGAACTGCAGGAGCGCTGGCCCGGGCTCAAGCTGAGCCGCGACGGCGGCCAGAGGAAAATCCAGTCGCTGCTGCAGTTGATGGCGATGCTGTTTCCGCTGGCGGTCCTGGCGATGTACGGCCTGATGGCGGTTCTGCTGAAGAGCTACTGGCGCCCGCTGGTCGCGGTGCTCGGCATCCCCATGTGTCTGGCCGGCGGGATCATCATGCACCTGGTGCTGAACTGGGATTTCGGGATCATGTCGCTGTTCGGGATCTTCGCCGTCTCCGGCGTGGTCATGAACGACGCTCTGGTCCTTCTCGATCGCTATTCGAAGCTGCGGTCGGAGGATCCGGATCTCCCGGCTGTCGCGGCGATCGCCGCAGCCACCCGGTCGCGTTTCAGGGCTGTGTTCCTGACAACTCTGACCACCGTGCTCGGGCTGTCGCCGCTGCTGTTCGCGCGCAGCGACGAACTGGTCTTCATGGTTCCCTTCGTTGCCAGCATGTTCGGAGGCCTCGTGTTCTCGAGCATCTTCGTCCTGTTCGGGCTGCCGGCGACGATCATGATGGTCGAGGGACGCCGCGAGTAGCCCTGCCGTCCACACTCGGAGGACCGGAGATGGCCGTGCGCAGCCGCAGGACTTTCGGCAGGTTGCGACCGGAACCCGCATACGGCCCGCGGCTTTCATCCGGTGCACCGCACCGGTGCGGCCGGACCCGCGGGAACGGACCCCGGTCGTCCCCGGGGCCCCGCGGCGCCGGACGTGCCGTGACGGGCACGGAGGCCGGTACCTGATGGCCGCGACGGGCCCGTGCCGGGTGTCCCGCACGGACCGGCGGGGTCTCCCGCGCGAACGGCCGCGGACCGTGCGCGGACCCTTCACGCACCCTCCGGACCGGCAGGGGAGCGTGCCGGGCGCGCGGATCCGGACCGTCGCGCGGGTTGGCGTTGACGGCACCGCGGGAGCCCGGTGACCATGTCGACAGGCGGGCTGACAGCCGGTCCCGGCGGCACCGGCCGGCGCGGGCGGAGCCGACGGTTCCTGCTGCGCGCCATACTCCCGGTGCTGGTGCTGGGCGGCGGGGTCTCCGCGTTCGCGGCCCTGATGCAGACCAGTGTGACACTCCAGCCCGAGGCGCCCGGAGAACGGGTCTGGACGGTCGAGACCGCGACCGTGACCCGGCAGACAACACGGGCCCGCATTCCCCTCTATGGCCAGGTCGTTGCCGGACGCTCCGTCGACCTGCGCCCTCTCGTGACCGGCCGGGTCACCGCGGTCGGCCCGAGGTTTGCCGAGGGCAACATGGTCGCGCGCGGCGAGCTGCTGCTCACGATCGATGCCTTCGAGTACCAGACCGCGCGAACCCTGAGGAGCGCGGACCTCGCGGAAGCCCGCGCCGGCCTGCGCGAGGCAGAGGCCGACCTGGCCGCGGCCACGGAACAGATCCAGCAGGATCGCATCCAGCTCGGGCTCCTGAGGAACGAGGCCGAGCGAAGGCGGCACCTGCACCTGCAGGGCGCCATCTCCCAGAAGACGCTCGACGACGCCGTGCTGGCATTCAGCCGCCAGCAGCAGGTGACCAGCCAGAGGCGCAGCACCGTCACGCGCTCGCAGGCCCGGGTCGAACGCCAGCAGGCGGCGGTCCTGCGCACCGAGACCGCGCTCGCCCGCGCGGAACGGGATCTGGCGGAAACCCGGGTCGTAGCCCCGTTCGGGGGCTGGCTGGTCGATGTCGGTGTCGAGGTCGGCAAGCGGGTCAACACCGGCGAGCGCGTGGCCCGCCTCGTCGATGCCTCGAGGCTCGAGATACGCGTAACGATCCCCAACAGGATTTTCGGCGAAATCGATTCGCGCGACGGCGCGATCGGCCGGCGGCTCGAGGCGGTGTGGCGCACCGGTGACACGATCCGCCGTTTCCCGGCCCGCATCCTGAGGCTGGGGGGCGAGATCGATGCGACGAGCGGCGGTATCGCGGTCTTCGCCGGGCTCGAGGAGGCGGGCAGGCAGGACGGCCTGCGGGCCGGCGCCTTCGTCGAGATCAGCCTCGAGGGCCCGGTGATCCGCAACGGCATACGCCTGCCCGCGCAGGCCGTGTTCGACAACGAGCGGGTCTACCGGATCGGAACCGACGACCGGCTCGAGAGCGTCCCGGTGGTGGTGCGGGCGCGGGAAGACGGAACGCTGGTGGTGCAGGGTCCGCTCGAGGACGGCCAGCGCATCGTGCTCACGCGGTTCCCGGAAATCGCCCGGGGTGTGAGGGTCGCGACGCCGTGATCGCACTCTTCGCCCGCCATGCGACCGCACCCAATCTGCTGATGATCGGGATGCTGCTGTTCGGCCTGCTTGCGCTCACCCGGATGAACAAGCAGTTCTTCCCGGACTTCGGTATCGACGTGATCACCGTTTCGGTTGCCTGGCCAGGCGCCGGAGCCGAGGACGTGGACAACGGCATCATCCAGGTGGTCGAGCCCGAGGTCAGGTTCATCGACGGTGTCAAGGACGTCATCGCCGTCTCGCGGGAGGGAAGTGCCAGCCTGCGGCTTGATTTCGAGGCCGGGACCGACATGCAGTCGGCCTTGTCCGACGTCGAGGCGGCCGTCTCGCGGATCACGAACCTGCCCGAGGACAGCGAGACCCCCCGGATACGCCGGATCGTCCGGCGCGCCGACCTGCTGCGCGTGTCGATATCGGGCGACGTGCAGGAGCGGACGCTCAAGACCTGGGCCAAGCGGATGCGGGACGGGCTGCTCCGCGCCGGTGTCGACGAGGTGGAACTGGTCGGGGCCCGCGACGAATGGATCCTGGTGGAGGCCCACCAGCGGGACCTGCTGGCCCTCGACCTGCCGATCCAGGACATCGCGCGTCGCATCGCCGAGGTCTCGCGCGACATCCCGGGCGGCATGATCGGACAGGACACGGTCTCGCGCGTGCGCTCGCTCGGACTTGGCCGGACTGCGGAGGAGGTTTCCGCGGTCGAGGTCCGGACCTTTCCGGACGGCCGCCAGCTGACCGTGGGCGATGTCGCCACGGTCCGCGAGAGCTGGGACGAGCGCCAGCCCCGGGTCTGGATCGACCGGCGCCCGGCCATCGAGCTGATCGTGAAGCGGGCACCGGCGGCGGACGCGCTGGAGACGGCCGCCGCGGCCCGCGAGTTCCTGGACGGCTTCGTTCCGACCCTGCCCGCCGGCATCTCGGTCGAACGCTACGACGAGACGTCGGAACTCATCGACGAGCGCATCGATCTGCTGGTCAAGAACGGTCTCGGGGGTCTCGTCATCGTCCTCCTCGTGCTGTTCGTGTTTCTCGACACCCGCATCGCGCTGTGGGTTGCCGCCGGCATTCCCGCCGCGCTGCTGGCGGCACTGGGCCTCGCCTGGATGCTCGGACAGTCGATCAACATGCTCATGCTGTTCGGCACCATCCTCGCCATCGGCATGATCGTCGACGAGGCGATCGTGATCGCCGAGTACGCCGACAGTCGCAGGCAGAAGGGTGACACCCCGTTGCAGGCGGCGCTGAAGGGCGCGGAGCGCATGGCCGGCCCGGTCTTCAGCACGACACTCACCACCGTTGCGGCCTTCCTGCCCCTGGTGATGATCGGCGGTGTCATCGGGCAGATCGTGCGCGATATACCGATCATCGTTGTCCTGGCGCTCCTGGCCAGCCTGGTGGAGTGTTTCCTGGTCCTCCCGGGTCACCTCTACCATTCCTTCGCCGCCCCCGAGCCGTCATCCGGGAGGCGTCTCGCGCGCTGGCGGCGACGGTCCGTCCTGTTCCACCAGCAGTTCCAGCGCAGGTTCGAGAGGTTCCGGAACGGCCGCTTCCGGCGCATGGTCGCTCACGCGCTTGACCACCGCTACCTGGTCCTGGCAACCGGGGTCGGCCTGCTGGTCATCTCCATCGGGATCGCGGCCAGCGGACGCGTCGGCTTCACCTTCTTCCCGTCGGTCGAGCCGGACAAGGTCTTCGCCACCGTCACCATGATCCCGGGGGCGGCGCGCGAGGAGACCCGCGAGAGGCTGTTCTCGATCGAACAGGCCGCCCGTTCGGCCGGCCAGGCCCTCGGCGCACCCGATATCATCAGGCATGCGACCGTTGTCGTCGGCACCGGCCCGCGCAATCCCGGCCTGGGCCCGACAGGCAACGCCGACACGACCGGCACCATCACCCTGTACCTGACGGCGCCGGACCGCCGCGAGATTCGGACCGACGATTTCGCGCACGCCTGGCGCGATCATGCCGGCTCACCGGTCGGCGTCGACACCCTGTCGATCCGCACCCCGCAGGCCGGTCCCCCGGGACGCGAGATCGATGTCCGGCTGTCCGGCGACAGTCTCCGGGAACTCGATGCCGCCGCCGAGCGGGTGAAGGCGCTGCTGGCTTCCTACCCGGGTGTGAGCGCGATCGAGGACGACCTGACGCCGGGTCCCCGGGAAATGCAGCTTCGGGTGTCACCTGCCGGCCGGGCGCTGGGCTTCGACACCACGCGGGCCGGCATGCAGATGCGCGGCACCCTCGAGGGCGAGACCGCGTTGCGCTTTGCGCGCGGCGACGAGGAGGTGGAGGTCCGGGTCCGGCTGTCCGAGCCCCCGGACGGACTGGACAGCCTGTACCTGTTCGGGCCCGGCGGAACCGAGGTTCCGCTCACCACCCTCGCCGAGGTCACGACCTCGGGAAGCCACGACGTGATCCGCCGCGAGCGGGGCCTGCGCCAGGTATCGGTCACGGCGGATGTCGACGAAACCGTCACCACGAGTTCCCGGGTGCTGGCGGCCCTTCTTCGCGACGGTCTCGCACGCACCGTGACGGATGCGGGGCTCGAATGGCGGTTCGCCGGCAGGGCCGAGGAGGAGGGGGAGACCTTCGCCGACATGGGTGTCGGCGCCGCTGTCGGGCTCGTCGGAATGTTCCTGGTGCTGGCGTGGATCTTCGGAAGCTACAGCCGGCCGCTGGCGGTGATGGCCGTGATTCCGTTCGGCTTCATCGGCGTGTGCCTGGTGCACCTGCTGACCGGGTTCGACCTGACGATCCTGTCGATGATCGGCATGATCGGCCTGTCCGGCATCGTCATCAATGATTCGATCATACTCATGGTCGCGATCCGGGATCACGAGGGCGACGACATCCCGTTCCGGGACGTGGTCGTGGATGCGTGCTGCGCCCGGTTGCGTGCGGTCCTGCTGACCTCGCTCACGACCATCGGCGGCCTGCTTCCGATCTGTTTCGAGACCAGCCTGCAGGCGCAGTTCCTGATACCGGTCGCGCTGACCATCGTTGCGGGTCTTGCGACGGTCACGTTCCTTGTGCTCTGTCTGGTACCAGCGATGCTGCTCATCGGCCGGGACGTGCGCGGGCTCGTGGCGCGCCGGGACCATGGGCACGAAATTCCGGCGGAGGCTGCGGCCCGATGAACCGACCCCGTATTGCGCTGCTCGGCATCATGCTCGAGAGCAATGCCTTTGCTCCCGTCGCAACCCGCGACGACTTTCACCGGCACTACTACCGGGAGGGCGAAGCACTGCTCGAGGACGCGCGGGCCCCGGTCTCGGCGATCCCGACCGAGATGGCCGCCTTCGTGCAGGCGATGGACGTGACCGGCCCATGGGAACCGGTGCCGCTGCTGTTCGCCAACACCCCGCCGTGGGGACCGGCGGACTGGAGCTTCATCGCCGCCTGCCTGGAGCGGATCGAGGCCATGCTGGCCGACGCCGGTCCGGTCGACGGCGTCTACATTGCCAACCACGGCGCCATGACCACGACCGAAACCCTCGATCCGGACGGCGAGATCGTCGCGCGGCTGCGCGCGTGCACCGGGCCCGGCGTCCCGGTCATCGTGACCCACGACCTGCATGCCAACCTGTCGGAACGGCTGGTCGAGGCCTGCGACATGCTGATCGGCTATACCACCAATCCCCATGTCGACATGCGCGACAGGGGTGAGGAGGCCGCCTTCGCCATGCGCCGGATGCTCGCCGGAATGCGTCCGAAATCGGCCTTCATCCGCCTGCCGCTCACCCCGCCGAGCGTGACCCTGCTCACCGCCGCCGGGCCCTACGCCGACATGATTGACCATGGCCAGCGCCTGATGCGCGAGTCCGGCGGCGAGATCATCAACGTCACCATTCTCGGCGGCTTCGTGTTTTCCGACACGCCCAAGAACGGCGTGGCGATCGTGGTGACCGCGCGAAGCGACGAGGCCGCGGCCCGCACACTCGCCCGCGGGATCGCGGATTACGGCTGGTCGATCCGCGAGCGGTTCCGCCGCGAGCTGATGTCGATCGAGGATGCGGCATCACTGGCACTGGAGACAGCGGCCGACCCGGCTCGGCCCGCCGTCATCTTCTCCGACGCCGGCGACAATCCCGGCGGGGGAGGCGAGGGGCGGACCACCTGGCTGCTCCGTGCGCTGGTCGAGGCCGGTGCACGCGGCGTCCTCTACGGTTCCTTCTTCGATCCCGGGCTCGCGGGCGAGGCACACCGAGCCGGCGAGGGGGCGCGGATCGAGGCCGTGTTCAACCGCGACCTGGAGACCGAGTTCTCGAAGGAGCTGCGGGTGCCGGCGGAGGTCCTGAAGGTCACCGACGGCCGGTTCGTGGGCCGGCTCGGCATCTACCGGGGCCGACAGGTGGACCTCGGGCCGTCGGCCGCGCTGCGGATCGGCGGGCCGGACGGCATCGTCGTCATCGTCATCGGGGCCCGCCAGCAGACGGCGGACCCGATGTTCTTCGAGAGCTTCGGTCTCGACATCGCCGCCGCCCGGGTGGTCTGCGTGAAGTCGCGCGGCCATTTCCGCGCCGGGTTCCTGCCATGGTTTTCGCCCTCGCAGGTGTTCGAGATCGACACCGCCGGCCTGACCGCTCCGGTGCTCGACCGGTTCCGCTGGCGCCACCTGCCGCGCCCGGTCTACCCGCTCGATGCGGCGGCGGAGTGGTCGCCGCCCGACTGGTAGCCCGCCGGCTGCATCCCCGGGCGAGTGCCGGCGATTGCGGGACCTGCCGCAACACCGTATCGTGCCGGACACGGTCGATGCCGACCGCCCGGAACTCATTGCAGCAGGAAGGTCTACCGATGAAACTTCACAGGTTTCTGATCGGCTGTGCGATTGCCGGAATGATGGCGGCGCCAGCCTGGGGAGAGGGCGGCACGCTGACCGTCGGGCTCAAGGCCGAGCCGTCCTCGATCGATCCGCACTATCACAATCTCGGTCCGAACAACTCGATGGCGGCGCATTACTTCAGCAGGCTGGTGGAACAGGACGACAAGCTGCGCCTGCTGCCCGGCCTCGCCGAGTCCTGGCAGCCGATCAGCGAGACCACATGGGAGTTCAAGCTGCGTCAGGGAGTGAAGTTCCACGACGGGTCGGACTTCACCGCGGACGACGTGATGTTCACCTTCGAACGCGCGCCGAACGTCCCCAAGTCGCCCTCGAGCTTCGCGACCTACCTGAAGGGCAAGTCGTTTACCAAGGTCGACGACTACACGCTGCACATCACCACCGAGCGGCCCTATCCGCTGATGCCGGTCGACATGGCCCAGGTCCCCATCATCTCAGCCGATGTGGGCGAGGGTGTGACCACCGGTGACTTCAACTCGGGCATGGCCGCCATCGGGACCGGTCCCTACAGGTTCGTCGAGTGGGTGCCTGGCGACCGCCTGGTCATCGAGCGCAACGAGGACTACTTCGATGCCAAGCCGGAATGGGAGCGCATCGTCTTCAAGCCGATCAAGTCCGGGCCGGCGCGGGTTGCCGCCCTGCTTGCCGGTGACGTCGACTTCATCGACAACGTCCCGCCGGTCGACATCGCGCGCCTGAAGGGCGAGGAGGGGGTCCAGCTGAGCCAGGGTGTCTCGAGCCGCGTGATCTACCTGCACATGGATCAGTTCCGCGAGGACTCCCCGTTCGTGAAGGCGAATGGCGGCGGTGAAATCAAGAACCCGCTGCTCGACGTGCGCGTGCGCAAGGCGATTTCCATGGCCATCGACCGCGACGCCATCGTCGACCGGGTGATGGAGGGCGTCGCCATCAAGGCCGGGCAGCTGCTGCCGGAAGGGTTCTTCGGCGTGACACCCAACCTGTCGCCCGAAGCCTACGATCCGGAAGGTGCGAAGGCGCTGCTGGCGGAGGCCGGCCATCCGGACGGGTTCGAACTCACGATCCACGGCCCGAATGACCGCTACATCAACGATGCCAAGATCTGCGAGGCGGTGGCGCAGATGCTGACCCGCATCGGCATCCGCACGGCGGTCGAGACCATGCCCAAGGCGGTGTACTTCCGGCGCGCGAGCCGCGGCGGACCGGACAACTCGCCGGAATTCAGCTTCATCCTGGTCGGCTGGGGCTCCGGGACCGGCGAGTCCTCCTCGCCGCTGCGCTCGCTGCTGCATACCTATGACAAGGACCGGGGCTTCGGCGCCTCCAACCGCGGCCGTCACTCCGATGCCGAAGTCGACACCCTGATCGAGGACGCGCTTGCCACGGTTGACGACGAGGCCCGACTGGCGCTGCTGCAGAAGGCCACGGAGCTTGCCATCGGGCGCAACCAGGGCATCATCCCGACCCATTACCAGGTCAACACCTGGGCCGGTCGCAAGGGGCTGTCCTACACGGCCCGGGCGGATGAACGCACCATTGCCATGGGCGTGACATCCGACAGGTAACGGTCAACGGGGCGGGCGGTTCCGCCGCCCGCCCCTGGCCGGACCCGGTGATCCGATGACCGTCTTCATTATCCGGCGACTGCTGCAGAGCGCCGTTGTCGTTGCGGTGATGTCGCTGCTGGTGTTTGTCGGCGTCAACGTCGTCGGCGATCCGGTCGACATGCTGATCAACCCGGAGGCCGACCAGGCGGAAATCGAGCGGGTGATCCGGGACCTGGGGCTCGACCGGCCGCTGCACGAGCAGTACGGCTACTTCGTGGTCAACGCGCTCCAGGGGGACCTCGGCGATTCCTTCATCTTCGGCCAGCCGGCGCTGCAGCTGATCATCGAACGCATGCCGGCGACCTTCGAGCTCGCGATCGCGGCACTGCTGCTCGCCGTGGTGCTCGGCATTCCGCTCGGGGTACTGGCGGGACTGCGGCCCGACGCCGGGTGGTCACGGACCATCATGGCCGGCTCGATCCTGGGCTTCAGCCTGCCGAGCTTCTGGGTCGGCATCATGATGATCATGCTGTTCGCGGTGATGCTCGGATGGCTGCCGTCGACGGGGCGCGGTGACACCGTGCCGGTGCTTGGCGTGGAGGTCAGCTTCCTCACCCGGGACGGGCTGTCGCACCTGCTGCTCCCGGCGATCAACCTGTCGCTGTTCAAGCTCTCGCTCGTCATCAGGCTGGCGCGCGCCGGCACCCGAGAGGTCATTCACCAGGATTACATCAAGTTCGCCCGCGCCAAGGGGCTGAGCGAGACCCGGGTGGTGCTGGTCCACCTGCTGAAGAACATCATGATCCCGGTGGTCACCGTTCTCGGTCTCGAGTTCGGCGGGCTGGTGGCGTTCTCGGTGGTGACCGAATCGGTCTTCGCCTGGCCGGGCATGGGCAAGCTCATCATCGACTCGCTGCACGAACTCGACCGGCCGGTGGTGGTCGCCTACCTGATGATCGTGGTGCTGATGTTCGTGATCATCAACCTCGTGGTCGACATCGTCTACTCGATCCTGGACCCCCGGGTCCGCCTGCAGGATACCAAGGCATGACCGTCCAGGCGGAACAGCGGCCCGGGAGCGGCCTCGAGGCCGAGCCGCGCCCGGACGACGTCAGCGTCGAGACCCCGTTCCGCCGCTTCGTCTCCGACTTCCTGGAAAGCCGCATCGCGACGGCGGCACTCGCGGTGTTCGCGGTCATCGCCTTCATCGCCCTGTTCGCGCCCTGGATCGCGCCGACCGACCCCTACGACCTCGCACAGGTCAGCGTGCTCGATTCACACATGCCTCCCGGGAGCACCGCGTTTGACGGCCGGGTGTTCGTGCTTGGCACGGACGGAGCCGGCCGCGACCTGCTGAGCGCGATCTTCTACGGGCTGCGGATCAGCCTGGGCGTGGGCGTGATGAGCGGGATCATCGCCATGGCCATCGGCAGCGTCGTCGGGCTTGCGGCAGCGTATTTCGGCGGACGCGTCGATACCGTGATCATGCGGATCGTCGACATCCAGCTGAGCTTCCCGTCGATCCTGGTTGCCCTGGTCCTGCTGGCGGTGCTCGGCAAGGGGGTCGACAAGATCCTGATCGCGCTCATTACCGTGCAGTGGGCCTACTATGCGCGCACGGTACGCGCGAGTGCGCTGGTGGAACGCTCCAAGGAGTACATCGATGCCGCGACCTGCCTCGCGCTGGGTCATCGCCGCATCCTGTTCCGCCACCTGCTGCCGAACTGCCTGCCGCCGCTGATCGTGGTGGTGACGGTCCAGACCGCGCACGCGATCGCGCTGGAGGCGACGCTGAGCTTCCTTGGCATCGGCCTGCCGATCACCGAGCCCTCGCTCGGCCTGCTCATTGCCAACGGTTTCGAGTACATGCTGAGCATGAAGTACTGGATCAGCGTCTATCCCGGCGTCGCGCTGCTCATCACCATCGTCTCGATCAACCTCGTTGGCGACCAGCTGCGCGACATCCTGAACCCGAGACTGCAGAAGTAGCCCCGTGGCGGGTGGCGAAACCACGCTCGCTGTCGAGGGGCTGAAGACGCATTTCTTCACCAAGGCCGGAGTGGTCAAGGCGGTCGACGGCGTCAGTTTCGAGGTCGCCAAGGGCGAGATCATGGGCCTGGTCGGCGAGTCCGGGTCCGGCAAGACCGTGACCGGGTTCTCGATCATCGGCCTGGTGGATCCGCCGGGCCGCGTTGTCGAGGGCCGTGTCATCCACGACGGCCGCGACCTGGTCGGGCTCGACGACGAGCAGATGCGCTCGCTGCGCGGCAACCGCATTGCGATGATCTTCCAGGACCCGATGATGACGCTGAACCCGGTCCTGCGCATCGAGACCCAGATGGTCGAGGCAGTGCTGGCACACAACGCCGTCCCGGCCGAGCAGGCCCGCGACGCGGCGCGCGACGCGCTGGGCCAGGTCGGCATCCCGTCGCCGGACGAGCGCCTGCGCGCCTATCCGCACCAGTTCTCCGGCGGTATGCGCCAGCGGGTGGCGATCGCCATCGCGCTGCTGAATCGGCCCAGCCTGATCATCGCCGACGAGCCGACCACGGCGCTCGACGTGACCATCCAGGGACAGATCCTGTACGAGGCGCAGAAACTGTGCCGGGAGACCGGCGCGTCGATGATCTGGATCACGCACGATCTCGCCGTGGTCGCGGGCATCGCCGACCGGATTTCGGTGATGTATGCCGGGCGCATCGTCGAGCAGGGAACCACTGCCGACATCATCGACCAGCCGGCGCATCCCTACACCCGCGGCCTGATCGGCTCGGTCCCGAGCCGCAACACCCGCGGCGACAGGCTGTTCCAGATCCCGGGCATGACTCCCTCTCTGCTGAACCTGGCGCCCGGATGCGCGTTCCGGGAACGGTGCTCCGTTGCCGACGACGCCTGCCTGGCCGAGCCGGAACCGTCGCGTCCGCTGCCCGGCCGGGTGCTGCGGTGCCACCACCCGGTCCTGGATACCGCCCAATGATCGAGGCCCGGTCAATCACCAAGCGCTTCGTGAAGACCCTCGACCTCGCGGCCCGGATCGCAGGGCGCCTCGGCGCCTCGGTGCGCGAGGAGACGGTGCATGCGCTCGACGGTGTCTCGATCACGGTGGGGCGCGGCGAGGTCGTGGGCCTGGTCGGCGAATCCGGCTGCGGCAAGTCGACCTTCGGGCGCATCGTCGCCGGGATCATGGAGCCGACCGAGGGAACGGTCCTCTACCGGGGCAGGGACCTCGCGACGCTGCAGGGTGCGAAGGCGCGGGAGGCGGCGCTCCAGGTGCAGATGATCTTCCAGGACCCGTTCGCCTCGCTGAACCCGCGCATGCGGGTCGAGAACATCATCGGCGAGGCGCCGCTGCTGCACGGTATCGTCGCGAAGGACGAACGCGACGACTACGTCGACGCCACCATGAAGCGGGTCGGCCTTGATCCGGCATTCAAGCGGCGTTACCCGCACCAGTTTTCCGGCGGACAGCGCCAGCGCATCGGCATCGCGCGGGCGCTCGCGGTCCGGCCTGAATTCCTGGTCTGCGACGAGGCGGTGGCGGCACTCGACGTCTCGATCCAGGCCCAGGTCCTGAACCTGTTCATGGACCTGCGGCGCGATCTCGACCTGACCTACCTGTTCATCAGCCATGACCTGAGCGTGGTGGAGCACATCTCCGACCGAGTGGTGATCATGTACCTGGGCCGGGTGGTCGAATCGGCTCCGAGCGCAGAGTTGTTCGACACTCCAAACCATCCCTACACCCGCGCCCTGCTGGCCGGGGCGCCCAAGCTCGACGCCCGCCGGCGGGTCTACGAACCGGTGAAGGGCGAGATACCCTCGCCGCTCGACCCGCCGGGCGGATGTCACTTCCATCCCCGCTGCCCCCATGCGACGGCGCGCTGCCGCGAGGAGGCGCCGGCGCTCCGTGAGATCGCACCCGGCCGGCACGCGGCCTGCCACCTGAACGACGGCTGATCGCCCGCGCCGCCACCGACAAGGCGGGCGAATGCCGCCTCGTGGGCGGCTGTCGTGCACCGGAGTTCGGGCACTCCCGGTTCCCTGACGCCCCGCTTTCGCCTGATCGACCCTGCGGTGGACGGTCCCGCCCGCCTTCCGGCGACGGGCAGGAGACCCGGAGCCGTGACCCTGCCTGCTACAGCCCGAGCTGTTCGAACGTTCGAAGCGGCAGGTACAGGCGCAACGGCTGTGACGGAAACGGCACGTAACCATACCGTTCATGGAAGGCGCTGGCGCGGTCGTGCAGCGCATCGACCACGACGGCGAGGCGTGTCAAGCGCCAAGCTACGCGATACGAAACCCTGCGATTGCCGAAACCGCAACAGGCGCATACCCGATGCTGCCGGGTCGGTGGCACCAACCACAGCCTCATCTCCGTGTGTGCGGTCGACGGTTTCCGGCTAACCGGCATCATATCTCCATCTCGATCCCACGCGATCCCCGGGGACTCGCCAGGTTTGACACTCGTTCCCGATTGACCCTGTTCGTGGCTCGTGGCGGCCAACCTCTCTCGACCCTGGCCTGCTCGAAACCGTCGAAAACGAAGCCCGGAGCGGCGGCGCATGACCCGTCTTGCCCTTCTCGGCGTCGCCGTTGGGCGCGAGATCGAGTGCAGATACCCGGCGGATTGGCTGAGCCTGCATTGATTGGAATAAATAATACTTTATTTTAATCGATTACGATCATAAATTAAATTTATTCATTAAATACGTTCCCTATATATTTCTATCTTGTTCCAGTGTCTTGGAACCCCGACGCACCCTGGAAAAGGATGACACAGTCATGTGGGGCAGGGTCGCTCGCACCCACCACCGGGCCAGGTCATGACCTGTCGCGCAGGCCCGATTTGTGTGAGGCCGGAACGCCGCCACGGTCTGGCCCTGTGTCCTCCGCACAGATCACCGGAGTTCATCCGCCGGATCACAGTTCCGCGTTCGCAACCTCCGCAACGCTGGTCCCGATGGCCGTGTGCTGCGGGAGGGCCCTGCCGCAGGCTGCTGCGTGTGGCAGCCGCGGCGCAGGGAACCCGTTGAAACGGACCTCCCGCCGTCAGACAGGCAGCCCGGAACCGGATGGACAGTGGCACCCTGCCGGCGCGCAACCGCATCAGTCTGCGCAGCCCGGTCGGCGCACTCGGGAATACGCGCCTTGCCGCGCAGCACCCATCCCCGGTCATGATTCACCCGGGGCTGCCGCGTGGGACCAGGGGGCGGTCCCGGTTGTCTCGTGGAAGGGCCGCTCCCATGATTGGAGACGGCCCGCGGTGCAGGCGCGCGATCGTTGCCGAATGGGGCAGGGGCGGTTCAGCCGCCGCGTATGGCCGGCAGGAACGCGACCTCGCTGTTCTCAGCCAGTTCCTCGAGAAACGCATCCTGGTGGATGTCGCCGTCGATCGCGACCGAGATGAAGCCGTCTCGCACCTGGGCGCCGAGGCCCGGGTAGCGCTCCTCGAGTTCGCGGATGAGGGCGCGCACCGAGGGGGCGGCGACCTCGAAATCCGCCACCCCGCCGGTGAACTGCTTGCTGAGCGAGTCGGTCAGCAGGATCCTGGCCATTGCACCCCGGGCGACCTCCATCGAACAGTCATGACCGGCATCCGGGCCAGGCGCGGGACCCGAACTGCGATATCCGCGCCCGGCGCCGCCCGGAGTGTTTCCAGGCGACACGCAACGCCCGCCGCCCGGTTTCGCCGCACCCTGCCGGAGTCACCCCGGGTGAGGGTGCGGTACACTCCCCGTGCCTACTCGGCCGCCTCCGGCAGGCGGGCCGCATCGAGTGCTGCCAGCAGGCGGGGCGGTGACATCGGCAGGTGCTCCATCCGGACACCGGTCGCGTTCTCGATCGCGTTGGCGACTGCCGCCATCGGCGGGACGATCGGAACCTCGCCGACACCGCGCACCCCGTAGGGATGACGGTCGTTGGGAACCTCCACCACCACGGTCTCGATCATCGGCAGGTCCGAGGCCACCGGGATCCGGTAGTCAAGGAAGCCCGGGTTCTCGAGCTGGCCGCGCTCGTTGTAGATGTACTCCTCGTTGAGCGCCCAGCCGATCCCCTGGACCGCGCCGCCCTGGATCTGGCCCTCGACGTAGGAGGGATGGATCGCGCGGCCGACATCCTGCACCGCGGTGTAGCGCAGGATCGTGACCCGGCCGGTCTCCGGATCGACCTCGACGTCGCAGATATGGGTGGCAAAGCCGGGACCCGCTCCCTGGACGTTCTGGGCGTTATGCCCGCAGATCGGACCACCGGTCTTCGGCGACTGGGCGGCGATGTCAGCGAGTGACAGCGGTTCGAAATCGCCGACGTTGCTGCTGGCCGGCACCGCGTGGCCGTCACGCCAGATCACGCCGTCGGACTCGACCTCCCAGATCTTCGCGGCCCGTTCGCACATCTGGCGGACCGCATCGCGCGCCGCCTCGACCACCGCAAGCCCGGTCGCGAAGGTCACGCGCGAGCCGCCGGTCAGGAAGTTGTAGCCGACCGAGGAGGTGTCCCCGATGATGGGGCGCACCTTGGTGTAGTCGATGCCGAGTTCCTCGGCCGCCATCAGGGCAAGCGATGCCCGCGAACCGCCGATATCCGGGTTGCCCGACACCACGACCGCGGTCCCGTCCTCGTTGATGTTGACGGTCGCCGCGGACTCGCCGCCGATGTTGAACCAGAACCCGGACGCGACGCCGCGGCCCTGGTTCGGGCCGAGCGGTGCGGAGTAGTGCTCGCTGGCGATGGCCTGCTCGACCGTCTCCTCGTAGCCGATGCGCCGGAAGGTCGGACCGTAGGCCGCCTTGGTTCCCTGCTTCGCCGCGTTCTTCAGGCGCAGCTGCAGGGGATCGAAACCGAGTTCCTTCGCGAGTTCGTCGATGATGCTCTCGGCACCGAAGGCCGAGATCGGCGCACCGGGAGCCCGGTAGGCCGCGACCTTGGGCCGGTTCACCACCACGTCATAGCCGGTCAGGCGCACGTTCTTGATGTCGTAGGGTGCGACCGCGCACATGCATGCCGGCTGCACCGGCGAGCCCGGAAAGGCCCCGGCCTCGAGCCTGATGGTACCCTCGAAGGCGGTGATGACGCCGTTACGGGTCGCCCCGATCCGGTAGGTCATCGACCCGGCCGAGGTCGGGCCGCTGGCCCGGAAGACCTCCTCGCGGCTCATGATCATCTTCACCGGCCGGCCGGTCTTGCGCGAGAGCGCGGTCGCCAGCGGCTCGAGATAGACCACCGTCTTGCCGCCGAAACCGCCACCGATCTCCGACGGGGTCACCCGGATCTGCGAGGTTTCCATCCCGCACAGCCGGGCGGTGTAGGCCCGGACCATGAACTGCCCCTGGGTGCAGCACCAGATCTGCGCCTGCCCGTCCTCCGACACGCTGGCAACGGCCGCATGCGGCTCGATGTATCCCTGGTGCACCGCGGCGGTGGTGTAGGAGCGCTCCAGCACCACCTCGGCCTTGGCAAACCCCTCCTCGACGTCGCCGAGATCGAAGTCCACCCGCTTGGCGATGTTGGTGGGTCCGGACGCCTCCATGCCCGCGGGCTCGAGTTCCTCGTCCAGGATCGGCGCGCCGGGCTCCATGGCGAGGTCGACGTCGATCACGTGGTCAAGCACCTCGTAGTCGACGGAGATCAGTTCGAGCGCGGCCTCGGCGATCTCCGCCGAGGTGGCCGCCACGGCCGCGACCGCGTGGCCGTCATAGAGCACCTTTTCGCGCGCCATCACGTTGCGGACCATGTCGCGGTAGTTCACCAGCGCCTCGCCCGCGGCCGCCAGTTCGGCGGGCTGGTCGGCAAAATCCGCCGAGGTGATCACGCCCTTCACACCTGGCAACGCCTCGGCCGCGGAGGTGTCGATCGACCTGATCCGGGCATGGGCGTGCGGACTGCGCAGGACGCGGCCCTGCAGCATTCCGGGCAGCGCGAAGTCGGAACCGAACTTCGCCCGGCCGGTTACCTTGTCGTGGCCATCCGGACGGATCGCACGGGTGCCGACCCACTTGAATTCGGTCTTCTCGCCGGTCATGACGCCTCTCCCCTCACTTCGGCAGCGGTTCTCATCACCGCGCGAATGATCTTGTCGTATCCGGTGCACCGGCACAGGTTGCCGGCCAGCCAGTAGCGGACCTCGGTTTCCGTCGGGTCCGGATTACGCTCGAGCAGCGCCTTGGCGGCAACCAGGAACCCTGGAGTGCAGATCCCACACTGCAGTGCCGCATCCTCGAGGAAGTTCTGCTGCAGCGGGTGCAGCCTGTCGCCCTCGGCCATTCCCTCGATGGTCTCGACCGACTTGCCCTCCGCCTCGGCGCCCAGCACCAGGCAGGAACAGACCAGCCGGCCGTCAAGCATGACGCTGCACGCGCCGCAGTCGCCCGACGCGCAGCCTTCCTTGCTGCCGGTCAGGTTCAGTTCATCGCGCAGGACGTCGAGCAGCGTCTGCCGCGTGGAGCAGAGGAACTCGACCGGCTCTCCGTTGATGGTCGTGGTCACGTGATGCTTGGCCATGTCCTATCGGCTCCCTGCGCGTTCGGCTGCGATACGTGCCGCGCGGCGGGCAAGCACGCCGGCGACCTGGGTTCGGTACACGATCGTACCCCGCTTGTCGTTGATCGGGCTGCATGCCGCCTGGCAGGCCGCGTCGAGCGCCGCGAGCGCATCGTCATCGAGCCTGGTCCCGACGATTGCCCGTGCCGCATCCTCGACTAGGAGGACCGTCGGCGCCACCGCGCCGAGCGACACCCGTGCCGAGGTCACGATCCCGCCGGCATCGAGTACCAGCGCGACGCCGCAACCGACGACCGCGATGTCCATCTCGGTCCGCGGGATGAGCCGGAGATAGGCATCTCCGCCACCGGCCGGGCGCGCGGGCAGGTTGAAGCTCACGACGAATTCGCCGTTCGCCAGGCTGGTGCGGCCCGGCGCCACCGGGATGTCCTCGACCGGAACGGTCCGCCGCCCGCCGGGCCCGGCGATGTTGGCCGTCATGCCGGCGGCAATCATGGCCGGCACGCTGTCGGCGGCCGGCGATGCGTTGCACAGGTTGCCACCGAGCGAGGCGCGTCCCTGGATCTGGGTCGACCCGATCAGGTCCCAGGACTCCATCACGCCCGGCCACTCGGCCGCGAACCGGTCGTGCTCGTGCGCCTCGGCGCCGGCCACCGCGGAACCGATGGTGTAGCTGCCATCGGCGTTGCGGACCAGGGTACGGGTTTCCTCGATGTGCTTGATGTCGACCACCAGGGCCGGATCGACCATGTGGGAGCGCAACTGGACCAGGAGATCGGTTCCCCCGGCCAGAACACGGGCATCGCCCGTGGCACCCGCCAGCAGCGCCACCGCCTGCTCGACAGTGCCGGGCGCCTCGAATTGGACTGACTGCATGTTGATTCCGTTCTCCGTCTGGGATGTTCGCTCAGGGCTGTATCCGTGGCCCTTGGTTATACGGGACACCGGCGTGGCGCAAGCATTCGGGGCGCACGTGGCTTTCCCGTCACGGCAGCACTCGCCGCCGTCTCCGGCCGGGCCGCAGTGTGCGGCAACGGCCGGTCGCGGTCAACGCCGGGTCACCCGGCCCGGGGCATGGCGGACTCAACCAGCCGCGCCCAGTAGGATGCACCGAGGGTCAGCACCTCGTCGTTGAAGTCGTAGCGCGGATGGTGCAGTCCGGGATCGGAGTCGGTCTTGCCGGAACCGAGCCACAGGAACGCTCCCGGCCGCGCCTCGAGCATGTAGGAGAAGTCCTCGCTGCCCATGACCGGCGGAATGTCGTCCCTGGTCATCGCCTCGCCGGCCACCTCGCGCGCGATGTCGAGCGCGATCCGGGTCTGGGTCTCGTGGTTGACGGTCGGCGGATAGCCGTAGGTGTATTCGGCCCGGATCGTGGCCCCGTGCATCGCCTCCATTCCGGCGCACAGTTCGCTGATCCGCTTCCGGATCATCTCCCGGACCTCCGGATCGAAGGTCCGAATCGACGCCGAGAGTTCCGCGGTCTCGGGGATCACGTTGTGCGCCGATCCGGCGTGGAAGGTGGTGACGCTGACCACCGCCGACTTGAGGGGGTCGACATTGCGCGACACGATGGTCTGCATGGCGGTGTACAGCTGTACCGCGACCGCGATCGGATCGATCGAGTAGTGCGGCATCGCGGCATGCGAGCCACGCGCCTCGACGGTGATCTTGCAGCCGTCGGCCGCGGCCATGATCGGGCCCGGCGCCGCGGCAATGGTTCCCGCCGGCAGGTCCGGAGTGTTGTGCAGTCCCCACACGGTCTCGCACGGGAACTTCTCGAACAGCCCGTCCTCGACCATCACCCTGCCGCCGCCGCCGCCTTCCTCGGCCGGCTGGAAGATGAAGTTCACCGTTCCGTCGAAATTCCGTGTCTCGGCGAGGTAGCGCGCCGCCCCGAGCAGGATGGTGGTATGACCGTCATGGCCGCAGGCGTGCATCCTGCCGTCAACCGTCGAGCGGTGCGGCACGTCGCCTTCCTCCTGCATCGGCAGCGCATCCATGTCGGCGCGGATGCCGATGGCGCGGGTCCCCGACCCGCGGCCCCTGAGCACGCCGACGACACCGGTGCCCGCAAGCCCGCGGTGCACCTCGATGCCCCAGGATTCCAGCTGTTCGGCAACCAGTGCCGAGGTCCGGTGTTCCTTGAACCCGAGCTCCGGATTGGCATGGATGTCCCGGCGCGTCGCCGTCAGGTCGTCATGGTATTCGGCTATTCGGTTGTGTATCGGCATGGACCTTCATCTCTCCCGTCTCGCGCGCCGCCGGTCGCGGCCCGCCGGTTGCTGGTGCGGCGGGTCACCCCGCGTGCTGCTGTTCGTGGGCGAGCAGCATCCGCTTGACGTCAAGTCCGCCGCCGTAGCCGGTCAGCGAGCCGTCCGCCCCGATTACCCGGTGGCACGGCACGGCAAGCGGCAGCGGATTGGCGCCGTTCGCGGCTCCGACCGCCTGGTTTGCCCCCGGCTTGCCGACGGCGGCCGCGAGGTCCCTGTAGGCCGCGGTGCTCCCGTAGGGAACATCGAGCAGCGCCTGCCATACCGCGCGCTGGAACGGGGTTCCGACCATGCGCATGGGGAAGTTGAAACGGGTGCGCCCGCCGGCGAAGTACTCGGCGATCTGGGCCCGTGCCTCGGGATACAGGCTGTCGTCGCGCCGCCAGTTCCGCCCGGGCGCAACCGCCCGCGAGCCTCCGGAAAACCCGATCAGCAGCACGTCGCTCCCGTCGCCGCCGATCAGCAGCGGACCGACCGGCGTGTCCAGCATGGCGTAGCAGGTGACCTGTCGGGCACTTGCATGCGTCATTCTATCCTCCTCCCGCCACCGTCTCATCGCTCATCAGGTCGGTGATCCGGCCATGCGGCGTCCTCCGGAACGCTTGTCCGGCGCCCCGTTCTCGGGCATGACATGCGGCAACGGACCGGCGACGCGGGAGACTAGCATGAAGTTCCTGTGGTTTCACCTGATGCCCTACACCGAACTGCCCGACGACTTCCGGGAGCACAATCCCGGCGTGTGGGTCAACATCGATTCCACGCTGTTCGATCCCCGGCGCGCCCACGTGATGTACAACGATTTCATCGACGAGCTCGAATACGCCGGAACCTGCGGTTTCGACGCCGTCTGTGTCAACGAGCACCACGCCAACGGCTACGGGCTGATGCCGTCGCCGAACCTGATCGCCTCGTCACTGGCGCGGAGCACGTCCGAGACCATGATCTGCGTCATGGGCAACAGCCTCGCACTCTACAACCCGCCGACCCGGGTGGCCGAGGAAATGGCCATGATCGATTGCATCTCCGGCGGTCGCCTGATCGCCGGCTTCCCGGTCGGCACGCCGATGGACACCTGCTACGCCTACGGCCAGAATCCGAGCATGCTGCGGGACCGCTACCTCGAGGCGCACGACCTGGTCAAACGGGCGTGGACCGAACGCCGGGTCTTCCCGTTCAACGGCCGCTACAACCAGCTGCGCTACGTCAACATCTGGCCGCACACGCTCCAGAAGCCGCATCCCCCGATCTGGATCCCGGGCGGCGGGTCGGTGGAGACGTGGAGGTGGTGCGCTGAGATGGACTACGTCTACTGCTACCTGTCCTACTTCGGCTACCGGATCGGACTGTCCACCATGCGCGGGTTCTGGAACGAGATGGACCGCCTCGGCAAGGACCGCAACCCGTACCGCGCCGGGTTCCTGCAGTTCGTCGGCGTCGCCGAGACCCGGGAGGAGGCGATCCGGCTGTACCGTGAACCGGCGGAGTACTTCTACGGCCGCTGCCTGCATCTGGACCCCAGGTTCGTGCAACCGCCCGGCTACACCACCGAGGCGACGATCCGCGCCCGCGTCGAGGGACAGGTCGCCGCCGCGGCGCGCAAGGCAACCACCCGCGCGCGCACGGCGACCGCGATGGAGGACATTGTCGAGCAGGGCTACGTCATCGTCGGGAGTCCCGACGAGGTCGCCGAGCAGCTGCGGCACGCCGTGACCGAGATGAACGTCGGCCACCTGATGCTGCTATGCCAGTACGGGAACATGGACCGCGACCTGACCGCCTACAACACCCGCATGTTCGCAACCCGCGTGATGCCCCAGCTTGCCGGCCACTTCGATGACCGCTGGCAGGATCACTGGTGGCCCAATCCGCTGCCGGCAGCGGAGCGTGCCGTGCCCGACGCCGGCCTCTCCGGCACCCTGGCGGCGGCGGAATGAGGCCGGATCACGAGACGACCGTCGAGGTCGCGGGCGCAGCGTACCGGGTCTGGACCGCGGGCACCGGGGCACCGCTTGGCGTCCTCGCGGGTTTCGGCGGGCTTCTGCGCTGGACCCCGTTTCTCGAGCACCTTTCGCGCCATCGCACGGTGGTCGTCCCCTCGCTGCCGGGGTTTCCGGGCGGCGGCGGTCGGGCGCATGTCGAACTCGACACCCAGTTCGACTGGTTGCTGCGGACCCGGGACCTGCTGGCCGCCAGCGGGCTTTCCGGTGCCGACCTGGCAGGGATCTCGCTCGGCGCCGCCCTGGCGGCCGACGTCGCCGCGGTCTGGCCGGACATGGTCCGGCGCCTCGCGCTGGTCTCGCCACTTGGCGTCAACGATGGAGATTCGGTGATCGCGGACCACTGGGGTGCCACCCATTCCGAGCAGCTGGCCCTGCTTTCCTCATGCCCCGGGGTCCTCGAGGAACACCGCCGCATGCCGCCCGATGCCGACGAGATCGAGTGGGATGTCTCGCAGATCCGCGCCAACGAGGCGGCGGCCCGGCTGCTGTGGCCGAACGGCGAGACCGGTCTGGGAAGGCGCATCGGCCGCATCACCTGCCCGACCCTCGTCGTCTGGGGAGCGGAAGACCGGATGGTGCCGGGCGGGCATCGCCGCCTCTACCTCGACGGCCCCGGGGGACCGGTATCCGAAACCGTCATCGAAGGCGCCGGTCACCAGGCCGACTTCGACCGTCCGGATGACGTCGCCGCCGCTCTGATCGCGTTCCTGGAGAACGAAGCATGACACGTTACACGCCCCCCGCAGACGTCACCCCGCAGACCGCGGAATTCCTGCGCAAGATCGCGGCTCTCGACCTGCCGCCGATGACCTCGCTGACGGTTGCCGCCGCCCGTGAACAGATGGAGCGCGCGGTCGCCGCCCGCGAGGTCCTGCCGCCGGAAGTGGGGTCGACCGTGGAGCTGCGCCTGCCGGGACCCGCGGGCCTGATCCCGGCCCGGCTGTACCTGCCACGCTGGGCCCACAGGCCGGGACTGCTGGTCTACTACCACGGCGGTGGTCACGTCATCGGCAGCCTGTACAGTCATGACGGCGTTGCCCGCGGTCTCTGCCACCACGGCAATGTCGCCGTCCTGTCCGTCGACTACCGTCTCGCACCCGAACAGGTGTTTCCCGCCGCTGTCGACGACAGCTACGCGGCGCTGCAGTGGGCGGTGGAAAATGCGGGGCGTTTCGGCATCGACCCGGAACGGATCGCGGTCGGCGGTGACAGCGCCGGCGGCAATCTTGCCGCGGTGGTGGCCCTCATGGCCCGCGACGCCGGCGGTCCGCCGCTCAGGCTCCAGGTCCTGGTCTACCCCGTGTCCGACTACCGGTGCGAAAGCGGGAGCTACCGGCAGTTCGGGACCGGGTACGGAGTCCTCGAGGCCGACACCATGACCTGGTTCCAGCAGCACTACCTCGGATCCGACCCGGCCCGCCACGCGGACTGGCGGGCTTCGCCGCTGCTCGCGCCCTCGCTCGCCGGAGTGGCGCCCGCCATCGTGATCGCCGCGGGCTGCGACGTGCTGCGCGACGACGCGAGAGCCTATTCCACCCGCCTGGTCGAGTCCGGGGTGTCGGTGTCGTACATCGAGTATCCGGGCGTGCTGCACGCGTTCTTCGGCCTGGTCGGGATCATCGACGAGGCGGAAACGGCCCAGCAGGCGGTAGGCCGGGCGCTCGAGGCCGCGCTCTCGCACGGGCAGGCCGGCTGAGGAGACATTTGCCCGGACGGACGGGCTGGCGCAGGGTGCCGGCCCGCCGCCGGAACGCAGAGAGACGGAGACCGAGGACCATGACTGCTGTCAGTACCGAACGCCACGGACCGATCGCGGTCCTTCGCATGAGCAATCCCCCGGTCAACGGCCTCGGCGCGGCACTGCGCAGCGGTCTCGCGGACGCGCTCGCGGGACTCGATCCCACCGTTGATGCCGTGGTGCTGATCGGCGAGGGGCGAATGTACAGCGCCGGCGCCGACATCCGTGAGTTCAACTCAACGCCGCCGCCGGGGACACCGGACCTCAACCAGGTGATCGCAACACTCGAAGGGTCCGACCGGCCCGTGGTCTCGGCCATTCACGGGGTTGCGGCCGGCGGCGGGCTCGAACTCGCGCTCGGAACCCACTACCGGATCGCGGCACCCGAAAGCCGGGTCGGGCTGCCCGAGGTGACGCTCGGCATCGTCCCGGGCGCCGGGGGAACCCAGCGGCTGCCGCGGCTGATCGGGACGGAAGCGGCACTCGATCTCATCGTCTCGGGCCGGCTGATCGACGCCGGGCAGGCCCGCGAGCTCGGAATCCTCGACGAGGTGGCCGACGGCGACCTGCTCGAGGCCGCTGTCGCGGCGGCCAGGCGGCTCGCCGCCGACGGCACGGTGCGCCGCACCCGCGATTGCGACGACGCACTCGCCGCGGCCCGCGCCGCTCCGGAGCTGTTCGAGACCTTCCGCGCCGGCATGGCGCGCTCGGCGCGCGGACGCAACGCGCCGTATGCCTGCGTCGACTGTGTCGAGGCGGCGGTCAACAGGCCGTTCGACGAGGGGCTGCGGTTCGAGCGCGAGACATTCCTCTCCCTGGTCACCACGCCCGAGTCGCAGTCATTGCGTCACGCGTTCTTCGCCGAGCGCGAGTGCGGACGCATCCCGGACCTGCCCCGCGAGACCCGGGGACGGACCATCGGGACCGCGGCCGTCATCGGCTGCGGAACCATGGGCGGCGGCATCGCGATGAACTTTGCCAACGCCGGGATTCCGGTCACCGTGGTCGAAACCGAGCGCGCGGCACTCGATGCCGGTCTCGAGCGGGTGCGCAACACCTATGCCACCACCGTCTCGCGCGGCCGGCTGGCGGCGGACGAGATGGAACGGCGCATGGCGCTGATCACCGGCTCGACCGAACTCGCCGACATCGGCAGCGCCGACATCGTCATCGAGGCGGTGTTCGAGGAAATGGAACTGAAGAAAGAGGTGTTCCGCGCGCTCGACGGGGTGTGCCGGCCCGGCGCGATCCTGGCCACCAACACCTCGACGCTCGACGTCGACGAGATCGCGGCGGTGACCGGCCGCCCGGAAGACGTGATCGGAACCCATTTCTTCAGCCCGGCCAATGTCATGCGGCTGCTGGAGAACGTGCGCGGCGTCCGTTCGTCGCACGAGACCATCGCTACCGTCATGGACATGGCGCGAACCATCGGCAAGGTCGGGGTTCTCGTCGGCGTGTGCGACGGGTTCGTGGGCAATCGCATGCTGCACCAGTACGGGCGCGAGGCCGGGTTCCTGATCGAGGAGGGCGCGCTGCCGCAGCAGGTCGACCGGGTAATCTACGACTTCGGGTTCCCAATGGGGCCGTTCGCCATGGGCGACCTGGCGGGCCTGGACGTCGGCTGGCGGATCCGCCAGCGCAAGCGTGCCGAGCGGCCGAGCAACATGCGCTACTCGGACATCGCCGACCGGATCTGCGAACAGGGCCGTTTCGGCCAGAAGACCGGGGCCGGCTGGTACCGCTACGAACCGGGCAGCCGGGTGCCGGTTCCGGATCCGGACATCGAGCAGCTCATCGTTGCCGCGTCGCAGCAGGCGGGTATCAAGCGAAGGGACGTCCCCGACGGGGAGATCCTGGAACGCTGCATGTACCCCCTGGTCAACGAGGCGGCCAAGATCCTGGAGGAAGGGCTGGCGATCCGGCCCTCGGATATCGACGTGATCTGGATTCATGGCTACGGTTTCCCACGCTGGCGGGGCGGTCCGATGTTCTGGGCCGACAGCGTCGGCCTTGACCGAATCCTCGAGGCCATGCAGCGGTGGCACCGGGACCACGGAGAATGGATGCGGCCGGCACCGCTGCTCGAACGCCTTGTCCGCGAGGGCAGGGGGTTCGCCAGTCTCGGCGCCTGAATCCGGACGGGACACGCGACCGCCGGCAACGGCGGCGAACAGGGAGGAAACCATGCGGGAAGCAGTCATCGTCTCGACGGCGCGGACACCGATCGGCAAGGCGTTTCGCGGTGCGTTCAACAACACCCACGGAGCGGTGATGGGAGGCCATGCGGTCCGTCACGCGGTCGAGCGGGCCGGGGTCGAGCCGGGTGAGGTCGAGGACGTCATCATCGGCTGCGGCTTCCCCGAGGGCGCCACCGGCTTCAACATCGCGCGCCAGTGCGCGATCAAGGCCGGGTTGCCGGTGACCAGCAGCGCCACCACGGTCAACCGGTTCTGCAGTTCCGGGTTGCAGACTATCTCGATGGCGGCCCAGCGTGTGGTCATGGACCAGGTACCGGTGATGGTTGCCGGCGGACTCGAGTCGATCAGTCTCGTTTCGCCGAACATGAACCAGACCGGCCTGACCGAGGACGGGCTGATGGAGACCAAGCCCGAACTCTGGATGCCGATGATCGAGACCGCGGATACGGTCGGACACCGCTACGGCGTTTCCCGCGAGGCGCAGGATACCTATGCCTGCGAGAGCCAGCGGCGGACCGCGATCGCCCAGCAGGCCGGACTGTTCGACGACGAAATCGTGCCGTTGCCGTCCACCATGCTGGTCAAGGACCGGGACACAGGCGAGATCAGTTCACGCGACGTCGTGCTGGACCGTGACGAGGGCAACCGTCCGGGCACCAACATGGAGGGACTGGCGGGACTCGAACCGGTGCGCGGACCGGAGCACTTCGTGACCGCGGGCAACGCGAGCCAGCTGTCCGACGGCGCGTCGGCCTGCGTGGTCATGGACGCGCGCCTCGCCGAGCGCCGCAACCTCGAGCCGCTCGGACTCTACAAGGGCCTGGCGGTCGCCGGCTGCGAACCGGACGAGATGGGAATCGGTCCGGTCTTCGCGGTCCCCCGCCTGCTTGAACGCCACGGGCTCGGCATCGACGACATCGACTTGTGGGAACTGAACGAGGCCTTCGCCGTGCAGGTTCTGTACTGCCGCGACAAGCTCGGGATCCCCGACGACAGGCTCAACGTGAATGGCGGCTCGATCTCCATCGGCCATCCCTACGGGATGAGCGGTGCCCGCATGACCGGTCACATCCTGATCGAGGGCAAGCGCCGGGGTGCGAAGCACGTCGTGGTCACGATGTGCGTCGGTGGCGGCATGGGTGTCGCGGGGCTGTTCGAGGTCCTCTGAGAGGGAGCGCGACATGGAACTGGTCCTGACACCCGACGAACAGGCATTCCGCGACGAGGTGAGGGGTTTCCTCGAGAGCGCCGTGAGCGACGAGATCCGGCGCAAGACCATGACCGGGTACCGGTTGAGCAGGGAAGAGCACGTCGCCTGGCAGAAACAGCTGTACGAACGCGGCTGGATCGCGCCCGGCTGGCCGGTCGAGTACGGCGGCACCGGCTGGACGCCGATGCAGAAGCACCTCTTCGAGGAGGAGTGTGCGCTGGCCGGGGCCCCGCCGGTCATCGCTTTCGGCGTGGTCATGGTCGCACCGGTGCTGATGGCGTTCGGCAGCAGCTGGCAGAAGGAGTATTACCTGCCGCGCATCCTGCGCTCGGACGACTGGTGGTGCCAGGGCTACTCCGAACCGGGGTCGGGATCCGACCTCGCGTCGCTGCAGACGCGTGCCGAGCTCAACGGCGACCACTACCTGGTCAACGGGCAGAAGACCTGGACGTCGCTCGCACAGCACGCCAACAGGATGTTCTGCCTGGTCCGAACCTCCAGCGAGGGCAAGCGCCAGGAAGGCATTTCGTTCCTGCTGATCGACATGGACCAGCCGGGGGTCACCGTGCGCCCGATCCGCACAATCGACGGCAGCACCGAGATCAACGACGTGTTTCTCGAGGACGTCCGGGTTCCCGTACACGACCTGGTCGGTGAGGAAAACCGCGGCTGGACCTATGCCAAGTACCTGCTTGGGCACGAGCGGACCGGCATCGCCGCGGTCGGCCGGTCCAAGTCACAGCTGCGGCGGCTGCGGCAGATCTCGTCGGTCGAGATGAGCGATGGGCGGCCGCTGCTCGAGGACGAGCGGTTCCGCGAGAAGATCGCCGGCCTCGAAATCGACCTGCTCGCGCTTGAAGCCCTGGTGCTGCGGGTTCTGTCGGACGAGACCGCGGGGAAGGGACCGGGGCCGGAGGCGTCGTTCCTCAAGATCCGCGGAACCCGGCTGCAGCAGGGGATCACCGAACTCCTGTTCGAGGCCGTGGGCAACTACGCGCACCCGTACATTCCCGAGGCGATGCAGACCGGCTGGAACGAGGATCCGGTGGGGCCGGAACACGCGGCCGCGATCGCTCCGCATTACTTCAACTGGCGCAAGGCATCGATCTACGGCGGATCGAACGAGATCCAGAAGAACATCATTGCCAAGGCGGTTCTCGGGCTCTGACCCGCGCCGCCATTTTCGAATCCACCGCAGCCCGGAGCGGCAAGACCGATGAGCTTCACCTTCACCGAAGACCAGAGGCTGCTGGCCGAAAGCGCCGACCGGTTCGTCGAGAACGAGTACGACTTCTCCGCCCGGCGCGAGGCCATGGCGCTGGACGGCGGCTTCAGCCGGGAGACCTGGAACACCTTCGCCGAACTCGGGTGGCTGGCCCTGCCGTTACCCGGGGACTGCGACGGGCTCGGCGGCTCGACGGTCGATGTCGCGGTGCTTCTCGAATCACTCGGGCGCGGTCTTGTCGTCGAACCCTATCAGTCCGCAATCGTACTCGGAGCCGGCTGTGTCACGACCGCCGGCTCGACCGAGCAGAGGCGCCGCATCCTCCCGGCGGTCGCCGCCGGCGAACACCTGCTCGCCCTTGCCCATGTCGAGCCGCGCTCCCGATATGCGCTTGCACATGTCGAGACCGCCGCGAGCCGCGACGGGTCGGGCTGGCGGCTCGAAGGCGCAAAGGCGGTGGTGCACAACGCCGAGACCGCGGACACGCTGGTGGTCTCGGCACGCAGTGCGGGCGCGACGACCGACCGGGACGGGATCACCCTGTTCCTCGTGGACCGCGATGCCGCGGGCGTGTCGTTGCGCTCCTACCCAACGGTTGACGGCTTGCAGGCCTCGGAAGTCACGCTCGACGGCGTCACGGTCGGAGACGAGGCGGTGCTCGGCGAGGTCGAGGATGGACTTTCTGCCATCGAGGCCGTGGTCGACAGGGCCTGCGTGCTGCTGTGCGCCGAGGCGGCCGGAGCCATGGATGCCGCGGTCCGGCTGACCACGGCCTACCTGAAGGAACGCAGGCAGTTCGGCGTCCCCATCGGCTCGTTCCAGAGCCTCCAACACCGGGCGGTTGACATGCTGGGCGCCCAGCAGTTCGCCCGCGCGCTGATGTACCGGGCCGCCGGGGTGATCGATGGCGCCGACCCTCTCGAGCGCGCGAGGGCGGCCTCGGCAGCCAAGGTGGAGGCCGGCCGCGCCGGCCGCCTGGTCGGCCAGGAAGCGGTCCAGCTGCACGGTGGCATGGGCATGACCGACGAGATGGCGATCGGCCACTACTTCAAGCGGCTCTCGACCATCGACGCCCAGTTCGGCAACACAGATCATCACGTCCGTCGCTTCGCCGCCCTGGCGTGAGCGGGTCACCGCGGCCGCATGTCCGACCGCAGCACAGGGAGACTGCCATGATTCCGGAAATCAGTGAGCGCGCCGAGCACCTGCGGGCCCGGGTCCAGGAGTTCATGGACGAGCACGTCTATCCGAACGAGGAACTCTACTACCGCCAGATCGACGAGGCGGATGATCGCTGGGACTGTCCGCCGATCCTCGACGAACTCAAGGCGAAGGCCCGGGAACGGGGGCTGTGGAACCTGTTCCTGCCCGAATCCAACCGGGGTGCGGGACTGACCAACCTCGAGTACGCGCCGATTTCCGAGGTGATGGGCCGGGTGTCCTTCGGGTCCGAGGTGTTCAACTGCTCGGCACCGGATACCGGCAACATGGAGGTGCTGGAGCGCTATGCCAGCGAGGAGAACAAGCAGCGCTGGCTCACACCTCTGCTCGCCGGAGAAATCCGCTCCGCCTTCGCGATGACCGAACCGGCCGTGGCCTCGTCCGATGCCACCAACATCGAGTCCTCGATCGTGCGCGACGGCGATCACTACGTGATCAACGGGCGCAAGTGGTGGACCTCGGGCATCCTGGACCGACGCTGCAAGATCCTGATCTTCATGGGCAAGACCGACCCGGGCGCGCCACGACACCTGCAGCAGTCGATGATCCTGGTCCCGGTCGACACTGCGGGCATCACCGTCAACCGGGCGCTGACCGTCTACGGCTACGACCACGCGCCGCACGGCCACGGCGACGTGACCTTCACCGACGTCAGGGTTCCCGCGGAGAACATGCTGCTCGGAGAGGGCCGGGGATTCGAGATCGCCCAGGGCCGTCTCGGCCCGGGCCGGATCCATCACTGCATGCGCTGCATCGGCCAGGCGGAACGCGCGCTCGAGGCGATGAAGGAACGGGCGCGCTCGCGCACCGCCTTCGGCGTGCAGCTGTCGGAGATGGGAGCGCTGCGCCACAAGGTGGCGGAGGCGCGGATCAGGATCGACTCCACCCGGCTCATGGTCCTGCACGCGGCGCACAAGATGGACACCGTCGGCAACAAGGCGGCGCGCAAGGAAATCGCCATGATCAAGGTCATGGCCACCCGCATGGCCACCGACATCATCGACGAGGCGATCCAGGTGCACGGAGGGGGTGGCGTCAGCCAGGAATTCCACCTGGCGAAGTCCTACGGGCACGCCCGGGTGCTGCGGATCGCCGACGGTCCCGACGAGGTGCACCTCGAAGCGATCGCGAAGCAGGAGTTCCGCCGCAACACCTGAACTCCGGCGTGGGGACTCACCTCCCGTTCATCCAGGCGGTCCGCCGGCGGCGATTCGGAGAGTGTGGAGGCCGGCGCCGACGGCCTGGCGCGGGAACCGCTGTGGTCGCCGATCCTGGAGACCTGCGCCGCGACGGTCGCGAACATGCCGGTCAGCGCCCAGTTCCCGTTGCCTGAAGGCCACGCAACCGGACATGGATGCACCGGGACGGGTTGCATTTGGCGGGACGAACACGAAGTGGATATTCTGGAATGCCCCGGGAGATGAACCGTTACGCAGGAGTGCAGGCAGGGCCGGATCGGTTTTCACTGCGTGACAGGCCATGCCCGGTCTTTCACCAATGTGCGTGTGATTGTGTCGCTCGAACAGGGAGGAGAATGGTGATGAAATGGGTGCTGGCTTCGCTTGCCGTCTTCGTTGCGCTGACCGTGACCGCGGCTCATGCCGGTTCCCTCGCACCCCAGCCGCGCGTTGTCGCCACCTACGAGCGCGACTTCCTGGGGCGTTCCGGGGCCCAGACGCTCGAGGAACTGCTGGACACCGGGATCTCCCGCTATTTCCTCACCGGCGGGCAGCCCGCGCTCGTGCTGGTCAACGGCAGACCCTATGCGACAACTGCATCCGAACTGGAAACCCTGCCCATCTCGGCCATCGAGCGCATCGAGATCATCAGCGGCGAGAGCCTGGGCACCCTTGGCGGCGGCGCGGTTCGCGGCGCGATCAACGTCGTGCTGCGCGACAGCCTGAACGGCTTCGAGACCCGGGCACTCGCACGGTTGCCGAGCCAGGACGGTGGTGATGGTACGCAAGGCAGCGTTTTCTGGGGCGGTGCGGTCGGGGAGGGGCGCCTGACCATCGGCGTTGACAGCCTGTATCGCGAACAGATCACCGCGCGCAGTCGCGACTACAGCCGTTCCGTCTGGCAGGAAGGCGGCTCGTTCAGCCAGACGCAGAACGTGAGCCTCGGCGGCAACACCGTGGTCGTGGTCCAGCTGGACGAGGAAGGAGAGTTTGCCGGACTGCGCTCGGCCGCTCTCGGCGATTGCGACCCGGCGAACGGGTATACCGGGCCGCTCAGCAATCCGCCGGGTATCCGCAACGGCGACCGGGGCTGCGGTTTCGCCTACGGGGACATCATGTGGAACAGCCCGAGCTACAGGCAGCACAGCGCGTTCCTGGACCTGGACCACCCGCTCAACGAGGACGCCGACCTCCACGTGGACGGGATCTTCGTCAAGAGCGATGGCGTGTTCCGCTACGCGCCGTCGGTGGGCACGTTCGTGTTTGTCCCGGACCAGGACCTGCTTGACGCCATCAACGAGGGCGCCGGGGAGACGATCGCGGACGCCAACGACCTGTTCGTCGTGGGACACCGCTTCGTCGGGCACGGGAACCGGGATTGGAAGTCCGACTTCGACGAGTACGATGTCGCCATGAGTGTCGAGGGCCGGCTGACCGAGGATCTCGGCTACGACGTCAGGGTCAGCGCATACGAGTGGAACGTCGCCGTGGACGGCAACACCTTCGTGCATACCCCGACGATCCAGTCGGAAATCCTCCTGGGCAACTACGACCTCGAGGACCCGTTTTCGACCGACCCCGCGCACCTCGAGGCCATCAGGAAAAGCAGCGTGCGGGAGGATGAAAAGGTCGGGTCAAGCGGGCAGGAGGTCCGGATGGCGCTGGAAGGATCCGGGCTTCCGATCGGCAACCGTGACGCGGCATGGACCGCTGGGGTCGAGCTCGGAAGAGCGAAGGCGCACCGCAGCCTGCAGTTCCACGGTACCGACGGAATGACCTACGGCGTGGATGACGTACTCGGATCCGGCGGGGTCAGTTTCGCCGGCGAGCGCGAAGGTGCTGCGGCCTTCGCCGAGGTGTCGCTGCCGCTGACCTCCGACCTCGATGTCAGGGCCGGAGCGCGCGGGGACGAGTACGACGATGTCGGCGGCATGCGCTCCTGGCGCGTCGGAGCGGAGTACCGGTTGAGTGACCTGATCACGCTGCGCAGCTCCTGGAGCACGGGAAACAGGGCACCCTCGATGCTGCATCTCTACGCCACCGAGTCTCAGGATCATCCCTACATCGAATGCGATCCGGGGCCCGGAACCCCGCCGCGTTCCTGCACCGGTGCCAACCCGCGGCAAGTCACACGCGTGACCGAGGGCAACCCTGATCTCGATCCCTCGGATGCCGACAGGTTCGCCGTCGGTGGGGAGGCCCGCAGGGGGCCAATGTTCGTGGGCGTGGAACTGTACCGGCTTTCCCGTGCCGGGCTGCCGGGTCGGAACAACGCCAACTGGGCCCTGCGGAACCTGCCCGAATGCATGCACGGCAGCACGACCGACTGCATCGAGCGCACCGGCTCCAACATCACCATCCATGACAGCTACGCGAACGTTGTCGACACCGAGCTCACCGGCGGCAATCTCCGGTTCGGCTGGGGCGCCCTCACGGACTGGGGAGTGGTCGGCGTGCGCGGGGTGTGGCGGCATGTCACCGATGCCACGGCCAACATCGGGGGAACGGAGTACAGGTTGGCCATCCCCAGGAACGCCACCCGGGTCGGCATCCTGGCGAGGCGCGGCGAGGTCACCGCCACCTGGGCCGTAAGTTACCGCGACGGCTACAGGACGGGTAGGGGACAGTTCAAGTCCTGGCTCGGCCACGACGTGACGCTTGACTGGACGGATCCCCTGATCCAGGGCGCACGGCTTTCCGCCGGGATATTCAACGTGACCGATGCCGGGCTCTCGGTAAATACCGCCAATCCCAGCAGCGTGGACGGACCCACTGAAGCCAACTGGGGACGCACGTTCTTCCTCACCCTCAACGTGCAGTTCTGACGCCGCGACGGGAGCATGGTCCGGCGTGCGCCTGTTCCGGGACGTGACCGCGTCCCGGATCCAGGCCCGCGCACCCCGGCCCGCCACTGTTCAGATCTGAGCCTGTCCCGCGCGACTTCCCGGCGGGTGCGGCGGATCGCCGGAAGACCGGTTTCCGGATGGTCGGCGGGGAGGGGCGGGCATCGCCGGTCAATCGATGGAACGGGCGATCTCCCAGCCGATCCGGGCAAGGCGCGGCGCCTTGGCGCCCACCTCGACGGCATTGTCGGAACTGGCATTGCCCTGCAGGCCGCGGGCGTAGACGCCCTGGCAGATCGAGGCCAGCCGGAAACACGAGAACGCGAGGAAGAAACTGAAACTGTCGATGACGCCCCGCCCGGTGCGGCGGGCGTAGGCCTGCACGTAGGCATCCATCGCCGGAATGCCGGCGGCATCGAGATCCAGACCGACCAGCCCGTTCAGCGACGTACCGTCATGCGGCAGGACCCAGGGCATCACGTTGTAGGCGAGGTCCGAAAGCGGATGGCCGAGCGTCGACAGTTCCCAGTCGAGCACCGCGATCACCCGCGGCTCGACGGGATGGAGCATCAGGTTTCCCATCCGGTAGTCACCGTGGACGATCGAGGTTTCGTCATGATCGGGAACACGGTCGGGCAGCCAGGCCATGAGCGCGTCCATGTCCGGCATCGGATCGGTCTTCGCTGCCTCGAACTGGCGGGTCCAGCGGTCGATCTGGCGCTGGACGTAGGCGCCGGTCCTGCCGAAGTCCCCCAATCCCACCGCTGCCAGATCCACCTGGTGCAGGGCCGCCAGCACCTGGTTCATGGAATCGTAGATCGCGGCGCGCTCGTCGGGCGCAAACACTCCCGGCAGCGACGTGTCGTCCACGACCCGGCCGTCGAGATGCTCCATCAGGAAGAACGGGGTGCCGATGATCTTCTCGTCCTCGCACAGGTGGTGCATGACCGGCACCGGCACCGCGGTCCCGGCCAGCGCCTTCATCACCCGGTACTCGCGCTCGACGAGATGCGCGGACGGAAGCAGCTTGCCCGGCGGCTTCTTGCGCAACACGTACCGATACGCGCCGGCTGTGATCTCGAAGGTCGGGTTGGACTGTCCGCCCTGGTACTGGCGGACCGCGATCCTGGCACCGAACCCCGGCACCCCCTGGCCGTCCAGGTAGCGTGCAAGCGCTGTCTCGTCGAACCTGTGGGTACTGCTGACCGGACCAGGGATAGCCATGTCGTCCTCCTCAGGACGGGTCGGTGATCATCCGGCCGCCGTCGATGGTAATGGTCTGTCCGGTCAGGTAACGCCCGGCGGGACCGGCCATGGCGGCCGCAAGCATGCCGATGTCGTCCGGATCCCCGAGGCGTCCCAGCGGGGTGATGCGCTCCACCGCCGCCGTCTTCTTCGGGTCTTCCCACAGTTCACGGGCGAAGTCGGTGCGGATCAGTCCGGGAGCAATCGCGTTGACCCTGATATTGTGCGGGCCCCATTCCACCGCGAGGTTGCGGACCAGCTGCTGTTCCGCGGCCTTCGACAGGGCATACAGCCCGAGATTGCGGCTGCCCTTGAAGCCGCCGATGCTCGAGATCACGATCACCACGCCATCGCGCCGTTCGGCCATTTCCGGGCAGACCATGTTGGCGATCCAGAACACGCTCTTCACGTTGGTGTCCATGATCTTCTCGTACGCCCGGTCGTCGGCGTCGCGCATCGGGCCGTAGACCGGGTTGGTCGCGGCGTTGCAGACCAGGATGTCGATTTGCCCCCAGGTTTCGCGGGTCTGCGTCACCAGGTGTTCGAGCGCGTCCTTGCTGCCGATGTGGCACGGAATTGCGACGGCCTCCTGCCCCTTCTCCCTGATACCGGCGGCAACCCGGTCGCACATGTCGGCCTTGCGGCTCGAGATCACCACCCGTGCCCCGAGCCCCGCCATGCACTCCGCGATCGAACGGCCGATACCCTTGGTGGACCCGGTGACCACCGCGACCTTGCCGTGCAGTTCGAACATGTTCCCGAGCCTCCCGTTCAGGTCGCGGTCAGGCCGCCGTCGACCACGATCTCGGCACCGTTGACGAATGCCGCGTCATCACTTGCAAGATACAGGATCGCGCCGGCGACATCGTCCGGGTCTCCGAGCCGTCCCGCGGGCGATGCGCCCTCGAGCCGCTGGCGGTACCGCTCCGGATCGCGGTGCCCGTCCACCATCCTCGTGACCATCGGCGTGTCGGTGTAGGACGGGTGGACCGAATTGCACCGGATACCGTAGCCCTGGCGCGCGCAATGCAGGGCCACCGACTTGGTCAGCAGCCGCACCGCTCCCTTCGATGAGCAGTAGGCAGCAAGCTGCGGGGCGCCGATGATACCGGCAACGCTCGAGACGTTGATGATCGACCCGCCGGTCTGCTTCATCAGCCCGATCGCGTGCTTGCAGCCCAGAAACGGTCCCTCGGCGTTGACCGCATGGACCGCCCGCCATTCCTCGAGCGTGGCTTCCTCGATTGAGCCGCCGGTGCCGACACCGGCGTTGTTGACCAGGATGTCGAGCCGGCCATGGCGTTCACGCACCGTGTCGATCACCCGCTGCCAACTCTCCTCATCGGTCACGTCGTGGTACAGGAACACGGCGTCGCGGCCTTCCTCGCGCAGGGTCCGGGCTGCGTCCTCGCCGGCCCCGGACGCGATGTCGGCGAGCACGACCACTGCACCCCGGGCCGCGAACAGGCGACTGGTCGCCAGACCGATGCCGGAAGCGGCACCAGTCACCAGCGCGATCCTGTCTTCGAAGCGACTGGACATGGTTGCAGACATCCCCGGTTTCTCCGGCTGATCGGACATCAGGCTTATAGGCCGCGCCGGCAGCACTGTCGAGAAACCGGCCGCAAGCACGTTGCCGGCCGACCGGCCAGCGGGTATCTGTCACCCGGCGCTCCCGCTTGCCATCAAGGATCCGTCCCATGCACACCGTTCCATTGCCCGCCACCCGCGCACCGCTGCGTCGCCGTGTTCCCGCTGGTGTCCTGCACGGAGAGAGCCGATGAGCGCTCCCCGCCTGGGCCGGGTGCTGGTGACCAACGACGACGGCATTGATGCGCCCGGAATTGCCGTCGCCGAGTCCATCGCCGCCGCTGTCGCCGACGAGGTCTGGACCGTGGCGCCCGCGGGTGACTACAGCGGCGGGTCGCGGCAACTCAACCTTCATCACCCGTTGCGGCTGACACCGGCGGGCGACCGGCGCTTCGGGCTCGACGGGTCGCCGGCCGATTGCGTGTTCGTCGCCCTGGGCTCGATACTCGCCGACACGCCTCCGGACCTGGTGATCTCCGGGGTGAATGCCGGGGTCAACATCGGCGGCGACGTCGGGTTCAGCGGCACGGTCGGGGCAGCGATGAGCGCGCGCATCCTCGGAGTTCCGGCGATTGCGCTCAGCCAGGCCTGGAAGGGTTCGCGTCACGACATCCCGTGGCAGACGTCCCGGGCCTGGCTGCCGGAGGTGGTCCGCCGCCTGATCGCCGCTGACGCCTGGCCGTGGTCGTTCGTCCCGAACGTGAACGTGCCGGCCATCGGACCCGACGGGGTAACCGGCGTCGAGGTGACGCGCCAGGGGCATTCGGCCACCGTGATCCCGTTCGTCGAGCGCCGGGTCGACCTGAGGGACCAGGATTACTACTGGATCTACATGCGAAAGCAGAACGAAACGCCGGAAGCGGACGAGGACATCGCGGTGCTGCGGCGCAACGCGGTCTCGGTCACGCCGCTCGGGTACGATGTAACCGACAGGGCGGGCCTCGATGCCCTGGCCGGCATGTCCATCGACCGGCAACATTGATCCGCACGGCGCGCGGCACGGCCGGCCGGTGGACGCTATACTCGCGGCGCCAGATCCCGGGCAGGAGGAGGGGACCATGCTTGCTGGTCGAATGATGGACATGCCGATGATGATCTCGAGCATCCTCGAATACGCCGCGGATGCGCGCAGGGACTACGAGATCGTCTCGAGGCGGACCGAGGGGGACCTGCATCGCTACACCTACGCCGACTGCGCGCGACGAACCGCCCGGCTTGCGCACGCCTTGCGCCGACTCGGCATCGGCTACGGCGACCGGGTCGCAACCATGGCCTGGAACGGCTATCGGCACTTCGAGCTCTACTACGCGATTTCCGGTATCGGAGCCGTCTGCCACACGCTGAACCCGCGCCTGCACCCCGGCCAGCTCGCCTACGTGATCAACCACGCCCGGGACCGGCTGCTGTTCCTCGACGTCACTTTCCTGCCGCTGCTCGCGGCGCTGCGCGAGCACCTGCCCAGCGACCTGCGGGTGATCGTTCTGTGCGACCCGGGGGCGATGCCCGACGCGGCCCCGCCCGGTGCACTGTGTTACGAGGAACTCATCGGGGTCGAGGCGGACACCATCGACTGGCCCGTGTTCGACGAGAGGGCGGCCTCCAGTCTCTGCTACACCTCCGGGACCACCGGCAATCCCAAGGGCGTGCTCTATTCCCACCGGTCGACCTTCCTGCACATGCTCGGAATGCTGACCCTGGTCCCGAGTACCGGGCTCGGGGACAACGCCGCCCTGCTGCCCGTCGTTCCGCTGTTTCATGCCAACGCCTGGGGACTGCCCTACATCGCGCCGCTGCTCGGGGCCAACCTGGTGTTTCCGGGGCCCCGGCTCGACGGCGAGAGCGTGTTCGACCTGATGGATGCGGAGAAGGTCCGCTCGGCCTGGGGCGTGCCCACGGTCTGGCTCGGCATGCTGGCGGAGATGCGCCGGCGGGGGCGAAAGCCCGACGGGTTCGAATACGTGCTCTCGGGCGGTTCCGCGGTCTCGCGCGCCATGATCGAGGAGTTCGAGCGCGACTATTCGGTCTCCGTCATCCACGGCTGGGGAATGACCGAGATGAGCCCGGTCGGGACGACCTCGAGCGTGCAGCTGCGCTCGGAGGCCGGGCTTGAACTCGACGACAGGATCGAGCGCAAGACCCGGCAGGGCCGCAGGATGTTCACTGTCGAGATACGGATCGTCGACGAGAGCGGGGCCTCCCTGCCGCACGACGGCATCGCCTTCGGGGAACTGCAGGTCCGGGGACACGGCGTGGTCGACGGCTATCACAGCGACGAGGAGGCGAGCGCCCAGGCCATGTCGTCCGACGGCTGGCTGCGTACGGGCGACGTTGCCCGCATTGATGAGGACGGAACACTGACACTGATCGACAGGACCAAGGACGTGATCAAGTCCGGCGGCGAGTGGATCAGTTCGATCGACCTGGAAAACGCGGCCCTCGGCCACCCGGCCATCGCCGAATGCGCCGTCATCGCCATGCCGCACCCGAAGTGGGACGAACGCCCGTTCCTGATCGCGCGTCTGGAGGAGGGACAGAGCGCCACGCTCGAGGACATCCACGCGTTCCTGTCGGACAAGGTCGCCAGGTGGTGGCTGCCCGACGACGTCGCATTCGTTGACGAGCTGCCGCACACAGCCACCGGCAAGCTGTCGAAACTGGACCTGCGCCGGCAGTTCGCCGACCACGTGCTCCCGGGTGCACGGTCCGATTGAGTTTGTGCGGATGCGGGCGTATATCGGGACCCTGCCCGGCCGCAGCAAGGGACCCACGGACGACTCATGGCCGACTATGTCGCAACGCGCCGCACCATGGTGGCGAACCAGATTCGGACCAACAGGGTTACCGACCCGGCGATCCTCGAGGCGTTCGAGGCGGTTCCGCGGGAGCGCTTCCTGCCTGACCGGCTGCGCGCGATCGCCTATGCGGACAAGGATCTCGAACTCGGCAGCGGACGGTTCCTGATCGAACCCATGGTGCTGGCCCGGCTGCTGCAGACCGCCCTGCCGCAGCCCGGCGACGCGGCCCTCGATATCGCCTGCGGACCGGCCTACACCACCGCGATCCTCTCGCAGCTGGTCTCCAGCGTGGTAGCGGTGGAGGAAGACCCTGACCTCGCGGCGGCGGGGAATGCCCACCTGGCCGCCCTGGAAATGGACAACGCCGCCGTCATCACCGGTCCTGCAGCCGACGGGTGCGGCAGCCAGCAGCCGTTCAGCCTGATTCTGCTTGCCGGCGGCGTGGGGTTCGTGCCGGAAAACCTGCTCGACCAGCTTTCGGAAGGTGGCCGGCTTGTCACTGTGCTCTACGAGAATCAGGATCGGGTCGGACGGGCCGTGATCTTCGAGAAGATCGGCGGTACCATCGGTCGGCGCACAGTGTTCGACGCGATGACCCCGCTTCTTCCGGGGTTCGCGCAAGGGCCCGGTTTTGTGTTCTAGGGCCGGTTCGTGTCATCGTGGCGGCCGGTGGTAATCATCCGCGCAGCGCTGAGCCGCGGGCGGGGCGTCCGATTGCCGGGCGGAATCGGGGAAGTAGCGAGATGAACGGCAACATCAGGCGTAGCGCACGGCTCTGCATGGTGGTCGGCCTTGTCACCGGGTGCATGGCGCTCGCCGGATCTCCTGGCGCACAGACCTTCGAAGAGGCCCTGGTCATGGCCTATGAAGGCAACCCCGACCTGCAGGCGGCGCGTGCCGCCCTGCGGACAACGAACGAGCGCATTGCCCAGGCCGATGGCGCCTGGCGGCCGACGGTCTCCTCGCTGTTCCAGGCCGGGGCCACCTACACCCACGGCGAGAACAGGGTAAGCAGACTGAAGACCCGTTCCTATCCGGTTCTCGGCCAGCTCAGGGTCGACCAGACGATCTACGACGGCGGACGCAGGACGGCGCGCGAACGCGTGGCCATCAACGAGATCCAGGCGGAACGGGCCCGGCTCGGCGCCGCCGAACAGCAGGTGCTGCTCGACGCGTCGGCGGCCTATGTCAACGTGCTGCGCGATGAATCGGTTCTGGCGCTGCGGATCAACAACCTGGAGCGGCTCGACAAGCAGTTGCAGGCAACGCGTGACCGGTTTGCCGTTGGCGAGGTCACCCGTACCGACGTGGCACAGGCTGAATCCCGTGTCGCCCGCGCCCAGGCCGACAGGACCAGGGCCGAGGGTGACCTCGTGTCATCGCACATGGTCTTCGAACGGGTCATGGGCGAACTTCCCGGGACCCTGACCCAGCCCGATCTGCCGGCCTCGTGGATTCCCGGGGACCAGGAGGAAGCGGTCGCGACGGCGCTGGAGGGGAACTTTTCCCTGATCACGACCAAGTTCCAGGCACGCGCCGCGAACGAGCAGGTCGCCGACATCGAGGCAGAGCTGCTGCCCGCAGCGAGCCTGTCCGCCACGGCCCAGCGGTCACAGAACACCAACGGCACCAGCGACAACAGCTTCAACACCGCTGCGGTGCAACTTGACCTGAGGGTCCCGATCTACCGTGGCGGCGTCGTGTACTCGCAGGTGCGGGCGGCGAAGGAGGAAGCCAACCGGCGCCGCATCATCGTCGAGTCATACCGGCGCTCGGTGATCGAGGGATCGGCTCGGGCCTACGAGAACCTGACCACGTCGCTCGCGCGCACCGAGTCACTGGTCAAGGAGGAGGAGTCGGCCCGGATCGCGCTTGAAGGCGTCGAGCAGGAGGCAACGGTCGGGGCCCGGACCGTCCTGGACGTGCTCGATGCGGAGCAGGCGCTGCTCGATGCCCAGGTCCGACGCGTCCAGTCGGAGCGCGATGCCTTCATCGCGGCACTGCAACTGCAGTTCGCGATGGGGCGGCTGACCGCCCAGGCACTCGACCTTCCGGTGACACTGTACGATGTGGACCGGCACTTCCTCGATGTCCGAAGCCGGTACCTGGGCACCGGTCTGTCACCTGACTGAGCCCGCCGGCGCTTGCCGGGACCGCCGGCATGACGAGTGACTGAGGAATGAACGAGCGCGATACAGAAAAGTCCATGGAGGACATCCTGGCGTCAATCCGCCGTATCATCGGAAAGACCGGTGATGCCCAGGCCGGTGCCGAGCCTGACCGGGATACCGGAACCCGGCCGCCGCTGCCGGCTGCCGAAACCGCCGCCCGACCGGACACCGTGCCGGCAACCGCACCGGCAGCGACCGGCAGGCCAGCGATGCCGTCGCCGGCAGCCGAGCCAAGACCGGGACCGGCACTGGTATCCGCCACGGGCTCGGGGCGGACGGTCCAGGAACCATCACCACCCGCCACGGAAGGGCCGGGTGGGGACAGCGGGGAGGGAACGGACCCGGGACTGATCTCGCAGGACCGGGCCCAGGCCGCGGCGCAGATGTTCTCGGAACTGGGCGCGACCCTGGCGGCGCACCAGAACGAGTCCTCTCCCGGCGCCCCGGGCATCACCGTGGAACAGCTGGTCCGCGAGATGCTCCGCCCGACGCTCAAGGCATGGCTGGACGAGCATCTCCCGGTCCTGGTCGAGCGTCTGGTCCGCGAGGAAATCAGCCGGTTGTCCGGCCGATAGGCCCGCCACCCGTCCGGCAGTCCAGCACACACGCGCGAAGGTAGCCATGCTAGAGAAGACCTACGACCCGACTGCGCTCGAGGCCCGGCACTACCGCCGCTGGGAGGAAGCCGGAGCGTTCGAGGCACATGTCGACTCCAACATGGCGCCGTATACGATCATGATGCCGCCGCCGAACGTGACCGGCAGCCTGCACATGGGTCATGCGCTCACGTTTACCCTGCAGGACATCCTGATCCGCTACCACCGCAAGGCCGGCCGGGACGCGTTGTGGCAGCCCGGCATGGACCATGCCGGGATCGCGACCCAGATGGTGGTCGAGCGCCAGCTGTCGGAGAAGGGTGTTGACCGGCGCGACCTGGGACGCGACCGCTTTGTGGACACGGTCTGGGAATGGAAGGCGGAATCCGGCGGCATGATCATGCGCCAGCTCCGCTCGCTCGGGGCGACCGCCGACTGGCACCGTGAGCGGTTTACCATGGACGAGGGCCTGTCCGCGGCCGTCACGCGGGTCTTTGTCGACCTGCATCGACAGGGCCTGATCTACCGGGACAAGCGACTGGTCAACTGGGACCCGGTGCTGCTCACGGCAATCTCGGACCTGGAGGTGCAGCAGGTCGAGGTCGAGGGTTCGCTGTGGCACTTCCGCTACCCCATCGAGGGCGAGCCGGACCGGTTCATCACCGTCGCCACCACCAGGCCGGAGACCATGCTCGGGGACACGGGTGTCGCGGTGCATCCCGACGATCCGCGGTACCGCGACCTGGTCGGACGCAACGCCGTCCTGCCGCTGGTGGGGCGGGTGATACCGATCGTCGCCGACGAGTACTCCGACATGGAGAAGGGGACCGGAGCGGTCAAGATGACCCCGGCCCACGACTTCAACGACTTCGAGGTCGGCCGCCGTCACGATCTCGAACTGGTCAACATTCTCGACCGGCACGCCCGGCTCAACGACGCCGTGCCCGAACCGTACCGCGGGCTCGACCGCTACGAGGCCCGCGAGCGGGTGGTCGGCGACATGGAGGCCCTGGGACTGGTGGAGAAGGTGGAGTCCACCGTTCACGCGGTTCCGCACGGCGACCGGTCCGGCGCGCCGCTCGAGCCCTGGCTCACCGACCAGTGGTACTGCGACGCCGCCACCCTGGCGCGTCCCGCCATCGAGGCGGTGGAAGACGGCCGCACCCGGTTCGTGCCGAAGAACTGGGAGAACACCTACTTCGAGTGGATGCGCAACATCCAGCCATGGTGCATATCGCGCCAGCTGTGGTGGGGACACCAGATCCCGGCCTGGTATGGACCGGACGGCACCGTGTTCGTGGAAGCGACCGAGCAGGAGGCCCGCGCCGCGGCCCGGGCCCACTACGGCGAAGACCGGGAGCTGGTCCGTGACGAGGATGTCCTCGACACCTGGTTCTCCTCGGCGCTGTGGCCGTTCTCCACGCTCGGCTGGCCGGAACGCACGCCGGAACTGGACCGCTACTACCCGGGCGACGTCCTCGTTACCGGGTTTGACATCATCTTCTTCTGGGTCGCGCGGATGATGATGATGGGCATGCACTTCATGAAAGAGGTGCCGTTCCATACCGTCTACATCCACGCCCTGGTGCGCGACCAGCACGGACAGAAGATGTCGAAGTCCAAGGGCAACGTGATGGATCCCCTGGACCTGGTCGCCACCTACGGCACCGACGCACTCCGCTTCACCCTGGCGGCCATGGCGGCCCAGGGCCGCGACATCAAGCTGGCCGAAGGCCGGATCCAGGGCTATCGCAACTTCGCCACCAAGCTGTGGAACGCGACCCGGTACGCCATGATGAACGGCTGTGCCCCGGTCGACGGCTGGGACCCGGCGGAGTGTTCCCACACGGTCAACCGCTGGATCGTGGGCGAGACCGCCCGGGTTTCACGCGAGGTCGCCGGTGCCATCGAGTCCTACCGCTTCAACGAGGCAGCCGGTTCGGTCTACCGGTTCTGCTGGAACATCTTCTGCGACTGGTACCTCGAGTTCACCAAGCCGCTGCTGGCCGGCGAGGACGAGGAGGCGGCGGCCGAGACCCGTGCGACGACCGCCTGGGTGCTTCAGCAGATGCTGAACGTGCTCAATCCGCTGATGCCGTACCTGACCGAGGAACTCTCGGAACGGCTCGGAGGAGAGGCGGCGCTCATCACCACTCCGTGGCCGGACCTCGACCGTATCGGCGGCGATGCCGGGGTTGCACGGGAGATGGACTGGGTGATCCGCCTGATCACCGAGGTGCGCTCCATCCGCTCTGAGATGAACGTACCGCCCCGCGCCGAGGTCGACCTGTTCCTCGAGGGCGCCTCGACGGACACGATCGCCCGTCTCGACACCCACCGGACCATGATCATGCGCCTCGCGCGGCTCGCATCCATCAGGCCTCTCGCCGGCCCGGTTCCGCACGGCGCGGCGCAGAGCCTGCTCGACGAGGCGACGCTGGTCCTGCCGCTCGCCGACATCATCGACCTCGACCAGGAACGCACCCGGCTCTCCAGGGACCTTGCCAAGGCGCGCAGCGGCATCGCCGGGCTGAGGCAGAAGCTCGCCAACCGAGCGTTCCGGGACCGGGCGCCGCGCGAAGTCCTGGACACCAACCGGCAGCGGCTCGCCGCCGAACGCCAGAAGCGCGAGCAGCTGAAGGAGGCCCTGCGAAGGCTCGGCGCCGCCTGAGGCGTTGCCGTCAGGCCGCGATCCGTGCCTGGCGTTCCTCCCTGATCATGTCGGCGCACTTTTCCGCCGCCATGATCACCGGCGCATTGATGTTGCCAGACGGCATGGTCGGAAAGATCGAGGCGTCGACGACGCGCAGACCCTCGAGACCATGGACCCTGAGCCTGTCGTCAACCACCGCCATCGGGTCGTGCCCCATCTTGCAGGTCCCCATCGGGTGGTAGGTCGTGGCACCGGTCTGGCGCGCAAAGGCCAGCATGTCGGCATCGCTCACACAGTCCGCCCCCGGGTTCATTTCGTGGTCGACATAGCGTCCGAGCGCCTTGGTCTGGCCGAGCGCCCGGCACACGTGCAGTCCCGCGACCAGGGTCTGCTGGTCGAGTTCCACCGTCAGGAAGTTCGGACGGATCTTTGGGGACGCGAACGGGTCGGGCCCGCCGAGATGAATCGATCCGACGCTTTCCGGCCGGCACTGGTAGACCGCGAGCGTCATGCCGGGTTCACGCTCGAGCACCCGGTCCCTGATCGAGCCGAAGCTCGCATGCGCAAAGAAGAACTGGATGTCGGGTGTCTCCAGTTCCGGCCGGGTCCTCACGAAACCGTGTCCGATACCGGCCGTCCAGGTCAGCGCGCCGCGCCGGGTGAGAACCCACTTCGCAACCTCACCGACGAGGCGCAGCCCGCGGGTCTGCTCGTTCAGCGTGATCGGCCGGTTGACCCGCCAGTTCATGCGCGCGGCATAGTGGTCGCGGTAATTCTCGCCGACGCCGGGCAGGGCGTGGCGGACCTCGATGCCGTGTTCGCGCAGCAGTTCCGGCTGACCGATACCGGACAGTTCGAGGATCTGCGGTGACTGTACCGCGCCGGCACACAGGACGACCTCGAGGTTGGCGGTCTCGGTACGGGACTGGCCGTTCTGCGACCAGGTGACGCCGGTGACCCGTGTTCCCTCCATCTCGATGCGGGTGACATGGGCATTCGGCTCGATCCGCAGGTTCTGCCTGCCGCGTGCCGGGTCCAGGAAGGCCCGGGCAGTGCTCTCGCGCCGGCCGTTACGCTGGGTTACCTGGTAGTAGCCGAACCCGTCCTGGCTGGCCCCGTTGTAGTCGGGGTTGCGCGGATAGCCGAGTTCCTCTCCAGCCTCGATGAAGGCATCGACGATCTCGTGGCGCTCGTACATGTCGGCCACGTTCATCGGCCCGCTGTCGCCGCGGTACTCGTCGCCGCCGCGTTCGAAGGATTCCGCCTTGCGGAAATACGGAAGGACGTCTGCATACGACCAGCCGCGGTTGCCGAGCTGGGCCCAGACGTCGTAGTCGAAGGCCTGGCCGCGGACGTAGAGCATGCCGTTGATCGAACTCGATCCTCCCAGCACCCGTCCGCGCGGGATCGGGATGGTCCGCCCGGCGAGTGCCTCGTCCGGCTCGGTCTCGAAGCACCAGTTGACCTTCCGGTTGTTGAGCGTTTGCGTGAACCCGACCGGGATGTGAATCCACAGGTTGCTGTCCTTGCCGCCGGCCTCGAGCAGCAGCACGCTGGTTCCCGCGTCCTCGCTCAGGCGGTTCGCCATCACGCACCCGGCGGACCCTGCACCGATGATGATGTAATCGTATGCCATCGCCTTTCCGTCCCTCCCGTTGTCACGGCCACAGCACAAGACTGCCCGCAAAACGCTGTCAATGGAATTGCGCTGCGCAGGTTTGGCACCGTCATCATGCCCCGGATGGGGTCGCCCCGGCAGGCGGTGGCGTGAACACGGGTGACACGGCAGTCGCAAGCGGATAGGGATGGAACGTTCAGGGCACCGGCACAGCTTGGAGGAGGAGCGTATGGCATCCGGCACACGTCTTGAAGGCAAGATCGCGATCGTGACCGGCGGTGCCTCTGGCATCGGCGCGGAAACCGCGCGCACCTTTGCTGCCGAGGGAGCCAGGGTCGTGGTCGCCGATGTGCAGGACGAGCTCGGCGAGGAGGTTGTCGCCGGGATCGCCGCGGCCGGCGGGGAGGCGGTCTGGAAGCGTCTCGACGTGGTCGATGCCGAGGCCTGGGAAGCGGTGGTCGCGGACACCGTCTCGCTGTGGGGCGGGTTGCACGTGCTTGGCAATATCGCCGGCGTGTCCGGCCGCGATCCGGCGATGACGCTGCAGACCACGATCACGCCAGGACCGACCATCGAGGACACCACGCCCGAGATCTGGGAACGGGTGATGTCGGTCAATGTGACAGGCGTCTACCTCGGGACCAAGGTCGCGATACCGGCGATGCGCGACTGCGGCGGCGGGTCGATCATCAACATCTCGTCGATCTGCGGCCTGGTCGGCAGTTTCGGCAATGCCGTCTACCATGCATCCAAGGGAGCGGTACGGATCTTCACCAAGGCAACGGCGGTCCAGCATGCGGCTGACGGCATCCGGGCGAATTCCATCCATCCGGGTTTCGTCGACACGCCGATGACCCGGCCGGGCCATTCGAACAACGAGGTCGCCCAGGTCCGGCTGGCCGCCACACCGCTCGGCCGCTTCGGAAAGCCGAGCGACATCGCGTTCGGCTGCCTGTATCTCGCCGGCGACGAGTCCTCCTGGGTCACCGGCAGCGAGCTGGTGATCGACGGCGGCGTGACGGCGCAGTAGGCCCGCAGTCCCCTCACACGACAGGAGTCCGGGAATGATCAGCAAGTTCACCACCGTCTATGCCGGTCACGTCGACCTGCCGGATATCGGCCAGCACACGACGCCGGCGAACGAACGTCGCTACGACAACGACCACCTGGCGAGCGTCTTCGCCAAGACCGAGAACATCGCAAAGACCATGGATGACTGCGGCTACGAAATGCTGTGGCTGGCCGAGCACCACTTCCAGCACGAGGGCTACGAGGTCATTCCGAACATCCTGATGATGGCGGTCCATCTCGCGCACGTCACACCGAGACTCAGAATCGGCTGCGGCTTCAACATCACCCCGATGTGGCATCCCCTGCGCCTGGCCGAGGATTTTGCCACCGCCGACGTGCTTACCAGGGGACGCACCGTCTTCGGCGTCGGCCGCGGATACCACACCCGCGAGGTCGAAACCTTCGGCGCCCCGATGCAGGACCAGACCGCCAACCGGGACCTGTTCGAGGAACAGGTCGAGATCATGTTCAAGGCCTTCAACCAGGAGTCCTTCTCGCATCAGGGCGAGCACTACACCCTGCCGCCACGGGTCCCCTACCGCGGCTACGAGCTGGAGGAACTCACCCTGGTGCCGCGTCCGGTCAACCTGCCGGTGGAATGCTGGCAGCCGGTGGTCAGCGCCAATCCGCGCGGGCTCGACTTCATGATCCGGCACGGCATCAAGGGCGCGGTCGGCGGGGGTGCCGCGACCATGTCGGACGGTCCAATCCAGGCCTACCGGGATGCCGCCGCCCGCGCCGGCCATGAACTGGCGCTGGGCGAGGACCTGACCGTGGGCATTTTCTGTCACCTCGCCGACACGCCGGAACAGGCGCTCGAGGAAATCACGCCGCTCTACGAGGAGCACGTGAAGATGTTCGGGCCGCTCGGATTTGTCCCCGGGCTGACGCCGGAGCAGGTCTCCATTACCCAGGGTCGCAGCGGCTGGTACGAGGCCGGTGTACCCAGGGTGCAGCACTTCATGGATCTCGGCGCCTGGTTTGCCGGAACCGCCGAACAGCTGGTCGAGCACCTGAAGACGCTGGAGGCGCGCTACCCGGGAATGGAACTGATCAACCTCTCGTGCCCGATGGGAACGCCGGAGCAGATGATGCTCGAGCAGTACCACCGGGTGGCGGAGGGGGTGATGCCCGCGTTCCGCAAGCCGGCGTCGGCGGCAGCGGAGTAGACGGCCCGGACCGCGAGCTCCCTCCCGGGGGCATTCCCGCGGGAGGGACACCGCGGCCCGTGTTCCCGCCCGGCCAGGCAGGGGAGGCAACCGGCTGATCATGGGGGTCAACCTCGTCATCGCGGTCACCGACAGCGACTGGTTCAGCCACCTGAGACAGCACCCGGACCTTCGCGAGGTGAATTTCTGGGCGCCGAAGCCAAAGAACTTCAAGGCCCTGCAGCCGGGCGAACTGTTCCTGTTCAAGCTGAAGGCCCCACATAACGCGATCGTCGGCGGCGGCATCTTTGCCCACGCCAACCTGTTGCCGTGCTCGCTCGCCTGGAAGGCGTTCGGCGCGGCGAACGGCGCCGGTTCTGCGGAACAGATGCGCATGCTCATCGCCAAGAACCGCCGGGCGGACCCGGACGACCGCAGTGACTTCGTCATCGGATGCCGAATCCTGACCCAGCCGTTCTTCCTCGACGAACCCGACTGGATCCCGGTGCCGGCGAACTTCGCGCGCAACATCGTCAGCTTCAAGACCTACCCCACCTGCGACGCCGAGGGCCGGGAGCTGTGGGAGGCGGTCGTAGAACGCCTGCACCGGCGGCGGTTCCGCGGGTTGGAGGAAGACCGGGCCCGGTTCGCGACACCGCAGCTGATCCGGCCGCGCCTGGGGCAGGGCGCCTTTCGCCTGGTGATCACCGACAACTATGGCCGCCGGTGTGCGGTGACCCGGGAACGCACCCTGCCGGCCCTGGAGGCGGCGCATATCCGGCCCTACAGCCAGCACGGCAGCCACGAACCCGGCAACGGCATCCTGCTGCGGAGCGACATCCACAACCTGTTCGATGCGGGCTACGTGACGGTCACGCCGGATCACCGGTTCGAGGTCAGCAAACGGATCAAGGAGGAGTTCGAAAACGGCCGGCACTACTACGCACTACAGGGGCAGCGGATCAACGCTCCCGAAGACGCGTCGCGACGGCCCGACCCCGCATCGCTCGCCTGGCACAACCAGAACTGCTTCCGGGGCTGAACCCGGGCCCGATGACCCGGTGATGCACGGAAACACACTCTCCTGCCGCCACCAACGAACAGTCCGCGAGATCGTCCTCGTCCACCCAGGCCGCATTCATCGCGGAGCCGGACTAAACTGCCCAACAGAAACTACATTAGTTTGGCAACAGGCAACTGGCTGAATGCGCTCAACCCGGGCGACTGCATTTGACGGTGCAGACGACCTGGGCGGACCTGCTCGCCCGCCTCCAGGAGGACGCGGCCCTGGTAATCGGGGGGCTCCGGTTCTTCGTGAGCGGAACGGGCGCAAATACAGGTACACGGTCCAGCGGCTGGCTGACCACAGGGTCGAGCGCTATCTCGGGCCGGATACAGTGGAAGTGCGGGCAGGGGTCGAGCAGGCCCGGAAAGCGAACCAGGGCCTGAGGCAACGCGCGAAGCAGCGCAGTCGCCTCGTGGCCATGTGCCGCGAGGGCGGTCTGCCGCGCATCGGCGCCCTGACAGGCAAGGTGTTGCTCGCACTCTCGAAAGCGGGGGTTTTCCGGTTGCGCGGAGTTATCGTCGGTACGCACGCGTTTCGGTGCTACCCCGGGCTCCTGGGTATCGAGCTGCCGGAAGCCAGTGCCGTGACCGAGGACATCGATGTCGCGGCCTTTCATTCCGTCTCGGTTGCGCTTGACGATCAGCTCGATCCGGCATTCGCGGAGGCTCTGAAGCAAATCGGGCCTTTTGTCGCCCGTCCCGGCCTTCATCACCAGCCAACCGCATGGCGCGATCAGAAGAGTGGCGTCCTCGTCGAACTGCTCACTCCCAAAGAGGGACCTGACCGCGACGAGCCACTGGAACTGCCAGCGCTGGGAGCACATGCCCTTCCACTCAGGTTTCTGGACTATCTGATACATGGACCCACACAGGCGGCAGCGCTCTACCGGTCGGGAATTCTGGTCAACGTCCCCAGGCCCGCCCGCTACGCGGTCCACAAGCTGATCGTCGCGACACGTCGCGCTTCCTCGGCGGCCGTCAAGGCAAGGAAGGACATCGAGCAGTCCGCGGCCCTGATTCGCGTGTTGGCCGAGGACCGCCCGGATGAGCTCGAGGATGCATTCGTCGAGGCACGCGCACGCAGACCTTCATGGAAAGAGGCCGTGGACAGGGGCGCCCGGCGGCTGCCTCGGGACGCGAGAGCGGCGCTGACAAACGCGGTGACACAGGACGTTGGGAGATAACGACGATGTCCGCCCGTTCTCCGATTTTCCCGGGAAGTCGGGCGACTTCGGACACCTGCCCGCTTCACGCAGGTGCGGCGCCGTCGGTTGACGACCTCAAGCGGCACGGTTTGCCGACTTGGCCAGACTTCACGAAGGCTCCCGATCGCGCATCAGAAAGATCACATGAGCGGTGTCTGATTTTCGCTTGCAGCTATGTCAGGACGCCGTCCCGGAAAGAGACTGGAAGCAGGTGCGCCTGAACAATGTCGGGCGCATTTACCGCACGCCCCGGGTTCTCGACCAACGTGTCCGGATCTCCGGCTATCCCGGTGACATCCGACAACTCGCCGTGCGCGGCCTGGGCCATGAGCGTCCGACCCTGCTGCTCACCAACCAGGTGAAGACCTCCGCCAGCCAGTTCGTCGACCGTTACGCCCGGCGTATGGTGATCGAGAACGCCATCGCCGACGCGATCGACTTCTTCCACATGGCCGCGCTGTCCGCCGCGGTCCCGCTGAAGATCGGTCTCGACCTTCAGCTCACCCTCATGGCCAGCGGACCGTACCGACTGCTGGCGATGCGCGTTGGAAACGGAAGGCAGAACGCGAAATCGCGAACGCTGTTCCAGGACTTCGTCAAGGCGCCGGCCGACATCACGATCGAAAGCCACACCATCGATGTCCGGATCGGGCGACGCGCAAATAACCCGTTCCTCCTCAACGCCTCATACAACGGAACCGACGTCGCCGTGCCATGGCTCCGGAACCGACGGTTGCGAATCAGCATCCCGTGACCGAAGGCCGCCGGCTCACATCAATTGCAGTCGTTGGACATCCAGGCCGGGGACTCTGGTCGAATTGTGCAAACACCAAGGCGCCGCGTCAGCCGGGCGGCGCAAGCCCTTTGTCGATCCCGGTTGTCGGTTTCCTGCAGGAGTATTCTGCCCCCTGCCGGAATCGGCCCCTACGGCTTTGACGGACCGCCTGCTGGCCGGCGAGGGCGCGGTTCCATCGCACCAATACATATGATATGCGTACCATGTATCAATGGGAGTGTGCGATGCGAGCCCTTGTCGACATGAACGACGCGCAGATCGATGCGCTGAATGCCCTTGCCAAACGAATGCGCCGATCTCGTGCGGCCCTTATCCGGGCGGCTATAGACGAGTATCTCGCTCGCCATCACCGCGAACAGGTCGAGGACGGGTTCGGCCTGTGGGGGACGCACAAGGTCGATGGCCTGGCCTACCAGGAAAAGATGCGCAGCGAATGGTAGGCGCGCTTTTCGACACCAACATCCTCATCGACCATCTGAACGCCGTCCCTCACGCCCGTGAGGAAATCGGGCGCTTCGAAAACCGGGCCGTCAGCATCGTCTCCTGGATGGAAGTGATGGTCGGGGCCGATGGCGAGTTGGTTGAACCGACCCGGCGGTTCCTCGACGGCTTCACGGTCATCGCACTGGACGACGAGATCGCCATGTGTGCCGTGGAATTGCGGCGCGCGCATCGCATCAAACTTCCCGATGCGGTGATCTGGGCCACCGCGCGGATCACCGGGCGTCTGCTTGTAACCCGCAACACCAAGGACTTTTCACCCGACGATCCTGGGATCCGTGAACCGTACGCATGGACCGGACCGGACGCCAAAGCGGGGGCAGAATAGTACTTCAGGTCCAGGCGACGTCTTCCTGGAACAGGTTTCGAGCGTGTAGAATCGAGGAACTCCGGTTCTTCGTGAGCGAAAAGCACGCAAATGCTGGTACACGTTCCAGCGGCTGGCTGACCACAGGGTCGAGCGCTATCCCGGGCCGGATACAGAGGTGCGGGCAGGGGGGCCGGGCAGGCCCGGAACACAAACCAGGGCCTGAGGCAACGCGCGAAGCAGCGCGGCCGCCTCGTCGGCATGTGCCGCGAGCGCGGCCTGCCGCGGGTCGACGTCCGGACAGGCAAGGTGTTGCTCGCGCGCTCGAAAGCGAGGGTTCTCCGGCTGCGCGGAGTCATCGTCGGTACGCACGCGTTTCGATGTTACCCCGCGCTCCCGGGTATCGAGATCCCGGAGGCCGGTGCCGTGACCGAGGACATCGAGCAGTCCGCGGCCCTTATTCGCGTGTTGGTCGAGGATCGCCCGGATGAGCTCGAGGATGTACTCGTCGAGGCACGCGCACGCGGACCTTCATGGAGAGAAGCTGTGGACAGGGGCACCCGGCGGCTGCCTCGGGACGCGAGAGCGGCGCTCGGAAATGAGGTGACACAGTACGCCGGGGAATAACGAAGATGCTTGCCCCTGCTCCGTTCTTCTCGGGAGGTCGGGCCACTTCGGACACCTGCTCACTTCGCGCAGGTGCGGCGCCGTCGGCTGTTGACCTCAAGCAGCACGGTTTGCCGCCCTGGTCAGGCGTCACGAAGGGACCCAATCGTGGATCAGACCCGCTCCGTTCCTGCAGGACAGCGCGGAGCCATACCGGGAACGCCATCCGAAAGACGATGCGATCGTGACGCGCGATCAACTGCGGCCCAGGGCCGGAGCTTCGAATTCAGAATCAGGCTGTTGGTTGACAGGTGTCATTTACTGCCCGATCGGGACCCTACCACTGGCTTCGAGCATCCGACCAAACGCGAGCAATCTCATGGTTGTCAATCTGGTGCCTGATGACAAAGGGCGAAACACCGAATTCCCTGGCCAGTGGACCAATGTCATCTTCCAGAATGACATCGGTGGAAATTCGTTTCCGAATGGCCGGGGCCGGGGCCAGAAACTCTGCCGCAAAAGCCCGGCCAAGTTGTTGCCGCCAGGACCGGGCCCTGGTCAGAACCGTGTCCGTGTCCGGACTTGTCAGAATATCCGCCAGAGCACGGCAGAACAGGAAACGCCTGCTTTCGTCTCGTTCACCCGAAAGAGCGAAGCCAATGTTTTCGTCACGGTTACGGGTTATCACGCCTTCCATCAGAATTGCTGAACCAAAGGATACCGGGCGGGTTGCAAGCTCCAACTGCTCGACAGGCTCTCCAAGCGCATGTGCAATCGCGCACCACGTCGGTAACGGATCATTGTCCAGTTCCAGCGCCTCACGGAACTCCCTCGCCAGGGCACAGCCCTCCCGCCACGGGTTGGAAGTCTTCCACAAAGACGCTTCACGGGCATCGACAACAACGGTCTCGGACCCCGATTGCCCGGCGAAAATGACCATCCTGAAATCTGAAGCCCTGTACACCACCGGCGCAAGTCTCTCGAGACCGAGGTGATTTCGTTTTGCGTTCTCGACGGCATGTTGAACGTCGGTAATGCCCGTATCAATGTCCTCCGGTGAAAGTGCGGCCGCCGCCTCTTCAAGCGCGACTCCCTTCAGGGTTTCACCCAGACGCAGGACCGACTTGAGCGAGTCGTCCTCCATTGCGTAGGGGTCCAGGCCGAGTCCCGCCGCAGTCTTGCAGAACTCGAATTCCTCTTCATCGGCTTGCTGAACTGCAGACCAGTCCTGCTCAAGCAAGGTATCGTGAATGTCGAACTCATGGAGGCGAGCAATCACACAGTCGATCAGGTCGGCGCAACTCGCGTACCAGGATTCCCTGTCGATCAGTGTCCAACCCTGCTCAACACACTCATGACGAAACCAGCTGGGTTGGTCGCGGTTCCATACGAGACGCACCAGATGCCCTGATGAGACAATCTGCAGGTCAGGATAACCATATCCTTCCCGTCCGAATCTCAGGGAATGTCGGCGATCAAATGCCCGATCATTTTCCTTGACAGGGTTTTCAAATTCATAAAGGAGAAACCACCAGTTGCTGACCAGCCATTCGGCCAACGGATAGAGCGGGACAAAGACCATGTCACGAATGGTCTTTGAACGTTGGTCGAGCACCCTGGTGATAGTCGACTCTCCAACGTGGATGTACAGGGCAGCCCAGGTCGCCGACAGTTCCGGGCCCGCAACGCCGTTCGAACTGATCCAGTCAAACTCGAACTTGATCCCTGCCCCGGTATCCTTAAACACCGTCCGGCCACTCCGACTGGTCAAGCGGATATCCCTTGTATTCGCCTGTCACGCGGTTTACCAGGCGACCTTCGTAGACCGTGTCGCCATCTCGGTACCAGACGTAGCGCGGAAACTCTCCTTCCCAGGGAGCACCGGTGATCCCGTCACGGACGGCGGATTTCACCCAGTCACTCGCCGTTTTCCGGTCCCAAATTGGTCTCGGACAAATGGACGCGTCGGTTCTCGGACGGGGATGTCCGGCAAAGCCCGGTGTGTCCTTGTGCTCCACGCTACCGACATAGGTGACGCGCTCGGCGAGACTATCCAGGTCAACTTCAGGGTCCACGAAGATCTCTCGTCTTCGTGGACGTCTGCGACGGCTCGCGCGCATTCGAGGTACGTCCCGTGTTGTTCACATGGGATCATACAGAATATCGGGCCGATATCCACCGAGAGCGTCTACGGAACCGCATAACAAACAATTTACGGCCCCGGCATCATTCTTGATGCAAAGAGGCCCGGAAACGGGACGGTCCCGCACAACCCTGACATCTTGTCGGTTGCGGCACCGGACATCCGCAGGGCCGTGGGCATCCGGGCGTGATCTGCACCGCGTGCGTTCCACAATCTCCACTTTACCCCTGTCTCCGCATCATGGCGCATCCAGATCCCGCCTGGACGACCCGCCCGACGCGTCCGCAAGCGGAAGGTTGACCGCCGCACAGATCTGTTTCCAAGCGCATGGCTGTCATTCGCCTACTCATCGCAACGAGCGACGAAGGCATTTGCCATTTGTCCGGTCCGGATCGGCCGGCGACAGACCTGCCACCGAGACGCGTCCCGTCCTTTGGGCCGATCATGGTCCGCGCCATGCATCCCGGAATTGCCGGACCGGCACGGTTGACGAGAACGGGCAGGCACACGGTCACGACAATGCCCTGCACGAAAAAGCCCTGCCGAAGCAGGGCTTTGTAACGTTACCTGGCCAGGAGGGAATGTCCTGACCGGGAATTGGCTCCCCGGGACGGATTCGAACCGCCGGCCAAGCGGTTAACAGCCGCTTGCTCTACCGCTGAGCTACCGGGGATCAGGGTCGCCCTCTATAGCAACACCACCACACCGGCGCAATCGGGTTGCCGGCATGGTGGAGGCCCGGGCCGGAATCGAACCGACGTACAAGGATTTGCAGTCCTCTGCATCACCACTCTGCCACCGGGCCCCGGCGGGCGGTATCCCTACCGGCCCCCGCCGCGGTGCGCAAGCCCGAACACGGGCAGGATTCAGTTCAGATAGAGCGCGATGGTCTCGGCCACGCAGGCCGGCTTGTTCTCGCCCTCGATCTCGACCGTGGTGCTGTAGGTCACCTTCACCGTCTTCTCGTTCGTCCGCTCGGCCGCGGCAAGCCGTACCCGGCCGCGAATCCGGGCGCCGGCCTTGACCGGAGACATGAACCGCGCCTTGTCGAGACCGTAGTTGATGCCCGCGGTGCGCGGGGTGTATTCGAGCGTCGCGGCAATCAGCCGCGGAACCAGCGACAGCGTGAGATGGCCGTGCGCGATCGGCGCCCCGTAGGGTGATTCCCGCCGAGACCGCTCGACATCGACATGAATCCACTGGTGATCACCGGTCGCCTCGGCGAACTGGTTGATCCGGTCCTGCTCGACCGTCATCCAGTCGCTGACCCCGATCTCGTTGCCGACCTCGGCCTGCAGTGCCTCGAAACTCTCGAAGCTCCGTCGTATTGTCTGTTGCGTCATCTGGTCGGATCCTCCGATACCCGTACGATCAGCTTGCCGAAATTCCGCCCCTTGAGCAGCCCCATGAAGGCATCGGGCGCATTCTCGATCCCGTCCACGAAGTCCTCCCGGTACCGGAGCTCGCCCGAAGCGATCCAGCCCGACATGTCGGAGAGGAAGTCCGGGAACCGGTTCCAGCGGTCGGTGATGATGAAGCCCTGGATGGCGAGCCGGCTGGTCAGGACCGCGCGCATCAGCCGCGGCAGCTGGTCGGGCCCGGGGAAACCGCCGACGTGGCTGTAGCGCGAGATCAGGCCGCAGACGGGAATGCGGGCAAAGGCATTGAGCAGCGGCAGGACGGCGTCGAACACCGCGCCTCCGACATTTTCGAAGTAGACGTCGATCCCGTCCGGACAGGCGGCGGCAAGCGCCTCGGCAAGCCCGGGGTCGCGGTGGTTGAGACAGGCATCGAAGCCGAGTTCGCCGGTCACGTAGTCGCATTTCTCCGCCGATCCCGCGATACCGATTACCCTGCAGCCCTTGATACGGGCGATCTGGCCGACCACCGCACCGACCGCACCGGACGCTGCCGCCACCACCACGGTCTCGCCCGCCTTCGGCTGACCGATGTCGAGCAGGCCGACATAGGCGGTCATGCCCGGCATGCCGAGTACGCCCAGCGCGGTCGATATCGGCGCCAGTGACGGGTCGACCCGCTGCACTCCCCTGCCGTCGCTGACGGCATGGGTCTGCCAGCCGAACCGCGAGAGCACGATGTCGCCTTCCCGGAAGTCCGGGTGCCGCGATCGGACCACCTCGGCAACGGTGCCCGCCTCCATGATCCCGCCCACCGGCACCGGCTTCGCGTAGGACTTCGCATCGTCCATGCGTCCGCGCATGTAGGGGTCGAGCGACTGGTAGATCACCCGGCACAGCATCTCGCCATCCCCGGGATCGGGCAGTTCGACCTTCACGATGGCAAAGTCGTCGGGTTTCGGATCTCCCACCGGTCGGGCAGCAAGCTGCACCTGGGTGCTGATGGTGGCCACTCCGGTCTCCTCCTGGTCTGTCTTCAGCAGGCGGTGGTGCGATGCCGTCAGTTGTCTTCCGGCTCCGCATTCCGCGGGGACGGGATCTTGGCCCAGATGACTTCCGCGATCCAGAGGCCAAGCACGACATAGACCGGGATCAGCGGCATCCACAGTTCGTTGAACATGGTTCCCCGGAGCTCGGTCCGCAGCAGCGGCCAGAGCAGCAGCAGGCCAACACCGACCCCACACGCCCACAGGGCCGCGAGCACACTGTGGACCTGTCGGTTCATTGGCCGGCGCCCCCGCAACGCCGGGCACCGCCCGCTGATGACCTCGACCCCTGGTACAGCGCGATCGTCATGGCGTCGGCTACAGCACGCGCAGGCTTGCCGGATCGACCCGGAAGATCAGCAGGTCGTCGCGTGCCAGCAGTTCGCCCTGGAGTTCGACGTAGAGTGCCACCTGCTCCAGGACCCCGGGCGGAACGGGCCCGCCGTCGGGTCCGGCGAGCAGCAGCAGTTCGGGCGATTGCCCGTCGCCGTGGACCACGAACATGGGCGGGATCCCGCCCATGATGCACAGGCTGGCGCAGGCGAGGTGAACCTTGCCTCGCCCTGGCCGCATCGCTCCCAGGTAGCACTTCGAATCGACGATCTCTCCCTTCAGCCTGAATGTGCCGAGCACCCTGTCCGGCGCCGGCGTCCAGTCCGCGAGATCGCCCGGGTCCTCAAGCTCGCGGAACTTCACCCGCCCGCCGACCTGCAGCAGGTCCGCCGCCCCCGCGTCCCGGGCCAGGAACCGCCCGCCCAGTTGCACCGGCTTTCCGGCAAGCCGTGCGGCCCTCGACTGCACCCCGCGCTTGCCCAGCCCGGCCAGGGCCACGGTCGAACCCGGCATGCGCAGCACCGGGTAGGGATCGGTCTGGATGACGCCCTGGAGCGTCTGGTACCCGGGAAGGAACCGGCCGGTGCCGTGATCCTGCTGGGCAAGCACGATCGCTATTCCCGCGCCGACGGCAAGTCCGGTCGCGACAACGGTCACGACGGCCAGGAACGCCACCAGTGGGCGCGGCGTCGGCAGGTAGCCGACGAAGAACGGAGGCTCGCGCCCAACGCCCGGTTGCCGGCTCATCCTTCCGCCTCCAGGATCACTGGCGTGGTCGGGGTCCCGGGGGGCAACGCATTCGGATCGATCAGGATCGTGTCGCCCGAGCGCGAGACCCGGTAGGTCGGGACCCGGTCCGTGAACGGCGCCGGCGCCCGCCCGGTTTCCGGGTCGTACTGGAATCCATGCCACGGGCAGGTGACGCATCCGTCGATGATCCGGCCCTCGGCGAGCGGCCCGTTCTGGTGTCCGCAGGCATTGGAAATCGCCGAGACACGGTTGCCATGGCGAAACACCGCCGCGCACTCGCCGTCCGGCAGCGACACCGCGACGCCGCGGCTGTCCGCGAGTTCGTCAATCCGGCAGGCGACGATCCACGGTTCGGCCCGGGCCGCCCCGGCCGCGGCCATCCGGTGAGACCGCAGTCCGACGATCCCCGCGGCCAGGTGCAGCACGATCACGACACCGGCGCTGGCGATGACCAGCCCGGCGAGCACGGGACTGTGCTCGCTCTGCAGGAGCCCGAGCACCACGTGCATGACCAGCAGTCCCCAGGCGACGTAGACCAGCATGTGGATCGCCTTCCACAGCGGCGGACCAAGGAAGTGCAGCCAGAAGTCGTGGCTGGTCGCAGCCATCACGAACAGGATCAGCAGGCCGGCAATACCGAGATACTCGATCGGAAAGCCGATGAACGAGGTGACGTTCATGTTGGCGATCAGCAGGGCCGTGTAGCGGTCGACCGGGCTGAAGGCCTGGTACCAGCCGATCACGTACAACGCGTGCGCCAGGGCAACGAAGAACAGCGCCACCCCGAAGTGGCGACGGTTGTACAGCAGGGGCAGAAAGCGCCGGTCGAGCCGGGCAAGCGGACCGATGCACAGGATCAGGTGCAGCATGATGTAGGCACAGGAGCCGAACGCACGCATCCGCATCTCCGCCCCGCCAACCGTCTTCACGTCCAGCCACATCGGGGCGACCCGCAGGAATACGATGACGTAGAGCGTGACCCCGACGACAAGCGCGGCGTCGTAGACCAGCTTGGTCCGGTTCCACTGCACGGGGCGCCACGCGACGGTCATTGCTGGGTCCGCTTCAGCGACTGCAGTTCCGCATGGCGGGGCTCGACCGGAACCGGTTGGCGCAGAGCAAGACCCGCGCCGATGCCGATGCCGATCAGCACCGCGAGTGCGATCCAGGCCCGCAGGTGGGCACGGCGATGGGCCGCCTTCACGGCCGCCCGCCCTTCAGTTCGAGCTGCAGCCACCGGCACAGCACCACCGGCCACAGTCCCACCACCCCGGGCAGGATCACCAGCCGGAACAGCCAGCTGCCCCGGGCTTCGTCGCAGACCCGTCCGACGCCGAACACCAGGAACAGCGCGGCGACAACACACCCGGCGGCCACGTAGATCCTGACCCAGTCAAGGACCGCCTCGGCGCCCGCGATCGCCCCGACCATTTCAGCGCGCCTCCGATTTGGCGCACCGGGCCCGTGCGCATGCCCTGCGCCGCGCCATCCCTCCCGGCTGCGTGCAACCGGACACCCTGTTCGGCCTACAGCCCGGCAAGTGCCTCTCCGCATCCCTCGACGCGGTCGTCGAGACCGCTCACGCGCAGCGCATGCCAATACGAGACCGCATTGATGGCCAGCACCGGCTTGCCGCGCCGGCGTTCCTCCTCGCCGGCCTGGCGCATGAAGTGCAGGTTGGTCCCGAACTGGACCAGGGCCTCGACGCCGGGGCCGTCGATCTCATCCAGCGCCCGGGTCAGGGCGTCGGCACCGATTCCGGCAATCGCGACCGGGCTCGGGCACTTCAGGCCGATAAAGTTCTCGACCCCGAAGCCCAGTTCAACGAAGAAGGCGCGGATGTGACGATCCGCGATCGGCATGTAGGGAGAGAGGATCGCGATCCGCCGCAGGCCAAGCCGCTCCAGCGCACCGGCCACCGCAAAGGAACCGCCGGTCACCGGGCATCCGGTCCGCTCCGAGAGAATGCGGCGACGCTCGCGCGCCGCGTCCAGACCGTCCCACACCAGCAGCGACGACATGCCCACCACCAGGCAGCCCGGAGCCGCCGTCATCACCCGGTCGACGGCGGCATCCTGCTCGGCCGCGCTGAGGCGGACCATGCGGTCGAAGTCGTCGTCGGTCCTGATCGCCATGTTTGGAATGGAGATGCGGGCGGTGTGGTTGGTCACGCCGTCCGGCCTCAGATCTTCGAAATCGGGCTGCACGATGGTGTTGGTCGACGGCACCACGACACCGATCTTCAGCCGCCAGCCCCTTCGGTCGACCATGCCCCGGTCCTCACGCCGCCGGCCGGCTCTCGACCCGGCGCAACTCGGGCAGGAGCTCGTCGGAGATCATCTGCATGCTGTCGAGCGCCAGCTGTCCCGGCATGCCGAGCCAGTGGGTCCGGATGACCAGGTGGTTCATGCCGAACTGTTCCCAGTAGGGCCTGAGCTGTTCGTAGCATTCCTCCGGAGACCCCAGGATGAACCGGCCCTGGACAAGGTCCTCGAACTCCTGGTCGAAGGACTCGTTCTCCGGCATCACCTTGTCCTGGCCCCAGCTGGCGTAGTTCTGGTACTTGCCGAACAGGTAGGGACCGGCCACCTCCATTGCCGTCCTGCGGTCCTTCGCGCAGTAGACCTCCTTGACGATCGGTAGTTCGGCGGGAGCGGGCTTGCCGGCATCGCGCAGCGCCTGGCGGTAGACCTCCATGTGCCGGGTGATGGTCTCGATGGTCGAATGCGGGTTGACGAACCAGCAGTCGGCCATGCGGGCTGCCCGCGCAATGGCCGGGTCGTTGTTGGCGGCAAGCCAGATCGGCGGTCGCGGTTTCTGGACCGGCCTGATGTTCATCCGGACATTGTCGAGGACGCAGGTGTCGCTGCAGTGGCTGACACTGTCCTCGGTCCAGAGTCGCTCGATCAGGGTGAGGTATTCCTCGAACCGGGCGACCCGCTTCCCGCGCGGGACCGCGAACGCGTTGAACTCGACGTCGCGGTAGCCGAGCCCGACACCGAAGATCAGCCGGCCGCCGGAGAGCACGTCCATGCTGGCCACGGTCTCCGCGGTGTAGACCGGGTTGTGCAGGTTGAGCAGCAGGATACCGAGACCGACCTGCATGTCGCCGGCCTCGGGAATGAGGCGGGACAGGAAGGGCACGATCTGGAGCTGCTGGTTGTCACCTTCGTTCAGGTAATGCTGACCGGAAATCAGCGAGTCCCATCCGTGGTCACGCATGTGGTGCACCATGGCGACCTGCTCGTCGAGCGCGGCGACCATGTCGGTTGCACGGAATTGCTGGTTCGTCAGGAACAGGCCGATCTTCATGGTCACGCACACTCCACAGTACCGGGTACGGGCTCCGCCGCACGAGCTCGCCGCCGCGGCAGGTCCCGATACACGATACCGCCCATGCGATCCGCTGTCATGCAGTGCGCGGGCGCGATAGGCTGGAGCCCGGGTCATCAGGGGAGGGGAGGCGATGCAGCAGTCTGTCGCCCATCACGGCTTCGTTGACGAGACAAACGGAACCTTCCGGGTGGGCCGGGACATCTACACCGATCCCGACCTGTTCGAGACCGAGATCGCGCGCATCTTCGAGGGCGGCTGGATATACGGCTGTCACGAGAGCCAGATAGCCGGGCACGGGGACTATTACGCGTTGCGCGCCGGGCGCCAGCCGGTATTCCTGATTCGCGACGGAGACGGCGCGATCAACGGCTTCATTGACGCCTGTTCGCACCGCGGCGCCCTGCTGACACGTGCGCGCCGCGGCACCATGAAGACCGTGACCTGCCGGTTCCACGGCTGGTGCTTCGATACCGGCGGGCAGTGCACCAGGATCAAGGAGGAAGACCGGGGCTGGCCGGAGGGCGTCGATCGTGGCCGGTTTGCGCTCACCAGGATCCCGCGGGTCGAGAACTACCGCGGGTTCGTGTTCCTCTCACTGTCCCCGCAGGTGCCGCCGCTCGCCGAGGCCCTCGGCGAGGCGCGACGCTGCGTCGACCTGATCGCGGAGCAATCGCCCGATGGCATGGAGGTCGTCCCCGGCAGCCAGTCCTACATGGTAAGGGGCAACTGGAAGCTGCAGGCGGAGAACGGTGTCGACGGGTACCACGTTTCGACGGTGCATCGGGTGTTCGCCCGCGCGGTGGCGATGCGGGAATCCCTCGGGGATACCGGCGGGCTACGCCAGACCGAGGCGGCGCGCATCACCGGTACCGTAGCGAGCGGACTGTGCGACCTCGGCGGCGGGCACATGATGCTGTGGGCGCGTCGCGGCAATCCGGAGGCAGCCCCGCTGGCCGAACGCGAGGACTGGCTCCTGAGTACCCATGGCGAGGAGATCACGGACTGGATGCTCAGGCGCGGCAGGAACCTGTTCCTGTTCCCCAACGTCCTGCTGATGGACCAGTCATCGACCCAGATCCGGGTGGTGATCCCGCATGCCGTCGACCTCACCGAGGTCAGGGTGTACTGCGTCGCGCCCCGCGGCGAGAGTCCGGCCGCCCGGGCGGCCCGGCTGCGCAAGTTCGAGGATTTCTTCATGGTGACCGGCATGGCGACGCCGGACGACCTGGCCGCTCTCGAGGACGTGCAGCGGGGAGCCCACGGGCGGTTGGCCCGCTGGAACGACATGGACCGGGGTGCGGCCGACACCGTTGCCGGGGCCGACCGCGACCTCGAGACGCTCGGCGTTCGCCCGGTCACCTCCAGCCCGGACTGGGGCAGCGAGATCGCCTATCACGGCTTCTACCGCCACTGGGCCCAACGGCTCGGCTCCTGACGGGACACGCCATGAACACTGCCGGACCGGACACCGCCTGTTGCGCGGACCTGCTCTACCTCGAGGCCGACCTGCTGGACCGTCGGCAGTGGGACGAATGGGCAGCACTGTATACCGAGGACTGCCAGGTATGGGTCCCGTCATGGGACACCGAGGAAGCGCTGGTGAGCGAGCCGGAATTCTCGGTCAACATGATGTACCTTGTCGGCAAGGCGGCGCTCCTGGCCCGCCTGCACCGGCTGCGCTCGGAGGACACCTACGCCGCCCGGCCACCGGTCTGGACCTCGCATGCGGTTACCAACGTTCGGATCGTCGGACGCGGCGATGACGGGATCGAGGTGTCGGCGAAGTGGACGGTGCTGTCGCTGGAACCTCGCCGCGGCACGTCGTGGCGCGGCGGTTGGTACGACCACCTGCTGGTCCCGCGCGATGGCCGGCTGATGATCCGGCGCAAGAAGATCACGCTGCTGGAGGACATCATCGACGGGCCTGTCGACATCCACCAGGTCTGAGCGGCCGTCCCCGATCCGGAGGAGCGGATCCGTCCTTGCCAAGCAGGGGCGTAATGCGCAGAGTCCGGTTCTGCCCGGACGAGGCGGCATCCCCCCGAATTCGACCAGACAGAAGGATCGATCATGGAGCAGAGCGGCAAGCACTACAGATGGATCGGCACCCGTCCCATCCGTCCCGACGGCGTGGACAAGGTGACCGGCCGGGCCAAGTTCGGCGCTGACTACGTCTTTCCCGGCATGCTGGTTGGCAAGGTGCTGCGCAGTCCGCATGCCCATGCGCGTATCCGGTCGATCGACGTTTCCAGGGCCGAGGCCCTGCCCGGAGTCCAGGCCGTGGTGACCTCCGCCGACTTTCCCGACCAGACCTTCGCCTACGTCGGACCGGAACGGGTAGCGGTGAACTTCTACCATGTCACCCGCAACGTGATGGCACGCGAGAAGGCGCTCTACGAGGGGCATGCGGTCGCCGCGGTCGCCGCCACCAGTTCCGAAATCGCCGACGCCGCGCTCCGCCTGATCGAGGTCGACTACGAGGTGCTGCCGCACGTCATCGACGCGCGCGAGGCCGCCGGTCCCGACGCGCCGCTGCTGTTCGAGGACATGATCACTCGCGGCATCGAGCCGGCTCCGACCACACCGTCGAACGTCTCGAAGAAGGTGACATTCGAACTCGGTGACATGGAGGCCGGGTTTGCCGCCGCGGACGAGGTGGTGGAAATGGACTTCCACACCGCCCCGGTCCACCAGGGCTACATCGAGCCGCATGCCTGCACCGCACGCTACAATGAGGACGGGCAGGGAGAGATCTGGACCTCGACCCAGGGCCACTTCGTCGTGCGGGCGCTGACCTCGCGGCTGCTCGGGCTCAAGGTCGCCGACTTGCGCGTCTACCCGGCGGAGATCGGTGGCGGGTTCGGCGGCAAGACCGTGGTTTACCTTGAACCGGTGGCCCTGGCGCTGTCGCGCAAGGCCGGCAAGGCGGTCCGCGCGGTCATGACGCGCGAGGAGGTGTTCAAGGCCTCCGGCCCGACATCGGGCGGTTCGATGACGGTCAAGATCGGCTGTACGCGCGACGGGACAATCACCGCCGCGGAGGGAACCTTCCACATCCAGGCCGGTGCCTTTCCGGGCGGGCCGGTCATGAACTGCTGCATGTGCGCCTTCGCTCCCTACGCGATCGCGAACCAGAAGGCGACCGGCTACGACGTGGTGAGCAACCGGCCGAAGGCGGCGGCCTACCGCGCGCCGGGCTCACCGATCTCGGCCTTCGGCGTGGAAAGCGTTCTCGACGTGCTCGCCAAGCGCATCGACATGGATCCGCTCGCCTTCCGGCTGAAGAACGCGGCCGTGGAGGGTAGCCCGACCATCATGGGCACGCGTCATCCCAGTTTCGGGTACCGGGAGACCATCGAGGTGCTGCTCGAACACGAGCATCTCGCCCGCCCGCTCGGGCCCAACCAGGGACGCGGCGTCGCATCCGGCTACTGGTTCAACGGCGGCGGCGAGTCGAGCGCCACCCTGCACCTGAACGCGGACGGCACCGCCGTGGTGGCCACCGGGAGCCCCGATATCGGCGGCTCGCGGGCCTCGATGGCACTGATGGCGGCCGAGACCCTCGGCATCGACTACAGCCAGGTCAGGGCGATCGTGACCGACACCGCGAATGTCGGCTACACCCATGTGACCGGCGGCAGCAGGGTGACACTTGCAACCGGTGCCGCGGTGATCAAGGCGGCCGAGGCCTGCATCGAGGAGCTGCGCAAGCGGGCCGCACTGATCTGGGACGTCGATGTCGACGGCGTGATCTGGGAAAACGGCATGGCCAAGCCGGCCAGCACCAATGTCGGTGATTTCGACCCGATGCCACTGGCCGACCTGACCGCGCGCGCCGCCCAGACCGGCGGGCCGATCGGGGCGGCCGGGCAGGTGAACGCCGGCGGGGTGTCGCCCGGACTCGCGACCCACGTCGTCGATGTCGAGGTCGACCCGGAAACCGGCAAGGTGACCGTCCTGCGGTACACCGCGTCCCAGGATGTCGGCCGCGCGATCCATCCCTCCTACGTCGAGGGACAGATCCAGGGCGGCGTGGTGCAGGGCATCGGCTGGGCGCTCAACGAGGAATACATCTACGATGACCAGGGCCGGCTCCAGAACGCCGGGTTCCTCGACTACCGCGTGCCGGTGGCGTCCGATGTGCCCATGGTCGAACCGGTCATGGTCGAGAAGCCGAACCCGAACCACCGCTACGGTGTCAAGGGTGTCGGCGAGGTGAACATCTGTCCTCCGATGGCCGCGATCGCCAACGCGATCGAGAATGCCACCGGGGTGCGGATGCACAACCTGCCGATGTCGCCGCCCCGGTTGCTGGCGGCGCTCGATGCCGCCCGGCTGCCGGAAGCAGCCGAGTGAGGGAGCCGGCGCGGTGATCAAGCCCACGGTCCGGGTCGTTCTCGCGAACAGTCTCTCGCGCCAGTACACCGGCGGCGAGACGGAGTTCGAGGTCGAGGCGGCCCGGGTCCGGGATGTCCTGCGTGCGCTTGAGGAACGCTTCCCTGGAATCCGGGCCCATCTCGAGGAAGAGACCGCGGTCTCGATCGACGGCATGATCTACGATGACGCCTACCTGCAGGATGTCACCGGGTCGCGCGAGGTGTTCTTCATTCCGAAGCTGGATGCCGGCTAGGACCGGGCTGGTTCGGATCCATGATCTGGCCACCGGTGTCATCGACACCGGAATAGAGCCAGGCCATGCCCCTGTAGGTGTCGTCCAGGCTGCGGTCGCCCAGCAGGTAGTTGCGCAGGTCGGCGGCTGCGCCCGACAGGTGGAAGACCTCGCCGTAGAACCGTGACGTGAGCTGGACCCGCGCGGTCCGCAGATAGCGGTCGGACTGGTAGCGTTCCAGCGCGGCGGCGACATCGCCGCTGCTGCGCTCAAGCCGGTCAGCGAGGCACACCGCATCCTCGATCGCCATACAGGCTCCCTGAGCCAGGTATTGCAGCGTCGGATGCGCGGCATCCCCGAGCAGGCCGACCCTGCCGCGGCTCCAGGTCCGCGCCGGTTCACGATCGCACAGCACCCACATGCGCCAGGACTCGATGCGTTCGAGCAGGGCCTGCACATCGGCGCACTGGCCCGAAAACGAGGCGCGCAGCTCCGCCGGATCCCCGAACACGTCCCATCCCTCGTCGTGACGGTCACTGTGAAACACCGCCACGAGGTTCATGATGTCCCCGCGATGCAGCCGGTACTGGACGAGATGGGTGCGGGCCCCGACCCACGCCACAACCGTGTCGAACTGCAGGTGAGGGGGAACCTGTTCGATCGGCAGCACTGCCCGGTAGGCGACGTGCCCGACGACACGCGGGGGCCCGTCGCCGACCACCGAATTGCGGATCCCCGACCACAGTCCGTCGGCGCCGAGAAGTCCCGATCCCTCGTGGCGCGTGCCGTCGGCACACGTGACGGTGACCGAATCCCCGTTGTCCTCGTGGGCGATCACGTTGCGACCGAGTTCGAGTTCGATACCGGGCACCGCACGGCAGGCATCGACCAGGATCCGGTGCAGGTCCGGTCGGAAGATCACGCCGTAGGGATAGGTGAACCGTTCGCTGAATTCGGGCGTGTTGACCGGAACCCGGATGATCTCGTCGCCGGAAAATCCGTCGCGCATCACCAGTGCGCGCGGAAAGAAGGCAAGATCGCTGACCGCTTCGGTCAGTTCCAGCTGCCGGAACATCCGGAACACGTTCGGGCCGAGTTGCAGCCCGGCCCCGACCTCTCCGAACTCGTCTGCCTGCTCGAGCAGGCGGACCTCATGTCCCTTGCGCCCGAGCGCCAGCGCGGCGGCAAGACCGCCGATGCCACCGCCCGCGACCAGTATCGGCCGATCCGCCATCGTGCTTCCTCCACCGACGTCCGACATCACCGGCCGCGCAGTCTGTCCCATTCACCGCCACGTGGCCAGAGCCGGGCTGCACTCCCATTTGGAGGCGGGCGGGTACATTCCCATCATGTTCACGTAACTCCTCACCCCCTGGATCCGGCTTGCTGTCGGGGTACCGGCTGACGGGTTTGCGGCGAGGTGAGTGGCGGTCATCCGCAGACGGGAAGTCGGAGTCAGGAGATGCGTAGACACGTCTTTCTTGTGAGCCATCAGCCCGGTCAACGAGAGAACCATGACTGCCGGGGACGCCGGGACCATGCTTCCGCCGTCCCTCCATCCGTCATGACCACAACGCTGATAGTGGCGCGGCAAACATTCGTTCTCCGAACGGCACGACGTGCTCGTGGTCGTAAAGGACGAGGCCCAGGGCGAAGCTGTCGCGGGTGGCGGCCGCGAGGCGGCGAAGGCCGGCAAAATCTCGCCTGGTAACGGTCGCCGAGGCTTTCACCTCCACACCAACGATGCGTCCGAACCCGTCCTCGATCACGATGTCGACTTCGTTACGCTCCTTGTCGCGAAAGTGCGAGAATGTGTAACGATCCTCGGCCCGGCTCGCCAGTTTCATCAGTTCGCCGAGAACGAAGGTCTCGAGAACGGGCCCGAACGGTGTCCGGTCAAGGCGTAGACGCTCGGGCGTGAGGCCCTTCAGGGAGGCAAGCAACCCGGCATCGAGGAAATGGAGCTTCGGCGACTTCGTGACGCGCTTCAGGGTGTTCGTGTACCAGGCAGGAAGAATGCAAACGAGGAACAGAGTCTCGAGAACGCCGACATACTTGCGTGTCGTGACGTGATTCATGCCGAGCGGCGCGCCGAAGGCAGAATGGTTGACGAGCTGACCCGAATGTTCGGCAAGAACGCGCAGCAGCCCTGGCATCGAGGCCGATTGCTCGATCCGGGCGATGTCGCGGACATCGCGTTGGACGATCGCCTCGATGCAGTCGAGATGCCAGTCCCTCCGGCGCCGCCAGTTGGAACGGGTCAACGCTTCGGGGTAGCCGCCCGCAAGAACGGCCTCCACGAGGCTGTCGCCGACAATCGGGTTTCGGAATTTCGGAGGCTTGCCCGCGAACGCCTTGTCGAGAAAATCGGGAACCGCGCCGCGCAGTTCCGCATGCTGTCCTTGATTACCGACCGACTGAAAGACAAGTTACGACCAAGTGAACGTCAAGATTTTCCAAATGGAATCATGTAACCGACTGATTGAAATCATCCGATCGGTCGCATCATGCGTGGAAACCGTCAGCAAGCGGATCGGTGATGGCGGCTCACCGATGAGGCGAGTAGTCTCGTGCTCGCATTGGAACCCGGACTCCTGATCATGCCATTCCGTTTCATTCACACGGCAGATCTTCACCTTGATTCGCCGCTGCAATCGCTGGCGCTCAGGGATCCCGAGCTCGCCGAACTGGTCGGTACTGCGACCCGGCGGGCCTTCGAGACCATCATCGGACTCTGCCTGGACGAAAGGGTTGATGCGCTGATGATCGCGGGCGACCTGTACGACAGTGGCCAGACATCGATGAAGACGGCCCTGTTCCTGGCCGCGGGCCTGCGCCGGCTGTCCGAGGCGGGCATCGCGGTGTTCATCATTCGCGGCAACCACGATGCGGCGTCCCGGATCACCCGCGAACTGAGCCTTCCCGACGGGATCACGGTGTTCGGCGGGCGCGCCGGTGTCGTGACGCCGGAACGTGCGGCCGGACAGATCCCGGTTGCGGTTCACGGCATCAGCTTCGCCCGTCCGGCAGCGCCCGAAAGCCTGGTCCCCCGGTTCCGTCCGCCGGTCCCGGACGCCTGGAACACCGGGTTGCTGCACACCAGCCTCGGCGGCGCCCCCGGTCACGACCCCTACGCCCCGTGCTCGGTCGCGGAACTGGTCGCAACGGGCTTCGACTACTGGTGCCTCGGCCACATCCACCGTCGCGAAGTCCACCACCGCTCCCCATACGTGGTAATGCCGGGAATGCCGCAGGGCAGGGACATCGGCGAGACCGGGGAGAAGTCTGTCACCCTGGTGCACGTCGACGATCACGGAGACGCAACCGTGGAGACCCGGTCGACCGGCTTCACCCGGTTCGAGCGGGTTGCAGTCGCCCTCGACAGGGCTGCGACCTGGCAGGATTTCAACCGGCTGGTCGCCAGGGCCCTGGAGACGGTTGTCGATTCCAGCGGTTCCGAACAGCTGATTGTCCGTCTTGAACTCCGTGGAACGCCGGAACTCGCCTGGAACCTGCGACGCGACCCGGACCACGCCCTGGCCCAGGCCCAGGCCCAGGCCGATGCCCTGGGCCGGATCAGGATCGAGAAGCTCGAGTTCGGCCTGGCCTCGACCCCGGCGCCGGCCGGACCGGTCACCGACCTCGGCCGGATGATGCGCACGCCCATCGCCGATGTACCGGCATTGCATGCGCGGGCGCATGATCTTGCGGAACAGATCAGCACGGCCCTGCCGCGCGAGGCGCGTGACGCCCTCGGCGCCACCGGGGAGGCCCGCACGGCCATCCTCGAACGCCTGGCAGCGGAGGGAAGCGAGACGGTGCTGGCCCATCTCGGCGCCATGCCTGTCGATCCGGAAGGTGATCCATGAGACTGGAGCGCCTGGTACTCGAGCGTTACGGATTATTTTCCGGGCACGTGATCGACTTCGGACCGGCGCCGGCGACGGGACCCGACCTCCACGTCATCTACGGTGAGAACGAGGCCGGCAAGACGACGACGCTCGCGGCCTTTCTCGACCTGCTCTTCGGGTTCGAGCTTCGCAGCACCTACGGCTACAGGCACGGGTACGAGTCCATGCGGGTTGCGGCCGACCTGGCCCTCGACGGACAGTCCCGCCGGTTTTCCCGCATCCGCCGCCGCCGCGGCAGCCTGATCGATGAACAGGGTGATGCGGTTGCCGACTCGAGCCTGAGCGGCCGGCTGGGCGGGATGGACAGGACCGCCTACCGGGCCATGTTCTCGCTGGATGACCAGACCCTGGAACAGGGTGGCGACGCCATCCTGCGCAGCGAAGGGGATCTCGGCGAACTGCTGTTTGCCGGGAGTTCGGGACTTGTGGAAACCGCCCGGGTTCTCGAGAACCTGCGCGAACAGGCCGACAGATTCTACAGGCGCCGGGCGCGGAATACCCGCCTTGCCGCCCTCAGGCAGCGCCTTGACAGCCTCGACGACCAGCTGCGGGAACGGGATATCGGTGCGGCCCGATACGCCACCCTGGTCAGGGAGCGCGACAGTTCCCGGGAAGCCCTCGACCAGCAGGCGCAGAAGGTGGCGAAGCTCGAAGCGGAGATCAGCCGGCTCAAGGGCCTGCGAACCGCGCTGCCCTGGCTTCAGCAGTTGCGGGAGGTCCGCGGCAAGATTGCCGTCATGAAGGATCTGCCGGATGCGCCGCCGGATCTGTCCGGGCGGATCACGGCACTGCAGAGCCGGCAACCCGAACTGAGGCAGCGGCTCGCCAGGCAGCAGGCCGTTGTCGCGCGTGACGTGGAGGAACAGCAATCGATCGACATCGATGCGTCCATCCTCGACGCTGCGGTTTCCATGCGCGAACTGGACGGGCTGCGGGCTCGTCACGTAACCGCCGAAAAGGACCTTCCGGACCGCAGCGTCAGGCTCGCCGAACTGGATGCGCAGGTTGCCTCGGAGGTCCGGGGACTTGCTCGTGATCCGGAAACCGACGATCCGGCCTCGTTGCTGCTGCCGGGCCCGCTCGTCGAGCAACTGCGCGAACTGGCGCAACGCCGGTCGGGGCACGAAGTCGCCCGTCGCTCGGCAACCGAAGAGCGTGACGACGCCGCGCGAACGGTGAAGCAATGCAGGGCCCGGATGAGCACCCACGCCGACGCCGGAGCGGGAGACGATGCGCTGGTTGCCCTCGACCTCGCACTGCAGGCGGTCGTCGCGGATGACAGCGAGGCCCGTCTCCTGCTGCATCAACCGCTCCGGGACCAGTTGCAGCGCACTCTCGAGGACCAGCTGGCAGAACTCCATCCGTGGAGCGGTGACGTGGAGCGGCTGGCGTTGCTCAGGGTGCCGCACCAGGAACAGGTCGAGGCCTGGAAGCGGGAGAACGAACTGACCGCATCCGAACTCGGGGATGCGGTTCGGGAGGAACAGCGCCTGCGCGCGCAGTGCCGGCACCTGACCCGGCGATCGGAGCATATTCTGGAACAGGCCGGGCTTGTCGATGACGGGGAAGCCGCGCGGGTCAGACACGACCGCAACGCCGCGTGGGACCATCATCGTGCGAAGCTGGACGCCGGGAGCGCGGACCTGTTCGCCGCGGCACTCGAGGAAGACGACCGGGTGACTGCTGCGCGGCTCGGCGGAGCCACCGAACTCGCCAAGCTCCGGCAGGCAGCCGATGACCTGGTGCAGACGGGTGCAGACCTGGACCGGGTCTGCACGATCCGTGACCTGGCGCAACAGCGGCTGACCGCGCTCCGGGGTGAAGTTGCCACGGCGATCGAGCACATGGGCGCGCCCGAACTGGCGACGGACATGTCGGTCGACCAGCTGGAGGGCTGGCTCGGACGCCGGGCGCGGGTTATCGAAACCCGAAGGCAGATCCGCGAACAGGACGCCGGCATCGAGCGGGCGCACACCGACGCGCGGGCAGTGCGTGACCGACTGTGCCAGGCCCTTGATCGGGCCGAAACCCCCTGGCTGCGGGATGATGGCGTCGACGTGCTGCAACGGCGTGCCAGCCGGGTGATCGAGCAGGACCGCGCCCGCCAGGTTCGCCACGAGACCGCTTCCGGGGCTCTCGAGGAGGCGGAACTGGAGCTTGGGCGGCGGGAGACGGTCCTGCGCCGTGCCCGCGAGGCGGAAGAGCGCTGGGAAGCCCGATGGCGGGATACACTCGCAGGCTGCTGGCTGCACAGCGCAGATGCCGGCGTGTCGCGGATCATGGCCCTGGTCGATTCCACGCAGCGCCTTGCATCCCTGCTTGAGGAAAGACGCGACCTGGCGCGCCGGGTGACCGCCATGCACGGCGACCAGGACCTGTTCAGGAAAGGTGTCGAGGCAGTCTGCCTCCGGATCGGGATCACTCCGGAGCCCGAACAGCCACTGGTCCAGTACGACGCGCTCAACGCGAGGCTTGCCTCCGCCACCGCCGCCAGCGACCGCGCCACGCAGCTCGCCGGGCGGATACGCGACGGCAGGACGGAAATCGGGACGATCGAGGCTGAATCCGCCCCGCTTGAACAGGAAGAACGGGAAATCCTGGACCTGCTCGGCTGCGGCTCTCTGATTGACGCCGCCCGGTGCATGCAGCAAATCGGCGAACGCCGGCAGTTGCGGGAGCGCCAGGAAGATGCGGCGCGGCAGGTGCTCGAGGCGACCGGTGCCACATCCCTGCCGGATGCCGAACAGATGCTCGCGGACATTGATCGCACCGCGCTCGACGAGCAGATCGGTCGACTCGAGCTCGAGAACGGGACTGCCCGCAAGCTGGCCGAGGGCCTGCGCGACCAGCATGTTCGTGCCAGCGACGCCGTCGACGCGGTCGGTGGCGACGACAGCGTTGCCGCCATCGAGGAGCAGCGGCGCACGGTCCTGCTGGAAATCGAGGAAGGTGTGCTCGACTGGTTGCGGATCCGGCTCGGAATTGAATCGGCAACGAGGGCGCTGGATGCCTACCGCCGGGAACACCGCAGTTCCATGATGCAAAGAGCCGCGGAAGCCTTCCGAACGGTCACACGCGGCGCCTATACCGGGCTTGCCACTCAGCCGACCGAGCGGGGCGAGGAATTGCTGGCCGAAGGCCCGGAGGGAACCCGGCGCGCGGCCCAGCTGTCCAAGGGAACGCGGTTCCAGCTTTACCTGGCATTGCGGGTCGCCGGGTACCGGGAGTTCGTCGACCGGCACGGACCGGTTCCTTTCGTTGCCGACGACATTCTCGAGACCTTCGACGACTTTCGCGCCGAAGAGGCCTTCCGCCTGTTCGCCCACATGGGCGAAGCGGGACAGGTGATCTACCTCGGTCACCACCGTCACCTGTGCGACATCGCGCGCACGGTCTGCCCGGAGGTCCGGATCCATCGCCTGCCCGCCCCGCGCAGTCCGGGGCCCGGTTGCTGAATGCTGCCTGCTGTCAAGACCAAGGGTCTGAACGGAGCAGTTCTAATATATTGTCATATCAATTCGTTATTTATGTTTGTTAAAGTAGTTTCGAGCGTAGCAGACAGTTGCGGCGGCCAAGCCTGCTCTATATATTCCGTGCAATTTTCCGCACACAGTCTACTTCGGTGCGTGGTGCGGGCGACGCAGCTGGAGAGTGTATATGCGGGTACCGCTCGGGCCGGACTACGAACCCACCGAACACGAGGAATTCATGGGCCCGCGGCAGCTCGAGTTCTTTCGCCGCCGCCTGCTCGAGTGGAAGGCGGACCTGCTGCGGGAAGCCGGAACCACGCTCAACCATCTCACCCAGGGCAATCTCCAGCAACCAGACCTCGCCGATCGTGCCTCGCTCGAGACCGATCACCAGATCGAGCTGCGGACACGGGACCGTGAACGCAAGCTGATCAGCAAGATCGACGAGGCGCTCGACAGGATCGAGAACGGTAGCTACGGCTACTGCGAGGAAACCGACGAACCGATCGCGTTGCGTCGCCTGATGGCCCGGCCGATTGCCACCCTGAGCCTGGAGGCCCAGGAGCGCCACGAACGTCTCGAACGGACCCACCGCGACGACTGACGTTCTCCGCTGCCCCATGGGGACAGTGAGGAGGCGACTCACTGCATCTGGTGGAGACCCACACCCGATTGTGGATCAACCACGGACGACTCCACGGTCTTGTTGCGCACAAACCAAGTTTATTTGGTTTACATATGTGAACAAATCACGTATGAATGTCGGCATGTGCAGGAACAGCCCGTCAGCCCGCCCTACTTGGGGCTGGCGAAAGTCGACGGCACCACGGTTATGCGTTGCCACACCTCTGCACGGTGTGAGATATGGAGCAGGCACATGTCGGTGATCCCCTTCCGGTCAAACCAGCAGGAAACCATGGACAAGTCGAAAGCCCTCGCGGCAGCCCTGGAGCACATCGACAAGGCGTTCGGCAAGGGTTCTGTCATGCGCCTTGGCCAGCGCGAGACCGCGGTCGAGGTGGAGGCGGTGTCCACGGGATCGATCGGTCTCGATATCGCGCTCGGTATCGGCGGCCTTCCCAGGGGCCGGATCGTCGAGGTCTACGGCCCGGAAAGTTCAGGCAAGACCACGCTGGCACTGCACGTCGTTGCGGAAGCGCAGAAGAAGGGCGGGATCTGCGCCTTTGTCGATGCGGAGCATGCGCTTGACCCGACCTATGCCGGCAAGCTCGGCGTCGACGTCGACGAGATGCTGATTTCCCAGCCCGACACCGGCGAGCAGGCACTCGAGATTGCCGACACACTCGTTCGCTCCGGCGCGATCGACGTTCTCGTGATCGATTCGGTTGCCGCACTGGTCCCGCGGGCGGAACTCGAGGGCGAGATGGGCGACAGCCACGTCGGCCTTCAGGCCCGCCTGATGAGCCAGGCGCTGCGCAAGCTGACCTCGTCGATCTCCAGGTCGAACTGCCTGGTCATCTTCATCAACCAGATCCGGCTGAAGATCGGGGTCATGTTCGGCAGCCCCGAAACCACGACCGGCGGCAATGCGCTCAAGTTCTACGCCTCGGTCCGGCTCGACATCCGCCGCATCGGAGCCATCAAGGTGCGCGACGAGGTGCTGGGCAACCAGACCCGGGTCAAGGTGGTCAAGAACAAGATGGCGCCGCCGTTCCGCAGTGTCGAGTTCGACATCATGTACGGCGAGGGGATTTCGAAGACCGGTGAATTGCTCGACCTTGGCGTCGATGCCGGCATCGTCGAGAAGTCCGGCTCGTGGTTCAGCCATGGCGGACAGCGGATCGGGCAGGGCAGGGAGAACGCCCGGGCGTTCCTCAGCGAGAACGCCGAGATCGGCAAGGCGATCGAGGCGCAGATCCGCCGGAATGCCGGGCTTGCCGTCGAAGCACCCCAGGAAGAAGGCTGACACCGGGTCAGCGTCGGCACGTGTCGACAGCCGCGTGCCGACACCATCGCCGGGATGCCACCGTTCACCGTCCGTGAAGCGCGCTCAGGGACGAATTCCGGCGTGTCGCGCTGCCTGTACGGGCCCCGCACCTGCGGCCCCCTGTCCGGGCGACCTGGAGGAAGCCAGTGGTTACGCGGCGCATGAACGGAACCCGCCTGCGTCCCCTGACCGGAGTCCTCCGGCCCCGACACCGGGTGCCACACCTCACACCGGTTCTGTTCATGGCAGCAGACCGGCACCGCTGACCGCATGGCGGACCATGAGGAGACCTGCCATCGGCGGCTGACCGGAATGGGCTCGGGCCCTGCATGCACCGGGCCCGGCCGATGACCCGGCACACGCGGAGACCCGGAATTCCACGGCTCGCCCGACGATCCGGATCCTGTTCCCTGCACGTCCGACCCCGGGGTCCGCCACTTCCCGTAGCAGGCCCGGGTCGGGCCGGACCTGTGGACTTGTTGCCGCCGCTTGCGTAAAACCCGGTCGAAGCCGGCGGGACGTCACCGGGCCGCCCGGACCGCTGCAAAAGGGCGGACAGGATGCAGACGACCAGCGACATACGCTCGACATTCCTCGAGTTTTTCGCCAGGCGCGACCACGCTGTGGTCGCCTCGAGCCCTCTGGTACCGCAGAACGACCCGACGCTGCTGTTTACCAACTCCGGAATGGTGCAGTTCAAGAACGTGTTCACCGGTGCGGAGACACGAGATCCGCCACGTGCGGCCACCTCGCAGAAGTGCGTTCGCGCGGGAGGCAAGCACAACGATCTCGAGAACGTGGGCTACACCGCACGCCACCACACCTTCTTCGAGATGCTCGGCAACTTTTCCTTCGGTGACTACTTCAAGGATGTCGCCATCGACCATGCCTGGTCCCTGGTTACCCGGGAATACGGCCTTGCACCCGACCGTCTGCTGGTCACCGTGTACGCCGAGGATGACGAGGCGGCCGGGCTGTGGAAACGGATTGCCGGCCTGCCGGATGACCGCATCATCCGCATCGCGACCTCGGACAATTTCTGGGCCATGGGCGATACCGGTCCCTGCGGTCCCTGTTCCGAGATCTTCTACGATCACGGCGACGCGATCCCGGGTGGCCCGCCGGGCAGCCCCGACGAGGACGGGGACCGGTTCATCGAGATCTGGAACCTGGTCTTCATGCAGTTCGAGCAGCTCTCGGCCGATGAACGCGTCCCCCTGCCACGGCCGAGCATCGACACCGGAATGGGGCTCGAACGCGTCGCCGCCGTGCTGCAGGGTCGGCATGACAACTACGACATCGACCTGATGCGGGCGCTGATCGAGGCATCGGCCGATGCGTCGAACAGTGAACCCGACGGCCCCCACGCGGTGTCGCACCGGGTCATCGCCGACCACCTGCGCGCGTCCGCCTTCCTGATTGCCGACGGCGTGCTGCCGGCGCGCGAAGGTCGCGGGTACGTGCTGCGCCGGATCATGCGCCGTGCCATGCGCCACGCGCATATCATCGGCTGCACCGAACCGCTGATGTGGAAACTCGTCCCGGCACTCGTCCGCCAGATGGGTGACGCCTTCCCGGAACTCCACCGGGCCAATGACCTGGTTGCCGAAACGCTGCGGCTGGAGGAATCCCGGTTCCGGGAAACCCTGGGTCGCGGCCTGCGGCACCTGGAACTGGCAACCGCGCAGCTCGGAGAGCACGAGAACCTGCCGGGCGAGGAGGCCTTCAGGCTGTACGATACCTACGGCTTTCCGCTTGATCTCACCGAGGACATCCTGCGCGGCCAGAACCGCACGGTTGATCGTGCGGGGTTCGACGCCGCGATGGAACGCCAGCGCCAGGCGGCCCGCGCCGCCTGGTCCGGAACCGGGGATGCCGCGGAGGACACGCACTGGTTCGACCTGCGTGACGCCCTGGGAGCAACCGAGTTCCTGGGCTACAGCAGCGAACGCGCCGAGGCCGAGGTCCAGGCGCTGGTTACCGAGGGCAGGCAGGAGGGATCGGTCCACGCAGACGGCGCGCCGGTCGAGGTGCAGATCGTCGTCAACCAGACCCCGTTCTACGGCGAGGCCGGGGGCCAGGTCGGCGACCGCGGCACCCTGCGTTCCGCGCGCGGCGCGGAAATCGCGATCCTGGATGTCCAGCGGCGCGTCGGAGACCTGTTCGTGCACTCGGCACGGATCGAGACCGGTACGCTCGAGATCGGGGATGCGGTGGAGCTCGCGGTCGACACGCCGCGGCGGTCCCGCCTGCGCGGAAATCACTCGGCAACCCACCTGCTGCACGAGGCACTGCGCCGGCAACTGGGCAATCACGTGACCCAGAAGGGATCACTGGTCGCACCCGACCGCCTGCGGTTCGACTTCGCCCATCCCGAAGCGGTCGCTCCTTCGGCTCTCCGTGCCATCGAAAGCGAGGTAAACGACCGGATACGCGGCAACAGCGAGGTCACCACCACACTCATGGATCCCGACACCGCCATTGCCGCCGGCGCCATGGCGCTGTTCGGGGAGAAGTACGGCGAGGAGGTCCGGGTGGTCTGCATGGGCGGCGCCGATCCCGATGGCGCCAGGAACGCCTGGTCGGTCGAACTGTGCGGCGGCACCCACGTGACACGCACCGGGGACATCGGCACCTTCCGCATCCTGTCGGAAGGTGCGGTTGCCTCCGGTGTCCGCCGGATCGAAGCGGTCACCGGTGCGGCGGCGCTCGCCTACCTCGATCAGCGCGACGAGCTGCTGGAGCGTTCGGCGGCGCAGTTGCGCGCAACACCCGACCAGCTTCCGGAACGCATCAGCGCCCTGGTCGAGGAACGCCGCCAGCTGGAGCGCGAACTGCGTGACCTGCGGCTCCGGCTTGCAAGCGGCGGCGGTTCGAACGGCGAACAGGCGCGCATCGGCGACATCCCGCTGATCACCCGGACACTGGAAGGGGTCCCGGCACGCGAACTGCGCAGCATGGCCGACCGGCTCAGGTCGGAGATCGGTTCCGGAGTGATCACCATCATCACCACCGACGCCGGTAAGGCGTCACTCGTGGTCGCGGTGACCGATGACCTGACCGACCGGCTTGACGCGGTCGTCCTGGCGCGGGCCGCGGCCGGCGCGCTGGGCGGCGGCGGCGGCGGGGGACGACCCGACCTCGCACAGGCCGGCGGACCCGATGCCGGCGCCACCCCCGCGGCTCTCGCCGCGGTTCGGCAGGCGCTGGCCGACGCGACACGGTCCTGACAAGAGCGATACAACCCGCAGATCCAGAACACAGGGGGTCCGGCAATGCTGGAGCAGGCGCGGTTCCTGGGAACCGACACATACATCGCAACGGAAGATCTCATGGTCGCGGTCAATGCGGCCGTCACGCTCGAACGCCCGCTTCTGGTGAAGGGGGAACCGGGAACCGGCAAGACAATCCTTGCCCACGAGGTCGCCGAAGCGCTTGGCAAGCCGCTGATCGAGTGGCACATCAAGTCGACCACCAGGGCACAGCAGGGGCTGTACGAGTACGACGCGGTGTCACGGCTGCGCGACAGCCAGCTCGGCGACGAAAGGGTCGGCGATGTCGCCAACTACATCCAGCGCGGCAAGCTGTGGGACGCTTTTGATTCGGACGAGCAGGTGGTGCTGCTGATCGACGAGATCGACAAGGCGGACATCGAGTTCCCGAACGACCTGCTGCTGGAACTCGATCGCATGGAGTTCTTTGTCTACGAGACCCGGAAACAGGTCCGGGCTCGGCACCGGCCGGTCGTGATCATCACGTCGAACAACGAGAAGGAACTGCCGGACGCCTTCCTGCGCCGCTGCTTCTTCCACTACATCCGCTTCCCCGATGCGGAAACCATGGAACGCATCGTCGAGGTGCATCACCCGAACCTGAAGAAATCGCTGTTGCGTGAGGCATTGTCGGCCTTCTTCGAGATCCGCGAGGTTCCGGGTCTGAAGAAGAAACCATCGACGTCGGAGCTTCTCGACTGGATCAAGTTGCTGGTGGTCGAGGATATTCCGCCGGAAGCCCTGCGGATCAAGGACAAGAAGGACCTGATCCCGCCGCTCTACGGCGCCCTGCTCAAGAACGAGCAGGATGTCCACCTGTTCGAGCGCCTGGCCTTTCTCGCGCGGCGCCAGAACCGGAGCTGAAGCGGTGGCGCCAGCCCGTCTCGCCATCGGATTGCTGGCCTTGCTGGTCGCCACGGCCCCGCTCGCCGCGGATGACAGCACGCTCGAGAAGGCGCTGGACGCCTTCGGACGTCACGCCGGCTACATTTCCGCAACCGTGCTGCCGTGCGGCGGCAACCAGGAGGAGGCCGCCTGGTTTGCCGGCATGGTCGAAGGCATGGTGCGCAAGGCCGGCGGGACCGACGAGGATATCGCAGCTGTCACACGGTCCATGAAAAAGGGCAGGGCCGAGGCGGAACCGGTTGCCCGGGATTGTACGGACACGGGCGGACAGGAACTCGCGCTCACCCTCATGCGGCTGCTCGACGAGGTCCGTTCCGGTCTTGAGCGCCGGCGGGCATAGACTGCAACCGCTGGGATAGGGCAGGGAGACCGACAGGATGTTCACCACCTTCTTCACCTCGCTCAAGAAGGCCGAAATCCCGGTCTCGATGAAGGAGTACCTGACCCTGCTGGAAGCGGTGAAGCAGGGGGTCGCCAACTACTCGATCGACGACTTCTACTTCCTCTCCCGCGCCACCCTGGTGAAGGACGAACGCCACATCGACCGGTTTGACCAGGTGTTCGGCTACTGTTTCCAGGGGCTGGAAGCACTTGACGACCTGTTCGGTGCCGAGATTCCCGACGACTGGCTCCGCGCCATGGCCGAGCTCAATCTGAGCGATGAGGAAAAGGCCAGGATCGAGGCGCTCGGCGGCTGGGACGCGCTGATGGAGACCCTGAAGAAGCGGCTCGAGGAACAGAAGGGCCGCCACCAGGGCGGCAACAAGTGGATCGGTACCGCCGGACGGTCGCCGTTCGGCGCCTACGGCTACAATCCCGAAGGCGTGCGGATGGGCCAGCACGAGGGACGCAACCGCAGCGCGGTAAAGGTGTGGGACCGGCGCGACTTCCGCAATCTCGACGACACGGTCGAGATCGGGATCCGCAACATGAAGGTCGCGCTGCGCAAGCTGCGCCGGTTTGCCCGCGAGGGCGTCGAGACCGAGCTCGACCTGGACGGCACCATCTCCTCGACGGCCCGGAACGGCGGCCTGCTCGATATCAGGATGGTCCCGGAACGGCGCAACGCGATCAACGTGCTGATATTCTTCGATGTCGGCGGATCGATGGACCCCTACGTCCGGGTGACCGAGGAACTGTTTTCCGCCGCCCGCAGCGAGTTCAAGCACCTCGAGTACTTCTACTTCCACAACTGCCCCTACGAGACCATGTGGAAGGACAACCGGCGCCGTCACATCGAACGCATCCCGACCTGGGAAGTGCTGCACACCTTCCCCGAGAACTACAAGTGCATCATGGTCGGCGACGCCTCGATGAGCCCCTACGAGCTTTCGGTGGCGGGCGGCAGCGTCGAGCACATGAACCCGGAACCCGGCGCACAGTGGATCCAGCGCATACGCAGCCATTTCCACCGTTGCGTATGGCTGAACCCGACCGACCCCAAGTACTGGGGCTACACCCGCTCGATCGAGATGGTCGGCGAACTGATGGAGGAGCGGATGTATCCGCTCACGATCAGCGGGCTCGAGGATGCGATCCGGGAATTGAAATCGTGACACGACGCGACCCGCGCGTCCTGGCGTGGCGCGCGGACCTCGCGGCCGAACACCTTCGCGGCACCAAGAGCGCCGACCGCCATGTCCGCGGCCGCGAGATGCAGCTCCGCGTTTCGCTCGCAGGTCTGTTCGAACACCCCGACGGAGAGGCGCAACGCGTGAGCGAACTCCTGTTCGGCGAACGGTTCACGGTCTACGACGAAGCCGACGGCTGGGCCTGGGGACAGTGCGCCACCGACGGGTACGTCGGCTATACCGCCGCCGACGGTCTGACCGACGCGCTCGTGGACCCGACCCATGTGGTCGGCGTGCTGCGCACCGTTGCCTTCTCGCGTCCGGACCTGCGCAGCCGGCCGGTGGCCATGCTGCACATGAACAGCCCGGTCACGGTCGGAGCGAGGGAAGGGGGGTATTCGGCCATCGCCGGCGGTGGCTGGATCCCGGACCGGCACCTTGTTTGCGTGGATGATCCCGCCGACGACCACGTCGCCGTCGCCCGGATGTTCCTCGGTGCGCCCTACCTGTGGGGCGGCCGGTCCAGTCTCGGCGTCGACTGTTCGGGCCTGGTCCAGCTCGCGCTCGCCCGCACAGGGATCCGGGCGCCACGCGACTCCGACCAGCAGGAGGCCGCATTGGGCGGGACGGTCGACGAGGCCGGGACCGGGGACCTGGTGTTTACCACCGGGCATGTCGCCCTGGTGTCCGCTGCCGACCGGGTCCTGCATGCGAATGCCCATCACATGGCGGTCCGCGAGGAACCACTTGCGGACTTCCTGGCCCGTCTCGACGCCACCGGCCTGGCGGTCAGCTCGATCCGGCGCCTTCCCGCGGCGCCGCATCGGCCGGAATGAAGCACTCGCGGCGCTGCGGATCGAGCCGATAGAACCCGTCCTGCGGTTCGTCGAGCGCCAGGCTGGCCAGGCCGTCGAGACCACGCCACAGCCCGCGCAGGATCCGGTTGAACGACCCGTGCGCCACGATGACCAGCGGGCGTTGAACCGGCATGGCGGCGAGAAACCTGCCCGCCCGTTCCGCGACCTCGGCGTGGCTCTCGCCGCCCGGCGGCGCCCGGTGCCAGCGGTCGGCCCGGCGCTCTGCCCACTCGTGCGGATACTGTTCGAGGATTTCCTCCATGTTGAGCCCGTCCCAGGCTCCGAACGACGTCTCGATCACGAGGTGTTCCAGCACGATCCGGTCCGGATCGACACCGATTTCGTCGGCAACCAGCGCGGCGGTCTGGTACGCCCGGCCGAGCGGGCTCGAGAGCATCGCCCCGGGACGGCGTCCGCCGAGAACACGGGCAAGCGCTCGTCCCATCGCGACGGCCTGCTGCGCACCGCGCAGGGTCAGGGGCGTATCCCGCTGTCCCTGCAGACGGCGATCGCGGTTCCAGATGGTCTCGCCGTGACGCAGCAGGTAGATCGTCATCGCCCGGACCTCTCGACGCGGATGATGTCGATACCGTCGCGGTGCAGCCGATGGACCGCATCCTGCGGCCGGTCAAGGGCGTAGGTCTGCACCCGGTCGAGCCCGAGATGCAGCCCGCGGAGGATCTTGCTGACCACGCCGTGGGTCACCACCACGTGGTGTCCGCCTTCCGCGGACCAGGTCTCGAGCAGCGGTCGGACCCGGTCCTGGACCATCTGGCTGCTCTCCCCGTTGGGATGCCTGAAGTTCCAGGGATCGCGCCGGCGCTGCTCCGCCTCCTGCGGATAGTCCCGTGCCAGTTCCCGCCAACCGGCATAGCCGTCACGATCGCCAAGGGTGATCTCCACGAGCCGGTCATCGAACCGCACCGCGTGGTACGGGTACCCGATGGTGTCGCACAGGATCGCGACCGTCTGCCGGGTTCGCCCGATGGGACTGGCCCAGACCTGATGGTCGGTTGACCCCAGGACATCACGGATCGCCGTTCCCATCGCCTGCGCCTGGCGGACTCCGCGCGCGGTCAGCGGGGAATCGGACCGTCCCTGCAGCCGCCCGGCACGGTTCCATGTCGTCTCGCCATGGCGTGCAAGATAGATCGTGGTTGACATGGCACCGCCGGAAGTGGACGAAAGCGCCTGCATAGCACCGCCAGACCACCCCACCAAGACCGCGGGCCGGACAGGAACAAGGAGCAGGCTGATGGCACAGGACTACGCGTTCCCGGACCTCGCCCGAACCGTCAACGAGCTTGAGGAAACCGACATCCTCGAGATCGCCATCTACGGCTGGGGCCGGCAGGGCCTGATCCCGCTGTGGTTCGGAGAAGGGGACGTTCCGACACCGGCGCACATCTGCGAGGCAGCGGCGGAGTCGATGCGCCGCGGCGAGACCTTCTACACCGACCAGAACGGGATCGAGGACCTGAGGCTGGCGCTGGTCGACTACCATCGCCGCGCCTTCGAGGTTGCGGTCGCGCCCGAGCGGATCACCATCACCAATTCCGGCATGATGGCCCTGTCGCTGGTCATCGGCATGCTGCTCGACCCGCAGGACGAGGTGATCGTCGTCGGCCCGGTCTGGCCCAACATCTACTCGACGATCAAGGTCAATGACGGCGTGGCCCGGCACGCAACCATCCGGCACACTCCGGGCGGTTGGCAGCTTGATCTCGAGGAAGTGTTTGCGGCGGCGACCGACAGGACCAAGGCGGTGTTCGTCAACTCGCCGAGCAATCCGACCGGCTGGATCATGCCGGAGGAAGACCAGGCCCGATTGCTGGAATGGGCCCGCGAGCGCAACATCTGGGTCATCGCCGACGAGGTCTATCACTCCCTGGTCTTCGGCCGCGACGTCAGTCCGTCGCTGCTGCGTCACGCCGAACCCGATGACAAGGTGCTCGTCGTGAATTCCTTTTCGAAGTCATGGCTGATGACCGGCTGGCGGCTCGGCTGGATCGTCCATCCGCCGCAACTGGCGCCAACGCTTGCCAAGGTGATCCAGATCCAGACTTCGGGGGTCCCGGTCTTCGTCCAGCGTGCCGGGATCGCGGCGCTGACCGGCGGCGACGAGGTGATCGAGGACCTGCGCGCCCGCTGTCTCACCGGCCGCGACCTGGTCTGCGACCGGCTGGAGAAGTGGCCGCGTGTCCGCTTCAGCCGGCCGCAGGGCGCATTCTACGCCTTCTTCAGCGTCGACGGGGTCACGGACTCGCTCGCGCTGAGCAAGGAGCTGGTCGACCGGTGCAACGTCGGCCTCGCACCGGGCAGCGCCTTTGGCCCCGGCGGCCGGGGATTCCTGCGGTTGTGCTATGCCTCGACACCGGAGAAACTGGACCGTGCAATGAACGCACTGGCCACGGTGCTGGGAGACGCCTGAACCGGGAGCGCCGTCGGCAAGCTCGGGATAACGGGACATGTTCGAAAAGATCCTCATTGCCAATCGCGGCGAGATCGCATGCCGGGTGATCCGGACCGCGCGCCGGATGGGAATTTCCACGGTTGCCGTCTACTCGGACGCGGATGCCGGCGCCCTGCATGTCCAGAGCGCCGACGAAGCGATTCACATCGGCACAGCGGCTTCGACCGACAGCTACCTCAGGGTCGACCGCATCCTCGACGCGGTCCGCCGGACCGGGGCCGGGGCCGTGCACCCCGGCTACGGTTTCCTGTCGGAAAACCCCGAGCTTGCCCGCGGACTCGAGGCCATGGATGTCGCCTTCATCGGCCCGGGAACGGACGCGATCTCGAAGATGGGCGACAAGATCGAATCCAAGCGGATCGCGATCGATGCGGGGGTCGCCACCATCCCGGGTCATGTCCAGGCCCTCGCCGACGAGGATGAAGCGGTGCAGATCGCCGACGAGGTCGGCTACCCGGTGATGCTCAAGGCGTCGGCCGGAGGTGGCGGCAAGGGAATGCGCATCGCCCGGACGCGCGACGGGGTCCGCGACGGGTTCCGCTCTGCGACAAGCGAGGCCCGGTCGAGTTTCGGTGACGACCGGGTCTTCGTCGAACGTTACATCGAGGATCCGCGCCACATCGAAATCCAGGTCATTGCCGATCATCACGGAACCGTCCTGTACCTGGGCGAGCGGGAGTGCTCGATCCAGCGGCGTCACCAGAAGGTTCTCGAGGAAGCCCCGAGCCCGTTTCTCGACGAGGATACCCGTGCCCGGATGGGAGCCCAGGCGGTCGCGCTTGCCCGGGCTGTGGACTACCGCTCGGCGGGTACCGTGGAATTCGTGGTCGACCGCGACAGGAACTTCTACTTCCTCGAGATGAACACCCGCCTGCAGGTCGAGCATCCGGTTACCGAACTCGTCACCGGCCTCGACCTTGTCGAACTGATGATCCGCATCGCCTGTGACGAGCCGCTGCCGTTCACCCAGTCCGACGTGCGGCTGGAAGGCTGGGCGATCGAGGCCAGGATCTACGCCGAGGATCCCTTCCGGGGGTTCCTGCCGTCGACCGGGCGCCTTGCCCGGTTCCGGCCACCCGCGACCGGTGACGGTGTCCGCATAGACACCGGGGTCGCCGAGGGGGCCGAGATCTCGATGTTCTACGACCCGATGATCGCGAAGCTGATCACGAGCGGCAGTGACCGCTCCGAGGCCGCCCGGCGCATGGCGGATGCGCTCGAGCGCATCGACATCCGCGGCGTCTCCCACAACGTGCCGTTTCTCGCCGCCCTGGTCACGCACCCGGACTTCATGGCCGGGCAAATGACGACCGGGTTCATCGACGCAGCATTTCCCGACGGATTCGCCGGCGCCGGGCTCGACGATGACCGGGTGGCAGCACTGCGTGCCGTTGCCGTGGCACGTCACCATACCCGGTCCCGTCGGGAACGACGGATCAGCGGTCAGACCGACCTGGTCCGCCGCACGTCGATTGCCGGACCCGAACGGCTGCTGGTGATCGATGGGGGGACCAGGATCGGCGCGACGGTCACCGCGGTCGAGGGCGGTTTCGATGTCGAACTGGAGGGACATGGGACCGTGGCGGTGCGGGGGGATTGCGAGCCGGAACGCGAACTGTTCGCGGGAACCGTCAACGGAACCCGGATCGTGGCCCGGACCGGCTTTGGCCAGGACGGTCACCTGCTGCAGCACGCCGGAGCGATCCGCACGGTGCGGGTCGTTGCGGAACGGATCTGGCGCTACCTCGACATGATGCCGGTCAAGGAAGCGCCGGACATGTCCCGCTTCCTGCTTTCGCCGATGCCGGGACTGCTGGTCTCGGTGGCAGTCGAACCGGGCGAGCAGGTGAAGGCCGGGCAGGAACTGGCGGTGGTCGAGGCGATGAAGATGGAAAACGTGTTGCGGGCGGAACGCGACGCGGTGGTTGCGAAGGTGCTGGCCAGTCCGGGCTCGAGCCTTGCCGTCGACGAGGCGATCCTCGAGTTTTCCTGACGCCTTTGCCCTTGCCCGCCTTGCCGCGAGCGGGTATTGACCGCTGTTTCGCAGGTCCCCTGCCAGACTGGAGAAACCGCACCATGGCCGTTCCGAAGCGCAAGACCACACCATCCAAGCGCGGCATGCGCAGGTCCCACCACGCGCTCCCGGAGCCGACCTACGTCGAGGACGCCGAAACAGGGGAAATGCGCCGCCCGCATCACATCGACCTGAAGACCGGGATGTACCGCGGCCGCCAGGTCCTGAAGGTGAAAGACCGGTTCTGACCGCGAGGGACAGGCCGTGACCGGGGTTCCGGACACAAGCGACGTCGTCATCGTCGGTGGCGGGATCATCGGGGTCGCGGCCGCCTACTACCTGGCCCGCGGCGGCATCGGCGTCACCCTGTGCGAAAAGGGCAGGGTGGCCGGGGAGCAGTCGTCACGCAACTGGGGGTTCGTGCGCCAGCAGGGACGTGATCCGGCCGAGATTCCGACCATCATCGAGAGCCTGCGCCTGTGGAACGGTCTTGCCGGGGAGATCGGTGAGGACGTCGGGTTCACGCGTGCCGGCGCGCTCTACCTCGCCAGCACAGAGAGCCAGCTGGCGCGCTACGAGGCCTGGCTCGAGCATGCCCGGCAGTACCAGCTCGACACCCGGTTGCTGTCGCGTGAAGAAGTCCGCAAGGTCCTGCCCGGGTCCAGCGGCGAGTGGGTCGGTGGGCTGCACACGCCGAGCGACGGGCGGGCCGAGCCCGCCCTGGCCACCCCGGCACTTGCCCGGGCGGCGCGCCGGCAGGGCGCCACCATCGTCGAACAGTGCGCCGTGCGCGGTCTCGACACCCAGGCGGGCCGGGTGTCGGGAGTGGTGACCGAGCACGGGCGGATCGCCACGTCCACCGTCCTGTGTGCCGGCGGAGCATGGTCCTCGCTGTTCTGCGCCCGGCACGGCATCGTGCTGCCACAGCTCAAGGTGCGTTCCTCGGTGTTCCGCACTGCCCCGGCACCCCTGGTGACCGAACATGCCGTCTGGAGCCAGGATGTCGCGTTCCGGCGTCGCCAGGACGGTGGCTACACGGTGGCGCACGGTTCGGCAACGGAAGTGCCGATCGTCCCGGACACGCTGCGCTGGGCTCGTTCCTTCATGGCGTCGTACCGCGAGGAACGCTCGCGGCTGCGGCTCCGGCTGGACGGCCGGTTCCTGACCGAACTGCGCACTCCGCGTCACTGGAGCCTTGATGGTCCCTCGCCGTTCGAGGCGACACGGGTCAATGATCCGGCTCCCAGCCGGCGCATCCTGAACGAGGCTGCCCGCAACCTCGCCAGCCTGTTCCCGGCCCTGGCCCCGGTTCCGGTGGTCGAGAGCTGGGCCGGCCTGATTGACGTGACCCCCGACGCCGTTCCGGTCATCGCACCGGTCGACGCACTGCCGGGGTTTCACCTGGCGACCGGTTTCAGCGGCCACGGGTTCGGTATCGGCCCCGCGGCGGGCCGGCTCGCTGCCGAAATGGTCAGTGGCGCGGCGACGTCGATCGATCGCACACCGTTCCGCCTGGAGCGCTTCTTCAACTGAAACCGCGTCACTCCGCCGCCTTGCGGGTCACGGCATCCCAGTCGTAGAGCGGCGGTTCCTTGGCGGCGAAACGGCGAATCGCCTCCTTGTGGAACGGCCCGTCCCGGGCGATCGACTGCGCCATTGCCTCGAGTTCGATCATGGTGCGGTGATCGAGGTTGAACGACTGGTTCAGGATGTTCTTGGCAAGACCAATCGCGCTGGTCGGCGCGTCGGTGAACCGTGCCGCGAATTCGCGCGCCTCCGCCATCGCGGTGTCCTGTTCGACGACCTGGTGGACGAGGCCGATCTCGCGTGCTTCCTGCGCGTAGACCCTGCGCCCGGTAAACACCAGTTCCTTGGCGCGCTGCAGCCCCACCAGCCGGGGCAGGATGAACATTCCTCCCCAGTCGGGAACGAGGCCGATGCGCACGAAAGCCTGCAGGAAGAACGCCCGCGGTGTGGCAAGCACGAAATCCGCCGCCAGCGCAATGTTCGCCCCGGCACCCGCCGCCGGTCCGTCGACCAGGCTGACGACCGGCAGTTCCAGGTTCATCAGGCTGAACATGGTGTCGTGGCTGCGGCGCAGACTGTCGCGCGTCAGCCGTGCCGAGCCAAGCCGCGAGCCCATCGACTTCACGTCTCCGCCGGCACAGAACGCTCCGCCGGCGCCGGTCAGGATGACGGCGCTGATATCGTCGGAAGCACGCTCCCTGATTTCCGACATCGCCCGGTCCAGATCGACCCGCATTTCGGCGGAGAGTGCGTTGCGCGCCTCGGGCCGGTTGAGCGTGATGGTCGCAATTCCCGCATCGACCTCGAACAGGATGGCGCTGTAGGACATGTGCCGGTCTCCCCTGGTACGGAACTGCCCGACTATACGCGAACCGGGGTTGCGGGAGCACCCTTCCGACAGCCCGGTACATCAACGCGGTTTCCGACCCGGCCCGCAGCACCTATGGTTTGCTGGCAGCACACGAACGGGAGATCGCAGCCATGACACGACGGTTTGACGGCAAGGTCGCACTGGTCACGGGCGGTGCCTTCGGGATGGGAGCCGCAACGGTGCGGCTCATGGCCGAGCAGGGGGCAAGGGTGGCCATCGGGGACCTGCTGGAGGACGAGGGGCAGGGTGTCGCGTCGGATATCCGGGCCGCGGGCGGAGACGCGCTGTTCATCCGCCTCGACGTGACCAGCGAGGCCGACTGGAAGTCGGCGATGAGCACCATCACCGATGCCTTCGGCCGGCTCGACATCCTGGTCAACAACGCCGGCATCAGCGGCAGCGCCTACGATGACCAGGGCGACGTGGATGCCTGGGACACGCTGATGCGCGTCAACGCGACCGGTCCCTATCTCGGCACCCAGTACGCCTCGGCCGAAATGATCAGGAACGGCGGCGGGGCGATCGTCAACATCTCCTCGATCTCGGGCATCGTGGGCCAGGGGTACATCCACCCCGGCTACAATGCGTCGAAGGGAGCGTTGCGCGCCATGACCAAGCAGTCGGCGGACCGGCTGGCGCGCCACGGCATCCGGGTCAACTCGGTTCATCCCGGCATCATGCCGCCGATGCGCACCTCCGGCGTCACCGCCGATCCCGAGCAGCGCCGGAAGATCCTCGAGCGACACGTCCCGATGCGCCGTGCCGGCGAGGTCATCGAGGTGGCAATGGCGGTCGCGTTCCTGGCATCCGACGAGGCGTCGTACATCACCGGCGTGGAACTGCCGGTCGACGGCGGCTATCTCGCCATCTGATCCGCGTCGGCACGAAACGCCGAGCCTGGAATCGAACAGCAGGAGTGAAGGCCCATGTATACCGTCATCCGCAACGCGCGCCTGCTTGATATAGACCGCCACCGCGCCGATCCCGCGGACATTCTCGTCGATGGCGATACCGTTCACTCGATCGGTTCGCCGGGCATGTCGGCACCTGCCGACGCCGTGGTGCGCGACGCACGCGGCCGGATGATGATGCCGGGCCTGGTCAACGCGCACACCCACGGCCATAACAATCTCGCGAAGAGCCTGGGAGACCGCTGGAACCTCGAACTGCTGCTGAATGCCGCCCCCTGGATCACGGGAGGCCGCACGCTCGAGGACAAGTACCTCACCACGCTGATCGGCGCCGTGGAGATGGTGCGCAAGGGATGCACCGCTGCCTACGACCTGACCTTCGAGTTCCCGGTCCCCACGCCGGAAGGACTTGACGCGGTTGGGCGTGCATACAGCGATGTCGGAATGCGCGCCGTCATTGCCCCCATGATGGCCGACCGGACCTTCTACCAGGCGGTCCCGGGCCTGCTGGACGCGCTTCCCGCCCCGGTCCGCCGCGATGCCGAGGCAGTGGCGATCGAACCGTTTGCAACCAGCCTTGCCGCGTGGGAGCGCGCGCTCGCCGCCTGGTCATTCGGTCGCGACCGGGTCCGGCTGGCGCTGGCCCCGACCATCCCTCATCACTGCAGCACCGAGTTCCTGCGCGCCGCACGGGCGACCGCCGAGGAACACGGGGTCGGGTTTCACACCCACCTGGCCGAGTCGAAGGTGCAGGCCCATGCAGGCATGCAGCTTTACGGGATGACCCAGACCGCGTGGCTCGATCACCTCGGCATCCTCGGGCCGGACTTCGTGGCCGCGCACGCGGTGTGGCTCGATGGCGACGACATGCGGCGGATCGCCGATGCCGGCGGTGCCGTCGCCCACAATCCGGGCTCGAACGCGCGGCTTGGCAACGGCCTCGCCGCATCCCGTGCGCTGCTCGACGCCGGTGTCAGGGTCGGGATCGGCACCGATGCCTGCACCTGCTCCGACAACCTGAACATGTTCGAGGCGATGCGCATTGCTTCAATGGTCTCGCGGGTGCAGGAACTCGATCCGGAACTCTGGCTCGCCACGGACGAGATCCTGACACTGGCAACCCGGGGCAGTGCCGGGATTCTCGGGTTCGGGGAGGAGATCGGCACCATTGCTCCGGGCCGGAAGGCCGATATCGTGTTCCTCGACCTGGACCGGATCAACTACGTCCCGCTCAACGACCCGGTCAACCAGATCGTGCACGGGGAGGATGGCACCGGGGTCGAGTCCGTGATGATCGGCGGGCGCATGGTGCTCGAGAACGGGCGCATGGTCACGGTGAACGAGGCCAAGCTCGCCCGTGACGCCGAGCTCGCGGCCGAGCGTCTCGCCGCGGTCAATGCCGACGCCCGGGCCGCCGCCGAACGCCTGCAGGAGCCCGTGCGCCGGTTCTCCGTCGAACTCGCCCGGCGCGACTACCACATCGAACGCCATGCCCGCTGCACCCACTGAAACCGCGCTCCCGACCGCGTAGGGTGCGGCCTGTCACGCGCGAACGTTGACATTTCGGGAATGCCGGCCCGATCATGGGGTTGCCGCGCCGGAACGGCAGGCAAGAGCCCGTGCATCCGGGCACGACGACAATCCTGACCGGAGCGTCGACAACACCCGCGAACACGGCAGCACAATTCAGGAGGCAACGTGATGAAGCGTACAGTTCTCGTGGCGGGACTTGCCGGTCTCGTCGGATTCGGAATGTCCGGCGTGGCCGGCGCACAGATGAAGCTGGACATGGCCACACCGTGGGCCGGCGGCGTCATGCTCGAATATGCCGCGCGTGGCGCAGCAGCAAACATGGAAATGACCTCCAACAACACCATCGACATCGAGGTCTATCCGGCCGGCACGCTTGGCAAGGCGCTGAAGGTCACGGACGCGGTTTCGAAGGGCATTGCCCAGACCAGCCACAACTGGCCCGGCTATGACTGGGGCGTCGACAAGACCTCGATCCTGTTCGGTGGTTTTGCCGGCACGATGGCCTGGGACAAGATGATGCACTGGGTCTTCAAGGGCGGCGGCCAGGAAATGATGATGGACTGGCGCATGGAGAAGTTCAACGTCGCCTCGGTCCCGTGCGGTTCCGCGCCGCGTGAGCTGTTCCTGCACAGCCACAAGGCAGTCCGAAGCCTTGAGGACTATGTCGGCATGAAGGTTCGCACCGCCGGTGCCTGGGCCGAGATCGCCCAGAAGCTCGGCGCCTCCACGGTCATCCTGGCCGGCGCCGAGGTCTATCCGGCGCTCGAACGCAAGGTCGTCGACGGGATCGAATGGGGCACACCGACCCACAACATCGCGGCCGGTTTCGAAAAGGTCGCCAAATACATCATCGTTCCCGGCGTCCACCAGCCGGTCGCCATGCATGAATGCGAGTTCAGCAAGGACGTCTGGGACGGCATGACCGACCTGCAGAAGACCCAGATGCAGGCTGCCGGCCAGCTCATCACCTGGGACCTGTACCTGCATCTCGGACACTCCGACGCACCGAACTGGATGAAGTACGCCAACAGCGAGAAGAACGAGGTCATCGACCTGCCGCAGGAATTCAAGGACGCGGCGCGCAAGGCGACCGAGGAATGGGTTGCCGAGCAGGGAACGGAAAACGAGTGGTTCACCAAGGTCTGGGCGGCGCAGCAGGATTACGCGTCTGTCTGGTCGCAGGCGCATCGCTATCGCTGATCCCGACCCTCATACGCATACCGTTGGCGCCGGCCCCTGGGCCGGCGCCTTTTTTCATCCCTTTTCAGCGTGCGGTCAGCTGTTGTGCCGGCGCGCCGCAGTGCGACCGGCGAGCCGGCCGGTCACCGCACCTCGCATCACCGATGTCGCGCCGGTATAGGTCCGGTAGTAGAGACCGGCGACCTCGCCGGCCGCATACAGTCCCGGGACCGGGTCGCCCTCGGTGCCGATCACCCGGGCCCGGGTATCGATCTTGACCCCGCCGAAGGTAAAGCAGTTCGCGCAGATGATCGGCCAGGCCCGGAACGGCGGACGCTCGATCGGACGCGCCCAGTTCGACTTGCGTGGCGCAATGCCACTGGTCATCCGTCCGTCGGGCCGCAGGGGATCCACCGGTTCGGCGGACAGGCAGGAGGAATTGTACTCCGCGATGGTGCGGGTGAGCATGTCGCCGTCCAGGCCTGCCAGCTGACCCAGTTCCCCGATCGTGTCCGCCTCGAGCGGTGGTGTCCGCGAGCGTACCGTCACCTGCCAGCCGGCGATATCGTCAAGACCCGCATCGTGTATGGCGTGCGCGATCCCGAACGGCTGGCGCATGATCTCCCGGGCCGTGGCTTCGTAGGTCGCGTCAACCATGCCCGGCGCCTCGTCGGTAAACCGGCGGGCACCGGCATTGACCAGCACGCCCCACGGATAGTTCAGGACAACCGGCTCCGTATCGGTCGAGCGCGGGTCCACGGGCTGGGCATGAAAGCTCCCGAAATCGCCGCATGCCGCCGCGCCGGCGTCGAGTGCCATGCGAACGCCCTCGCCGCGGTTGTAGTGTCCGCCACGGGAGACCGGGCGGACATACTGTGCCTGCGCGCCGACGTACCGGCTCATCATCTCCGGGTTTCCCTGGAACCCGCCGCAGGCGAGCACCACGGCAGGCGCGGCAATCCGGAACCGGCGATTGCCAGGTCCGACCGCATGCACCCCGGTGACCGAGCCGTCTTCATCAAGCATCAGTCCCTGCGCCGCGGTCCGGTAGTGCACCTCGATCCCGTCGCCGTCGTCGAGCCTGGCCCCGAGCGCGTCGACCAGGGCAAGACCGCCGCCGACCGGCGCCATGCGGGTGGTGCTCTGGCTGAGGAAATACAGCGGCAGGTGTTCAAACCTGATCCCGAACCGCTTGAGCCAGGCGAGTGTCGACGGGGCCTCCTCGGCAATGGTTGCGACAAGGTGCGGATCGATGACGCCGAGCGAGCGAAGGACTCCCGGCTGTTCCTCGGGCGAACGGACCGCATCGCGCATGATGCCGGGGTCGGGCCACCCGCCGGCATTGGCGGCGAAACTGTCCTCGAAGTCATCCGAGACCGCGGTTTCGTCCTTCATGCGCCAGAAACTCTCGGTGTAACGGGTGTTGCCACCCCGCTCGTCGCGCGGCGCCCGTTCCAGCACGCAGACGCGCGCACCTTCCTCACGCGCTGTCAGCGCGGCCGCGAGACCGGCAATTCCGCACCCGATAACCAGCACATCGACTTCCATCGCCCCCTCCGTCATCCCCGCGCCGGCCGTTCAGGCGGGACAGCCCGGATCCCGGATGGTAGCCTTGGACCCGGCCAGCGCAAGGCTGCGGATCACTCACATGGGGCATGGCATGACACTGGATGGACGGACCGCCTTCATTTCGGGCGGAGGCAGGAACATCGGCCGGGCGATCGCACTCGAACTTGCCGATGCCGGATGCGACATCGTGATCAACGGCAGGCAGGACAGGGCCACCTGTGACGAGGTTGCGGGCGAAGTCGCTGCCCGCGGCCGCCAGGCCCTGGTCCAGATGGGGGACATCGGTGATTCCGCCGGGGTCCGCTCGATGGCGAAGGCCGCGCTGGAGCGGTTCGGCCGGATCGACATCCTGGTCAACAACGCGGCCATCCGTCCGGAAAAGCCGTTCCTGGAAATGACGGACGAGGATTGGCATGGGGTTCTGGACGTTGACCTTCACTCGGCCTTCTATACCTGCCACGCCCTGCTTCCCGGCATGGTCGAGGGCAACTGGGGGCGTGTCATCAACATCACCGGCATGAATGCGATCCACGGCTACAGCGGCCGGGCACCGGTCTCGGCCGCCAAGCATGGCCTGTGGGGCCTGACCAAGGCGCTTGCCAAGGAGTTCGGGCCGGCGGGTGTCACGACCAACGCGATCTCGCCGGGGCCAATCGCAACCGAGCACAAGGACGCGCACATGGCGCGACACATCGAGGAGCACCGCCCGCACGTTCCGCTCCGCCGGCTCGGGGAACCCGAAGAGATCGCCGGACTGGTCGGCTATCTCTGCGGAGGCAGCGGCGGGTTCGTCAACGGGCAGATGTTTGCGGTCAATGGCGGCATGCAGACCTGATCAGGGGTTGACAGCCACAATCATTTTCACTATTTTAGAAATATGGAAGCCGAAACAGTCGTCGCCGCACTTTCAGCCCTGGCACACGAGACCCGTCTCGCCGCATTTCGCCACCTCGTGGTGTGTGGCCCGCATGGTGCCCCTGCCGGACGCATCGCCGAGCGCCTCGGCCTGCCGGCGGCGACCCTGTCGTTTCACCTGAAGGAGCTCAGGTCCGCGGGTCTGGTGACCTGCGATCGCCACGGCCGGTCCGTGATCTACCGTACCGACTGCGCGCGCATGGAAGAACTGGTCGGGTTTCTCACCCGAAACTGCTGCCAGGGAGAGTCGGCGCTCGCACAAGAGGAGAGGGTCCCATGAGACTTCAGCTGGCACTCAACGTCGAGAATCTTGACGAGGCGATCCCGTTCTACGAGCAGATGTTCGGCACGCGGGTCAGCAAGCGCAAGCCGGGCTACGCCAACTTCGCGATCGACAGGCCGCCGCTCAAGCTGGTCCTGTTCGAGGCACCGGATGCCGAGGAACGCATCAACCACCTGGGTGTCGAGGTCTTTGACGACGAAGAGGTGACGGCGGCAATCAACCGGCTGCAGGACGGCAAACTCGATCACATCATCGAACAGGAGACCACCTGCTGCTACGCGACCCAGAACAAGGTCTGGGCCCGGGAGCCCCAGGGTCTGCGCTGGGAGTGGTACCGGGTGCTTGCCGACAGCGAGAAGCGGTACGGTCCACGTGACCGGGACCTGACCCTCGACGGCACCGATCCCGAACTCTGCTGCGTCGACGAGGAATCGGATCCCTGTTGCGCCGGACAGGAGGCGGGCAGGGGCTGACCGGCCGGGTCTGAAATTCCCTCCCGTTGCCGGGCGTGCCGTACGCGGTATCATGCGGACCAACGGGCCGATCCGCGGCAGCAAGAGGCAGCGTCGTCGGCCTATCGAAACCTCATGTCGCGCGGCCGGGTGCCGCGCGATACCCATAGCCGCCGGAGGACAGCATGGCATCGCCCAAGCCGAGAAACGAACCGACCATCAACGGCTCCACCTATGTCCGTCCCCAGGACATGGACTGGAAACCGACCAGGTTCGAGGGCATCTCGATCAAGGTTCTCTACGAGGACCGGGACAAGGGAGAGATGACCTGCCTGCTCAAGTGGGAGCCCGGTGCCAGTCTTCCGTTCCATCGCCATCCGGAGATCGAGCAGAGCTACGTGATCGAGGGCTCGTTCTACGATCACGACGGCATTGCGCGGGCCGGCGAGTACGTCTGGCGGGTGCCTGAATCGAAGCACGAGACGCACACGGACGAGGGCTGCGTGATCCTGGCGGTCTATCGCAAGCCGAACGTATTCCGATCCAGCGCCGGTTTCTGAAGCCTGCCCGAACACCCTTCCACCGTCGCTCCTGTCCCGGCGCACCGGGCGGAGCCTGCGCGTGCGCACTAACCTGCCCGGGGAGACCACTTATGCCGCCGTCGCCGCTCCGCGAGGTTCCCGGCATCGAAGTCCGGCAGTGCTGGCCGGCGCGGGCCGCAATGCAGTCGGGCCGGGGACCGGGGGCGTCGTCCTGCCCGGTCCTGCCCCCTCGCGTCGGCGGATCATCCGGGGTTGCGAGATGAGCGAAAGACCGATCGGCATCACCGCGCCGTCGCCGTTACCAGGGTATTTGTTCCCGCGCGGGCGGGGCATGAAGGTGGCGACCGCGGCGGGCAGGGGCATCAGCCCGGCAGCGGACATCGTGACAACCCTGGCCGCGGATGCGCGTGCCGCGCCGCGCACCGGCTGTGCCGGGCCCGCGGAAGGCTGAACGGATGGAGTTCGGACTGTTCCTCGAATTCGGGGTCCGCAACGGCCATCCGGCGGGCGACATCTTCCGTGAGGGCATCGAACTCACGGAACTCGCCGAACGGCTGGGACTCCAGTCAGTCTGGCTGGCGGAGTTCCACTTCATGCCGGACCGTTCTGTCCTGTCCTCTCCGATCGCGGTGGCCGCGGCGCTCGCGACACGCACAAGCCGGGTCCGGATCGGGATGGCGGTCTACGTGCTGCCACTGGTGCACCCGCTTCGGGTCGCGGAGGAGGTGGCGACAGTCGACCAGATCAGTAACGGGCGGTTCGACCTCGGGATTGGACGCAGCGGGTTCCTCGCACAGTACCGGGGCTATGACATCGACTATGGCGAGAGCGAGGCACGGTTTGACGAGGCACTCGAGGTGCTCAAGGGCGCGTTTGCCGGCGGACGGTTCTCCTACGAAGGCCGATACTACCGGGTGCGCGATGCGGCGCTGATGCCGCCGGCGCACCAGAAGCCGCACCCGCCGATGTACATGGCTGCGACCTCGGCCGCCACCTTCGTGAAGGTGGCCCGGCTCGGCCTGCCGCTGTTCGTCGGGCTGCGCGGCGACGGGCTCGAGCCGCTCGCCGCCAACATCAGGACCTATCGCGAGACCTGGGCCGAGGCGGGACACCCCGGCCGCCCGCAGGTGCACCTGCGGGTTCCGGTCTATGCCGGCGCCACGCCGCAGGCCGCGGTTGCCGAGGCCAGGCCGACCCTCGTCTACTATTTCGAGCGCCAGGCCCGGCTGATTGCCAGCCAGGGAGCGAGACCGGGGCACGGACCGGGTGGAGCAGCGACGATCGCGGCCCGTCTCGCCGCGCTCACCTGGGACGACATCCGCACCCACTATGCCGCGGTCGGCTCGTCCGGGCAGCTCGTCGAGACCCTGAGCCAGTGGCGCGATATCCTCGACATCGACGGCGTCATGATCGAGACCAATCCCGGCAACGGGCTCACCGAGACCCAGGCCGCAGACAACGTCTCGCGCATCGCAGAGGAGATCATGCCCGCGCTGGCGTGAGCACGTGACGTCCGCTCGGGGAGGAGAGTCGGCATCGACCGACCGGCCACCTCCGGCACGCACCGGTCGTTGACAACACGCCGGTACCGGTGGACACCGGCACGCCGCCGCGTCGGCTCCATGGAAACAGGACCGGCACACGATCACCCTGTGCCGCATCCACGCAATGCCCTGAACCGTCGATGCTGAAGGTCACCCTGTCCCCGACCCGCCGGGCGGGGGAACTTCCGGTGTCGATCTTGCCGGTTACATGCCGAACAGCGCGGCCGCCGACATCCAAGCACCCATTCCCGAACACGAAGCGATGTTCCTTCGCGACCGGAGCCTGACGACGGGGGCCGGGTGACGAGGCCGCGGACATCGGCCCTGTCCGCACCCGTTGGCGGCGGCGTCCTTCATCCGACAGCAGGTTCCGGACACAGGCGGAACGGCTCCGGTCCTTCGTGACCCCGCACCACCACATGGGCATTTCCGCTGAACCGGCCGAGCATACGTCTCTCGGAGCTCCACACCGGAAGGGATACACTGGGGCCGTTCGGCCGCGCGCTCCGGGCCCGGGGAATGGTGCCGCGGGCCCCTTTCTCCAGCCGCATGGCGGCAGTCGTGCGCTCGGTGCCCGCAACCACCATCTGTGCGCAATGGCACCGGAAAAGGGGAGGGCAGCACATGTATCTCGGCATCGACCTCGGCACCTCGGCGGTGAAGGCGGTCCTGCTCGACGACGAGGGCCGAATCGCCGGTCAGTCAGCGGTTTCGCTCGACGTCTCGACACCCCGCCCCCTGTGGTCGGAGCAGGATCCCGAGGCCTGGTGGGCAGCCACCTGCCGTGCCGTGGACGAGCTGAAGGCCGGGCACGGCCCGACACTCGCGGCCGTTCGGGCGATCGGCCTTTCCGGCCAACAGCACGGCGCCACGCTGCTCGACGCCCGCGGGTCCGTTCTGCGGCCCGCCATCCTGTGGAACGACGGGCGCTCGGGCGCCGAGTGCGCGGCGATCGAGGCCGCGGTTCCGGACTCGCGTCGGATCACCGGCAACCTCGCGATGCCGGGCTTCACCGCGCCGAAGCTGATGTGGGTGGCCCGGCACGAACCCGAGGTGTTCGAGCGCGTCGCAACGGTGCTGCTGCCCAAGGACTATCTGCGCTATCGGCTGAGCGGGGAGCACGTGGCGGAGATGTCCGACGCATCCGGAACTCTCTGGCTCGATGTGGGAAACCGTTGCTGGTCCGGCGAGATGCTCGCTGCCACCAGACTCGGCCCCGGGCACATGCCCCGGCTCGTGGAAGGCAGCGCGCCCTCCGCCAGCCTGTCGCCGGCCCTTGCCCGGCGCTGGGGCCTCTCGGGCGAGGTGGTCATCGCCGGCGGGGCCGGCGACAATGCGGCCGGTGCCGCCGGGATCGGGACGGTGACGCCCGGGCTTGCCTTCCTCTCACTTGGCACGTCGGGGGTGCTCTTCGCCTCGAACCGCGCCTTCACACCCAATCCGGACCGCGCGGTCCACGCGTTCTGCCATTGCATCCCGGACACCTGGCACCAGATGTCGGTCATCCTGAGTGCCGGCGCCTGCCTTGCCTGGGCCGCGACGGCGACCGGTGCTGCGAACGAGGGCGAACTCGCAATGGAGGCGGAACCGTCGGAAGCGCGCCTGGACCGCACTCCGCTGTTCCTGCCCTACCTTGCCGGCGAGCGCACCCCGCACGCCGACCCGCACGCCAAGGGCGTGTTCTTCGGCCTCGATCTGGCGGCGCGCCGCGGTGACCTCGGATGGGCGGTCCTTGAGGGTGTGGCCTTCGCCTTTGCGGACGGATACGAGGCCCTGGTCGAGGCCGGATCGGACATCGACGAGATTTCGGTCATCGGCGGCGGGGCGCGCAGTGTGCTGTGGAGCCGCATTCTCGCCGCCGCTCTCCGGCGCCCGCTGACCTATCACGCGGGGAGCGAGGTCGGCCCGGCGCTGGGCGCTGCGCGTCTTGCACGCCTTGCCGCGACCGGCGAACGGCCCGAGGACGTCTGCACGCGCCCGGACGTCGAACGGGTGGCCGAGCCCGAGGAAGAACTTGCCGACCGGCTCGCCGGACGCCTGGAACGCTGGCGCGACCTCTATCGCGTCCTCAGGCCGGAGATGCGGCGGATCCACTCCGCCTGAACCGGCCGCAACAACCCTCGCTCCCGCCCGGAGCGGAGCGAGGGTCGTCGGGGCGCGCAGGTCACTCGGCGAGCTTGGCGTCGATGTCGAGCATCGCCTTGGGAACCCACTTGCGGATCGAGTCGACCGAGTCGAGCGTCCGCAGGGCCGTGTAGAGGACCTTGGGGATGTCCTGCTCCCGCCCCTCGGCGTGCATGATCAGGGCGTTCGCCGTGTTTTCCCCCATGTTGCGCGGGTCACGGGAAACGGCAACACCGATCTTCCCGCGGGCAACCATCTCCAGCTCGTCCGGCTGGCCGCCCATCCCGGTCACCAGGACGTCGTCAAGCTTGCCCTCGGCCTCGAGCGCGGACATGGAACCCAGCGCCATGACGGAGTTCATCCCGACAATGACCTCAACACTCGGATAGGCGATCAGCGCTCGCTCGACCTCGGCGTAGGCCTTTTCGCGCTGGAAGTCGCCATAGCCGTCGTAGATGACGTTCGGAGTAAAGCCCTCGACCTCGTTCATCCCCTTCAGAACACCGTTTCCACGGTCCTGGCTGATCTCGGAGGCAACCGGCCCCCAGATCATGATGACGTCCGCGGTGTCCTTGCCCTGCGACTTCATGTGCTCGGCGATCCAGCGCCCGGTCGCCTCGCCCATCTGGCCGTGGTTGTAGACGGACCAGTTCAGCACCGCGTGCTCGAACGGAAAGCTGGACCCTTCCTTCGGCTCGTAGTCAACCATCAGGATCTTGGTGCCCGCGTCGGCGACCATGACCAGGCCGGGCGTGTTCTGCTCGAGGCTGGACGGTCCGAACACCATGTAGTCCAGGTTCAGATTCGCCATGTTCTCGAGGATATTGAGCATCTCGTCGTGGCGGTTGGACGCTGTCGGCGCGGCCTGGAAGAGTTCGTATTTCAAGCCCTTTGCGTCGAGCGCTTCGCGAAAGCCGATTTCCAGCTGGCCGAACAGGTCCGTAATGTCGTGCTGGTGCGACACGAACCCGATGCGAAGTGTCTTGTCCTGGGCGACCGCCGCGGTCGCGCCGGCGAACATGACAGCCGCGGCGACGAACAGTCCCGTGAATATCCGTCTCATGACGTTTCCTCCCCTTTTCCGATTACCGGTTCTTCGTACTCCTGCATGTCTGTACCGGCCGCAATCGCTTGCGCGTCGCTGAAACTGCGGCGGAACGGCGGCCGGGCACTCCTCGCCAAGGCTATCTCATGGCACTGCCTCCCGCTTTGCATCGCCGGTTCCCCGCAATTGCGTCGGCTCGACCTATCCCGGCCCGCTCCTGCGCTGCTGCAGCTGCAGCGCCACGGCGGCAATGATGAGAAGACCGAGAATGATGCGCTGCACGAAGAACCCCGCGCCCGTCTGGATCAGGCCGTTCTCGAGCATGCCGATGAGGTAGACGCCGAGCAACGTGCCGATCATGGTCGAGCGACCGCCAAAGAGGTAGGTACCGCCCAGCACGACGGCCGCGATCACGTGCAGCTCGACGCCTTCGCCCATTGCGGCGGACGCGGAGTCGAGGCGTCCCATGAGCACGAGCGCCGCAACGCCCGCGAGCGCGCCCTGGATCACATAGGTCGATGCGGTGATGGCTTTCACGTTGATGCGGGTCGCCTCGGCCGCGCTCGGATTCGATCCGATCGCGGTAATGTAGCGGCCATAGAGCGTGCGGTTCAGCACGAACCATCCCAGCACGGCGATCGCGAGAGCCACGATGACGGATACCGGCAGGCCGAGCACGCTCGCGCGTCCCACCGCCACGACTACGTCCGGCAGGCCGGTGACGAGGTTGACCCCCATGTAGTACTGGGTGAATCCGCGGTAGGCGACGAAGGTACCGAGCGTGGCCAGCAGCGGCGGCACGCCCAGCACAGTGATGTTGAAGCCGTTGAAGGCGCCGAGCACCGCCCCGACCAGGATCGCGGACGGAATGGCATAGATCGGATCCATCCAGCCCAGCTCGAGTCCCGAACCAACGATTGCTCCGACGACACCGATCATGGAACCGGTCGAAATATCGATCCCGCCCGTGGTCATGGCAAAGGTCTGGCCAACGCCGAGGATCAGGAAGACCGCCGCCGCGCGCATGATCGTGATCTGGTTGTTGGCGGTGTTGAAGGTCTCGCCGGTGATGGCGGTGAACACCGCGTAGAGGACCACGATCGCGACGGCGACGTTGAAGAAGGGCAGGGCAAGTGCCCGTTCCGCGGTGCCGCCCGCACCGAGGAAGCGGTTCCGGGCGCCTCCGGCAGGCCCGTTCACGCGACCGCATCCTCGATATCGCCGACGATCAGGCGCACGATGTCGGTCTTCGTGACCTCGCTGGTGCGGACCACCGCCTGGACGCGGCCCTGGCGCATGACGGCGATACGATCGGACACCTGGAAGACATGCTCAAGGTCATGCGAGACGATGATCATCGTCTGACCTTCGTCCCGCAGGCTCCTGAGAAGCGCCAGGACCTTGCGCACCTCCTCGACGCCCAGCGCCGCGGTGGGCTCGTCGAGAATGAGAAGCTCTCGGCGCCCCCGGTGGATGGTCCGTCCGATGGCGACCGCCTGACGCTGTCCGCCGGAGAGATTCGCCACGGGCCGTTTCGGATCAGGAATGTCGATGCGCAGCCGGTCCAGCGTGGCGGCCGTCTCGGCATCCATCCGCCGGGTGTCGGGGACCGAGAACCACCCGAGCTTCAGCCACAGCGGTTCGTCTCCGAGAAACACGTTCGCCGCCACATCGAGCGTGTTGGCAAGCGCCAGGTCCTGGTAGAGGACCTCGACGCCAAGCGCGCCGGCGTCCTTTGCCGAGCGGATCGCCACTTCCCGTCCCCGCAGTCGGATCGTGCCGCTGTCCGCCGGTTGCACCCCGGCGACGGCCTTGACCAGCGTGGACTTGCCGGCTCCGTTGTCTCCGACGAGCGCAACCGTCTCGCCCTCCGCAATCGACAGTGAAGCCCCTTGCAGCGCCCGGACGCCGCCGAAGCGCTTCTCGATGTTCTCCACTTCCAGGAGCGGCGGTCCGGTTTCCATCACGTTTCGCGCCTCCCATTGTCGCAGCGCCCGGACCGTTGCCCGAAAAGTCAAGCGACTCCGTCATCTGCGTCGCCACGGATCTGGAAGACATCATGCCCAATCATTTCGCATACCGCCAGATGGCCCGCGTTCCGGCCGCGGGGGTCGGCGAGATCGAGGTGAGCGTGGACCGAGCGACGGGTCGCCCGCCTTTGCGGCCACCGGCGGGCATGTAGTACGCTGTACTACATGACGACCCTGACCATCCGAATCGACGACAAGCTCGATGCCGAGCTCCGCGAGATCACGGCGCGAACCGGCAAGGGCAAGAGCGAGTTCGTGCGCGAGGCGTTGCGGCAGCAGCTCGCGATTGCCCGCTTCGAGGACCTCAGGCAGCGTCTCGCGCCGTTTGCCGAGGCCCGCGGCTGGCTGACCGACGAGGATGTCTTCGACGCGATTTCGTGAGGGTTCTCCTGGACACCAACGTTC
>JAJEAR010000035.1 GCA_022822665.1 Alphaproteobacteria bacterium | reverse complement strand
GTCGCCCGGAGCGGGCCCGGAAGCGCGCAGAGATGCTCGAAGAAGGCCTCACCCGAGGGCCACTCCGCCATGTGCCGCCGCTCCCCGTCGGTCAGGCCGGGGGCGATGAACTCCTCGATCGCGCCCGCTTCGTCGACGGTGGCGATCATGCCGTAGCGGGCGCCGGTGAGCGCGCGGGCGCTGTCGACGGCCTCGCGCAGCACGGTGTCGAGGTCGAGGCTGGACCCGACGCGCAGCACCGCCGCGCCGAGCTGCGCGATGCGCTCGCGCAGCGCCGCGTTCTCCCTCTCCAGCCTGCCGCTTCGGTCCATCGCTCCCTCCTTCCGGCCTGTCCGCCGACCCCTCCGGACCCGAGTCCTGCTGCCCCCAGAAAGGGCTGCGAACCAGGCGGCGGCGGGTCACTGCGGGCCGGTCACCATGCCTCACGGATCTTCGTAAACGCGAACCCGGCCTAAAATGCATGAAGAAACCACTCGAATAGAAGATCCATTCATACTGCGTCCACTCAAAATTTGTCACGCTGTCCCGGTCGCGGTCTGGACCGCGGCGCAACGGCGCATCGGAGGGCCTCTCTGGAGCACCGGTGTCGTTCGGGTCGAAGTTTGCTTGGGGGTGGACACGATGTTCGAGGCGATAACAGGGACTGTCGGCTGCATGACCAGGAGAGCCGAGAGCCGAGAGCGGATTTCCGCATCGGACAGGAACCGTTCCCGGTTCTGCTGGCGGTAACGCCGAATGCCCGGGCAAGGATTGGATCCCTCCTTCCGGTAGCCAGGTCGCTCCGCCTCGCGCATGATCACCGAGAGCACCGGCATCGACCGATCCGCCGCAACAGGCGTTGCTGCGAGCGACGTGAGCCATTTCACGACGTCCTGCCGGGTGATCTCCGCAATCTGGCGGTTGGCGAAGTGCGGCAGGATCTGATTGCGCAGGTATCCGCGGTTTCCCTCCAGCATGCGGGGTTTCCAGATCCGCGCATGACGTTCGAACACAACCCCGGCGACTGAGGCGAACAGCGTTTCACAGGAAGGCGCCGGCACGGGACCGTGCCCCCGGATTGCAGCCAGCATCGCGGTTGCGCGCGAGCGCGCCTCGTGTGTTTCCATCGCATCGGCATCGCCGACGACACGCCGGGTGCGGGTCCCGTCGTGCTGGCAGTGGATGAAGTAGCGCTTGGCCCCGGACGGCAGTACGCGGACGCCGAAGCCCTTTTGCGTCGCATCGCGGATGTCACGTGCGGTCGTGCGGGGCGTGAGCGCCCTGACGCGGGCCTCTGTGAGCGTAACGGGTGGCACGGACCGGTCTCTTGCGCAGGTGCAGCGGGGAACAACAAACCACCATGGCCGTGCCCGAAGCTGCAAATTGATCAGGAGAAAAGTACGATAAACCAATGGATCACAACACTACCAGCACCGAAGGTGCGTCGCCCGGTGTGCGGCCCCGGCCTGCACGATGGGCGGCTCGGCGCAGGAGCCGGGGAGACCGTGCCGCATCAGCACTCCACGGCGGTTTCCTGACCGCGTCCGACCCGGACGACGCGCTGATTGTTGCGGACAGGCTCGGCCACCACCCCGATCCGGGACGCCATGGTTCCGCCTGCCTGCGCACGCGGGATCGTGCCCTTCGGGCGTATGCCGATGGCTTCAGCCGGCCGCAAGGAAAGCGCGCCTGCGTTCACGGGCGGGCGCGGTCATGGTTCTGCCGAAGTCCGGCGCGGCAGGCCCACGGTCCGACCGCTGCGTTCGGGACCAGGCGGCAAGTCCGTCACTGTACGCCGTCACTGTCATGGATCGGCAACCTGCTGTCCCCGATCCTCCAGAACTTCGGTTTCAGCGCAGTCCTCAAGCGCGGTTCCGCTTCGAAATCCTGCGGCCCTGCGGACGCGTCGAAATACCGTCCGACCTGGGCCTGGAATTCGTCGGCGCTGTTCCAGTAACCGACATTGACAAACGACCTGTATTTTCCTTCGCATCCGGTCATCGGCCACGTGATCCAGTCGAACTCCGCAGTCGAGTGTCCTTCGCTGAGGAACTCGCCGACCAGGCCTTCGCGATCGGTGACGACCGCCGACGTTCTCCAGAAATCCAGGAACTCGTCCACCATGTCCGGTTTGATCTTCCAGTGTATGACAACAATCACCATCCGTCGTTCTCTCCTCAAGCCGCGCACCGTGCCGCTTCCGCCTGGCACGCCACCCCGCCGGCCCGGCGCCGCCGTCCCGGAGCAGCGCGATGCACCGCTTCTCCCGTGCCCGAAACCCTCCTCAGGACGGGTCCTGCATGAGCGCCGCCGCTCGTTCCGTCGCGATGCGCGATACCCTGTCCCGCATCGTCATGGCCGCTTGCGACTGCCGTGCAAACACAGGCAACTCGGCAGTGGCTGCGCAACGGGAGAGCCGTATGGCGAGATCCGCCGCGGCAGCCTCGGCTTCGCCGTCCGGTAGTCCGATGGTGCGTGCCATGGCGAGAAAGTCCCGGAGACGGAGTCTGGCATCCTTGCCATTGAGCTTGAAGGCCATGCGATCGCCACCGAGGCCGGGAAAGACGCGGGTGGTGACGGTGTCATAGAGCGGCGCCAGGCGAACCGACGCAAAGGCTCTCGCCCCGACATCGGCCGTCCGAAGAACCGCGATATTCTTCGTGTGCATGTCGCCGTCGGCGATGAACCAGGCGAGGACGGCACGACGGAACAGGACGCCGAGATCGGCGTTCGGATCGGTCGACATCGGCCGCAGAGCCCTTGCCATGCGTTCGATGGTGCTGTCGTATTTTGCCGAGGCAGGAAGATCCAGGATCGAGCAGAAGTCCTCCAGCGCGAGGAGGCGCCGGTCTTCCGGACCCCGGCGGATGTCGAAGCGTTCGACCAGCAACGCCGGTGGCATGCCGTCGGGCATCTTGATCAATGCGGCGGTCGGCACTTCGAAGCCGCAGGCACGGCCGAATTCCAGGCACAGCCATTCGACGACGGGCAACATCTCGAAACCCGCGGTTCCGGCGGGTTTCAGGACATGCGTGAATGCCCGGTCGTGGGCCGGCAGCAGGGTTCCGTCGGCAAGCAGGCTCATCGGCGCCTTGATCTGGACGCCTGACAGGCGCGGTGTCACAGGCTGCGAGTACAGCCTGGCGAGATTGTGTTCGAATGTCTCCTCGACAGGTCCTCGTCCCGGTCCTCGATAGCGACCGGTGAAATGGCCCGCCTCGCAGAACGCCTCGAGCGGTGTCGAGAGGACATCCTCCGGCAAGGCCGCCAGTTCGGTCCGGCCCGGGGCGACCGTGACGTTGGACATGTAGCGTCGACCGTTGCGCAATGCCTGGCGCGGGTCGCCTTCCCGCAGGACCCGGGCGAGCCATCCCTCAGGCAGAAGAGAGTCAATGAAGGGCGGGAGCTTTCCGGGTGCGCTCCCGCGAACCAGCGTCGGTGCGGCGCGCTTGCGCGGTTTCCAGCGCCATTCGAAACCGTCATGGGCGAGCTGGCCGATCAACTCGCCGTGCCAGGCCACCAGCAGGTTGAGCGCGGCCTTGTTGGGAGGCACCTTGGCGGCGGCGGGTTGCTGAAGAAGGAAGCGTTCAGCGCGTTCGCCTTCGCGATACCAGCCGTTGCCACGCGCCAATGTCCAGACGGACTCTGCCGCGGCCTGTGGCGAGCCGTGTTCCTCGACCAGACGCACGGCCATCCGGTGGCGCATGTCGGGCGTGACCGCGCTGGCGTGTTCGCTCCGCAGCCGAAAGGCCTCCAGGAACCGCTGGCGCGGTGACGAGATGTCGACATGCAGTTCGCCCAGGTCGTCGCCGATCACGGCAGGGGCGGTCGATGGAGTCTCAGGAGCCGTGTTCTGGATGATCTCAAGCGTGCGAATACGTGTGCGTTGATTGCGCCGACCGCTGATGAACAGTCGTCCGTCCGGTGTCGGGCCCAGCAGGAGCGAGCTTGCCGACGACAGGTAGGCGCTGGAGTACAGATAGCGCGCGATGCGTACCGCGTGGCCGAGGATCACGGTCTCGATGTCGCTGTCGCTTTCGACATAGACCCCGCGGATCAACTGAACGAGCGTTCCCGCGCGGGCGCGATAGTGCGCGCTTCTGGCGTCGGTGGTTTCGCCAACCAGGTGCAGCATGATGGAATATCCCGCATCTGAGATATGCAATAATGATCTTGTTTCCTAAGGTGTCCAGAGAATATTTAGCATTTCAGATGCGCAATAATTGTGCCCTTGACCCCGGCATTTTCAAGGCGGCAGGGCGTTCGGGGATGTTCACGGCGGGTCGGCACGCATGTCCCCGGGTCGCGCGAAGGAGCGGGAGAGGGTATCGCAGCCGAAGTCGGTCAACCGTGGTCCCGGAGTCCGGCGGCCTTCGGCGAGACCGGCCGGGAAGCGGCAGGCCCGCTGCTTCTGCGTGCAGCGCGCGTATCGGGGCGTAGCGGAGGGAATCCTGGCGACCCCGGCAGGATTCGAACCTGCGACCTACAGATTAGGAATCTGCCGCTCTATCCGGCTGAGCTACGGGGCCACCCTGGCGGGGTGATAGAGCAATGCGGCGGTCCTGTGAAGGGACTGGCTGCGGGCGCGCGTTCGGTTGGAGACGGCTTGCCCCTGGACTTCGCGGCACGCACACTGTGCCTTGGGTTCCCGTACGGAGTGTCGTCCATGACCGTGATTTCCAGCCTCGAGACCATCCGTGTCGCCCTGCCGTTCGAGACCGGTGGTCCCCGGGTCGGGATGCGCCCGGACATGGACGCATGGCTGACCATGGAAAGCCTGATGGTCCGGCTCGTGACCGATGACGGGCGCAGCGGCTGGGGCGAGGCCTTCGGGCACGCGATCACGCCCGCGACCGACATTGCACTCAGGAGTACGGTTGCCCCGCTGCTGCTCGGCCAGGACCCGCGATCGATCTCGCGCCTGATGGCGAGAATCGAGAGGCCGCTGCACGGGTTCGGGCGCGCGGGACCCGCCATCTACGCACTGTCCGCCATCGACATCGCGCTGTGGGATCTCGCGTCCCAGGCGGCCGGCCAGCCGCTGTACCGCATGCTGGGCGGCAGTGATGCTGAACTGCGCCGGTACGCCAGCCTGATGCGCTACGCCGGTGACGTCGACGCTGTCGCCGCCAACGTGACCCGGGCGCGAGAGGCAGGTTTTACCACCATCAAGCTGCACGAGCAGACGGTCCCGGCATTCCGGGCCGCGCGGGCGGCGGTCAACCGCGAGGACATGATCTGCCTTGATGTCAACTGCCCGTGGAGCGTGGCCGAGGCACGCGCCATCGCGCGCGAGATCCGCGATGACGGGTTTCACTGGCTGGAGGAACCGGTCTGGCCGCCGGAAAACCACGCTGCCGCCGCCGCGGTCCGCGCCGAAGGCGTTCCCATCGCGATGGGCGAGAACATCTCGACACCGCTCGCCTTCAAGGCCGCGCTCGACGCCGGCGCACTCGACATCCTGCAGCCGAGTGTTACCAAGTGCGGCGGTATCTCCGGGATGCAGAAGGTCTTCGCACTTGCCGACACCTGGCCGGTCCGGGTGGTGCCTCACTGCTTCTACTGGGGACCAGGGTACCATGCGACGGCGCACCTTGCCGCCTCGCGGCCGGAGCCGACACTTGTCGAAACCGCGTTCATCACCTTTGCCGCCCGTCCGCACGCGCTCTTCGATGCCGGCTGTGACCGCTTCCGGCTGCCTGATGCGCCCGGGCTGGGATTCGATCCTGACTGGGACGCGCTCGAGCCCTACGTGATATCCCGCGAAACCGTGTCTGCCTGAGGAACGATGGACCCCGCTCCCGACCCCCTCCCGCCGGTTCGCCCAAGACCCGAGGAGTTCGGGTTGACCGAACACGAACTTGAACGCAGGACCGTGCGCGACGTCCTGCTGTCCGACGAACTCGCCTCGGTCCTCATGGTCGTCATCGCCATCCTGTCGATATGGTACTGGCAGTGGTGGGGCATCGCCGTTGCCTGCGTTGCTCTGGGTGTCCTGTGGCTCGTGCGCCGGGTGATCTCGGTAACGGTCAGGGGCCGGATCGACACGGCGCGCGAGGCATATCTCGCCCGGATGGAAACCTACGAGGCCGAGCGCCGCGCCCATGACGACGCGATGTGGGAGCGCGAACAGCGCAGCTCGCAGACGAGCGAGTGAGCAGCACGGCCGTGTGGGACGTGTGGAGAAGGCGAATGGATGATCCCCAACGGAAGACACCGGCTGTCCGGCGGCTCAGGGACATGCTTGAACGTTGCAGGCGGGCGGTGGTGTTTACCGGCGCCGGTATCTCGACCGAGTCCGGTATTCCCGACTTCCGCAGCCCCGGCGGCATCTGGACCCGGATGGCGCCAATCCAGTTCGAGGACTTTCTGGCAAGCGAGGAGATGCGCCGCGAGTCCTGGCGGCGAACCTTCGGCCTGCGGGACGCCTTTGCCGAGGCCCGTCCCAACATCGGTCACCACGCCGTGGCCGAGCTGGTCCGGCGCGGCACTGTCCAGGCGGTTATCACCCAGAACATTGATGGCCTGCACCAACAGTCCGGCGTGCCGGCCGAAAAGGTGATCGAGCTGCATGGCAACAATGGTCATGCCGCCTGTCTCCAGTGCGGCGAGCGCCATGAGCTCGACGTGATCCGCCAGGCATTCCTCGGGCGCGACGAGTTGCCCGAGTGTCGCCTGTGCGGGGGCATCGTCAAGCTCGCGACCATTTCCTTCGGCCAGGCGATGCCGGTCGGCCCGGTGCTGAACGCCGAACGCGAGACCAGGGAGTGCGATCTCTTCATCGTGATCGGATCCTCGCTCGTGGTCTTCCCGGCCGCGGGACTGCCGGTGCTCGCAAAGCGCAACGGGGCCGGGCTCGTGATCGTGAACCGGGAACAGACGCCGCTTCACGACGAGGCGGACCTCGCCGTCGAAGACGAGATCGGACCGTTCATGGCGCAGGTGGTGGGGCTGAACTGACCGCTCAGCTGCCCGCAAGCTCGATCCATTCCTGCTCGTCGATGACCGTGACACCGAGCGCCTCGGCCTTCGTCGCCTTGGAACCGGCGTCGGCGCCGGCGACAACGATATCCGTCTTCCTCGACACCGAGCCCGCGACCCTGGCGCCCAGGCTCTCGGCGCGCGCCTTGGCCTCGGCCCGGCTCATGGTCGACAGGGTGCCGGTGAAGACAACGGTCTTGCCGGAGACCTGGCTTTCACGTTCTTCGGGTGCCGCAAACGGCAGGACCGTGAGCTCGCCCTCGAGGTCGAGCAGCATTATGAGCGTGCTTTTCTCGCGGAAGAACGCGAGCAGCTCGCCGGCCACCGTTTCGCCGATCTGGTCGATGTTCACCAGGTCGCCGTAGGCCTCCGACCCCGTATCCGTCGCCGCGGCCAGCATGGCCCTGCGCCACGCCGCGACCGTACCGTAGTTTGCTGCCAGCAACCGGGCCGTGCTCTCGCCGACATGGCGGATGCCGAGTCCGTAGATCAACCGGTCAAGCCCGATCTCGCGCCTGGCCTCGATCCCGGCCAGCAGTCCGCTGACCGACTTTTCGCCCCAGCCCTCGCGTTCGGCGATCTCCCCGGCACGCTCCCAGAGCCGGAAGATGTCTCCCGGCCGGGCGATGAGGCCGTCCTCCCAGAACCGGCGGATCTGGATATCGCCGAGACCCTCGATGTCGAGCGCGTTGCGCGAGACAAAGTGGCGCAGCCGCTCGACCGCCTGATACGGGCAGGTGACCCCGCCGGTACACCGGCGCACCGCTTCGCCTTCGGCCCGCATCGCTGCCGTGGCCCGTGGACACGGACAGGTCACGGGAAATTCGAAGGGCTGACTGTCTCCCGGCCGTTTCTCCGGAACCACCGAGACCACCTGGGGGATCACGTCGCCTGCGCGCTGGACCACGACCGTGTCGCCGACCCGCACGTCCTTGCGCGCAATCTCGTCCTCGTTGTGCAGGGTGGCGTTGGAGACGACCACGCCGCCGACCGTCACCGGGTCGAGTCGGGCAACGGGGGTCAGCGCGCCGGTCCGCCCGACCTGGATTTCGATCGCGCTTATCACCGTCGTCGCCTGTTCGGCCGGAAACTTGTGCGCCACCGCCCACCGCGGCGCGCGTCCCGCCACGCCCAGCCGGTCCTGCCAGTCGAGCCGGTCCACCTTGTAGACAACGCCGTCCAGGTCGTAGTCGAGCGCGGCACGCTGCTCGACGATCTGGCGATACTGCGCGAGCGCCTCCTCCACGTCCGGACACCTCTCTGCCAGCGGATTGGTGGCGAATCCCCAGCCTTTCAGGTGCTCCAGCATGTCCCAGTGTGACGTTGCGGGAACCTGCGAAACCTCGCCCAGCGCATAGGCGAAGAAACGAAGCGGCCGGCTGGCGGTAACCGAGGCGTCGAGCTGGCGCACCGACCCGGCGGCCGCATTGCGCGGATTGGCGAACGACCGGCCGCCTGACTGTTCCTGGGCCCGGTTCAGTTCAAGGAAATCCTCCTTGCGCATGTAGATTTCACCGCGAACTTCCAGGATGTCGGGTGCGGTGCCCGGCAACCGGTGCGGAATGTCGCTGACGGTACGGATGTTCCGGGTGATATCCTCGCCCACCGCCCCGTCCCCCCGGGTTGCCCCGCGGGCCAGTTGCCCGGCCTCATATCTGAGTGACGCCGAGAGGCCATCGATCTTCGGTTCGGCGACCAGCGCAACCTCTTCGCACTCGTCGAGCGAGAGGAAGCGGCGCACCCGTGCAACGAATTCCCGCACATCGTCGTCGTCGAAGGCATTGCCAAGCGACAGCATGGGGCGTGCGTGCGCGACCTTGGCAAACCCGGCACCGGCCTCGGCTCCGATGCTCCGGGTTGCGGCAAGGTCGCCCGCCTGGTCCGGATAGCGCGCCGCCAGTTCATCAAACTGCCGGCGCAGGTCGTCATACTCGGTATCGGAGATCGTCGGGTCGTCCCGCCCGTGGTAGCGCGCGTCGTGTTCGATGATCAGGTCGGAGAGGCGAACCAGTTCTCGCCTCGCCTCATCGTTGCTTGCGATTTCCGCCATCATCCTTCTCCTGCCGGACCGTCAAGCAGGCTTCCGGCGGCGGCCCGGGCGGCGTCGGTGACCACGGATCCTGCCAGCATCCGGGCAATTTCCTCGCGACGGGCGGTGTGATCAAGGACCCTGGCGGTGGTACGCGCCCGTTCGTCATCACTTTCCTTGGCAATGTGCCAGTGCATGCGGCCGCGGGCCGCCACCTGCGGAGAATGCGTGATGACAAGGACCTGGAGGTGCGAACCGAGGCGATCGAGCCGCTCGCCCACTGCCGCCGCTACGGCTCCGCCAACGCCGGAATCCACCTCGTCGAAGATCAGGGTCGGCAACGGATTGGCCCAGGAGAGCGCCACCCTGAGCGCCAGCAGCAGGCGGGAGAGCTCACCGCCCGATGCCACGCGCTGGATGGGTCCCGGCTCTGCCCCGGGATTGGTCGCAACCTCGAAGGTTATCCGCTCCCGGCCGTTCCGGGACCAGCGGGGCTCTTCCAATGGTTCGAGACGTGCGGCGAACTTCACCTGCTCGAGTCGCAGGGACGGCAACTCGTCGCTGATGGCGGCCTCGAGCCGGATCGATGCCTGGCGCCGGCTGGCAGTCAGGGCGTCTGCCGCGGCCAGGTAGGCGTCGCGAGCCTCGCGTTCCGCTTCAACGAGAGCCGCCGTGTTCTCCTCACCCGCCTCAAGCAGGGCAATCCGCCCGGCAAGATCGTCACGCAGGGCCGGGAGTTCGTCGACCGCCACCGAGTGCTTGCGCGCCGCATCGCGAAGCGCATGCAGGCGTGCATCCACCGCCTCGAGGCCGGAGGCATCGCGTTCGATGTCCTCGGCCAGAGCGGTGATTTCTCCGATCGCACCCTCGATCTCGATCGACGCCCGGTCGAGCGCGGACAGTGCCTCGTCAAGCCGCGAGCCCGCGCGCTCCGAGATCCTCTCGAGCAGCCGTGCGGCACGCCCGACCATCGAGTCGGCGGCGGTATCTCCCGAGAGTACCGACATGGCTTCGGCTGCCGCCGAGATGACGGATTCGGCATTGGCCAGCATGGTCCGGCGCTGCTCGAGTTCGGCTGCCTCACCCGGCTCCGGGGCGAGACGGGTCAGTTCGTCGAGCGCGTGGTTGAGGAACCCGGCATCGCATTGCGCCTGCTGCTGGCGCTCCGCCGCGGCAATCCGCTCGGCGACCGCATGCTGCCAGCGTTCATGCGCCCGGGCGGTCGCGGACAGGAGGTCGCTGTGCCGCGCAAAGCTGTCGAGGAAGCCGACATGGGTTGCGGGATCCAGGAGACCGCGGACATCGAACTGCCCCTGGATCTCGACCAGGGCGTCGCCGATCCGGCGCAGAGTGGCGGCGGTAACCGGCTGGTCATTGATGTAGGCCCGTGAGCGGCCGTCCCCGCTCAGGCTGCGGCGCAACAGTACCGAGCCGGGGCTGTCCTCGTCACAGGGCACACCGCATTCATCAAGCAACCCGCGGGCCTGGTCGACATCCCCGAGTTCGAACAGCGCCGTCACTCCTGCTTCGCGCGCATCCGTCCGAATCATCCCGGGGGCCGCCCGGGCGCCCAGCGCCAGGCCAAGGGCATCGAGCAGGATCGACTTGCCGGCACCGGTTTCCCCGGTCAGTACACAGAGACCGTCACCGAAGGCGAGATCCAGCCTGTCGATCAGGACGATGTCGCGTATCGACAGGCTGACCAGCATCTGCGGGTCAAAACACCCACAGGCCGAGTCCGAACAGCCCCTTGTCCTCCTCCGGCCCTGAGACCGGGTGCTCCGACGTCAGCAGCCCGTAGCTGTCACGGTACCATTCGCTGCCGGGGTAGTTGTGGCCGAGCACTGCCGCAACCTTGCTGGCTTCCTTGTCGAGGCCGAGCGCCAGGTAGGATTCCGCCAGGCGATGCAGGGCTTCGGGCACCTGCTCGGTCGTGTCATACTGCTGGACGACGGTTCTGAACCTGTTGATGGCCGCGAGGTGCCGGTTCCGACTCTGGTAGTAGCGACCGATCGCCATTTCCTTGCCGGCAAGGTGGTTGAGCGTCAGGTCGATCTTGAGCCTGGCATCGCGGGCGTAGGCACCGCCGGGAAACCGCTTGACCAGTTCCTGGAAGGTCTCGAGTGCGTTGCGCGTCAGTTTCTGGTCGCGTCCGACATCGACGATCTGCTCGTAGTAGCACAGGCCCTTCAGGTAGTAGACGTAGTCCACGCTGGCATGGCCCGGGTTCAGTTGCGTGAACCGGTCGAGCGCATTGATGGCTTCGTCGTACTGGTTCGACTGGTAGAGCGAATAGGCGGCCATCAACTGGGCCTGGGTGGCCCAGACCGAGTAGGGATGCTGGCGTTCGACCTCGTCGAAGAGCGGTGCCGCGGTGCGAAAGTTGCCGCCGAGCGCCGCGTCGACCGCGGTGTTATAGAGTTCCTCGACCGGGCGTTCGACGTATTCTCCCTCCTGGTCGCTGGTGCTGCAGGCAGCAAGCGATATCGCGAGGCAGCCTGCAACGAGTGCAGGAAGGTGGCGGCAGAGATTGTGGCGCATCGAACCGACGACCCGGTGTCCGTCAATGGGATCGAGACCGTACAATACGACGTCCGCCAAACAACGCCAAGATCGTGACCGTGGCAGGCGGCGGGACACCGGCCTGCCGGGGCCCGGTGAGACCGGCCTGCCGCTGCCGGGATCGGTACCAATGCGAACGACATCAACGAAGACAGTGCGGGTGCACTGAATCAGGTCACGCCAACCGGAGGGCTCACCGGGCAAGTGGCCCGGCGCACCTTTGGCGGCAACCCCGAAACGAGAAATATTGGGTCGGCACAAATGGGAAATCTACGGTCGGCACAAACAGAGTGTGCCTGTCCGACCGCGCGTCCCGATGCTTCACCTCCGCGCGGAAGGGGGGTGTGGCCGTGTGCGGCACACGCTCCGCGAATCCAGGGCGGCGGCGCCGTGACGAGCGCTGCGGCATGATGCGCTTCGAGCCGGTACCGGTCCGCCTTCGCAAGCATCGTGTTCCACACCGGCCCGATGTGAACGACCTCGATGCCTCGACACCGGCACCGGCGTTCGAGCGCGGCGAGAGAACGCGGTTATGCTCCCGCCTGCCAGTCCTCCTTTGCGGCCTTCATCAATGAAGCCCGGTCGTCTGGTGGATTCCCCCGCGCGAGCATCCTGGCGAAGACTGCGTACGGATCGGTCCTGCTCCCCGAGGCGCGCAGCGTGCATTGGTCATTGACCCACGCGTAGACGATTACCTTCGCTCTCGCGTCATAGCGAAAGAACACCGGAGCGATTTCCTGTTCAAGGTTGAGCTGAAGAGCGGCAAGCCCGCCTTCGTATTCTTGCTGCTGGAGCACAAGAGCACTCCCGATCCGGCCACGCCGTTGCAACTGGCGGGCTATATGGTGCGCATCTGGCTGCGATATGCGCAGGGCAGGGCGAAGCGTCTGAGGGCACTGCCGCCGATCGTGCCGATGGTCCTGTTCCATGGCCAGGAGCGATGGTCGGTGCCCGACGGCATCGGGGAGATGATCGCATCGACCGACCCCGCTCTCGTCGTCCTGCCGGGTGAACGGTACATCCTGCGCAACCTGGCAGAGTTGCCGGTGGAACAGCTGTCCCGGGA
>JAJEAR010000033.1 GCA_022822665.1 Alphaproteobacteria bacterium | reverse complement strand
GACGTCGATGGAGCAGGGCCGGATCGCCTCCTGCCACGCCTTCGGCGCGCCGGCGGAAAGCACACCCGACCTGCTGCCTTACGGCATCTACACGATACCGGAGATCTCCATCGTCGGACGCAGCGAGGAGGAGCTGACCGACGCGGGCGTTCCCTACGAAGTCGGCAGGGCCGCCTACAACGAGATTTCGCGGGGCCAGATTCTCGGCGACTCGGAGGGTATCCTGAAGCTTATCTTTCACCTCGAGAGCCGCGAACTCCTGGGCGTCGCAATACTCGGCGAGGGCGCCACGGAGCTTATCCATATCGGCCAGGCGGTGCTGACGCACCGCGGCAAGATCGATTATTTCGTCGATACGGTGTTCAACTTCCCGACATTGGCCGAATGCTACAAGACCGCCGCCTTCGACGGAATCAATCGCCTCGACTGACCGTTGGCGGTTGAGCATTCGAGGTCGGATATGCCGCGAAAAAGAGGGGTCGATTCTCGCAGGATACTGGAACTCCAACCGGTCCCTGCAAGGTTCGGCGTGAGTTCGGCTACACTGACGACGAGCATCGCGGTCTGCCCAAGTGCGGCGTTCCGGGTGGTTGGCCCGACCGGGCCGGCGTGGTGTCGCCGCGCGCCGCCGACTCATCGCAGGGGCGCTGAAATCCGAAGCGGAACCCCAAAAGGAGGAATATCCCGTTGACAACGACCGATCCGGCAGACGCTGCCCCCGAAAGCGCGGACAACGAATATCACGAAGGAGGCTGCGTCTGCGGCGCGGTCCGCTACCGCACCACCGGGCAACCCGCCAACGTCATCGTGTGCCACTGCTCCTGGTGCCAGCGCCGGACCGGCAGCGGCTTCGCGGTGATCCCGAAGTTCACCAAGGCGCAGTTCGAGCTCCTCTCCGGCAACCTCAACCGTTATCGGTCCATTTCCGACGAATCCGGCCGATGGCTCGATCTGGAGTTCTGCCCCAACTGCGGCACGAACATCGGCTTCCTCCAGGAGCTGCGCCCCGACGCCCATGCCATCGATGCCGGCACGTTCGACGACCCGAGCTGGCTGACGCCCGACCGGCAGTGGTTCCGGTACATCTTCGTGCGCTCGTCCCAGGCGTGGTCGGCATTGCCCGAGGGCGTCGAGCACCATCATGGGCACTTTCTGGAAAAGGAAGGCCCCGGCAAGCCTTGAGGCATAACCGATGCTCTTTATGTGGCGGATCTCCGAGCGCGAAGAGAAACAGGAGGTCCATGACCCCGGTCCGGTCGTCAACGCTCATGGCGAGCGGGCGAAACGGCGCTGCCGCATCCGGCAGGGATGACAGGGGCTTTGCACTGCCACGCTCCGCTCACTCCTGCCTGTGTCGGAGGTAAACAAGCCAGTAGCCGAGCGCGACCAGCAAACTGCCGCCGACGATAACTCCGAGAGTAACGACGGTGCGGAGTCCGGCTTCCGCCGGATCCTAGTCGCCCTCGACGGCTCCGCTCATACGATCGGTGCTCCGGAATTGGCCGCCGACCGGCCGGCTTGGCGGAGAAGCCGCCGATACTCTAACATATGAACCGGACCGTTTGACGGAGGCAGGCCGCTGTGACGGAGCCGTTTCTCACCACGGTCGTGGGGTCCATGCCGAAGCCGGCCTGGCTGATGGAGCAGGTGCCGCTCAACGAGGCGGGCAAGCAGGTTCACGGCAAGGGCGCGGACTGGGTCTTCTCGGGCGATCTGCTGTCCGAGGCCATGGACGACGCGACCCGGGTGACCCTGCACGACCAGGAGGCCGCCGGGATCGACATCGTCAGCGACGGCGAACAACGGCGCAGGTCCTATCTCACCTATATCACCATGCGCCTCGCCGGGTTCGACTACGGGGTTCTGGCGAAGAAATGGACCCGGAACCGGCGCCGGCTGGCAGAGGTCGGCCGCTGCGTCGGCCCGGTGCGGCGCACGAAACCGATGCTTGCGGACGACCTCAAATTCCTGCTGGCGGAGACCGCCCGGCCGGTGAAGATCACCATGCCGGGGCCGATGACCGTGGTCGATTCGACGGCCGACGAGCATTATGGCGACGAGGCGGCGATGGCGATGGATGTGGCGGCCGCCCTCAACGCGGAAGCGCGCGAGCTCGATGCGATGGGCGCCGCCGTCATCCAGTTCGACGAGCCCGTGTTCAGCCGCTATCCCGACAAGGTCAGGGAATGGGGCGTCACAGCGCTGGACCGGTGTCTGGAGGGGATCGAGAACACCGAGACGGCTGCGCATGTCTGCTACAGCTATCCGATGCCCGGCGTGCCCCGGCCGATCATGGACAGCTATCCGGTGATTCTGGAAGCGCTGGAAGGCTCCAGGGTCGATCAATTGGCGCTTGAGTTCGAGGCGTCGCGTCTGGACCCCGCGCTGCTTCGCCTCTGCCCCTCCAAGACGGTCATGTTCGGCTGCATCGACAACGGAACCGACGAGGTCGAGACGCCGGACTATGTCGCGGGCAAGCTGCTTGCGGCCGCGAAGCATCTGCCAGCCGCGCAGATTCAGGCGGCGCCGGATTGCGGACTGGTCCCGCTATCGCTGCCGGTTGCGAGGGCGAAACTGAAGACCATGGTCGAAGGGGCGTGGCTGGCCCGGAAACAATTGAAATAGGTTGAGCGGCACGTCTTCCTGTCGCCGCCTCGGTCGACGGCGAAGAACAAATGCACCGGTGCGGCGGCAGTGCTTCCGGCGTCACACACGGCCACGAAATATTCGAACTGCCGATGGGCCAAGATCGCGGTTGCGGAAAAGCTGTCAAGGTCGGTCTATCGGTTGCCGGGCACGCCGTAGCTGGGGGCCTTGGAGGGGTCGAGAGCACGGGTCACGTAGTCGTCAAGTTGCGGGGCGTAGACCTTCCAGACATGCGCGAGTTCCCGGATCGGACAGCCTTCGGTCCAATCCACTCGCAGATCGACGATCGGCCAGGTGACGTCGCCCGCGAGCTTCATGCCGGCGGAGTGGATAGGGCCTGCTTCGCCCCCGGCATCGACCGCGGCTTGCATGGCGGCAAGCAGGCGATCGGCAAGGTGTCCCTTGCTCGCGAGAAACGCCTCGACGATGGTTCGTGGAATCGTGTCGACCGCCAGCAGATTACCGCCGCTCGCGACATCCGGTCCCGATGCCTTCCCCACGCTTCCAAGTGCGTTCGAGCCGGAGAAAACCGCCGCCCGGCCTGCGCCGTCAACCGCGAGCAATTGTCGATACTGAATGTTCGGGCTTGTCTCGGACACTATCTTGACCGCATTCGCGGCACTCGCGCCCAGCGCCATCAGGTCGAGGATCCGGTCGCCCAAGCGTGGGTCCGTGACGTTCTGGCTGAGTGCTGCGCCGACTCCATTGCGCACGTAGGCGCAGCGGGCGGCGACCGCCGGGGAGGATGATGAGACGGCAACGCCGAACATGCCTGTGTCGGCGCAGCGGGCAGCAATGGAGAATGTCACGCGAGGCGCTCCTGTTCCAACTGTTGAGTGAAGAACGAGGTCTTCGGGAACTCCCGCACTTCGATCTCATAATCCTCGGCGGGGACCCGATGGCGGTTGCCGCCGCGCACAAACCGGTCCTCATGCATGCCCGGTAACGGGCCGGGTGCGCAGGGCACAGCGTCGCCCGCGTCGTAAACAGAGATGAAGAGGGCTCGCGGCGAGGCAGGCCGGGTGCCTGATGGCGGTCGAAGGACAAACCGGGGGCTGCCATCGGAGGAGATCGCGTCCTCGACCACCGGAACACCGTCCCGGCGATATTGCGCAATCTGTTCACTGCGCAACCTCACCATGAATCTCCTCCTCAGTCCGGAATAACGGCGGTGGCGTCGATTTCGACAAGCCATTCGGGCCGCGCCAGCGCCTGGACCACGAGCCCGGTGGAGACCGGATAAACACCCTTGAAGTACAGGCCCATGGTCCGATAGACCTGCTCGCGGTGACGAATGTCGGTCAGATAGACGACGATCTTGACCAGATGTTCCATCGAGCCGCCGGCCTCCTCGATCAACTGCCCTATGTTCCGCATGACCTGGTGCGTTTGTTCCACCGGATCGTGGCTGTCGATGCTCGAACCGTCATCGAGACTCTGCGGACATTGGCCGCGCAGGAAGACCATACTCCCTCGAGCGACAACGGCCTGACAGAGATCGTTGTCGAGGTTCTGCTCCGGGTAGGTGTCCGCCGTATTGAATTTTCGGATTCGCTCATGAGCCATTGGTGTTTTCGATCCCGTCTGATGGCGCCTGACCGTCGTCTATGCGTTCGAGCGTTCGCGTGGTCAAGTCGCCCGAGATTGCGGTCGCCTGGCGATGTGCTCCGCCAAGTATCTGGTATCGTGCCAGACGCCCCGAATGAAGGAAGAAGATCGATTCGACAGTCACGGCAACCCTGGGTAGCAGAGCCCAGGCACGTCCGAGACGCCGCTATGGCGCTCCAGCAGGCCGCTGCGGAAATAGGCGCCCTCGACGCGTCCGACGGCATGCGCCAGGGCCGCTTCGGCCAGCTCACGCGGTCGGGCCGTTTCGGCGCACCAGTCCCGAAACGCCGAGCGGAAGCCATGCGCGGTCGTCCTTGCCGCAATGCCGCTGGTCCGCAGCAGCTTGGACAATGTCATGTTGGACAACGGGCGTCCCGTCCTGACCGGGGACGAAAACAGGAGCCCGCTTCCGTCATCCAGGCGTCGAGCCTGCTCCAGCACAATCATGGCCTCGCCGGAAAGCGGCACACGCTGCGCGGCCTTTGTCTTCATACGCTCTGCAGGTATGGTCCAAAGACGGCGCCTGGCATCGATTTCCTGCCAAGTTGCGTTCCGCGCCTCCCCCGACCGGGCGGCAGTCAGGACCAGAAAATGGAAGCACAGCCTGGATGTGGTGCTCGGCAAGGGGGTCGCGCCCTTCGGCGACCGCCGTCCGATGCGCGTCAGCATGCTGTCTGGCCATGACGAGCGATACGGACCGAAAGCCGCCCAGACCGATGTCCCGGCGCCGGCCGTCGATCGAGGCTTGCAAAATCCAGCTTTTCGAGCCGCCGGCCGCGATTCGCAGGTAAAGGCCGCGCCCATCGCCGTACATTCCAGGCATGGTCAACACTGTTGATCGATGCAATCCCCTTTATATTCAACAGGCTGACGGGTTTGCACGGGAACCTCTGAACCGGAAAAGTGGCGGACAGGGAGGGATTCGAACCCTCGGTACGCCTGTTGACGTACGACGGATTAGCAATCCGCTGGTTTAAGCCACTCACCCACCTGTCCCGACAGACGGCGTGACTTACAGAATCCGGGCCCCCGGCGTCAACGCCCT
>JAJEAR010000073.1 GCA_022822665.1 Alphaproteobacteria bacterium | reverse complement strand
GTCGCGCAGAAACGCACTGGTCCACTCGATGGCTTCAAGCAGCGATCGGCTGAAGGCGTCATGGGGCCGGGCGGGCGGCATGGGCTCGCTTTCCGGAGCTGCCTGGCGCGCCCCGCGCTGGTGCAGGAACCGCGGCGCGAGCGGGCGCCGCGGCGAAACATGGATGCTCCCGGGGCTGCGCGGCTGCCGCTGTGGGCCCTCCGGATCCCGGCGGGAAAAATGCGGCGGGCACCATGGACTGGAAGGCGGCGCCTGTCCATGCCCAGAGCGCGGCCCGGCCCCGCCCTGACCGGCGGCGTCTCCGGCAACGGGCGCGAGCAGTTACAACCAGAAGTACTCACCGATGGGCCTTGCTGTAATGTTTCAGAGGCTCGCCCGATCGCGCCTGGTGATTCGCGTGATATCCTCGGTCTTGTGGCTGAAGGTACCCCACACCTCGGTCACGGTTTTCCTGACATGCTCTGCGCTCTGGAACACCCTGTTTGCAAGGTGGCGGTGCTTCAGAACAGAGGAGACCGTCTCGATCGGTTTCAGTTCCGGACTGCAGGGTGACAGCCGGAGCAGTGCGAAGTTTGACGGGATTTCGAGATCCTTCGACCTGTGCCAGCCTGCCCCGTCGAGGACCATCACGGCATGTTTGCCTTCAGGAAGCACCCTGCCGACATCACGCAGATGACGGTTGGTTTTCCTTGCGTCCGCCTTGTCGCACACATGTCCGACTGCATCTCCGGTCTCGGGACAGGCTGGCGAGAACCGTAGACCTAGCCGTACCGGTAGTCCCGTGGGACGCGCGGGCGCTTTCCCTTTCGTGCCCAAACCCGTGAAAGCACTCCTTTCTGACCAATGCGGCCCTCGTCCCGGAAGAACACGAGAACATCTTCGCTCGATACGCCGTCGGGAAGGCCCGCCTTTGCCAACTGGCTTAAACTACTCCGTAAACCCTCCTGATCTCCGGGGTTCGTCCTGGCATGGACCGGCCGTGGGGACACATGCCGAAAACCGGGACGGTGAAGCATGGGCACATGCGTTGTGCGGTGAAGTCCACGTCGAACCGGCGCTTGATCCACTCCCGGATCATGGCAACCGCCAAGCAGGACGGTTCATTCGCTTCAGGGTCCGGGCCGGCATCAATCCACGGCACGAGCTGCAGGGTCCGGCTCTCGTCCAGCTTCGGCGAACGGCCCGGGCGTGGCGCATCGCGCAGGCCGTCAACACCTGATCCATTGTAGCGGATAACCCAGTCACGCAGGGTCTGGACATCAACGCCGGCACGACGGGATATCTCGGCGCTAGACACGTTGTCTTCGATCATCAATGCCATCGCCCGCAGACGATGCCGGCAGTCACGGAACTTGTGAGATGACGCCGGCATGCGTAGGCTTTCAGCGATGTGCTCGGCGCACGTGACAGCGATTTCACGCGGCATACCTTCCTCCTTCTGCGTTCTCGACACACACGGAATGGAGAACAAACGTGCCGATCACACCCAACATATGGGATGCAAATGCGACTCGTTACCGAGAGTCATTTCCTGGTTGCTTCGGTATAGGGAGGGGGCCCATGCACGACCTGGTCATTCGCGGCGGCACGATCATCGACGGAACCGGAGGCGAGCCCTTCGCCGGCGACATTGCGGTCGAGAACGGGCGCATCGTGCAAGCCGGCGGCAAGGCCGGGCCCGGCCGGCGCGAACTGGACACCGGGGGCGCGCTGGTGACGCCCGGGTTCGTCGATGTCCACACCCATTATGACGGGCAGGCAACCTGGGACAGCGAACTCGCACCGTCGAGCTGGCACGGCGTCACCACCGTCGTGATGGGCAATTGCGGTGTCGGATTCGCGCCGGCCCACCCGGACGCGCATCATTCGCTGATCCGCATGATGGAAGGCGTCGAGGACATTCCGGGCGCAGCGCTGGCCGAGGGACTTACCTGGGACTGGGAGAGCTTCCCCGAATACCTCGATGCGCTGGAGACCCGCCCGCGCGCCATCGACGTGGCCGCACAGGTGCCGCACTGCGCTGTGCGGGCCTATGCGATGGGCGAGCGCGGCATCGCAAACGAGCCGGCGACCGGGGACGATGTGGAAGCCATGGCGGCTATCGTCCGCGAGGCGCTCGAGGCGGGTGCGCTCGGCTTCACCACCACTCGGACCACCGCGCATCTGACGGCAGACGGCGAGCGCGTGCCGGGTGCCTTCGCCGAGGAGCGCGAACTGCTGGGGCTGGCGGATGCGGTCGGCGCTGTCGGCGGGCGCACCATCGGCTGGATCTCGGACCTCGACGAGGAGGCCTATGAGCTCGGCCTGCTACGCCGCATGGCGGAGCGCGCGAACGGGCGCACCTGGCTGACAGTGGTGCAGCGCGACGAGCGCCCGGACCAGTGGGCGGGCGTGCTCGACTATCTGGAGGAGGTCGCGGCCGACGGCGTGGCGCTGCACGCCCAGGTGGCGGCGCGGCCGGTCGGGCTGATGCTCGGGCTCTCCGCCTCGCTGCATCCCTTCTCCACCACGCCCCTCTACCGGGAGATCGCGCATCTGCCGCTGGCGGAGCGGGTGGCGATCCTCCGCCGGCCGGAGTTCCGCGCCAGGCTGCTCGGCCAGCGCCGCAACCACCGCAGCCGGCTGATGCAGGACGTGACCGGCGGCTTCCACAAGATGTTCACCCTGGGCGACCCGCCGGACTACGAGCCCGCGCCGGAAAGCTCGGTGCTTGCCGAGGCGGAGCGCTTGGGCCGCGACCCGCGCGAACTGGTGCTCGACCGCATGCTGGAGCGCGAGGGGCGGGAACTGATCTTCTTCCCCTTTGTGAACTACAGCCGACTCGACCACCGGGATATCCGCCGGATGATGGAGCATCCGCGCACCGTGCTCGGCCTCGGCGACGGTGGCGCGCATTGCGGGCTGATCTCCGACGCCAGCATCCCGACCTATGTGCTGACCCATTGGGGCCGGGACAGGACCCGGGGGCCGGGCTTTCCGCTGCCTTGGCTGGTTAAGGCGCAGACGGCGGACACCGCCGCGCTCTACGGCTTTTCCGACCGCGGTCGGCTCGAACCGGGGCTGCGCGCCGACATCAACATCGTCGATTTCGACCGGTTGCGGATCCAGCCCCCGGTCATGGTCCACGACCTGCCGGCCGGCGGACGCCGGCTGGTACAGCGGGCGGAAGGATACCGAGCGACGATCTGCGCCGGCGAGATCATCTTCGAGGAGGGCGAGGCCACGGGCGCGCTGCCCGGCCGGCTGGCCCGGGCGGCATGACGGTGTCCGGCGCATCGCCGAAGCTCGAACTCCACCTGGGCGACAATCAGGAGGTGCTCTCCCGCTTCGAGGACGGCAGCTTCGACTTCATCTATGTCGACCGGCCCTTCAACACCGGCAAAGCGCCGGAGCATTGATCCGGAGTAGTCGGATCCGGCAAACCCGATGTGCCTGTCGAGGATCCCGGGATGAACGCAGGCGCAGTCGTGGGCGAGAAAGCGGCGTTGAACGCACTCGTCGGCCACCGCCAGGGGAATGTCCGACAGGGAGAGCCAGACGACGAAGTGACGGCACAGGCCCCCGCGCTGCCGGATCACCGGACACGCATATCCCTGCTCTTCCGGGGGGTTCGTGACCTGCGGCGTGCCTGGCTGCACCGATCAGCTCGCGCTTCCCCGCGGCCGAAAGTCCAATGCTCGCCAGATGCTCCGCATAGCATCGGAGGACACGGGAATCCGGTTCCGGAACCACATCGGGCAATGGCGCACCAGGCTGGTGCGATGACATGACCTCTCTCCTGTCAATGTCAAGATCGACAGGAGTAGAGCAGACTCTTATGGGAACCTGATCACAACAAAAGACTTGTTATGACAAGCAGTTGGGATCCACAGTTCCCATAACAGTCTGGTTCTCAATCATGCGGGCCTGGCGACAGATGCCGGAGGTGGCGGTCAGACCGGACCGCATCGCCCCGACCCGGCGTCACCCGCCCTGGACGCTCCTACCTGTTCGCCAGCAGGTGCTTCAGGAGTGCGTTGGTAAACGCCGCCGGCTGCTCGACATTGGCAAAATGCGCCGCGTGCGGGATCAGTTCGAGGACCGCTCCCGGTATCGCATCGGCGATCTCGCGCGCCTGCTCCGGGGTGGTTCCGGTATCCTCCTCGCCGCAGATCACCAGTGTCGGCGCCGTGATGGTCCGGTTCGACTGGCGCAGGTCCATCGCCATGATGGCCTGGCCGCAGGCGATGAAGCCGGCGGGCGGCGTTGACAGGATCATGCCGCGGACCTTTTCCACCTCGTCGGGGATCCGGTGCTGCCCGGGCTTGGTGAACCAGCGGTCCACCGTCCCGTCGACAACCGCCTGCATACCGCCCTCCCGCACGGTCGCGATCCTCTGCTCCCACATGTCCTTTGCCGGCATGAATGCGGCGCTGTCGGCGATGCAGAGCGACCTGATCCGTCCGGGATGGCGGGCACCCAGCATCTGGCCGACCATGCCGCCCTTCGACAATCCGCAGAAATGCACCGAGTCGAGTTCCAGGTGATCCATGAGCGCCACCGCGTCGTCGGCCAGCAGCTCGATCGAATAGGGTCCCTCCGGCGCCTCCGAGCGACCATGACCGCGGCTGTCGTAGCGGACAACCCGGAACCCCTCCATCTCGAGGGGTTCGACCTGCAGGTCCCACATGGTGTAATTCGACGCGAGCGAGTTGGAGAGCATGATCGGCGTCCCGTCACCGGGTCCGTCGACCTCGTAGTGCAAGCGTGCTCCGTCAACCTGAAGTTCGGGCATTGGGTCTTCTCCTGCGGATACCTGTATCCGGCGCCTGGTTCATGCCGGTCCTGGAAATTGCGACCTGAACGCGGCGCGTCAGTCGGCCGCCTGGGGCTGCGGCCGGCCGATCGCGTCGAGCGGGCCGAGTTCGCGCTCGAGCATCGGCCGGATCTCGCCGGCAAACCGCTCCAGCGTGTTGAGCGCCAGGGCCTGGGACGAGCCACCGACCTGGACGTGGAACATCATGTGGGACGGACGGCCGGCCCTGATCTCCCCCGCAAGCCGCTCGGCGATGGTCTCGCTGTCCCCGACAAGAAGGGTATCGGCCATGGCCTCGAGCGACGGTTCGTCGGGGAACGGAATTTCGTTCATCATCCCGCCGTTCATGACCTCGGCCCGGCGCCTCAGTGCCGAGGCAAGCCGCATCTGGTGGCGGCAATGGTCGACGTATTCCAGTGCCTCGGCCCGGCTATCGGTCACGCACAGGAACCGCTGGATGCCGACCGGCATCGTATTCGGATCCTTGCCCTCGAGCGTCCAGGCCTCGTCAAGCCGTCCTCGCATCTCGGCGATGTAGTCGGCCCCCTTCCACCTGCCGGTAAACATCGGGACGAAACCGCGCCGCGCGCACAGCCGGTGGCCGAAACTGTTGTCGCCTGCAATCCAGATCTCGGGCACACCGTTGACCGGCCGGGCGCTGATGTGTGTCTCGGGCATGGAGTAATGAGCGCCTTCGTAGGCAAAGACGGTGCGGGTGAAGGCCAGGTGCACCAGGTCGAGGAATTCCTCCATCATCGGCCCGGCATCTGCGAGATCGACCCCGAAGCGCTCGAACTCGTAGGGCTGGTAGCCGCTGCCGACGCCGAGTATCAGCCGGCCGCCGCTGATCGCATCCACCATGCCGATCTCGGCCAGCACCCGGGCCGGTTCGTAGAGCGGGCTCACGATCACCGCGGTTCCGAGCCGGATGTTGCGGGTGACCGAGGCGCAGGCCGCCGCCATCATCAACGGTGACGGGCAGGTGCAGTAGTTGGAGAAATGGTGTTCGGCAAACCAGGCGATCTCGAACCCGAGTTCGTCGGCGCGGCGCACCTGCTCGATGTGTTCCCGGTAGATCCGGTCGGTCGGGAACCCCTCGTTCCGGTACCCCATGAGGCTGAAATGCCCGAAGTCCACTGTCTGTCCCTCCCGTCAGTCCCGCGCCAGTCGCTACGCCGATTTCGCCATCGGCCGGTAATAGGTTCCCCTGCCCGCGCGCTTCGCGATGCCGCCCGCTCCCTTGTGGACCCGCACGCCCGGGACCATCGGCCGGCCATCCTCGCGCAGCCACAGCCGCAACAGGTAGCGGCCTTCCCGGCCCTCGCGCTCGTCCTCGAACGCCGTGCGGGTGTGCAGCAGCAGGCAGTTGTTGGTCAACGCAAAGTCACCCGTCTCGAGTCGGAAGTCCAGCCTGACCTCCGGACGGTTGCAGACACTGTCCATGAAGTCGAGCGCCTCTAGCTCGCCCTCGCTGAGGTGCACATGGCCCTCCTCGACAGCCAGGTCGATGTAGCCGCGGATCCAGATCACGTTCGGCACGCCGTCGGCAACCGAGAATACCGGAATGCGTTCCGCTGTCACCGGCGGCTCCCCCGGCCCCTGCCCGCCGAAGCGGTGATGGTGAAATCCGTGGTAGAGGTGCCCGAGCAGATCCGGGCGTTCATTGAGAATGATGTTGTGCACCGTGAGCGCACTGGCATAGCCGCTGATCCCCCCGCTGAGTGCGGGGCGGATGCACAGCATGCCGATGTGGTCGCACCGGTCGGTGTGAAGCCGCAGTTCGCGCGAGTTGCGGTAGGCCCGTTCCCGTCGGTCCTTGCCGCCGACGTCCATCACTTCACCGACCAGATCCCCCATCGCGCTCTGCGAGACCGGCCTTCCGAAGTGGCAGCCCAGCCCGAGCGCGATCCGCTTCTGGCTGGCCGTGTCGTAGCGCTCCACCGGCAGACCGCGCAGCAGGACGATGCCGCGGCCGCGGTGGATCTCGCGCTTCCAGGCGCCGACGGCATCACCAAGCCCGTCGAGCGGAAAGGTTGCCGGTGTCACGTCCTCGTCCTGCGGTGCCGCGCGCATGGAGTGGTGCACCGCGGCGTCAATGACTTCCCACTGACCGCGTGTCAGGTCCACCGCGATATCGTCCGGAGAGCCGATCTCGACCGTGGTCCACGCGGCGGGATGTTCAAGCGGCCGGAGTTTGCTGTTCTGCATGGCGGTCGGTCCAGGTCATGGGCGCTGGCAGGGCCCGGCCAGTGTGCAGTCTTGCCCCGGCCTCGGCAAGGCCGCACGCGTCAACGGCAGTACCATCGAAAGACAGGGCGCATCAGCATCGGCAGCAGATAGATCGGAAACTGGATCACGGCAATGAACAGCAGGAAGTCGTTCCCAAGCGCACCACCCGCCGCGGGCAGCATGATGGCGACGTTGCGGTGACCCGACGCCAGGGCCACCGCACCGCCGGTCAGGCGTGTCGCCGGAAAGAAGGCGGCCGCCGAAAGCAGCTGCACGCCGAGGCTTGCCAGGACGGTCACCGCAATGAACAGCGGGATCTGGCCCGGAGAATGCGCGAGCGCCTCGTGAAAGCCGCCCATGATGGTGACCGCGAACAGCGCCAGCAGCAGAACCAGCACACCGTTCGTCTCCTGGGTGTAGCGCATCGCCCGTTGGTGGCCGACAAGCCGCCGCAATCCCTGGCCCGCGAGAAGGCACGACGATACGATGACCCCCAGGCGAACCAGCAGCTCGAACGGATCGAAGGCCAGGATGTCGCCGACGAGAAACGACAGGATGAACGGCAGGCTGGCGGTAAACACCACCATCGAGCCCACCAGCAGCAGCAGTGCCATGGCCCCGTCGAGACCGCACAGCACCGCCAGCCCCGGTATTGAGACCAGGGGCGGGCAGGCACTCCACATGACGGTCACGGCAAGCAGGCCCGGAGGCAGGCCGACCGCGGTGCCGACCGCATAGACCACGAACGGGACCAACAGCAGGATCCACGCGACACCCGACGCCACCGCCACGGGGCGCCGCAGGTGCAGGGCGAGGGCGCGCGGGTCGAGCAGGAATATCGAGAGCGTGAACAGGACCAGCACCATGTGGTCGGCAAGCGGCCGCGAAACCTCGCAGAGCTCCGGGCTGAGCAGGCCGATGACGAGACCAAGCGGCATGACCAGGGTCCCGTTGCGACCGGTCCAGGCCAGCGCGGCACCGATGCCCATCTTCCTGTTCATGACGCTCCGTGTTGAACTGTATGTGGTCTCAAGAGTTCCCCGGGTTCGATGATCGCGGAAACGGCTTTCCAGGCGGCATCGCGGGCGCACGGGAGAAGCGGCGAGGTCTTTCGCAGGGAGGACAGGTGTCGTGCGGTGCCGGTTCGCTCGCCCCGGGCAGACCGGTCTGATCGGCCCGTCACAGGGTCACACGCACTTTCGGCACCGGTCTTGTTTCGATCCGTTGCTATCACGTCGGTTTCCCCCGTTCAAACCACGGCTGTAAACACGGTCATGGCGGGCTCATGTTTCCCGCCGCACCCGTGCGGGAAACCTGCCCCGTACCACCTGCCATCCTGACCGAAACCGCGGACATCCGCGACGCGGAGACCAGACGCCCCGGTGTCGGGGTACTGCCGGCCGGCGGCACTGCATCCTTCACGGCCGGCCCGACACGAGCCGGGTCCGGAGGATCGCCGGTGATGCCGGCACGCCTGACATCAGCCGGGGAACCGGTTCAATCTCCGGCGACAGGTGTTCTGGCGAAGAAACCGGTGCCATGTCGGACAGCCAGGACTGTCGACCCGGACACGGTCAGAGAGACAGGCGGAGTGTGCGCCCGTGCGGTGCTCAACGCGACCAGTCGCAGGTCATGTCCACCACGATCGTCGTCTGTTCCGTGCCGGCATTGTCGATGGTGTAGCCGCAGGAGCCTTTCATCCCGGCATACTTGCCGGTCCCGCCCCTGATCTCGTTCCGGCCGACAGGTGTGCTTCCTCGCCTTGCGACCATGAACAGGTGGTCTCCGTTCGCGTCTGTCACCGTGCTGGGGGAGACAAGTTTCAGCAACCTGTCGCCATCGCGCCAGTAGCGCGCCAGATAGACGACGCGGCTGCTCCCGATCCCGAACGTCGGGCCACTGGTCTCCAGGACGGTGTGTGTGCCCGTCCAGTGCGCGGCCTCGATCCGGCCCTCCGGCCCGTCGATCGAGGCGCTGTACTGGCGTTCGACGCTTTGCAGGGCGCGAAAGACACCTTCCTCGGCGCCGGCTTCTCCGCTGACGAACCCGGCACCGAGCACGAGACCCGCGACCACGAGTTTCTTCATGCTCGTCTTCCCTCTCGAAACGAAGATCCCCGCCAATGGCCGCTGCCCCGATGACCGCGAAGGGGCGGGCTTCAGGGCCTGTCCATGATCCGGCACGCGGCAAATCCGGGCCCGCGACGGGCGGGCGCGGGGACGCTACCCCGCGGTCATGGGCAGGTCCGGAAGATCGCCGGGCGAGAGTAAACGGGCTCAAGGATGCTGACAGGGTGCCGGCGCGACCGGCTGTGAAACCCTCGCTTTCCGCAGACTGATCCTGATGGACGAACCCACGGTCCCCCGGGGCCCGAAGTCGTGGAACACGGAGGCGATGCGGAGCAAGGCCATCTACGGCATCGCACCCCGTTGTCTGTCCCCGAAGCCTCGCCGGACACGCCTGCGCCGAGGCCGTCGGATTCAGCGAGGTCTTCCCGGGATGCGGGGCAGAAGGGTGCGGACATGGTCGAGCAGGAGCCTGTACATGCTCCGCTCGCGGACGCTCATGCGGCGGGCCTTCTCGATATAGTGCCGTTCCGCCTGCCTGAGGACGGTCCGTGACGTCAGCGTCGCACGGTCCCGGAACAGCTCGCTGCCCCATCCGGCTTCAAGGAGGGTCGCCGTGACGTTCACCCTGAGCCGCTCCTCGTACTCCCCCTCGTTGTTCAACTCACCGAGGCCGAGGCTCGAGACGGAGGTCACGCAGATGTCCAGGGCACCGACGCCGTCATGCGCCTGCAATGCCCTGGCCGCCGCGTGAGCGACACGCCGGTCGCAGGAAAGAACCTCGCCGGACACGTGACCCCGGATCCGGTTCTCAAGTTCCCTGTAGGACACGATCTCGTATCCCGCGTCCTCCAGGATGTGGCTCATCCCCTGGTGCAGGAGCACGGAGAGTTCGGGACCGATACCGCTGCCGTTCACATGAAGGAACAGGCGGCCCCTGTCCGCGAGACCCTGCCCGGTGAGAATTCTGTTCAGGTCCCTCTCGGTTCTGGCAAGGCCGCCGAGCACTTCCGTCACCTGTTCATGCACGGTCCCTTCGGCATGGCGGGGATGGGGCACGACATATTCTGTCAGCGTCTGACACCCGGCGCACACGAGAGCGACGGCTGACAGACAGAGCACCACAAGCCAGCAGTTCGGTATCACGGGCGCGCTCGACAAGCCGATACGACGCCGCGCCCTTCCCGCGAACGGGCCGGCACCTGCCGCGCGATCGCCGCGCTCTGGCAGTCGCCTACAGGGACCGGGCTGTCCGCGTCCATTCCCGGTCATCGGATCTTTCGCTGCACTCATCGCTGGTCACCTCCTCACGCCACAGGCACTCCACCCGCAGTCGGTGTCTCGACGATCCTGGCAGGAAGGGCGAGGCGGACTCCTCACACGGAAGCGGTGAGATGCCTCCCTGCAGGACAGCGCCAGTCGTCGTGCCGAGTTCGCGCGAGACGGTGGCAGTGCCTGTGAACCCAGCGGTCCCGCACGACGGAACCGGCAGTCCGGGCGGGGACAGCCGCCGGTGCGGTGATCCTCACCTCCCTCCGTCCGGCTCTCGCCACCGCCTGATGCCGTTCGCATGGCTTTGCGCTTGCGCCGCGTTACGCCGAAAGGTGTCGTCGCGGAGGGTGCATCATGATCCGACAACCTCGGTCTTCAGGGTGGTGATCCCCCAACCCTCGGAACCGGTCAGACGACGGACCCTGCGCAGGAAACGGTAGAGGTCCCCGGGTTCGAGGACGAGGCTGACCATGCCGGCCGCCTCGCCCCGGATGACCGGCTGGAGCAGGTCACCGATCGGCTCTCCGGTGGCAATCACGTAGAACGCCTCCTTTCCGGCGGGAAGCGTGGTGAGGATCCGCAGGCCGCTTGCGGGACCGGGAAACTCCACGATTTCCGACGGGCGGGCCCGGTGGTCGCGCAGCAGGTGGGTCACCCCGCAGGTCGTGCCCACGTGAAATATGTTGAGGAACCCCGAAGCACTTGTCCTCACCTCGAGCAGCAGGGGTTCGCCGACGGCGAATCGTTCATCGGGGATGGACCACGCCTCGATGGCGACTGCGCGATCATCCCGGTAGTCCGGCAGCACGCATCCGGGTGGTTGCGGGACCGGACCTGCGGTCGGCGGCAGCACACGACCGCCGCAGCCTGCCACGGCCGCGAGCGCGACCAGTCCGAGCAGCACCTTCACAATGCCAGTCGAAACGGGCTGTCGGACCGGTCGGGCTGGCGTTACCTTCCTGTTGGCGCGCATCATCCCAGGCGATGCCCCGAACCGTGACCCGCACTGGAGGCCCAGCACCATGACCAATCCTCTCGCCGACCGCGCGGCCATCGTGACCGGAGCCGGATCCGGTATCGGCCGCGCAACCACCGTACGCCTCGCAGCCGACGGTGCCCATGTCCTTGCCGTCGACCGCAACGCCGAGGGACTGGCTGAAACGCTGGAACTTGCGGCGGCAGGCCCGGGCAGGTGCGCCATGTACCACGGCGACGTGACCGACCAGGACACTCCGGCAGGCATGGTCGCCGCCTGCCGGGAGCAGTTCGGAGACGTGCGCATCCTGGTCAACAACGCCGGCATCGGGGCCTCGGTCGCCGCGCACCTGACCGAAGATGACAACCTGGACCGGTTCCTGGACGTCAACCTGCGTGCGCTGTTCCGTTGCGCCCGCGAGACGGTCGCGGCAATGCGCGGAGCCGGCGGCGGCGGTGTGATCATCCAGATCGCCTCGATCTTCGGCATGGTCGGCGTGCCCAACAGCTCGATCTATTCCGCGACCAAGGCGGCGGTGATCGGGCTGACGCAGAACATGGCCGCCGACTACGGACCGTACGGCATACGGGTGAACGCGATTTCACCCGGCATGATCCTGACCCCGATCAACGAGGACCGGTTCCGCGAGAACGCCTGGTTCCAGGACCTGCTGCTCACCGCCACCCCGCTCGGCCGGGTCGGGGCGCCGCAGGACATCGCCAACGGGATCGCCTTCCTGTGCTCCGACGAGGCGAACTTCATCACCGGCCACACACTGGTGATCGACGGGGGATGGTCATCGACCAGGTTCAGGCCGTTTCCCCCGGATCTGCACGACTGACACCGCGCGGCCCTCGGGGTTCGGCCGGTCAGCGCCCGGTCGGCACCTTGTCGGAGAGCTGTGCCGCCTTGCGGACAAACTCGAGCGGGCCGGCAAAGTCGAACGCGTTGTAGACCGCGTTCAGGTGGGCAAAGGGCGGTGACTGGGCGAAAAGCTCGAAAGTTACCCGGTGACCGGCGCTATCGGAGTTGAGCAGGTCGCGGGCGAAGGCCAGCAACCGGCGCCGGTCCTCGGCAACCCAGCCGTCGTTGACGGTGTAGAACTTCTCCAGCCACGGTCCGGTCTCCGGATTTGCGAAACTCGCGCTGTCGGGGGTCAGGCAGATCTGGCCGCCACAGAGTTCGCGCGCGAGGTGCATCATTGCCGGCAGCCGGGAACAGGCATGCACCCGGCCGGCGTAGAGCAGCGACTGGTTCGGCATCAGCAGGCCGCCCGGACTGTCCTCGGCCAGGGTTATCGCCGCGGTCAGGTGCGCGTTGATGGTCTCGCGGTAGCAGGCGAGTTCGGCGAGTTTCTCGCGCACGGCCGGATTGTTCTCGAGACCGGTCTGGCGCAGGTTGTGCAGGGCCGCCCCGATCAGCATGTCGGCGATAACCAGCACCCGCTGGACGAACGGAAACGCGCTGTAGCGGTGCAGGCAGGACCTGATGAAGGTGGCCGCCCTGGTGTGGCGGTAGAACAGGACGTTCTCCCACGGCACCAGGACGTCGTCGAACACCACCATGGTGTCGACCTCGTCAAACCGGTTGGCGAGCGGGTAGTCGGCCGCGGGGCGTCGCCCGGCAAAGCCGGAACGGCAGATGTGCATGAGGCCGGGGGCGTTCATCTGCGAGATGAACCCGACCGCGTAGTCTGACAGCGCCTCGTTGCCCCAGTTTGCGATGGTTGGCTTGACGAAGGCCTGGTTGGCGTAGGCGGCCGCGGTCTCGTACTTCGCACCCCGGACCACGATGCCGGCATCGGTCTCGCGAACCACGTGCAGGAGCATGTCCGGGTCCTGCTCCTGGGGAGGCTTGGATCGGTCGCCCTTGGGATCGGTGTTGGCCGAGACGTGGAACGGGTCGGCAACCACGGCGCGCAGGACATGGTCGGTGATGTTGCGGGCAAACTGCGGATCGACCTCGTTCAGGACGTCCTGGCCGTCGTACAGCGACCACATTTCGCCCACGGTCTCGTCGCCTACCCGGATCACCACCCCGCCGATCTCGCCGAGCACGGTGTCGACGGCGAGGCGCTTGTCCTGCCAGTCGTCGCGACTCGTCGGCAGCCGGAGCGCAATCGCGTTCATTTCCCCGGTTTCGGGGCTTCGGTAGGACATCACGTCGCGAAACGCCGGCTCCGAGGCCATGTCGTAGATCCGGGCCCGCACGTCGACGATCGGGCGGAATGCCGGATGTGACGGGACGTCATCGACCTTTTCGCCGTCGATCCAGACCCTGCGGCCGTCGCGGATCGAGTCGCGGTACTCGTCGCCACTGCGGATCATTCCCGGCTCCCCGACGCGTCAGCCATTGTAGAACCGCCGTCCCCGGTCGCGCAGCCACACCCGAACCAGGTGGCGCTTGCGCGAGGCCTCGGGCCAGTCGCGGAACGCGGTCCTCTTGTGGCCGAACGCACGGTTGTTGAGAAACTGGATCTGGCCGGGCCGGAAGATGAACTCGACGTACATCTGCGGGTCGTCGACGATCGAGAACCAGGCCGCGAGCGCCGCCTCGCTCTCGTCGTCGACCTCGACCCCGGCGAGCCGGTAGCCCTGGTAGATCAGGTTGCGCGACACCCTGACCCTGAGCTCGCCGTCATCATCCGAGAGCACCGGGTTGGCGACGTAGCGAACGTCCCCGTCCGCGTGCTCGCGCTGCCGGTCGAAGTAGTACGGCCGGTAGAGGCGTCCCATCATGTCCGGATGTTCCTCGGCCATCCGGTTTGCGACCGCCTTCATGCTGACCACCCGGCTCATGCCGCCTTCCATGGCAGGTTGCCGGCACAGCAGGCCGACATGGTCGGGCGGACAGAGGTTGTAGGAATTGTCGGTATGGAAGCTCTGTTCCTCGTTGGTGACATCGGGGCGCACGCCATTGCCCGACGGCCGTCCGAGATCGGTGACGTCGTAGAGAAGGCGGCCGTCGGACCACTTCTGGGCCACCGGCCGGCCGACCATTCGGGCGAGCAGCCAGTAGACCGCCGTCATCTGCCCCGCATCCATGGTCTCCGGGTCGAGACGGTCGATGATCACGAACCCGCGCCCGTGGTCGAGTTCCCGGCGCACCCCGGCCATCGCAGCCCGGCAGGCCGGCATGGAGAATTCGTCGGGATCGAGTGCAAGGACCGGAAGCGGGTTGCGAGCAAGCAGGTCGAGTGCGGCATCGATCTCGTCGAGGCACTCCTGTGACAGCCGGTGCAGTCCATCGGCCGGATCCAGCCCGTGTCCGTGCCAGACATCGCGGCCGCTCCAGTGCGCCTGGTACTCGTGGTTCCGGGTTCCGTCAGGCATGTCCCGCACCCCAGGTTGAAGACGGCCAAGTGTTGACCCGGCGGCCCAGTGATGCAAGTTCCTGATCGACCGTGACCTGTACCGGAGACCCGGAATGGCCGAGATTTCGTCGGAATGGCTGAAGACCGAGTCGCTCGACCTGCACTATCTCCGCGCGGGGTCGGGTCCCACGGTTATCCTGCTGCACGGCTGGCCCGAGTTCTCCGGCGTGTGGAAGCACAACATCCCGGCCCTCGCCGGACGCCACGACGTGATCGCGCCGGACCTGCGACGGTTCGGACGCACCCGTCCGCTGAACCCGGACGACTCCTCCCCCACCAACCCGGAGGTGCTGGCGAGCGATCTGGCCGACCTGATGGACGGGCTCGGCATTGCGCGCGCCGTGATCGTCAGCCACGACATCGGCGCATTCGTCGCCCAGCGGTTCGCGCGCCACTCGCCGGAACGGGTGGCAGGACTTGTCTTCTTCAACTGTCCCTACCCGGGTATCGGCCGGCGATGGGCGGCTCCGGATCACCTGCGCGAGATCTGGTACCAGTCGTTCCACCAGCAGCCGTGGGCGGCCGAGCTGGTCGGCTACAACCGTGACACCTGCCGCATCTACTTCCGCCACTTCCTCTCTCACTGGTCGCACGATCCACATGTCTTCGACGACGACCTCGAGGAATGGGTCGAGAACTTCATGCAGGCGGACAACATCCAGGGCGGGTTCGACTGGTACGCGGGTGTCAACGAGATGCGGCTGCGCACCATGAAGGGGCTGGTCGACCCGGAGCCGCCGATCGAGGTCCCGGTTCGCGTGCTGTGGGGTGCCCATGACCCGGTGATCAAGTGCGAGTGGGCCGACCGGCTCGGCGATCACTTCACCGACGCCGAGGTCACCATCGTGGCCAGGGCCGGACATTTCGTGCACTACGAGCGGCCGGACTACGCCAACCGGGAAATGCTGGCGTTTGTCGCACGGGTCTTCCCGCGGGACCCGTCGTAGCGGCCACCGTGCCACTCTTCCAGCTCACGGTCCTGGCCCTGGTCCAGGGCATCACCGAGTTCCTGCCGATCTCCTCGTCCGGACACCTCGCCGCGCTCCCTCACCTGATGACGTGGCCGGACCAGGGACTGGCGATCGATGTCGCGGTCCATGCCGGCACCCTGCTGGCCGTTCTGGTGTACCTGCGCCACGAGGTTGTCGGGATGATTGCCGGGCTTGCGGGGCGCAGCACACCGGGCCTCAGGCTCGCGCTGCTGGTCATCCTCGCCTCCATTCCGGTGACCGCCGCGGGGTTCCTGGTCCTGCGCCACCTCGGCGACGTGTTCCGCAGCATCGAGGTCATCGCATGGACCACGCTCGTCTTCGGCATCCTGCTGGGGATTGCGGACCGGAGCGGGGCCAAGTCACGCGGGATTGACGCGATGACCTGGCGCGACGCTCTCCTCGTCGGCGCCGCCCAGGTCCTGGCGCTGGTTCCCGGCACCAGCCGGTCCGGCATCACCATGACGGCCGGACTGTTCCTCGGCTACGGCCGTGCCGACGCGGCCCGCTTTTCGCTTCTGCTCGGCATTCCGGCGATCGCCGGCGCGGCACTGCTGACCGGGATCGATCTCTATCGGCACGGCGACGTTGCGCTCGGCCTCGACGCCGCGTTCGCCGGCGGTCTCGCCTTCGTTTCGGCCCTGCTGGTGGTCCACCTGATGATGGCCTGGCTCGCCCGTGCGAGCTTTGCCCCGTTCGTCGCCTACCGGGTGCTACTGGGGCTCGGACTGATCGGCTGGGTCTACCTGTAGTGACGATTCACTTACTTCAAACAGGAACCGGTTGCACCCGAACCGGACAATCACAGATGCTATGTCGCAGTCATCCGCACCCGCGAAACGGAATGACAGCCTGCATGCCGGTCATGGATCGGGCGTTCAACACCCTGCACCAATCGCCACCACCACACCGGTCAGTCTGAGGTATCGAAAAGGTGGACAGCACAGATATGGACACTTCGGAACCAGAAAACAACCTGGAACTGGAAGTCAAGGATTTTGGTCCAATCCTGGAGGCCAGGATTGATCTGCGCCCTTTGACTGTCTTCATCGGCCCCAGCAATACCGGAAAGTCATACCTGGCCATTTTGATTTACGCCTTGCATCGTTTTTTCAGCGGTAGTGACTTCATCAAGTCCCGGCATTATTCCCGGTACTTTCCAGTGTTTAAAAGCGCTGTATCCGAAAAACTGTCTGAAAACCTTGTTGCCGATTTGTTGAAACTTTACAACCTCGTAATATTGAACGAACAAAAGGAGATTACGACAGACACCATTGCACTTCCCAGCTCCATCATTAACTCTATTCGGGAAGGGTTTGATCGTCAAGGTGAGCAATTTGAAAGAGAACTGACACGGTGTTTTGGTGTCGAACATGTCAGCGCGTTAATCAGGAAAGGTAACACTTCTACTGCATAAATTTCGTTTAGAAGGTACCAGGATGGCGATGTCACGTCTACTGGCCACAGATTGGCAATAGGTACTCGAGACAGTCAATTCAATACGATTATTCCTAACGACGCATGAACGCAACTCGGCATCAGAAACGATGATGTCGCACTGCAACCTCTTCGCGATTTTGGGTTGAGTATGTTGACGCCGGGTGATCGAGAAGGAGCCAGATCCCGCCTTGCCGCATGGGAATTGCTGGGTTTCCTAGCCGATCACGTCCGCGCCAGGATCGCCAACCCATTCCATTTACCGGTGTTCTATCTTCCCGCCGGCCGAACCGGCATGATGCAAGCCCACAACGTCGTTATCAGTGCGCTGATCGAAAGTGCGGCAGTGACCGGACACCGTCCCGTCGTGCGCACGCCCGTGTTGTCAGGAGTCCTGGCGGACTTTCTGGGGCAGTTGATCCACTTGGATGGATCATCGCATGGGCAGAGACTTCGCCGATCTGGTGTCGACACACAAATTGAACGCTCCATTCTCGGCGGTTCGATACGGGTGGACAAATCAGAGGCTATCGGGTACCCGCACTTTACCTACATGCCGATTGGCCGGAAAAACAGTCTTCCCTTGACGAAGGCATCATCGATGGTGTCTGAACTGGCACCCGTGGTGCTGTACTTGCGTCACGTGGTCGAACCGGGGAACGTGCTCATCGTGGAGGAACCGGAATCACATTTACATCCGGAAATGCAGGTCCAGTTCACCCGACAGCTTGCCGGACTCGTCAAGGCTGGTATCAGGGTGATCGTGACGACACACAGTGAGTGGGTGCTTGAGGAACTTGCCAACATCGTTCGACGATCCGGTCTCCCGACATCCGAGGGGAATGTGCCTCCAGGGGCAAGGGTCGCGCTACGACCGGATCAAGTAGGAACGTGGCTGTTCAAGAAAAAGGGACGTCCAAAAGGATCAACTGTAAAGGAAATAACGCTGGACGATGAAACCGGTTTGTATCCAACGGATTACGATGCTGTCCGTGAAGAATTGTATAACGAGAGCATGAGTATATTCAACCGCATCCAAGAGTAAAGTTCAAGTGTCACATTCTGTCATGTACATACGGAACAAAGTTCCAAATTGTTGTCGTGCGACTCGGTGTCGCAAAGGAAAATGTGGACTTGGGCTGAATGGCACGTCAGCTAATCGAGTCATCGTTGACATGGATTGCACGGCCCTCGATCTTGCCAACACCATACGATGAGATTATGTGTTTTTCAGCGAAGAAAACGGAATAATAAGGGTGATGCCTATCGAGTTGAAAGGCGGTACGGTCGGCAGCATCACGCATGTAGCGAGCCAGTTACAGGGTGGCGCCGACCACGCTGAACCCTTGCTTCCGGGCAATTGCCAAGCCAAATGTACCCCGGTACTGGCACACAAGAGGCCTATACACCCAAGTGATCTTCACAGGCTTCGCAGAGCAAGAATTCGGCTGGGGGGACGCAGCTGGGCAATTCAAACCACACGGTGTGGCGGTCAACTGATCGAGGTCCTGAAACGGGAGCCCGAGGGTGCGTGAAAGCTACTCTCATGGATGAGCGGCCGAGACATGTCGCCCCATGGCAGCTCATGTCTGAACCCGATGCGGCTTTCACCGCGTATATCGTCGTTTACGGCTCCTTGGCGATATTGAGGAGTCTTGGGTCCGGACGCGAGCCCCGTGTCAATTGGTGGGCACGTTTTCGAAGCCGGGGGCGAAGTCCCTGAAGCCAGCGGCATGCGGTTCCGGGTCGCCACGAAGCACGCGAGCGCCAACGCGCATTACGTTGAACAGGCAAACCGCCCGGTACCTTCGCCATACCGCCGGATTTCCGGTTGCGCCGGTATTGCGTTTGCCCTTCGACTACTCCGGATGGACCCGGCTCGGATTGTAGCGACCGCCGGGGCGGAACCGGTCGAGATAGGTTGGCAGGACCACCTCGCACGCAGTCGGTTCGATTCCCAGGTCGGCGAGGCCCGGCAGGTCGGGGTCGGCGACATTGTCCGACTTCAGCATCTCGAGCTGGTCGCGGGTCAGCGGCGGGTTCGGCAGCAGCTCGAGCACGCTGGCCTTCAGCCGCGCAATCGGGAACGGCACCGGGACGAGTGCCCGGCGCCGCCCGGTGTAGGTGACGACCAGCTTCATGATCTCGCGCATGGTGTAGGTGCCGGGCCCGCCGAGTTCGTAGGTCCGGCCCTGGGCATCCGACCTTTCCAGCGCCGCCAGCACCGCGCGGGCGACATCCTGGACATAGACCGGCTGGAACCTGGTCGCGCCGCCACCAAACAGCGGCAGCGCCGGCGCGATGGTCGCAATGGCGGCAAACCGGTTGAAGAAGCTGTCGTCGGGCCCGAAGACGATGCTCGGCCGCATGACCGTCGCCGAGGGAAACCCGGCAAGCACGGCTTCCTCTCCCGCCGCCTTGGTCCGCGCATACTCCGACCTCGAGGCGGGATCGGCCCCGATGGCCGAGACATGCACCAGCCGGCGGATGCCGGCATCGCTTGCGGCCCGGGCGATCATGCCGGGGGCTGCAGCATGAACCGCCTCGAAGCTGTTCCGGCCCGACTGGTGCAGGATGCCGACAAGCGAGACCGCCAGGTCCGCGCCCTCGAGTGCGCGGGCAACCTGGTCGTACCGGGTCACGTCGGTTCGAACCGGTGTCACCTGCCCGACGGTTCCCATGGGCTTGAGGAACTTCGCGGCCTCGGTACTGCGGCATCCCACGGTGACCAGGGCGCCACGCCGCGACAGTTCGCGCACGATGCTGCGGCCGACAAACCCGGAGCCGCCGAACACTGTCACGCGCGTTCCGTCCATCTGCCTTCCCCTGACTGCGCAATTGCCGGCAACCGCCGACGGTATACCACAGTCGGCCACCGCGGGGAGAGAGCAGTTCCGCGCCGGAGCACCGCCGCGATGCTTGAATTGTGCAGCTGTTTGGCGCATAAGGGCACCGCCGCCGGGCAGGACCCGGCGAGGCGAGGCATGTCGCCCAGGTGGCGGAATTGGTAGACGCGCTGGCTTCAGGTGCCAGTGGCCGCTTAGGCCGTGGAAGTTCGAGTCTTCTCCTGGGCACCATGCCTTGATCCGGTGACACGCCGCGGCGAAGAGCACCGGATCCCTGCTCGCAAACCGGGACCATGTCAGTGACCATCACTGTCCACGACGGCGATCTCCCCGCGCACGTGACCTTCGGCGGTTCCGTTGCCGTCGACTGCGAGACCATGGGCCTGAAACCGGTCCGTGACCGGCTGTGCCTGGTGCAGCTCTCTGCCGGCGACGGCACCGCCCACCTGGTACGGTTCAGGAAGGGGTGTCACGAAGCGCCGAGGCTCTCGAACCTGCTGTCGGACCCTTCGACGACCAAGATCTTCCACTTTGCCCGGTTCGATGTCGCCGTCCTGAGGGCGTACCTCGGGGTCTGGACCGCACCGGTCTACTGCACGAAGATCGCTTCCAGGCTCGTGCGCACCTATACTGACCGGCACGGGTTGAAGGATATCTGCAAGGAGCTGCTCGGGATCGACCTGTCAAAGCAGCAGCAGTCCTCGGACTGGGGAGACGAGACGCTGAGCGAGGAACAGCTCGCCTATGCCGCCTCCGACGTGCTCCACCTGCACGCGATCCGCGAGCTTCTGGATACCCGGCTTGAGAGGGAGGAGCGCACCGAGCTGGCGCGGTCGTGTTTCGGGTTTCTGGCGACACGCGCACAACTGGACCTGATCGGGTATGGCGAAGAGGACATTTTCAGCCACTGACCGGCATTCCGGCGCAACCGGACCAGGGGCGGCTGCGAATGCCGGGCGCCGCCGCTGGCGGGTAAGCCACAGTGCGGCTCCGCGGGGGCCGGTCAACCCGAGCCGGCTGGTCGCGTTCATGAAGCTGATGCTCCCGGCCATGGTGCTCGCCATCGTTGCGCTGCTGTTCGCGTGGCCGGACCTGCTGTCCTACGGGAACCGGGTCGGCAAGACCGACTTCGTCACCCAGCGCCTGTCCGGACTGGTGCTGGAGAACCCCCGCTACGTCGGAACCGATCCGGACGGTCGGCCCTACGAGGTCTCGGCGGTTCGCGCGTCGAAGGACGCCGAAGACGCCACGCTGCTCTACCTTGACCAGCCGCAGGCCGACCTCATGGATCTTGAAGGGGACTCGACCTGGATGCGCGTAACCGCAGGTTCGGGCACCTATGACACCACGATGAAGCTCATGCAGCTGCACGGTGGAGTAACCGTTCTCGACTGGGCGCAGCGAAGCCTCGAACTCGAGGTCGCCTCGGTCGACCTCAATGCCGGGACACTGACAAGCACGCGTCCGGTCACGGCAACCGGCCCGAACGCCAGGATCGACGGCCAGGGACTTCGGATCACCGAACGCGGCGCACGTATTGCGTTCACCGGCCGGTCAAGGGCGGTCTTCGTCCCATGATCAGGCGGGTGCGTGTGATCGGGCCCGCGGCCGGCATGATCGTTCTTCTGGCCGCCATGATCCTCGCCCCGGGACCGGCCCGGACGCAGAATGCCGAGCAGGCCCGGCAGCTGCCGATCGAGGTGACTGCCGACCAGGGAATCGAGTGGAACCAGAACGAGAAGCTCTATGTCGCCCGCGGCAACGCCGTGGCGACACGCGGCGAGGTACGGATTTCGGGTGACACGATCGCGGCGGCCTACGAGGAACACGGACAGGACGACAGCGAGATATACCAGGTGGAAGTCACCGGCGCCGTGGTCGTCTCCGCTCCCGGCAAGACGCTCTATGGAGACCGGGCGGTCTACGACCTGAGGCAGGCCGTGGTGGTGCTCCAGGGGTCCGACCTTCGCGCCGAACTCGGCGAGGAAACCGTCACGGCACGGGACAGTCTCGAGTACTGGGAGGAACAGCTGACCGCGGTGGCACGCGGCGAGGCGGTGGCACGCGGCAGGGACCGGACCATCCGTGCCGATGTCCTGACAGCCCTGTTCGAGCGTCACGAAGACGGCAGCCTCCGGGCAGTTCAGATGAACACGCACGGCAACACCCGGATCACCACTGCGGAGGAAGTGGTCACCGGACGCGATGGCATCTATGATGTCGTGAAAGAGACGATCACCCTGGAAGGCGGCGTGAAGATCACGCGCGAGACGATGCAGTTGAACGGCGGCCGGGCGGAGGTCGATCTCAGGGCCGGGATCAGTCGCCTGCTCCCGTCACCTGACGGGGACGGGAGGGTCAGTGGCCTGATCCTTCCGACACCAGGGAACAAGAAGCGCGAGTAGGTCACTATGTCAGATGTCCAGTCCATGCATTCCGGCGAGCGTGCGCACCTGCGGGCGGTTGACGGCCCGTCGGCAGGATCGCCGGGCCCGGGGCTGGTGGCACGGGGCCTCAACAAGACCTACAAGAAGCGCATGGTGCTGCAGAACGTGAGCCTCGAGGTCCAGCGTGGAGAGGTGGTCGGACTGCTGGGCGCCAACGGTGCCGGCAAGACGACCTGCTTTTACATCGTCTCGGGCCTTGTCGCTCCTGACCAGGGCAGGGTTGTTCTTGATGGCAGCGACATAACCGACCTGCCGATGTACCGGCGCGCGCGGCTGGGTATCGGATACCTGCCGCAGGAAGCGTCGATCTTTCGCGGACTGACGGTCGAGCAGAACATCCGCGCCATTCTCGAGAGCATCGAGCCTGAAGCCGACCGCCGCGATGCCGAGCTTGACGACCTGCTCGCCGAGTTCTCGATCAGTCACCTGCGGGCGGTCCCGACGCTTGCGCTTTCCGGCGGCGAACGCCGTCGGGTGGAGATTGCCAGGGCGCTGGCATCACGGCCCGGCTTCATGCTGCTCGATGAACCGCTCGCCGGCATTGATCCGATCGCGCTCGGAGAGATCCGCGACCTTATCGCCCATCTGCGTGACCGCAGGATCGGGGTGCTGATCACCGACCATAATGTCCGCGAGGCATTCAGCATCGCCGACCGCTGCTACGTCCTGCACGATGGCCGGGTGATGATGGGCGGCACTCCCGAAGAGATCGCAAGCAATCCTGACGTGAAACAGGTCTACCTCGGCCACTCCTTCCAGATCTGATATCAACCGCACTGGCGGGGCCTCGGGCGCGGTCGCGACCCGTTCCGGCCGACTCCGATGATGGTTGCAGCAATGCGCAGTGGACAGCCTGATCCTGCCGTGCGCTATATCAGCCAGACACCCATGACGTGCCCGGTGTGACCTCTGTGGTTCGCGCCGCGACGGTCATGGCCTGTGCAACGGTTGCGTGGTGGTTTCGACACGGGATTCCCGATGGCCCTGACGCAGAGAGTGGAAGCCCGGCAGTCACAGTCTCTCGTGATGACGCCGCAGCTCACCGAGGCGATCCGTCTCCTCGGGCTCTCCCGTCTCGAACTCGGCGAGTACGTAGCGGAAGAGGTCCGCAGCAACCCGTTGCTCGAGTATGACGAGACGACAGCGCGTGCACGCGACGGCACGGGGACGATTCGACCCGACCCGGGCCATGGGCAGCACAGAATGTCCGACGGACCGCCACTGCCCGTTGATGGCCGGTCGCCCGGACACGACGCCGAGCAGGAGCCCGCCGCGCGCGATGCCTGTCTGCGCGATCATCTCTATCGACAGCTCGGGATGGAGCTCCCGGACCCGGTCGAACGCCTGATCGGCGCGCACCTGATCGAGATGCTCGACGACAGCGGCTATCTTGCCGAGGATCCGTGCGGGGTTGCCCGCGCGCTCGGATGTTCCCAGGCTGCCGTCAACCTGGTCCTGCAGAAACTGCAGGCGTTCGACCCTGCCGGTGTGTTTGCCGGCTCGCTCGCCGAATGCCTGGCATTGCAGCTTCGCGAGAAGGGTCTGCTTGACGCTGCGATGCGGGCGCTGCTTGCCAATCTCGACCTGCTGGCGCGTCGCGATTTCGTGCGCCTGCAACGGTGCTGCGACGTCAGCGGGGAACGTCTGCGCGACATGGTTCGCGAGATCCGGTCTCTTGATCCGAAACCGGGCTCGAGGTTCGAGTCCGGTCCGGTCGTGGCGCTGGTGCCCGACGTGCTCATGAACGAGGGACCCGGGGGAACCTGGCACCTCGAACTCAACCCGGACACCATGCCCCGGGTCCTCGTCAATACCGGCATGCTGACACCGTTCGCGACCGGCTCTCTGTCCCGGCAGGACCGGCTCTGGCTCAACGGGTGCCGACAGTCCGCGAACTGGCTGGTTCGCGCACTGCAGCAACGCGCGACCACGATCCTCAGGGTCGCCCACGAGATCGTCCGCCGCCAGCACGGGTTTCTCGAGTTCGGCGTTCAGCACCTGCGACCCCTGGTGCTGAACGACATTGCCGAAGCGCTGGACATGCACGAGAGCACCATCAGCCGCGTGACCGGCAACAAGTCGATCGCGACCCCGCGTGGAGTGTTCGAGCTGAAGTACTTCTTCACCTCCTCGGTCGGATCGCTGACCGGCGAGGCCGCGTATTCCTCGGAAGCAGTCCGGGACCGGATCAGGCGCCTGGTCGCTGCCGAGCCGGCGGACGCGGTGCTGTCTGATGACGGACTGGTCCGCATTCTGCGCGAACAGGGTATCGACATCGCGCGGCGCACGGTCGCGAAGTACCGCGAGGCGATGCGGATCCCGTCGTCGATCGAACGCCGCCGCGACAAGGCCATGCCGTCCTGAGACCTGCGCCGCCGGGCCCGCCAGGATCGGTGTGTTCCGGGCCATGACCGGGTTCTCTGATACGTTGAATTTCAAGTCAAGAGTTGCGTTAACCTGGGATTTGAAACGAATTTCAACAATAAAACGTGAATACCAGTCACAGATAGCATATTCCCTGTTCAAATGCCGTGATCTTCTATCTGCCGGCACCACTGGATTTCCAGGGCCCATGTACCGCACCCGGACGCTTCCGGGGCCCCTGCTGCACCACGCACGCACCGTGCCGGTTCCGACCATGGTCGTGGCCCGGGGCCTCGTAGCGATATCGGCTCGTGCAGGCTCGCAGAGTCCCCGGGAGGCGAGCCGGAACTGCTCGCGGACCGGGTGTTTCTGCCGGCATGGGCAGATGCCCCGTTCAGCTGGATGGTGCCATGTTGCGCTCGCCCACGGTGTGCCGGGTTCCGGACTTCCCGATATAAGTCACGGTCATTCGCGCGTTGGTTTCTGGATCAAAATTTATGATGTTCAGCGATTTCAGATCAGATTCAACGAGGAAACGTTGATACTTCCACCAACAGGCAGGATCCAGTGTTTTCAAGCAAAGTACCAGCGGAGCCCGGACGTGAACGGCAATTCGGACACGAACTGGCTCCGATCACGTCCGCCATCGGGGTCGGCAGCGGTCCGTTCGAACGTCCGGACCAATCCCTGGCAGCAGGTGAGCCGCTGTTCACAGATCCAAGTCTCGACCGTATGGCGCCGGATCTCGTCCAGATCGCGGTGCGCCCGGCGTGACAGCCGGATCGTCATGGCGCAACGGCTATCTCAGTTCCACACCCGGTTCGCAGGCCACGGGGTCGAACTCCTCGAACCCGCCGGCCTCGGCTTCTTGCACTGCCGCTTCAATCTCCCCCTTCAGCGCATAGAATTGCCGCGCGCCGTCGCGTTCCATGAGCAGCCGCAACCCGGCGCGCACGACCTCGCTCAGGTTGGCGCAGGCGCCGGCATCGGACCCGCTCCTGGGCGTAGCGGCGCATCTGGTCGGTCAAGTGACCGTTCGGCATCGTGGAATCTCGCCATGTCCGATCATGACCGGTATTGCCATTACCCTGCACGCCGGTCCATTCGGTTTGAAGTCGGGGGATCGAACCGACACGCAATGCCCGAACTTTCTTGGCAGCGAGTATTCCCCCGAGGGTGACGCGGCGGTCTCATGTGTCTTCCGCGAACCTGTGCGCGCCCGTTTATTCCCCGGACCATGGGCCCGAACGGACACGCTGTCTACTGCACGTGAAGGCCGCTGCGACGGCACCGTCGGTGAGCCTTCCGGCCCGGCTGAATAATCAGGGCCGAAAACGGCCTGAAGTCGGCGTCGCAAACCGGAACCGTGCCCGGTGCCGCTGCCATCGCGATGCTCACCCAATGCTTGCGCTGCCCACGCGGTACCCGACCGCAGTTCCGGTTCCGACCGCGGTGAGTGTAGAGTTCAGTGCGCCTTGTCGGCGTGAAACACCGCCTCGCAGGTGGGCGCGTCAAGAGCCGCCTCATGCCACTGCTCGAGTTGTGAGGTGCTCGCCGCCGCGACGCGCGCGGCAAACTCGTCGGGAAGGGGGCCGAACCGGCGCTCCAGAAGCCGCGTGAGGAACCGAGCCTCGCCTTCCTGCAAGCCCCTCTCCAGTCCGATGGCCTCGCCTTCCTGCAAGCCCCTCTCCAGTCCGATGGACTCGCCTTCCTGCAAGCCCTTCTCCAGTCCGATGGACTCGCCTTCCTGCCTCAGCCTTTGTGCGATCGTGGCCATCATTTCCCCCAGCGGTTCCGTCACAAGTGCCTGCCATGCCTCGGTCAGGCGCCCGAGATCCGCTTCCGGATAGGTTGCAAAGATATACTCGCCAAGCAGGCGCTGCAACTCGGGCTCCGGCTCGAGACCGTCCGCAATCGCCTGCATGTACTTCAGTGCCTGCCCGATCAGAATGATCATCGCCGATCTGAGCACCGGGTCCCGGGACAGCTGTTCCACCGGCAACTCTGCCAGGTTGCGCAGGATGTACCGTTCACCCGGCAGGACGACGAGAGCGGGGTCGGTCGATGCGATCATCTCCCCGATGCCGTCGGGCACCGACCATCGCTCCTGGCCATGG
>JAJEAR010000052.1 GCA_022822665.1 Alphaproteobacteria bacterium | reverse complement strand
AGCAGGACCGACTTGCAGCACCTTGCTGCACAAGAGATGAGGGCTGGCCCCTCGGGCTCGGGTTGCAGGACCAGGGCTCAAACCACCGCAAGCTGCTGCGGTCCAATGGCCGTGGTGGTGAGCGTTGCGGAAAAGGCGGGCGTGACCCGTCAGGTGTGCGCTGGAAAGACGAACGTGAGTGAACCGCTGATGACGTGTCGAAAGCGTAAGGATGTTGCCGAAACCAGGCTCCAGTCGTTGGTCTGGGACAAAGCTCGGAGGGTGCCTGCTGACTGGCCGAGCGGCGACCGGCATGAAGGTGGCGTGAGTCCAGCGAGAGGCTCTTGTGCGGAACGTGGGAACCTGTGGCTCCGATGCCAAGGGAGACCTCCAAGCGGCAGACCCGCGAGGAGCAGAGTACCGATGCGGAGCGCAGGGGCGGACGGGTTCGTAGTAGTGATGAAGCCCGGTAATGCGGGTGGAGCGAAGGGACCCGACTTTCCTGCCGAAGACGGCGGTCAACCAGCAATGGGAGGAGCCGGTGTCTGAGGCGAAGCCATTTGAGATTCCGAAACGTCTGGTCTGGGACGCCTACCGGCAGGTGCGGGCGAACCGTGGTGCGGGGGGAGTTGATGGCGTGTCGCTGGCGGCGTTCGAGAAGGATCTGAAGGGGAATCTCTACAAGATCTGGAACCGGATGTCGTCGGGCTCGTATCACCCACCGCCGGTGCGGCTTGTCGAGATCCCCAAGTCTGGGGGTGGCACGCGCCCTCTCGGTATTCCGACCATTGCTGACCGGGTGGCGCAGACGGTTGCCAAGATGGTCCTGGAGCCGCTGGTGGAGCCTGTGTTCCACCCGGACTCCTACGGCTATCGGCCCGGCCGTTCGGCGCTGGATGCGGTGGGCGTGGCACGGAAAAGGTGTTGGCAGTTCGACTGGGTCATCGACCTCGACATCAAGGCCTTCTTTGATTCGATTCCGCATGATCTGATCGAACGTGCCGTTGCCCATCACACTGACCTTGGCTGGGTCCGGCTGTACGTTGGGCGGTGGCTTCGCGCCCCCGTCGAGCGGGCGGACGGCACCCGGGAGGAGCGGACGAAGGGCACTCCGCAAGGGAGTGCTGCAAGCCCGCTTCTCGCCAACCTGTTCCTGCACTATGCGTTCGACCGCTGGCTTCAGTGTCACCATCCGGAAGTTCGCTTCGAGCGGTATGCGGATGATGCGGTCGTTCATTGCAGGAGTCTCGGGGAGGCGGAGGCGGTGTTGCAGGCCCTTCGGGGCCGGCTGGCGGAATGCGGTCTTGAACTGCATCCGACGAAAACGAAGATCGTCTACTGCAAGGACGACAACCGGAGGGAGGAGTACGAGCGGGTCGCTTTCGACTTTCTCGGTTACACCTTCCAGCCCCGGCGGGCCAAGAACCGTAGGGGACGGCACTTCGTCAGCTTTCTGCCGGCCATCAGCAATCAGGCTGCCAAGGCGGTACGCCGCACCATCCACGACTGGCGGATGGCATCCACCAGGAACAACCAGTCACTGGAGGACCTGGCGCGCCTGGTTGACCCGGCGGTGCGGGGCTGGATGAACTATTACGGGCGGTTCTATCGCTCGAAGTGCGTTCAGGTGCTGCGTTCGGTGAACGTGGCCCTCGCCCGCTGGGCGCGACGGAAGTACAAACGGTTCAGACGCCGGGAGCGGGCGTCCATGCATTGGCTTGGACGCATCGCGCGACGGGACCCCAATCTCTTTGTCCTGTGGCAACTCGGCATCCGACCGGCGGCTGGAGAGTAGGAGCCGGATGAGGCGAGAGTCTCACGTCCGGTTCTAGGAGGGCCGAGGGGTGAAACTCCCCTCGGCTACTCGACGCGTGCAGAACTCGGTGGCGGCTGTCATACCGGGGGCGGGGATGAAGGAAATGCTGGGACTGGGCGGCGTGCCAGCCGAGGAGTCGTTCGACAGCTAGGAAACGCCCGAAGGGCCATGTCCATGTCAGCTGCAAGGCCGCAGGCAATCCTGGTGGCGAGGTTCACCAATATGTTGTGCAATGTGGGAACAGCAGATGTTGTCCGTTGGCCGTTGTGAAGTCTATGGGAGGTCTCGCGGGGCCGGGGCGCCGGCCACAAGGCCGGGATAGCGGGTGGCTTGCCCGGCAGGGCTTAGGAAGCGGGGAGACGAACCAGCCTCAAGTTGATAGGGCGGAGGCATGGAAAGGAACATTGTGTGGATCTGGTTGGCGTTGCTGGTCCTCGCCTTGGCTGTCGTCGTCCTCTCCCTGAGCGAACCCTTGAAGCCGGTCGGGACGAAGCCGGGAGAGGCGCCGTTCTTGACCGCGCTCACCCAGTTGGGAATCCTGTAGACCGTTGCCCTGCTTGTTGAACGCTCGCTGAAGTGCTCATCAAGGCATGGTACCAGCACGGGGAATCCCATCTTGAGTCGGAGGAGCGTTCGGCGGAAATGTCAACTGCGAGCGCAATCGGATTGATAAGACCAACTGCTCCTGGGGTGTTTGAACTCGCCAGCGTTGAAAGCGGCGGGTTTCCTACATGCTTTCAGCCGAGGCGCGGCCCAAGATCATTTACCCACAGGACCATGAGAGACCATCTCAGCACGCTGAGCGGAAATAACCTCAATGTGAAACTACCAACGGGATTTTGGTCATGAGGCACCGAATACGAAGACAAACCGACTTTTTGCGAAGTCTTATGTTGTCGCTGACGCTTCTCTTGGTGGGATGCACCGGAATACCTGAGGCAGAATTTGCTTCCTATTTGGAAGCTGTTACGGCTGCACGCACCGCTTCGGAGAGCCTTCTTGTAGACTATGACGTAACAAGGCGTTCCGTCGACGCCCTTGATTCAGACACCAGTAGTGCTGCGAAAGCCGAAAATGGCGACTTTCTTGCAAATTATGTTCCAGGCTCTCCTGGCGACAACGAAGGTTCAATCATCGAATCGCGGGTACAGGCGTGGGACGCAATTGCCCGTTATAACGAAGCCTTAACTGCGCTTGCATCTGGCGAGAGTGCGGAGCGTCTTGGCAAACGATTTGGCACGCTGGGGAGCTCTTTGCAAAGTGTAACCACATCTCTTGGAGCTACAGTCGCAGGGTTCGACCTGCTCTTACCTACCGTCGGGCAGTTCATTGTGCTGGCAGAGCGCGCTCGCGCTATATCCGAGTTTGAGGAGGCCATCCGAAAGGCGCGACCAATTATTCATGAAATGATTACGAAGGTTCTGATCCCGGATACGACTGCGTATGCGGGAGAAAAGGACCTATTGCTGGATTCACAATTGCTCGAAGCAACCCGATCAATGCAAAGAATTTCTCGAAGGATGGCCCGGCTTGCGAGGGAACACGCCGAACCGCTCGTAGACAAACATCCCGAACAAGTTGAAAGGAGAGATGCTGTCGAAGAGGAAATGAAAACTATCATCGGCGCTTTTAACAGTGACGTGAAGATCAAGTTCGATAATACACGATTTGCCATCAAAGAAAATGGTCTGTCGAATTATCCGGCCCCGCCCGAAGGAAGCAAGCCTTACTCAGAATTAGTGCAATCTCAATTGGAACAACTTCTCGGAGAGTTGCGCGAAACCGACAAACTCAGACGAGCTGAAAAAATGGCTAGAGTAAAGTACAAAAACACTCTAGACGGCTATGTGGAGCTACTCAATAAGGTCAAAGCCACGATGCTGGCGATCGAAGTTCAGTTAGGAAAGCCGCAAAACCTTCAAGGGCTCGTGACCGAGATAACTACGTTGATCCTAAAGTTGCGTAGCGATATCGAGCTGCTTCGAAAGACTGAAGCAGGCGCAATCGTCGAGCCACCCCAAACAGGCACGGTGAGTTCCTAGCGAGGTGCGTTCTGGATAGTCACAAACGACCACACCACCCATTACTGGAGGATGTCCCGATGTCGAAAGAATCTTCGTTGCAAAAACTCAGAGACGCATACAAGCAGACGGTTCGAGCGCTTAACGACGTAGCGGATGAATGCGAGGATCCGGAAATCGTCGCTGAGGCTGATGCAGCTCTTTCGGTTGCCCGGCGAGCGTACAAGCGGGCGATACGTAATAAGTTCGCGGATCGGACTAAGCTTTTGCGAATTCTGGTTCATCTGCTCGACGAGGTCACAGACGAGATACGTACCAGCAGTGAGACCGAACAGGTCCTTGAGAGTTTCGAGGCGGTGCTGAAAGGACTTGCCCAGGCGACGACCGCAGTTAAGGAAGCGGACGGAGCTTGAACCGATTCCGGCGACTGACGACGCTGGGCAGATCGGATGGCAGGTACTCTCCTGATTATCGGATGCCAAAGGGGTTGAGGGGATGGGCGTTTGTTCTTCGCCGGTTGGGAGTGTCGAGACCAGGTGGAACCGGAGCTTCTCGGTCCTCCTTCCGTTCTGCGTTGAGAGTGCGAGCAGGGAAGAACTATCCTTGAGGTGCTATTTTCTTGAACGATGTCGCGGTACGTCCGCAGGTCCGTGGTGCGGTTCATCATACCACCGGCACCGTCTCCCGCCAGTTCCTTGGGGTCGTTCACATGGGAACACACCATAAGGGATGCACGACCAAACCCTCAAACCCACAATCTGAGGTTCAAACGGGAGTTGTGCGATGCCCGGAGCGGGCGCATCGCACCGCGAGACCGCTGGTCGGGGTGCCGGTCCCGACATAGATATCGGGGCCGGCGGGACAAGCTGGGATTCCCATGGGAATCGGGAGAACTGCAAGACGGGTCGGTGGTAGGCGGCGACGCGGCGCACGGACGACAATCGGTCGTGGGGCGGTACGATACGGGATGGGCCCTGGCTGCCGCTCATGGTGGGTCCGCCAGAACGACCCCGCGCAGCTCCAGATCGGGTCCATGGGGTCCTGAACGCTGTGGTGGTGGAGAATTTCAGGCATGCGCTGCAGCGCGACAATCAACCTGAGACCCACCCACCGTTGAGATGTCCAACGGTACGCGTATTTTCTCATATAGCATGAACAGATACTCGACGCGCTCTCGCTCGGATGCGAACCCGGCACGCCGGTAGAGCCGGGCTACCGCGCGGTCAAGTGCCTGATGCGCCGGGCCCAGATTCGGTGGCATCAGGTCCGGGTCGTAGAGGTCGGCAAGTGTGGCATCCCGGTGAACGACGCGGGCATCAAGCACGGCCCGCGCCAGTGGTTTCAGTCGCGACAAGTCCTCGCCTGCCGGCGGCAGCGGGAACGTGTTGCAGACAAGGCCGATGGAGTAGCGGTAGCGGCTTTCCAGCCGCCCGCCGATGTGGCGCAGCCAGGCTATGTGCATCGCCGAGGTCAGCAGCGCGAAATCCGGAAGGTTGCGGTCGCCAGAATCGTCACGAGGTTGCTTGGAATGACCGGTGGCTCCAGCCAGCCGATGGGCGCGTATTTGCGCCGCTCCGAACTGACTTCTGGAATCACCAGAAACGGCGCTCTTATGAGCTTTCCGATGTCAAGCCAGAGTGTTTTGCGTTGCGTCCTCCCCCATTGCGTTGTCCTCTCCTGATGTGACAGCTGATCCTCGATCAGGAGCAGGGCTGTCCACGCAAGGCAGAAGTCTTTTTTCCAAGTAGCCTTTCGACGGCTTCCATGAGCAGCGAAGGTGGTCCGGACGGAACGTCTTTGTAGCAGCGCGCTCAACGACGCGACTCAACTCTTATTCGGTTCGGTTGGCTGGCCCGTGCCGGCCCCGTGACCCTGATTCCACATCCTGTGGCTCGACGTTCCGGGGGATGGGATCCATCTTCAAGAGCGGTGCCGTCGTAACGGTCAACCCAGCGCCGTGGCGATCACACATCCTCCGGTTCCTCCGCGGCCCCGTCGAGCCGCGTTGGACAGGGAAAACTCTCCTTCTGCCTCAGCCTCTTCTCCTGGCCCCGGTTACGGCTTGCTGAGCACCGCGCCCTCCGGCACCAGGCCGGTCCCGGCGTAGCGCCACAGCGCGACGAGCAGCTTGCGTGCCACGGCGATGATGGCCCGCTTGCGCACGAGCCTGCCGCTCCCGCCAGCGCAATACCGATGGAACCACATCGTGATCGCGCTGTCGGGCTGATACCGCACCCATCGCCATGCCATCTGCACCAGGTGCTTGCGAACCATCGGACGGCCCGCCTTGCTGATGCCCTGGTCGTTCTCGACCCCGCCGCTCGCCCACGGGACCGGCGCGAGACCCGCCCAGCTGGCGAGTTCCCGCCGGTTCCTGAAGTCCCGGTAGAACACTTCATTCTGGAGGAGCAGGGCATCGTTCGTTCCGATCCCTTTCACCTTGACCAGCATGGCCGCCGCGGCCGCCATGGCAGATGCGCACGCCGCCGGGACGGCCTGCTCTTCCTCGGTGTCGGCCTGCTGGTCCTGTTCATCAGACGCAGCCTGCTCGGGTACCGTCTCAGCCTCTCTGATCAGCGCTGCCTTCTTCTCCTCGATCTCCTCCAGCTGCTCCATGACCAGGACAAGCCGCGTGTGCGTCATCTCGATCTCGTCGCGAAGACCCGGGCGCAGTGGCGTACCGTACCCTGTGCGAACCTCGTCGAGACCAGCCAGGAACTTCGGGTGCCGCGGGTCCGCCTCCCGGATCCCCTCCTTTTTCAGCAGCCCCTGGATCGTGTTGCCCAGCCTGGTGCGGTCAATCACCAGACGGTCCCGGTTGCGAAGAAGACGCTTGGCATCCTCCTCTTCCTCCGTCGGAATCCGAACCACCGACAGCGCCTCCGCCTCGCCACTGTCCCATGCACGCAGCGCGCGAACCATCCGCCTCGCGTCGATCCGGTCGGTCTTCGCACGCTTCGCCTTGCGAACCACCTCGAGGCTTGCGGGATCACACACCACAACGTCAATCCGAGGTGCCTGCATGCCAAGCCGCCGGGCCAGCCAGAAGCCCTCGTAGCCGGCCTCGTAGGTCAGCAGAACCCGAGGCGAACTGCCGGCACGGGCGCAGGCCTGATCGATCTTCGCAACAAGCCCGTCCGAATCGCCCGGCTTCAGCGTGTGCATCCCCACCCTGCCCGGATCCGCCGGCAGACCGATACCGGTGACCCACGACTTGTCACTCAATTCCACCGCCACATAAACCGTGCTACCTTCACCCATGGAAGGGGTTACGGCGTTCAGGTCTTTCGCCATTGTCGGCCTCCTTTCATCGGCAAGGGGGTGGCCCGAACCAACCCCTTGCCACCATATGTTGATGCGCGATTACTCCCCAGCCCAACATACCCACAAGCAAAATCTGGCGCCGCTCATGTAATCTTCGGGAATGACGGTGACTTGCCAAAGCGTCGGTGTATCGGCCAGCTGCAACGGGGACTTGCGCTTGCTACCCTGCCGGAAAGCGCGAACGGCGGCGATCCGTTCCCGCACATGGGGCAGCTGCGCCAGCGCTTGGGACGGCGCCATCTTGTGGCGCGCTCGCTGTCGGAGCGTTGCGGCATGATCCTGCGGTGTGCCGACGCTCTGGCGAACAAGGCGGTCGCTGCGGAGTTTGACGTCCGCGGGCATGGGGCGTGCGTTAGTGGAGGAACCGTCATGGCTTGGCGGTGGACGATCTTGCGAGCCGGGCCACAGGCCAGATCAAACAAATGGTAGGCGACGATGAAGCGCCGGGAGGAGTCCGATCCGGCGGTGGTGGTGAGACCCTTCGCTACGTCGCCCATCACCACGGCCGCTGGGTGGCGCTGCTGGTGTTTTCGGCTTCGGCCTTGAAGAACGGCGCCCGCGACCGCTGGATCGGCTGGGACCATGGCGTGCAGTTTTACCGCCTGAACCTGGTCAGCAATAACGCGCGGTTCCTGTTGCTTCCTGGCAGCCCGCGCAATCTCGGCTCCCGGGTGCTGTCGCTGTGCACACGCCGTCTTGTGCGCGACTGGCCGGTGCGCTTTGGCCACGAGCTGCTTCTGGTCGAGACATTCGTCGACGCGACCCGTCACCGCGGCACGGTCTACCGGGCCGCGAACTGGATCGAGGCCGGCCGCACGCAAGGCTTCGCGCGGGCCGGGCGTGGGTATCACAAGCACGCGCATCCCAAGCTGGTGTTCCTGTACCCGCTGTGCCGGAGGGCCCGGACCCGGCTGCTGAATGCCCACCTCGAACCCGACCTGCTGAAGGGACCCCCGAGAATGACGCTGACCAGAGCGCAGATGTGCTCCCTGCCCGATGTCTTCACCACCATCGACGACCCCCGGCGTGCGCAGGGCCGACGCCACAGCCTGTCCTCGATCCTGGCCCTGTCGGCCGCCGCGATCCTGACCGGCGCGCGCGGCTACAAGGCGATCAGCGAATGGGTCAATGACCAGAGCCAGGATGTGCTCAGCCACTTCAGGGTGCGGTGGACGAACGGCAGGCGTGTCCCGCCGAGCCGCTCGGCGATCCGGTCCGTGCTGATCCGCGTCGACAGCCGGCAGCTGTCGGACGCCCTGGACATCTGGAACAGGGCCCATGGCGGGCACGACAGTGCGCTGGCCATCGATGGAAAGACCATGCGCGGCGCCATCGACGCCGACGGAAACAGGACCCACGTGCTCGGCATCATCGGGCACACCACAAAGGCCCCCCACGCCCAAAAAAAGTGGGGCTGAAGCAGGACGCGGACCAGGAGGACAAGCGCACCAACGAGATCGGGACCAGTATCCCGCTGCTCGACACGATGCCGACCATCAGCGGAAAGATCTTTACGGCCGACGCCCTGCTCACACAGCGCGCCCTGGCCACGTATCTGAACGACCGCGGCGCGGACTATGTCTTCACCGTCAAGGGAAACCAGAAGACACTGCTCGCCGACATCCGGACCCTGTTCACGGACATCATCCACGCCTGGGACCCGGACTTCGTGACCGAAACCCCCAAGCCGGAACACGGACGCCACGAGACGTGCTCGATCTGGGTCTCGGACCAGCTCAACGACTACGCCAGGTTCCCGGGCGTTCCCCAGGTCTTCGCGATCAAGCGCGACGTCCACGAGATCGCATCGGGAAGGCGCAGCTGCACGATCGCCTATGGCGTCACCAGCCTCTCCGGCACCGCCGCGTCCGCCGCACGCCTGCTCGAACTCAATCGCACTTACTGGTGTATCGAGGCGATGCACCACATCCTGGACTGGAGCTTTGATGAGGACCGCGGCAGAATTCGCAGTGGACATGGACCAGAAATCACCACCCAGTTCCGCCGCTTCGCCATCGGACTCATCAAGACCCGCGGTTTGCCTGTGGCCGAAACCACGTGCGCGCTCAACAGAAAGACACGGCGAGTCCTCGACTTCCTCAAACTGACCGGAAATTCACGGCCGAGAAAATGCACCGAGAACTAGAACGGATTCGCCGTGCCGCACATGGGGCAACTCCTCCGGGATCGACGGCGGCAACGGCTGCGGGGCCGTTCCACCGGTAGGCCTCGGCGTCCGGGGCGGGGCCGAAGTTCGGGCACATCGGGTTGCGGCAGAAATTCGCGTTGTAGGTTACGCGCGGCCCGATCTCCTGGAAGAGAATCGGTTCGAACGCCCTGAGGCCGCCCGCATCCATATTGCCATCGTACCTTGTCGGTCGCAGCCGACCGGGTTCTTGGGCCGGATCGCCAGTGCGCCGCGGCCGCGGCGGGGCGCTCAACCGGGGATATCGCTCGATCTGCATGGCCTCATGCTGTCCTCGCCGTCGCCGGAACCGTGTCCAGCATTGCGGCAATCCGGTTTCGAAGGGCGATCAACGCCGCCTTCCGTTCCGCGGCCGCCGCAGCGACCTCGCTCCCGGATCCGGTTCGGCTTGCGGCTCCGGTTTCCCTGTCCAGCCGGCGATGTTCACCGTCCACAGTCCCGGCCATCGCCTGCAACAGGACGCGCTGTGCCGCTCGGTCCGCACATTCATCCGTGACGAACGCCAGCACCAGCTCCAGAGCGCTGTGGATGGCTGCGGACATTGCCGCGTGCGCGGACCGGGAAGGCTGCATTTGTCCGTCGACCCACAGGACGCCCGGTTCCGCTGCTTCCTCGGGACGGCCGGAGTCCGGCGGGAATACGGTTTCCAACGGTTTTCCTCCTCAGGAAAGTGCCGCCAGCGCCGCATCGCGGGACTCGTGGCAGTCGATGACCGAGTGAAAGCCGCTCATGTTGAGCACCGCCAGACACTCGGCGTTCATCGCGGCGATGTGCAGGTTTCCGCCGCGTTGCCGACAGAGACGGGCGCACTGCAGCAAGGCCCGCAGTCCGGCGCTGCTGACATAGGTCATGCCAGCGCAGTCGAGGACCACCGAAACCCCGCCATCTCCGACAACGGCCGAGACCTTGGCCTCCAGAGTCGGCGCGCCAACGCCATCGAGCCGTCCGGCCGGGGCGAGAACGACTGCCGTTTCCTCCCGGCATTCCCCGATCGTGATCGGCGGTCCTCGTGTGGAACCGGGCCGGTCGAAACGGGTTTCCGGATGCGCGCCGTCGCCCGGTGCGGCAAGAGCCGCCTCTACGGTGTCGTGGCAATCGAGAACCAACAGCAGACCGCTCGCTTGCAGCACCGCGCGGCAGTGGGAATCAAGCGCGGCGAGCGCCAGGCTCCCGCCAGCCTTCCGGCAGGCTTGCGCACCCACGAGGACGCCGCGAAGGCCCGCGCTGCTGATATAGGTCATCGCGCTGCAGTCCAGCACCAGACGGGTCTCGCCCCGGGCCACGAACGCGGCCATCCAGGGCTCCAGCAGCCGGCTTCCGGCCGCATCCAGCCTCCCCAGCAGGGAGACGACCGTCACCGGACCCTCCTTGCGCTCCGCGAGCCTCATCGCGCGCGTCTCCGGCGCCGGGCTCATCCCTTGCCCGCCGTCTCGCGGGCCCGGGCGACGAGGTCCTGCATCTCCTTGCTGCCGATGACCCCGCCCACCAGTTCGCCCCCGATCACGAAGGCGGGCGTCCCGTTGATGCCCAGTTCCTGCGCCAGGGCCCGGGTCTCGCCGATATAGCTCTCGATCTCCGGCTCGGCCATGTCTCGCAGAAGCCGCTCGGCATCGAGCCCCACCTTGCCGGCAATCTCGAAGATCTTGTCTATCGTCAGTTCCGGCTCGCGCATCAGCTCGAGATGGAACGCCAGGTAGAGGCCCTGGCGATCCGCCGCCATCGCCGCCCGGGCGGCCGCGCGCGAGACCTCGCCCAGGATCGGGAATTCCTTCCAGACGACGCGCACGTTCGCGTCGGTCTCGAGCAGGTCCTCCATCGTCTTCAGCGCGCGCTTGCAATAGCCGCACTGGTAATCGAAGAACTCGACCACTGTGACGTCGCCGTCGGGATTGCCGGAGACGGGCGACATCGGGTGCGCCCTCAACGCTTTGCCATTGTCCCGGATGGCGGCCTGGACGCGAACGCGCTCTTCGGCTTCGCGCTTCTCGCGGAGACTCATGAGAGCCGCCTCGACGATTTCTGGATTATCCAAGAGGTAATTCACGAAGATATCGGGATTTTTCTGCATATACTCATGGACGATGCGTTCGACGGCGGCCCGATCCAGAGGGTCCGCATGATCGTCATGCGCTTCGGCGACGGTCGCGAAGGCCAGCGTCATGACGGCAAGGACGGCCAGCGGCCGCCAGAGTGTCCGTTTCATGGTTCGATCTCCTGTGAGTTTGCGAATGTCCGTTCGTGTGTCGGGGTCTGCGGGCGCAGGGCGCGCGCGATATTGATCCGCCTCCCGGAATGCCCCACCTTGCGGGGAACCTGCGAAGCATGAATCGCGGCAGGTCCATGGGGCGGGAGGCCCGACCGGAGGACGGAATGGTGGAATCGGGCAAGAGAGAGGAGGGCGCGGTCCCTGAGGGGCCTTTCCTGCTCTATGATGGCGAATGCCCGTTCTGCGCCTTCTATATCGCGAAATCCCGCCTGGAAGCGGCGCTCGGGGAACCGTTGCGCCTCATCGACGGCAGGGAGGCGCCCGCGCTGGTGGCCCGTCTGCGCCGGGAGGGTTACGACCTCGAGGAAGGGATGGTCCTGGCGCTCGAAGGCAGGCTCCATCACGGGGCGGACGCCATGACGGCGCTCGAGGACATGATCGCGGCCCCGGGACCGTTCGGCAGGCTCGCGCGCCGGTTCTCGTCGAACCCCGGGCGGGTGCGGCGCGCCTATCCCTGGCTGCGCCGCCTGCGCCGGGCTGCCCTGTTCGCGAAGGGCAAGCCCGGCTTCGGGCGCTGAGAGGCCCCCGCGCATCAGTCGCGCGACCCGCCGGAGAGCGCACCGAGCATGGAAACGAACCGCGCCGCCGTGATCGGCGGATACCAGTCCGGAATGCGCCTGTCAGCCACCTGCTGCCACTCCGGGCGGAGCAGCCAGGGTTCGTCCCCGACCCATCTCATTCCCCCGACCGCGGCCAGGTCTGTGTCGGGGTCTACGAGACGCCGCCAGGGCTTGCCGTTCACGCTCTTGCCGACATCGGCGTAAATGCGCACGGGGCCGGCGCCCTCCGCGGCATGGCGCTCTTTCAGCCACTGCACGTAGTGCAGCATCATCTCGGGCTTGGTGAACACGAGATAGGACTGCAGGGCGTCGAGATGGGCGTGCGTGTCGGCAACCCACACCCTGCCGTCCGGGGCCTCCACGATGAAGCGCCCGTCTCCGGCGCCGGAATAGAGCATCATGCGCCAGGAGAACTTCTGGCCCTCCTCGGTCCACCCGACATGGCCCTCGAAGACACTGTCCCGGACCGGCAGCCAGATCTGGACCAGGGCATAGACGGCGAAGACGGCGAGCGCGGCCGGGCGCAGGGGCCGGAAGGCTGTCGGGGCCTCTCCGTTTGCCTCCGCCGGCCCGGAGACGAAGCGCCAGAGGCGTACGCCCCATGGGGCAGCTCGGAACAGCGGGCTTGCCGCGGGAACCGCCCTGCATGCGGCCTTCAGGACGACCCCGGTCCTCCGCGCAAGCGCCGATGGCCAGTCGGGGGTGAACAGGATGGTCGTCGCTGCGATCGTCATCCACGGGAAGACGCCGATGGGGAAGAGGTGCGCGTTGGCGATGTGGAAGGCGCAATAGACAAGGAAGACCGGGAGCCGTGTGCGTGACCAGAGCAGCAGCGGCGCGCCGACGACATGGAGCAGGATGACCAGCACCGGCGCGGCCAGCCCCACCCAGTGGGCCGCGAACAGGTCGGAGAAGGGCGACCAGGTCCGCTCCAGCATCCAGGTTCGGAGCGGCTCGCCCCGCAGCCAGTCCACCTCGATCTTCACCAGTCCCGCAAAGACCAGGACGACCTCGACCTGGAACTGCAGGATGAGGAGGTTCCAGCGCGGCACAGCGGGGCTTCCCCGGATCCGTCCCAGCCGCCGGTCCACCGACCAGCAGCGGTGCGCGTCGGTAAAGCCGAGCAGCAGCCCGAACAGCGCGATCATGTAGAAATGGTTGAGGTAGAGCGCCTGATCGAGCAGGAAGAAGTAGATGAAGATCGCGTTGAAGCCCCAGATCGCGAGGCGGTAGAAGGCGCCGAGGGCGACGAGCAGGCAGCACGCGCCGCAGAGCGCCCAGAGCCAGTGCAGCCAGGGCGCGGGCAGGGGCGGCACCTCCAGCCCGAAATAGGGGAACAGGAGCTCGCGGTCGATATAGTAGCGCGTCAGCCACCCGCCCTGCAGCAGAGTGACGACCTCGTCGAGCATCAGGAGGCCGAAGGCGATCCGGAAGGCGGCGAGCGACTGGCCGGCCACGGGCTGCGCGGCGAGGCTGCGGACGGTCTTGAGCATCTCCCGCGCCCCCGCCTACTCGCCCTGCAGGGCGACGATGGGGTCCAGCCGCGAGGCCTGCCAGGCCGGCTGGAAGCCGAAGAACAGGCCGATGGCGGAGGAGACCCCGACCCCGACGACAACCGACGTGGGAGAGGCGAAGAACTCCCACTCGAAATAGTCGCAGAGCCCCCAGGTCGCGCCGTTCCCGAGCAGGATGCCGACAATGCCGCCGCTCAGCGTGAGGATCAGGGCTTCCAGCAGGAACTGGGTCTGGATATTCCCCTGGGTGGCGCCGATGGCCCGGCGCACGCCGATCTCGCGCCGCCGCTCGGTCACCGAGATCAGCATGACGTTCATCACCCCGATCCCGCCCACGATCAGGCTGATGCTGCCCACCGCGCCGAGCAGCAGGGTCATGATGCCGAGCTGCGCCTCCATCCGCTCGATCAGCTGCTCCGCGCTCGTGACCCTGACGACGAGGCCGGGCGTCCGTTCGGCGAAGTACGCTCGGATGTCGCGGGCGGCCTCCGCATGGTGGACGCCGGGCGCGCTCCGGGCGATGACCAGTTCGACCGACCGGTGCGGTTCGACGCGCCTGGCCGTGGCGATCGGCACGAATACGGACCGGTTCGCGTTCACCGAATAGGGCAGGGCGTAGCTCTCGGGCGTGTCCTCCAGCGCGCCGATCACGGTGTAGAGCCACTCCCCGATCTCCAGAGTCCTGCCGACGACCTCGCCGGCGCCCGCCCGGCGCATGGCCTCGGCCGCCTCGTATCCCACCACTGCGAAATACCGCCCCCGGTCCAGGTCCGACACGAAGCGGCCCGCCGCAAGCCGCAGCCGGTTGACCGCCATGAACGACCCCGAGACCCCCTGCACGTTGTTCACCCGGAGCTGGCTGCCGGCATAAAGGACCGGTCCGCCGACCTCTATCCTCGGCGCCGCCTCCGCAACCGCCGGAAGCAGGTGAGCGACATCCATTGCGTCCTCGAAACCGATCGACACCGATTCGGGCATGTCCTCGGACTTGCGGATCGAGAGCATGTCCGTGCCGGCGGCCTCGAACTTCTTGCGCGCCTCGGCGGTAGCGATCTCGCCGGTCGAGATCATCGCGATGACAGCGGCAATGCCGATCGAGATGCCGGCAAGGCCCAGCACGGTGCGCAGCCGCGCCCGCAGGAGACTGTGCAGGGCCTCGTGCAGGCCGTCGGCAAGCGCCGCTCCTCCCTGCGCCATCGCCGCCTACCCCGCCGCCCGCCCGTCGCCGTCTTCGAGCAGCACGCCGTCCCGGATCAGCGTCCGGCGCCGGCACTGCATCGAAATCACGGGGTCGTGCGTGATGATCACGACCGCGACCCCCTCTTCGCGGTTGAGCCGGATCAGCAGGTTCATCACCTCCTCGGCCGTGTCCGAGTCGAGCGCCCCCGTCGGCTCGTCGGCCAGCACTGCCGCCGGCGTCCCCACAAGGGCGCGCGCGATCGCCACGCGCTGCTTCTGGCCGCCCGAGAGCTGGTCCGGCCTGTGGTCCAGCCGGTCTTGCATGCCCACCTTCTCCAGGATCTCCGCAGCCCGGCGCCGGGCCTCGCGCCGGCCCAGGCCGCGATAGACGAGCGGCAGGGCCGCGTTCTCCAGCGCCGTCAACCGGTCCAGCAGGTTGAACGACTGGAACACGAATCCGATATGCGCGTTGCGGAAGACCGACAGCTCCCGGTCGCTCATGGTCGAGACGTCGCGCCCGTTCACGAGATACCGGCCCGAACTGGGGCGCCCCAGCAGGCCGATGATGTTCATCAGGGTCGATTTCCCGCTGCCGGACGGTCCCATGATCGAGAGCAGGTCGCCCTCCGCGACCTCCAGGTCCACCCCCCGCAGGACGTCCACCTTGAGCGTCCCCAGCTGGAACCACTTGCCGATCCCGGTCAACTGCAGCATCCCCGCCCCTTCAGTAAGCCGGCACGGCGACCTGCTCGCCGGCCGCCAGGCCCGCGACGATCTCGACGGAACTCATCGTGGTCGGCCCGACTTCCACCTCCCGCTCGCTCAACGCCCCGGTCTCCGGATCGATCACCTGCACCAGATGCGTCCTGCCGTGCCGTTCGACCGCCTCCAGCGGCACCATCAGGGCGGCATCCTTGCCGTAAACGACGATCTCCAGCATGCAGGACATGCCCGTGCGCAGGCGCTGCTGCCGCTCCGCGTCGAGCGGATCGAGCGTCACCCTGACCGCGAACCGCGAACCGCCGCCTCTCCCCCCGCCCTGGGGCTCCGACGCCACATGCGTGACCGTCCCCTTGAGGGGGAGGTCCGGAAATGCGTGGCCGGTAACCGACACCGCCTGGCCGACGGCGACCCGGACCACGTCGATCTCGTCCACCTGAGCCAACGTGCCCAGCCGCGAGAAGTCCCCGATGGTCAGCAGGGGCGAGTTCCTCGGCGCCATCCGGCCGACTTCCAGGGGCGGCCCGCCTCTCCGGCCCGACAGGACCACCCCCGATATCGGCGCGTGGACGCTCCCCTCGTCCAGGCCTACTTCCATCTCCCGCAAGACCTCCTCGGCGGAGCGAAGCTCCAGCTCCGCCTTTTCCAGCGCTTCCTTGCCGCCCCCGGCCCGCGACGTCTCGAAATCCTCCTGCGCCGCCTCGAAATCCAGAAGCTGCCTGCGGTGCTGGCGCTCGGCCTCCTCATGCTGGGAGACCGCGATCAGGCCCTGCTCCAGCAGGAATGCGCTGCGCTTCAACTGTCTCTCCTGGTCCTCGAGCGACATGCGCGCCAGCGTGAATGCCCGCCGCGCCGCCGCCATGTCCGGGCTGTTCTCCCAGTTTTTCACCTTGTTGAACTCGTCCGATTTCTCGATGTGCTCGACCTGCGCCTTGCGGTATTGCTGCAGCGCTTCGGAGACATCCAGCTCCAGCAGAAGATCGCCCTCCCGCACCTGCCGGCCGGGCTCGGTATGCACACGCGCGATGCGGCCCAGGACCGGGCTCGTCACCGTCACCGTTCGCCATGGCCCGAGCTTGCCCGACAGCGAGATCGTCTCGCGCACCGGCTGCGGCTCCACGACGAACGGGTAATGGTCCGCTTCGGCCCCGGCCCGGGCCTCCGACACCACGGCCTTCTCCGGCCCGCCCTCGAACAGGTCGAGCGGCTGCCATATCCAGGCGGCCGCCCCCAGGAACCCGCCGATCACCAGCAGGGACGCCGCGACCTGCGCCACCTTGACCCGCCTCAGCGTGGTAGCGAGCATCCGGCTGCGCTCGTCAAGCTGCCGGTAGGCTGTCTGCAGCTCGCCGTGCTGCGCCTCGACCTGCTTCGCCATGCGAAGCTCGGTCTCCCGGAGCCGCTCGACCTCCGAGATGTCGCTGAACACCGCGATCAGCGCGACCGGCACCGGCGCGCCGTCCACAAGCTCGCGGATATAGGAGGTCGCCACCGACAGCAGCCGCTGCTCACCTCCGGCAGCGATCTCCACGACACGGCGTTCGGTCCCGCTCCCGCCGGTGACCGCGTCCAGCACCAGCTCGCTGAACGCCTCGAGCCCGTCGCGGTCGAGAAACAGGGTGGCGAACGTTTCCCCCACGGCCTCGTCGGCCGCCAGGCCGAGAATGCGCTCCGCAGCGGCATTCAGCACCGAGACGGTCCCGCCCCGCTCCACCGCCAGCACGCCGTCGGCCTGGTTCTCCAGGACCGCGCTGTGGATATGCGCCGCCGGACCGGTCACTGCCCTGCCTGCCCGACCTCGATCCCCCAGGTCTCCAGCGTCGTGCCGAGGGTCCGGTCCAGCGCCAGCAGCGCGTTCTCATAACTGGAGAGCGCCGCGATCTCGGCGTCCTGGGCTCCGGTCAGCTCCTGCTCGAACTGGCTCAACTGGAAGGTCGAGGACAGGCCCTGCCGCAGCTTGCTCCGCTCGATCTCCAGCTTTTCTTCCGTGAGCCGGCGCGCCTCGCGCGCAAGCTCGATCTGCCGCAGGCCCACCTCCACGCTGTAAACCGCCTGGCGCACGGCGATGGCCAGCGACTGCCTGAGCTCCCTCAGGCCCCGCTCCGCACGCGCGACCGCGGCCCTCGCATTCATCAGCGCCAGACGGGGGCTCCGGTCCCACAAGGGAACGGTCAGTTGCAGGCCCGCGGAATAGTCCGTCGGCGCGCCGCCGCCGGTCGGCCGGGAGGCATTGGCGCTGAGGGACAGGTCCCAGAGCTGGTTGTTTTGCGCGATCCGCAGGCCGATCTCGGCGATCTCCTTGCCGAGCAGCGCCTGCGCATAGACAGGCGAATGGTCGAGCGCCGTCTCGATGGCCTCCTCCACCGGAATCGCCGGCCTCGGGACGATGGGCGTCTCGACGGGTTGCACCACCGTCGCGCTGTCCAGGTCGAGAATGTCGACGAGGGCGACATTGGCCTGGAACAGGTTGTTCCGGCTCTGCGCCAGCGCCAGCTCCCCGCGGGCGACGTCCGCCTCACTCTGCAGGATCTCGCGCTCCGCCATCTCGCCCGCCTCGATGAGCTGGCGGTTGATCTCAAGCTGTCTGCGGATGCGCTCGAAGGAAGCCTCGCTGTTCGCAAGGCTCCGCCGCGCCTGCGCCAGGCCGCGCCAGGCCTGGATGGTCGAGTCCACGACGCCCGCAACCGTCTCGCGGAAGGCCAGCACGGCGCCTCTCTCGCCTAGCCGCGCGGTCCGAAGCGGCGCGGTGTCCACATCTATCCCGAACCCCCGCAGCAGCGGCTGGGAGAAGCCGAACGTGACGGTGCCCGAACCGTCTCCCCGTCCCGCGAGGGGCTCCGACAAGCCCAGGGACAACTGCCCGCCGGTCGGAACCCGGAGACTCGTCGAGACCGACGCATCCGCCGTCGGATCTCCCCCCTTCCGCACCCGCGCGGACGAGGAGACGCTCGCCGTCGGCCAGTAGCGCTCTTCGGTAAGCTCCAGTGCGAACTTCTGGATGGTTCGCGACACACGGGCGTCGATCAGGCCCCGGTTATTCTTCAGCGCGAGCGCGATCGCGTCATCAAGCGTCAACTCCAGACGCCCGCCGGGAACGGCTTCCTGGCCCTGTCCCGGCGATGTCCAGAGCACCACCAGACCGGCAACTGCAACCAGCAGCACCGGCGCGATCCTGCGAAGACCTGTCATCTCCACGTGTCGTCAACCGGGCAGAACCTCCCGGGGGGCACCGCGCATCGTCCCCTTGTCCGCAGTGCTCAGCGCCCCCGGGACCGGCTTACAAACTCACCGGCGTTCAGTCGGCGGACAGATAGGTCATGCTGCACCAGGTGTCCTTGAGGACGCCGTCGCAGTTCTTGAAGTCATCCATGAGATAGATTTCGAGCCACTCCGAGGTCCCCAACTCCTGCGACACCCCGTCTTCGTCCGGGCAGGTAACGTTGTGGATCTTGCACTGCGGGTAGTCGAGGGTCTGATCGTCAGTCGAGGGCGCGCGGTAGGATATCCAGGTATGAGTGCACCCCCCGTCCTTGAAGGCGCTGCCCCCTCTGTAATTGTTTCTGCAATCCATCCTGTCGCATACCCCGTCATCGCCGCACCAGCTCGTCGGTGGCGACGTGTCGTCGTCGGTCAGCCTGCAATACGCAGCGTTCGGCCAGTTCGCGCAAGTGAGGTAGCGCCTGTCCTGGGAGTTTACGACCGTTTCCTTCTCGTAATAGCGGTCGCCACTTTTGTAGACGCGCTTAATTCTCCCGTTCACCGGCTCGACCTGCTGCCTAATGCACAGCTTGTCGCCTTTGTCGAGGCAGCAGGTGATGCTGCGGGTGTCATCTACGGGGTCACCGCCACTTCTCGTTGTCGAGTTTTCCAGATGAGCATGTTCATCTTGGGAATTTTTCATGTCGATATGCGCTATAACTGTGCCGATGTCACCGCATTCGTTCTTTAATTCCCACTGAGTGCCAGTACCATAATACGCACCAAAGGGCGGTGAATTGTCCCACGAGGCCGTCAGGCAAGTGGCACTGTCTTTTGGTAATCTGGCAGCGCCGTTGCACGCCCCGCCCATATCCCACCAAGAATCGGACGAAGCCCCGGCATCACTACCGTCCGCCAAGGCCGGATTGACCAAAAGCATCGACAGCGCAAGCGTGGCCGCCGCAATCGCGCCGATGAATGCGAAGATGCCGAAGAGGCGCTTTGCCGTTGCAGCGGCCCTTGCGTCTCCCGTTCTTGCGCCACGGCTCCCCGGGGCGTCCGTGCGTCCTGCTGCGATCTCGCTCGGCTGAAACATGAGTTCGTTCTCCTGGTGGCTGGGATGGACCGGTTCAAGCCACGCCCGAGGACACCGTTGCGGTTCCCCGCCTCGTCCTCGGCCCGTGCGCCGACCGCTGAGAGCTTCAACCCGATGTGTTTCATGCAAACCGAGCATACCGATTTGAAAGAGAATATAGTGTTCAAAATCAGTCGATATACGTGAACAATAGATGAATTACAGCTTTCCAGCGCAGATTGAGGTCGTCATGCGTCTGACGATCAACCATGCCAGGGCCGATATCGGCGAGGCGAACGCTCCTGCGCCATGATCCGCGGAGGACCCGCCTGCGTCGAAAGCCGACCCGGCGGGAGGCATGGCCGTCCGCCTGCGTATCCGTAGCGGACGCGCCTCCGGCTCCGCCGTCCCCATGGCCGAGCAGGAGCCGGGCCACAGGGCGTGCGCCGGGCCCGACTCCAGAAGTTCGACAGGGACCCCGATGGCGTCCGGCAACTCGCGATCCCTTGCCTTGGCGGCAAGGGAAGGCAAGGCCGCGCTCTGTTCCCCTTGCAGGGTGGCGACAGGGGCGAGACGCGACGCCCGACAAGCGGGCTGATTCCCGAAGGAAACGCCAATGAATGTCGGGACGGAGAAGCCCGCGAGGACCGCCGCTGCTGACAGGAAGCGCTCGCGGTTCGCCGGCAGCCCTGTCCGGACGTGAACGCCGGCTTCGCCTCTGCCGCGCAAGAGCCGGACTCCATCGACCGATGCGTCCTGTTCGACGAAGTGCTTCATGGTTGGTTGCTGCCGTTAGCCGGCAGGCCGGGCGAAGTCAGCCCGCCGGTCTCGGCTGACAATTCGGCAGGTTGCGCGGACAGGAACAGATATGCGAATTTGGTATACATATTTCGGCATTTTGGGCGAACGGCATTCACCTTGATCATGCGTCACCGGTAATCCCCGGCGGCGCGGTACGCTGGCCGGCAAACAGGAGTACGGACGCGGCGATGACAGACTTCACCGATCCGCCGGACGAGACGCGTCTGTCGACCCTGAGCAGGGCGCTGCTGCGCATCAGCGCGAGCCTCGACCTTGAGACCGTCCTGCGCGAGGTCATTGACGGTGCCCGTGCGCTCACCGGGGCGAGCCAGGGGTGCATCGTTACCGTCGACGAGACCGGAATGCCTCTGGACTTCGTGACCACGGGCATGACCGAGGAGGAGCGCCGCGGGATGGAGGAGTGGCCCGACAGGCTGCAGCTGTTCGAGCAATTCCGCGACCTCCCGGGACCGCTCCGGATCGCCAACTTCCGCGCGTTTGTGCAGTCTTTGGGATTCACTTGGGACCTTCAGCCCTTCGACACCGGGCTGTACACGCCGATGCACCATCTCGGCGCGCAGGTGGGAAATTTCTACCTGGCCGACAAGGAGGGGGGGCTGGAGTTCACCGACGAGGACGAGGAGGCGTTGCTGCTGTTCGCCGCCCAGGCCGCGGCCGCCATCGTCAACGCACGCACCTTCCGGGCCGAGCGGCGCGCCCGCGCCGACCTCGAGGCCCTGGTGGAGACCTCGCCGATCGGCGTCGTGGTGCTCGACCCGGGCACCGGCCGTCCGGTGGTGTTCAACCGCGAGGCCCGCCGCTTCGTCGATGTGCTGTGCCCGCCCGGAGGCGC